>JAFSLV010000008.1 GCA_017448245.1 Lachnospiraceae bacterium | reverse complement strand
CCTCCTCTTCCTCCTCTTCCTCTTCCTCGAGGATTGCCGCTACCGGCATCTCCGGCACATCGGACTCATCGCCGCCGCCGACGGGAGGTGTCTCCGGATCCGCGGGCGCAGGCGTCGGATCGGATCCGGGGCCCGGGTCGGGACCGGGCGGGTTCGAACGCGGGGCCTCTATGACTTCCAGCTTCCAGACCGCATAGAGATGATTTTCCTCCATGCCGGCCACCGCCGTCTCTCCCCTCACATACAGTTCCGCCGCGGCCATCGCTTCCTCTTCGGTCGCAAAGACATTGCCGCCTGCGGGATCCGTCGACCAGCCGATAAACGTATAGGTGCCGTTTGCCGGCTGCTCGGGCGCAAATCCAAGGCTCTGCGCATCATCATCAATCACATAATCACCGTTGACGGTGAGTGTTCCTTTCTCCACGTCGCCCGTCAATTCCACGCCCTTCTTTACGGACGTATCCGCGGGACCGGCGGGATAGTTGGAATGGAAGGTGACAAAGGTCGTCTTCTTTTCCACCGGTGCGTACTGCGCAACCAGCGTAATCTCATGCGACTCTGCCGCCGGATTGCCGTCGCTTATCCTGAAGGTGCCGGATGTGACCGTCACATCCGCACTGTCTTTGATCTGCCAGCCGGTGAAGATATAGCCCGTCTCCGGTATGGCCTGCCCGAAAACCGCCGCATACGCGCCCGCGTCATAGGACCTGGGATCCGTGCCGTAGCTGTTGCCGTCGGCATCCGTGGTCATGTCTGTCAGACCTGCGGGGAGTCTGCCGCGCGCGTCCGTCTCGTAGCGTACCGTATAAGGCACTTCGGGTTCGGCCCATACCGCATACAGGTGCGTGTCCGCCGTCAGCTTTTCATTGAAGTTAAATCTTTCACCGTCCTCGCTGTCCTTTGCCCAGTACAGGAAGGTCTGTCCCTGCCTTACGCCCGCGGCCGCAGGCGCGCCGCGCCACGGTGCCTTGCCGCTCGGCGTCAGGGCCTTTGTTTCCGTATTGATATCCTCATTGCCCTCCGCCCCGTTCATCGGATGGAAGGTAACCGCGACATTGGCCGGTGCCCACTTGGCATAAAAGCTGAGATTTTCAAGCGGCATGACGGCTCCCGCAAAATTGAAGGGATCGCCGGCACAGGCCGCATTGTCGTACCAGCCCTGAAACACATAGAGTCTGCCCTCCCTGACGCAGGTCTTTTCATTGACCACGTAATCCGGCAGAGAAGAAGCACAGATGGCGCTGATGTCCGCCCCGGGATAGATGTCGGTGCTGCCTCCCACGACACCGTCGGTTTTCGCTCCCGTGCCGTCATTGTGATAGAAGCGCACACTGTAGGCGACAGGGACATAGTGCAGTACCAGCTCCTCCGGGTTGCCGTCGGGGCCGATCACAAACCGGTATTTATGCGATCCGTTCGCTTGCGGATCCCCGCCGTCAGCCACCTCGCGGTATCCCGTCACGTTGACCAGGCGGTACTTACCCCTGTTTGTGCCGCTGCTGTCAATGCCCGCAATCACCGCGCCGGTCTGGAACGTGTGCGCGTGATAGATATCATATCCGATGGTATTGATCGTTTCAAACGCCACCGTCTGACCGTCCTGCTCATAAAAGACACTGCGGAAGGTATACGGCTTCTGGTTCTGGGCCAGCGTGATCACGCACACCGCTCCGCCGCCGTCCTCGATGCCGCTCTTCGGATAGAAATTGAGTCCCTGGTTGGTGCTGTCAAAAACCGTCTGTCCGCCGATATCGCGCCAGTAGGCATTAAACTTGAAGCCGGGCGTTCCCATAAATGCCTGCACTGCGGGGTTCTGCAGATAGGCCCTCTGGTACATGTTCTCCCCGTATTTGATGACGGTGGTCTGACCGGCAATCGACGTGACCGCATTGCCCTCGGCATCATAGGCCGGCGACACGCCGTTTGCCAGGTTCAATCCGTACGGAGTGCCCGCAAAATTGCCGTTGTCTTTTGTACTGATATTGATATCCAGGCGGAAATACAACGTATAGGTATGGCGGCTGTAATTGACGCGCACGGTCGTCGAACCGTCCGCGGCGATCCTTGCGGTATCCTCGCTTCCGCTGACCCAGCCGCTCATGACATCATATGCGCCGACGATATTGCCGCTGCCGTCGAGGATCTCGATGGAGGCGCCGTTGTCCTTAAACTTGGCATCACTTTGTTTTGCACCCGTGCCGTTGAGATGGAAGCCCTCATAAGATCTCCCGGCATAGCTGCTGATGATGTCCTGCATCGGGATGACCCCGTCCACGTCGCCCGTAAGCTCCTTTGTTTCCACGACATCATATCCGTCATCATTGGCGTGCTCCTTGCGCACCTGCACGGTATAGGTCGCTTTTTCCGCCTTCCACTTCGCATACAGCGTGGCAGTCCCGTTGACCTCCTGCGCACCTGACGCAAACCACTGTCCGCCATATACGGCCTCACTTCCCTCCGTCTCGGGCGTATAGTCCTCGTACCATCCGTCAAAGGAATAGCCCTCGCGCACGGGATTCGCGGGAGGATCCATGAGTTCTCCCTTTCCCGCAATCTCAGGCTCCACGTCCGATCCGCCGAGGCTGTCGAAATACACCGTCACCTCTTCGCCGTATACCGGCACGAGATGTACGTTGCCTTCTTCGTCCGCGTCATCGGCGCCGGCGCTCCCGACAATGTCCGTATCCTCCGCGCCGTCTTTCTTCCATCCGATAAAGACAAAGTCGTCCTTTTGCGCGGGCTCGATTCCCGCGGTCGATACCGTATCGGGCGCGGCGCCCGTCACGGTGGTCAGGATCGCACTCTTTACCGGATCGGTATAAAAGATCACCTCATAACCGTCATCAAAGGCCGCATGGACCGCGATGGTCTGATCCTGCGTCGGATTGCCCTCCGCATCCTTCGCGGGGATGGTGACCGGGCCTGCTGTCACTTCCTGTGCACGCTCACCTGCTTCGTCCCCGGTAAACCAGCCGGCAAAGACCTTTTTACCGTCGCCCGCCGGGTCCGCAGGCACCGTCAGCGTTTCCCCGTCCTTGACGATCTGCGTATCGATCAGGACACCGTCCACATAAAACTCGTATGTATATCTGGCATGTGCCGCCACCTCGTCCTCATAGCTCTCGCCGACGATGGCATAGACCGTGAAATGATTGGTTTCAAAAGCGCCCGTGCGGTCGCTGGCACCGCCCACAACCGACGCGGAACCGCTACCGTCGATCGTGACCGCCTCGTGGGACTCGCCCTCGACGGAACGCTTTGCGCTGATGCGGACAGAGACCGGGCCCTCCGGCTGGATCTCCGCGCCTTCATAATGGAAGGTGATGTCGACCGCAACCGCGTCGACGACCGTCTTTCCTTCCTCCGCAGTCTCCTGTGCCGCGGCGATCGCGCTCGAGGCAGATACCGCCGCCAGCTGCATCGAGGTGCCTTCCGGGAAGACGCCCTCGCCGACGGAGGCGTAGACTCTCACATCGCCCGTCTCGCCCGTCCAGGTCGCGGCGGGATACTTTGTTTCTTCCTCTGCCGCTTCCTCTTCCGTTTCTTCCTCTTCTTCCGCCTCTTCCTCTTTCGCCTCTTCCTTCTCTTCCTCCGCTTCCTCCTCTTCGGATGCTTCTTTGGTTTCCGCAGTCTCCTCCGCGGATTCCTTCGTCTCTTCTGTCTTCTCTTCCTCTGTTACAGCCGTCTCTTCCTGCCCGTTATCCGCAGGCGTCTCCCCTTCAGGCTGAGCGGGTGTCTCCTCCTGCGCGGGTGCAGGCGTTTCTACTTTATTAAAGAACGCGGTAAAGATTCGCGGGCTGCCTTCAAAAGCGGGAATGAAATGCGCCTGATAGAAAACCGCAACGCCGTTTTCATCGGCCCAGTATGCAAAGGTATATCCTTCCTGTGCAACAGCCAGCGAACCCTGAACGGCAACCGCTGCGGGATTGATGTCTTCCGCGGGCAACGTGACCGTACCGCCCTCCGAGGCACGATATTCAAAGCGCACATTCACGGGCGCCTGCTCCGCGGGTGTTTCCGCGGGCGCGGCTTCCGCCGGTGCCTGTGCGGGCGGCTCTTCCGCGGGCGGAGCTTCCGCGGGCGGCTCTTCTGCGGGCGGGTCCTCCTGTGCAGGCGGCTCTTCCGCGGGCGGGGCTTCTTCAAACAGTCCCTCCTCCGCCGCATACGTTTTCAGCGACAAAAAGTTGGAACCGATGGTGGAACAGATCACCAGAAAGGCGATCAGCCCCGCGCCGATTCTTGTCCTGATCTTTTTTCTTACCGCCTGGTTTCTCAACAACCGTCTCATGACGCACCTCCTTGTTACATCCTTGTAACGTACTTCCCTGCTTCCCTGCGTTTCCCTTCTGCCCTTTGTTTGTCCGTAAAAAAAACCGAGCCAAACTACATTCATGTAACAAAACGGGAGACTCAAGTTCCGTCGAATCTCCCGCTTTCACGAATCTTTGGCTCGATGTTGCGGGCGTTCCGTCAGATTGGTGTATACCTGCTTTTCTTTTTACAGACTCATTTTATCATAAAAACGATCTGTTGTAAAGAAAATCTCCCTATTTATGATTTTTTAATATTTACCGCTTCAGCCTTCCTTTTTCTTTCCCTTGATCAGGGCCGTCAGCGCGAGACTGCCGAATAAGAAGGCCAGCGCATCGGCCGTAGCCGCTCTCGATTCACCGGTCTTGCCGCGTCTTGCACCGAATACCGTGGCATCGGCATCCGTCCTGCGCAGCACTCCGAGGACGGCCGGGGCGTCCGCTTCCGCGATCGGCGGGAGCACATCGTCCGGATCATCGTCCGGAAGTTCTCCCTCGGGAATCGGAGGTACCGGCGTCGGAGGTACCGGCGTCGGAGGTACCGGTGTCGGGGGTACCGGGGTCGGCGGTGTCGGCGGTGTCACGGGCGTATGCGCATTGGTCACCGTGAAGCCGTCCTGTGCATTTCCGCTGTACGAAACCGTGTAGCCCGCAGGTACGTCCACTTCCTCTACCGTATAGGTTTTGCTTGCATCCAGACCCGTAAAGGTATGCGTCCAGCTGTTCTCCGCGGACAGTGTCACGCGGGCTGCTTCCACGCCACCCGCCATCACGCGGATCGTCACGGAAGCGGGACGTGAGCCGTCCGCATTGAACGCATCGCTCCAGACCTTATTCACCGTCAGCGTCGTCAGCTCAATCACGCGCCAGGTGGCGTAGAGATGGTTGTCCTTGATGCCGGCCGCGGCAGTCTCTCCGGGATCGAAGTACTCACGGTTACTGTCATCCGTAAAGATCTTCTCGCCTTCCGTATTCGTCCAGGCCACAAACTCGAAGATGCTGTCTCCGACAGTAACCCTGCGCGGGAATCCGAGCTCCGTATCCGGTACGGCAACGATGAACCCGTCATTCCATACCGCAACCTTCTCTAATTTGAGGTACCGCTCGGTCTGTCCGATTCCCTCCGGGAAATTCGTATGATAGGTCACATCCGTCAGGCGCTCGATTTTTTCATACTGCGCGATGAGCGTAAGGACGCTGTCTTCCGCCCCGTCCGCCGCATCGGCTGCTTCGGTATAGTAGAACACACTGCCGGAGCCGTAGAGCGTCGAATTTTCGTCCGCCTTGCCGATCGCCCAGCCGGTGAATACCCATCCTTCCTCCGGGGTCGCGATATATTTCACGGGTGCATTGGCTTTGGAATCATACTTCTGCGGATCCTCTTTCTTTCCGTATTCATCCGCACCGCTGACTGTGCCATGCGCTCCTTTATCATACACGACGTTGTATCCGTTGTATCCGTTCACGGACGCCCACTGCGCTTCGATATAGAGGTTTTTCGTCACCGGCGTATTGAAGCTGTAGAAGGCATCGCTGATCGGAGCACCCTTCGTACCGTCAGCGTTTCTTTCAAAGGCCTTCCAGCCCAGCAGCACATAGCCTTCCCTGCTCGCGGCGGCTTTGTCTGCATCCGCCGGATTCTTCACGGCGTCGCCGTAGGCGATGTTTTCCTCCGTAAAGACCTTTTCGGTCCCGTCAGGCAGTCCGTCGCGGCTCCAGTCAAAGGTCACCGTGTAGGTGTCACATTCCCACTCTTTATAGAAGACAAGGTTCTGTGCGGGCATCCTGACAGGGAAATTGCCTTCTTCATCCACATTGCCCTGCCAGCCGTCCTTTGCGCTGTAGACCACGCCGTTAGCGTCCTTTAAGGTCGTCCAGCCGTCATTTGCAAAGCGTTCGTTCGCCGCCATCAGCGCCGCAATATTGATCTCCTGGTCATAGAAGAAGGGTCCCAGTACGATGTCATTCACCTTGGTGTCACCATCCACCAGGCGTCCGCCATTGACCGTGCCGCCCCGCGTCTGCTTAAAGGTGATCGTGTAGCTGACCGGCATATAGTGCAGGATGATCGGCTCGCATTCCTCATTTCTGTTGTTGCCGTTGATCCACTTGAATTTGTGGGTTCCGTTTGCAATCACCTGCCCGTTAAGCGCCTGATAATCGCCCGCTTTGTTCAGCTGGACGGACCCAAAGTTTGTGATCTGCACCAGCCGGTAACCGCCGCCGCTTGCGCCGATCGTATACTCATGCGGATGATCCGTCAGATAGACGACCGTTCTTGTCTCGGAAGAATACGCGCCGGCTTCTCCATTGACGACCTGCTCCGCCGTCCACGCCTCGTCGTAGAAGCGGCTTTCGATCGGATAGTTCTTCTGGTCGCCGTTGAGATAGACCCTGACACCGAGCTCCCCTCCATCACCGATATCGCTGGCCGGTCTGATCGGATAGTTCTGGTTGGACTCGTCAAACACGGTCTGTCCGCCGGTGTCCATACCGGACTTTTCAAAGAACCAGGGCTGCGTCTTAAGATAAGCGTCAAACATTGCGCCATCGCAGTCGCTGTAAAAATGCGTGCGCTTGTACAGGTGTTGGCCGTACTTGACCCGGAGTGTCGGAAGCTCGACATTTGCATACCCCTCGGGCGCCAGCTTTTTTCCGTCCTCATTCAAAACCTGGCTGCCGTTAGCGTCCGTGATGAATCCGCCGGTATTGTAAAACGCGAATTTCAGGTTGTAGGTGTCGCGGCTGTAGTTGATGCGCACCACCGTCGTGCCGTCGGGATTGGCCGCGGCATCGTAGCTGCCGCCATTGACCTCCGCCACGGAATACTTCGCGACTTCGCCCCTGCTGTCGGAAATCTCCACCGCGGGACGGTTGTCGGAAAGCAGCTGCTCCGTGGCATCCGGATTCTGCTCATAACTCTTCGTCCCGTTCAGATGGAAGTAGCCGGGGTCCTTGGGTGTCCGGTACTTATTGTCATGATATACTTTCAGAATCTCATCCAGCGGAATCGTTCCGTCCGCCTCGACCTTGAACGTGTCATCCGTAGCATGCCGCGTATAGCCGGTGTCATTGGCGTTTTCCAGCCAGATCTCAACTTTGATCTGCACTTCCTGCGGCGTCCACTTGGCGTAGAGGGTGAACGCATCCGGACTCTCCGTGGTCAGCTTATCGTCAAAATTAAATTCTTTCGCGTCGTCATATTCATCCGGATTCTTATCATACCAGCCGTCAAACCGATAGCCCCTGTACACGCTGCCAACCTTGAACACATCGGGAGCCGTTACTTTCTCACCGTCCAGTACGCGCTGGTCCGGCACCTGATAATCCTCAAACAGCGTCTTTACTTTATCGAAGCTCACCGTGTGGGCGGCCGCAAAGACCGGCACGAGCTCGATGTCGTCGCCGTCAATTTTGATTGTATTATCGGCACTCACCTGCGCACCATCCGGGTCAACATTCTTCCATCCGGTCAATGTTTCACCGGCAGGAACGGGGAAGCCCGCTTTCATCGCTTCATCCGGAGAGGTCAGCTCTATAGTTTCCTCATCTTCTCCGGTGTCGGTGTCAAAGACAACCTTTTGATCCTCATTCGTATAAATCGTAATCGTATACTGCGTGTCGAATTTCGCGGCGACATAAATGATCCTGTCCTCCGTTTCGTCATCCGCCACCTTGTCGTAAGAAGCAGCCGAAATGACCGCCTCTGTCGTCAGCTTCCATGCGTCACCTTCCTTTGCCGCTGTGCCGGACGCATCCGTTTCAATCTCATACCAGCCGGCAAATTTGTGCTTTGCGTCTCCTGCCGGGTTCGCAGGCACCGTGAACGCGTCGCCGTTATGCACGATGACCTCGTCGACCTTGACGTCGTCCACATAGAAGATATAGGTGTGGCGGACATGCTCCTGCACATCCTCATCCGTGTAGTTGCCGCCGACGATACCATAGACCGTGAAATGATCCGTATCAAATGCGCTCGTGCGGGAGGAGGCATCCGCCACCGGTGCCGCGTTGCCGTGGTCGTCGATCGTGACGGCGTTGTGGCTTTCGCCCTGCACCGCGCGCTTCGCGAAAAGCTGCACATTCACCGCGCCCTGCGGCTGGATCTCTTTTCCGTCGTAATGGAAGGTGATGTCCACCGCGACCGCGTCCACGATCTCGGTGCTCTCACCCGTCATCTTCTGCGCCGCGCTGATCGCCGCCTGTGCGGAAACCGGAGACACCCTCATCTCCGTGCCTTCCGGGAAGACGCCCTCGCCGACGGAGGCGCTCACGCGCACATCCGCGGTTTCACCGGTCCAGGTGGCTGCGGGATATGCTTTTTCCTCTTCCGCGGGCGCTTCCTGCGCCGTTTCTTCTGTTTTTTCCGCTTCTGCTGCTTCTTCTGTCTGCTCTTCCGCTTCCTGTGCGGGTACTTCTTCTATGGTTTCGGGCAGGGTGATTTCTTCCGCGGGGGCTGCGGGGGTCTCGGGCTGTGAGGGCTGTGCTTCCTGTACGGGGGCAGGCGTCTCCTCCTGTGCGGGAGCTTCCTGTACGGGTTCCGCTACTGCTTCTTCCTGTACGGGTGCTTCCTGCGCGGGCTCGGCCGGTGCTTCTTCCTGTGCGGGCGCTTCCTGTGCGGGCTCGGCCGCCGCCTCCTGCGCCAGCTGCACCTCCTCCGCCACGCCTTCTTCCGCCGCATAGGCTTTCATCGCGTAGAAATTACTTCCTACCGTGGAGATAAGAACCAAAAGCGCCACCATAAATGCCGCGATTCTGGTTCTGACCTTTTTTCTTGTTGCCTGGTTTTTGAGTAAGAGTCTCATGATATGTCCTCCTTCACCCTCGGTTCCGCCCCCGGAACCACATGCCCTTCCTTTTGTCTCCTTTTCACGTCCCGCTCCAATAAAAAACGAGCCGTCGATTCATGTGCGATCGGGATGGTACCTACGTGTACGAATCCCTTCGTTCATTAAATCCTTGGCTCGATGTTGCGGGCGTTCCGTCAGATCTGAATCTTTTTTGCCCGTTGCGGAAAATATATCACATCCGCCGGGTCACTTTTTTTATCGGCCGTTTGACGTGATAAGTTTATAGTTTTTCAAAAAATATTTTTTATAAGAAGAAAGGGCCAAAGGGGACGGTTCTCAGTGGCTTGTTTCCGGTCAAAGGGGACGGTTCTCAGTGGCTTGTTTTATCTGCCCGTGCCAGGCCTGCAGTGACTGCAGCACTCCCGTCCCGTGCTGTCCGGCATTGCGGATCCCTTCCGCTGCGGCTCTGGCAGCCGCAATCGTCGTCAGATACGGAATTCCCAGTTTGATCGCATTTTTGCGCAGATATGAGTCGTCATGTGCGCTCATCTTGCCGACCGGCGAATTGATGATCAGGTCGATCTCGCCGTTTTTCATATGATCGATGATATTGGGCCGCCCCTCATACAGCTTGAGCACGCGCTGTACGGGAATGCCCGCCGCCTCGATCATGTCGGCGGTACGACCGGTCGCCATCAGTTGAAACCCGTTTTCATGGAACATCTGTGCGATCTGCGGCATTTCCGGCTTATCCTTCCGGTTGACGCTGATCAGTACCGTCCCCGCGGAAGGCAGATGGGCTCCCGCCGCCTCCTGCGCCTTGAGATAGGCTTCTCCGGCGGTCTGCGCAAGCCCGAGGGCTTCTCCGGTCGAGCGCATCTCGGGACCGAGCACCGGATCGACCTCCTGGAACATATTAAACGGGAACACGGCCTCCTTGACCCCGTAATAAGGAATCTCCGACCGCTTCAGGCCGGGCACGGGCGATGTCTCTCCCGTCACGGTACGCATGATCGCATCAATCGCAAGAGGCACCATCCGGATGTTACACACCTTGGACACCAGCGGCACCGTGCGTGAGGCTCTCGGATTGGCCTCAATGCAATAGACGGTATCGCCTTCGATCGCATACTGCATATTCATGAGACCCTCGACATGCATCTCTTCCGCGATCCTTCTCGTATATTCCTCGATCGTGCGCAGCAGATCGCCCGGGATATGCCGCGAAGGGATGATACAGGCGGAATCGCCCGAATGTATCCCCGCCAGTTCAATATGCTCCATGACCGCCGGGACAAAAGCATGTGTGCCGTCCGCGATCGCATCGGCTTCGCATTCCAGGGCATGATCGAGGAAACGGTCGATCAGGATCGGACGGTCCGGCGTCACGCCGACCGCGGCCTGCATGTAAGACGTCATGTCCTCGTCGTCATAGACGATCTCCATCCCGCGCCCGCCGAGCACGTAGGAGGGCCGCACCATGACGGGATATCCGATGCGCACGGCAATCGCGATCGCTTCTTCGACCGTGGTCGCCATGCCGGACTCCGGCATCGGGATATGCAGTCTTTCCATCATCGCGCGGAAACGGTCCCTGTCCTCCGCCAGATCGATCACCTCCGGCTGCGTGCCGAGCACCGTGACACCGTTTGCCTTCAGGGAGGCTGCCAGGTTCAGCGGCGTCTGCCCGCCAAACTGTGCAATGACGCCGAGCGGCTGTTCATGCCGGTAGATCGAGAGCACATCCTCGAGTGTGAGAGGTTCAAAATAGAGACGGTCCGAGGTATCGTAGTCGGTGGATACCGTCTCCGGATTGCAGTTGACGATGATCGTCTCAAAGCCCAGGCGGCGGAGTTCTTTGGCGGCATGGACGCAGCAATAATCAAATTCAATGCCCTGACCTATTCTGTTAGGTCCCCCGCCTAAAATCATCACCTTGTGAGCGCCTGTTTCCCCGATTGACGCAATGCTCCCGGTCAGGGCATTGAGAGCTCCTCCGCCATTTGAAATCGACGCATCCGCGTCGATGGGCGTCGTCGCCTCCCTGCGCAATGAAGACGTACTTACGGACTCAGCAGCGGAGTGCTTCGTCCTGTGATCTTCGATGTGGTCGCTCAAGGGCCCTTGGCCGTCACCCGTACCAACACCTCTTGCGGGCGGGGCGGAGGGGTGGTAGGTGGAGTAATAATAGGTGCTGTCTTCGGTTCCGGAGACGTGGACGCCCTCCCAGCGCTGCACAATGCCGGCCGCCTCGCGCGCATCGCGAATCTCCTTTTCCTCACAGTGAAGGATCTGCGCGAGGTATTTGTCGGAAAAGCCGTCCTCCTTTGCTTTGCGGAGGGTTTCCCCGGGTATGCGGGAAACCGCTCCGGCATACTCCTTCCGGAGCGCTTCCTCTTCCTCCACCAGCTCCTTCATCTGCGCGATAAAATACTCCTTGACCCTGGTCGCCTCATGGACTTCCTCCACCGTGGCGCCCTTGCGGAGCGCCTCATACATCTGGAAGTGCCGCTCGCTCGAAGGCACCGCCAGCATCCACAGGAGTTCCTCCCTGCTCTTCTCATGAAAGTCCCTGACGTATCCGAGGCCGTAGCGGTCTTTTTCGAGGGAGCGCACCGCCTTTTGCAGCGCCTCCTTGTACGTCTTTCCGATCGACATGACCTCGCCGACCGCGCGCATCTGTGTGCCGAGCCTGTCCTCGACACCTTTGAATTTTTCAAAAGCCCATCTGGCAAATTTGACCACGACGTAATCGCCACCCGGCACATACTTGTCGAGCGTGCCGTATTTGCCGCATTCGATTTCGGCAAGCGTAAGCCCCGCCGCGAGCTTGGCGGAAACGAGCGCGATCGGAAAACCGGTCGCCTTCGAGGCGAGCGCCGACGACCTCGACGTGCGGGGATTGATCTCGATGACGACAACACGTCCCGACACCGGGTCATGCGCGAATTGCACATTGGTGCCGCCGATGACACCGATATGCTCGACGATCCGGTACGCCTGCTCCTGCAGTTTTTTCTGCAGTTCTTCGGAAATCGTCAGCATCGGTGCGGTACAGAAAGAATCGCCCGTATGGACACCCACGGGGTCGATATTTTCGATAAAACAGACCGTGATCATGTGACCCGTCCTGTCGCGGATGACCTCCAGCTCCAGCTCCTCCCAGCCGAGGATCGATTCCTCGACCAGCACCTGCCCGATCAGGGAGGCCTGCAGACCTCTTTCGCATACCGTCCTGCATTCGTCGCGGTTGTAGACGAGGCCCCCGCCGGCACCGCCCATCGTGTAAGCGGGACGCAGCACCACCGGATAGCCGAGTCCCTCCGCAATCGACAGCGCCTCCTCCACGGAGTAGGCGACCTCGCTCCTGGCCATCTCCACGCCGATCCGGTTCATCGTTTCCTTGAACTCGATCCGGTCTTCGCCGCGCTCGATCGCGGACACTTCGACGCCGATGACCTCGACTCCGTACCGGTCCAGAACGCCCGCCTTGTATAATTCGGCGCATAAATTTAAACCGGACTGTCCGCCGAGGTTCGGGAGGAGGACGTCCGGTCTTTCTTTCTCGATGATCTGTGTCAGCCGCGCTACGTTGAGCGGTTCGATGTAAGTGATATCCGCCATCTCCGGATCGGTCATGATCGTGGCGGGATTGGAATTGACAAGAACAATCTCGTAGCCGAGACTCTTCAACGCCTTGAGCGCCTGCGTGCCGGAGTAGTCAAACTCGCACGCCTGCCCGATGATGATCGGGCCGGAACCGATGATGAGTACTTTTTTGGACATGATTCTACTCCCTCTTAAGTCTTTAGGGCTGCGCGTCGCTTCGCTGCTTAAGCAGCTCTCTAAAGCCGACGGATTTCTCCGTTGCTGACGCAACTTACGAAATCCTAAAGAGATTCGGAAATCGTGCCGCTCAGAAAAGCATTTCGCGTCACTTTTTTCCTCATCTCTTTTGCGCGTCCTATGTCGATGCCTCTGCCCGTGCAAGCACGGCATCCGCATCGCCGCAGGACGCCGGCTTTAGTTATGATACTCCTGTATCACCACGTACAGTGTCGCGGCACCGTACTCGCGGATGTAGGCGGGATAAAAGCCCGCGTAGCTGTAATTGCCGCTGATCATCTGCAGATAATGGCTGCTCGATGCCGCAAAGGACGCGTTGGCCCTCGCCGTAAAAGAGGCCGCGTCGTCATACGAGAACCAGTAGGTCGCCATGACATTTTCCCCGTATTTGGAGGGAGAACGCACCGCGTACGCGGATGTAAAAGAAGACCCGTCCGGCCGGATATGCGGTACATTGGTGAGCACATAACCCGCCTCGTAATAACGCAGAAAATCCTCGCCCCGCACGCGTGCCGCCGCCATCGCACCGTCGGACAGCTGCAGCGGGCTCATCCCCGCCGCCGAACGCTGCGCGTTGACAAGCGAAAGCATCTGCTGCGCAAACTGCGCCTCAAACGTTGCCCGCACGGGCTCTCCCTGCATGGGCTGACCTTCGATCGTATAGACCCTGCGGTTCTCGGTCCTGCCGTAGACGATGTAATGATTCCAGAGCGCATTGTGATCGTAGCCGAACGCCGCCTTCAGGTCGGCATAATCATCGGCATAGCGTCTCGAGTCAAAGGTCGCACTCGACAGCGCCACCTCCGTAAAGGTGCCGACCTCGCCCCCGAGCGTATAGACGACGCGCCGCTCCGCGGCGCCGTTATTGACATAGTGATGCCACAGCGCATAATGGTCGTAACCAAACGCCGCCTTCAGATCGGGATAATTGTCCGCATATCTTTTGGAATCAAAATTGTTGATGTTGACATCGGCGGCACAGGCCACCGAAGGATACAGACTGATCAGCATCAGAACGGCCAGTGCCGCTGCCATGATTTTTTTCATCTCCCCTGCTCCCCCTGACAAAGCACACACTTTAAAAATTATACCACATCTTGTGTCCGGGGTCAAAAACGGGACAGTTGTTATATCCCGCGTCTGCGGTAGGCGCAGGCAAAGCCGATGCCTGCCGCAAGGAGAGCCGCGGCCGCGATAAGCTCCGCGCGGGCACCCGTCGTCAGCTCTGAGAGTGAGGTGCCTCCTGCAGTCTGTACGGTCTGCGTCTGCGTCCCGGCAGTCTCCGCCTCCCGCATCATCTCCCAAGGCATTTCGCCCTCCGTCATACCTTCGGGCAGTGCCGGCATCTCTCCCTCCGTCATGCCTTCCGGCGGTGTCGGCATCTCTCCTTCTGTCATGCCCTCCGGCGGTGTCGGCATCTCTCCTTCCGTCATGCCTTCCGGCGGTGTCGGCATCTCTCCTTCTGTCATGCCCTCCGGCGGTGTCGGCATCTCTCCTTCTGTCATGCCCTCCGGCGGTGTCGGCATCTCTCCCTCCGTCATCCCTTCGGGCAGTGACGGCATTCCGCCGCCTGCTTCGGCATTGGCACCGTCAGCACCCTGTCCGCGCTGCCTCATGCCTCCGCCCTGATGAAAGCCTCCGCCAAAGCCCGCGCTCTCCACATCACCGTAGGAGGCGGAGGCCGAGGCGATCGTGATCTCCTCCGTCAGCTCCCCGATGACGATGTTTACGGTGTCCCCGACCGCGATCTCCGGACAGCTCACGTTGACCGAGGAAAAGCTGCAGGGCACCTCCCAGCTCATCAGCTCATGGCCGGACGCGTCCTCGAGCACAAAGCGCGTCCCCGCCACGGCACCGTCCGAAAAATTGTACAATACCGCTGCCTGCGTGCTCGTGGCGTCAAAATGCTCCGCCATCCCGTAGGAGCCGCAGGCGATGACACGCCCGCCCGTGATCACGCACACGCCGCCCGCCTCCGAGGCATAGTCGATCGCGGAGTTGGATCCGCTGTTGACGAGGGACACATATACCTCACCGCCGGAGATATAGATGTCTCCGTTGGAATCGAGACCGTCCGCGTCACGTCCGGTTTCGTTGATGATCGTGACGACGCCGCCCGAGATATCGATAAAGGGGTCAAGCGTTGTCTCATCAGCTGCAGACGTCTCCGTGTCATACGCGGCTGCGCCCGGCAGGAAGGACAGATTCATGGTGGTGCCGCCGTTGGCGTTAAAGCCGTCATCCGAGGCATAAATCGTGACATTGCCGTCCCTCACCGTGATCTGCTGCGCCTCGATGCCCTCGTAGCAGGACGTGACAAGGAGGTCACCTCCCGCAATGAGGACCGTCATGTCGCAGTGCAGGGCGTCGTCCCCCGCGTCGATCGTCAGCGCCCCGCCGCCGATTTTGACCGCGTCATTGACGTGCAGGCCGTCCGCGGGCGCACGCACCGTGATAGTTCCGCCGGTGATCACCAGCGTGTCGTTGACATCGATCCCGTGCTTGTATGATGCGGACACGGTGAGCGTCCCCGATCCGTTGATCGTCAGATCGTCATGAGAAAAAATCGCGCCGCCCGCGTTGTCCGAGAGCGCATCGTCGGAGTACGTCTCACCGCTTGTGAGTGTATTGAGCGTCCCCTCCGCCAGGGTCAGAAAGACCTTGTCCGCCTGGTTGACGCGAAAAGCCGCGTCATCCGTACAGGTCACATCGGCCCCGGAAAGCATCACCCGGACCTTGGAGGACTGGTAGGCGTCGACGATAATCGAGCCGTCCGTCAGCGTTCCCGAAATGACATAATCGCCGGCGTTGGAGATGACGACATTGCCGTCGTAGGCATAGGCGCCGCTCCCCGAAATCTGTGCGTCCGTGCCGTTTAAGGTGATGATCGTCGCGGAGGAGGTGTCCCAGTCGCCGTCCAGATCGTTTGTGGTAAAATCTTCGCTGCCCGTGTAGCTCTCCGCATCCTCGTCGACGATCTTTTCGATACCGAGCGCCTCGCCGTTGATGAAGAGGACGGTGAGAAGAACGGCGCAGATCGTGACGACGGTGGCGATGATATTAAAGTGTTTCATTTTTTCCTCGCTGTTATCCCATGTAATCCCCGTTGTAGCTTACGAGTACCGCGCTGCTGACGCCATCCCCCGCGGCGAGCGCATTGATGAAGTCCGTATTGTCCCTGGCAAGGCGGATCTCGTAATTGAGCTCCACCTCACCGGGCCTTACGGTCTTGGACTTGATGACGCACTTTTTCGTGTGCTCCTTCAACAGCTTCTGCGCCTTTTTCTCCGCCTCGTCCCCGTCGACCTTAAGCACGACGATATAAGGGCTTGTGTGCTCCTTTTGCGAGGCAAAGACCATCACGATGATCCCGATCATGACGGAGCCGAAGACCGCAAGCGGGATGAGTCCCGCCGCCAGCACGATGCCCGCGGCGATCGCCCAGAATAAAAAGGCGATGTCCAGAGGCTCCTTGATCGCGGTACGAAAGCGGACGATGGACAATGCACCGACCATACCGAGGGACAGCACGACGTTGCTCGTCACCGCAAGAATCACAAAGGTCGTGATCATCGTGAGCGCCACCAGCGTCACGCCGAAGGTTTGCGAATACATCACGCCCGCGTAGGTCTTTTTGTAGATCAGATAGATAAAGAGACCGATCGCAAAGGCGAGCACCATGGCGAGCACCATGTCCAGCAGGGAGATGCTCGTTACGTTATCCAGAAAGCTTGATTTGAAGATGTCCTGAAATGTCATTGTCTTTTTCTCCTCCTGTTTCGTTATATTGATAAGACAAAAGCCCTATGGTAAGCAATCCGTATTGTCAGCCGTACATCCTGCATTGCGCGTATTTGGAAAACGCCTGTGCGCTGCGGCTGCCCAGCTGCACGGCATCGCGTATGACGTCCGGCAAAAACGCGTCCCACTTGACCTCGAGCAGGATCGGCGCATCACGCGCGGGGACGGTCACGCACAAGGGATCCAGGAAATCCGTGTTTTTTAAGCCCGTGCGGATATCGTAATCGAGGGTGACGCGCACGTTGCCGGGCGCGTAAATAAAGGGCTCCCTTGTATAATCCACGATCACGACGGGGCGCATCCCCTGATTTTTGTACGCGGAGTAAAACTCCTGCACCAGCGGACGATCCTTTGCATCGATCATCCAGTCGGTCTCGCCCCTTACGATTGCCGCAGCCTCTTCCTTCGTCAAAACCGCGTCATACTTGGTGCCGAGGCCGCCCGTGCGGCTCTTTTTTTCGAGATGAATGACGGACGCGGGATCCAGATTGTAGTAGCGGATCCGCCATTTTTCCCTGCGGTTGACGCCGTCGATCTTTTCCCTAAGCGCCTTGTCGTCCGCATTGTCAAAATACAGGCTCCGGATTTTGTAGGCCCCGTTTTCCGCGTGAGGATCCGGTGTCGCGACCGCGCGCATCCGCTGTCTGATCGCGAGCATGTCCGCGGTATTGATCACATGCTTCATCTCATGTCTGTAGTTTTTTTGCATCCTTCCTTCCCTTCCCTTCATCACTGCGTCGTGGCTGTCTTTGTCCGCATCGCCCTCAGAGGCCGCGCGGCAGGCGCACCGTAAAGGTCGTCACGGCGTCCGCGCTGGTCACATCGATCGTGCCGCCGTGCTTTTCCGTGATCGTCTTTGCGATCGCAAGCCCCAGGCCAAAGCTTTCCCCCTCATAGGCACGCGAAGGATCCGCCCGGTAAAAGCGCTCGAAAAGATGCGGGAGCGCATCCTCCGGGATCGTCTCCCCGGTGTTTTTCACCGTAAGCACCGCCGCAGGGATCTCCTTTCTTTTTCCGGTCATCGTCCCCTCGCCGAGCGAAAGTGAGATGCTTCCTTCGGGTCCGGCGTGCCTGATCGCGTTGTCGATCAGTATCCCCGTAAGCTGCCGGATATCCTCCGGTGCGCCCTTCATCATCAGCGTATCCGGCACGTCACTCTCGAGCGTCATCCCCCGCTCGTAGGCCGCGCTCTCAAATGGGAGCGCGCTCTCCATCACGATCTCCGCGGCGTCAAAGGTCTGCGCCGCGCTTTCTGCGGGCATCGCCTCAAGCCTCGAGAGCATAAGCATCTGCGACACCAAAGACGACATCCTTGCGGTCTGCTCCTTAATATAGTCAAGCCACTTGCTTTCGCCGACACTTTTTTCGAGCACTGCCGCATTGGCATCGATCACGGTGAGCGGGGTTTTGAGCTCATGCGAGGCATCCGCGATAAACTGCTTTTGCCGCTCCATGGCGGTCTCGACGGGCGCGGTGATCCTTGCGGCGATGAGCCTTGCCATCAGCGCAAAGAGACAGCAGGCGATGCCAAACGCCAGCGCGGACCATCCCGCGGCGCTTAAGATTTCCGCGCGGATGTCGGGCGTGCTGACCAAGACCGTGCGTCCCTCTCCGTCCGTCTCCCAGATCATGAGCTCTCCGCCGTCAAACTCCGGCGGCAGGCCCGGACGCTCTCCTTCTCCGGGGCCGGAGGGAGCGCCATCGGCATCTCCCGGGCCAAAGGCCCCCTCGCCCCGTCCTCCCGGACGAAACGGCCTGCCCTCGCCCGGACCGAAATACCGCTCCGCCGCAGCGATCGAATGATCCCTGCGCTGCACGAGCCGGTATCCGTTGATGATATTCCATCCGAGAAGAATCACAAACAGGACGCCCGCGGCGCTTAGGAGCACGCTCCGGAATACCCTTTTTCTCAGTTTTTCAATCATCGTCTGCTGCTTCAAGCATGTACCCCGCACCGCGCACCGCGCGTATCACCGTCTTTGTTTTGATATAGGCAAGCTTCTTTCTTAAAAAAGAAATATAGACATCCACGTTATTGTACTCGGCCTCCGTGTCAAAGCCCCAGACCCGCTCCGTGATCTGCTCCCTCGTCAGCACCGCGCCCGCGTTGCGCATCAGATATTCCATCATCTGATACTCCTTGACGGGGAGACGCACGCTGCGCTTCCCCGCGGTGCAGGAAAGCTGATAGCTCTGCGTATCGAGCACAAGATCGCCTGCCTTGAGGCCGGCATCCGGCATCCCTTCACCGCCGCGGCGGCTCACCATCCGGATACGCGCCAAAAGCTCCTTCATCGCAAAGGGCTTGGTCATATAGTCGTCGGCCCCCTTGTCGATGCCCGTGACCTTGTCCTCCACGGAGGATCGCGCCGTCAGCAGGATGACGGGGGTGGAGATGCCGTCCTTGCGGATGCGCCTGAGGACCTCGAGCCCGTCCATGACGGGCATCATGATATCGAGGATCACCAGATCATAGAGCCCCGTGCGGATGAGCTCGTATCCTTCCTCTCCGTCCGCAGCTCCGTCCGCGAGATATCCCTCGTCCGTCAGCGCCCTGATCAGCGCCTCTCTTAAGCCTTTTTCGTCTTCAACCACAAGCAGCTTCATGAGTACCATTATACACCGCATGATTGAAAAAAAATTGAAAAAGATTACTCACTTTTTCAATGTTTCTTCAACCTGCCCGGGATATTATCATCCTGTATAAAAAATGCCGGAATGGAAAGGACTGCACGTATGATGAAAAAGAAAACACTCACCCTGCTTGCGGCGATCACGCTTACGCTTGCGGCCTGCGGACAACAGACACTGACGGAAAACGGCGCCGTTGCAGGCGCATCCACGGATGCCGCCGCAAAGCAGAGCGCCCTGCTGCAGGAGGTCACTGCGGAGGACGCAGGCAGTGCAAAAGACGCTGACATCACCGCCGCCGAGGGTACGCTTACCTTAACGGACGGCACGGATTATACGATTGAAACGGGAGGTTCCTACACTGTCACCGGATCTGCGCACAACGCGACGATCATCGTCGACGCCGCCGATACGGAGTACGTGAAGCTCGTCCTTGACGGCGCGGAAATTACCAATGACGATTTTCCCTGCATCTATGTAAAAAACGCGGACAAGGTGACGATCACCACAACGGCAACGGACAATGCGCTTTCCGTCACGGGGACCTTTCGTGCGGACGGGGACACCAATACGGATGCCGTCATCTTTTCGAGAGACGATCTGATCCTTGCGGGCACGGGGACGCTTGCGGTGACGTCAAGCGACAACGGCATCTCCGGCAAGGACGACATTACAATAGAAGGAGGCACGATCACGGTCGAAAGCGTCGCAGACGCGGTCGAGGCCAATGACACGATCGAGGTCGCGGGAGGCGATATCACGATCGTCTCGAAGAAGGACGGACTGCACGCGGAAAACAATGACGACAACACCATCGGCGACATCCGCATCACGGGCGGGACACTCACGATCAACGCAGTCGACGACGCCATCCACGCGACGACGTATCTTACCGTCAACGGCGGCGCCCTCACCCTCACCGCCGCGGAGGGAATGGAGGCCACGCTGATCGAAATCAACGGCGGCACCATCGACATCGCCGCAAGCGACGACGGGATCAACGCGTCGGCCAAATCGACCGTCGCGACCCCCTGCTTTACGATGAATGACGGTATGCTCACGATCGTCATGGCGCAGGGCGATACCGACGCGATCGATTCCAACGGGGATCTGTACATCAACGGCGGCACCATCGACATCACCGCGCAGTCGCCCTTTGACTACATCGGCACCGCGCAGTGGACGAACGGCACCGTCATCGTCAACGGCACGGAGGTCGCCTCCCTGACCATGCAGCAGACGGGCCCCGGCGGCTTCGGCGGGCGGGACGGAGGCTTTGACAGACCCGACGGCAGCTTCGGCGCCCCCGACGGCACGGGCACATCGGACGGTACCTTTGGCGGTCCCGGCGGCAGACCTGACGGCGGCTTTGGAGGCCACGGCGGCCCCGGCGGCGGCAGGCCTGACGGTACCTTCGGCGGTCCCGGCGCTGGCATCGGCGGCCCGCCCGACAACAGCACGCAGCAGACGACGGAGGATACCACACCATGAACAAAAGACTCAGACGCACCCTGATCTGGGGATATATCGCGGCCCTCCTCCTCTTTACCCTCTACGCGGCTCTGGACACCTTCGTCATCCCTCACCGGATGACGGCGGTGTCCGCCGCGGAGCAGGCACAGGCCGCCCTGACCGGGGAGGCACAGAGTGCCGCTGCACAGGTCACATCCGCGCAGCACCTTGACACCGGTGGCGAGGTCGTCGGCACCTATGAAGACGACGACACCTCGATCGTCATCACCAAGGTCCGGGAGTACAATACCGACATCTACATCGCGGACATCCTGGTCTCCGACGTGTCCGCCCTGCGCAGCGCCTTTGCCGAGGGCACATACGGGCGCAATGTCAAGGAAGACACCTCGGACATCGCCGCGTCCAACGACGCCGTCCTTGCGATCAACGGTGATTTTTACGGCTCAAGGACGCAGGGCTACGTCATCCGCAACGGCGTCCTCTACCGCGACAGCGCCGACAGCGACGCGGAGGGGCTGGCCCTCTTTGCGGACGGAGGCTTTGCAATGTATCGGGAGAGCGAGATCCCTGCGGCGGACCTCCTTGCGCAGGGCGCGGTGCAGGCCTGGTCCTTCGGACCCGCGCTCCTTGCGGACGGCGAAATCGCCGTCACCGAAAACGAGGAGGTCGGCAGGGCGATGGCCTCCAACCCGCGCACGGCCATCGGCTTTGTCAGTGATCTCCACTATGTCTTTGTCGTAAGCGACGGACGCACAAGCGAAAGCACGGGGCTTTCCTTAAGCGAGCTTGCCAAGGTGATGCGATCCGTCGGCGTAACGGATGCCTACAACCTCGACGGCGGCGGCTCCTCCACCCTCGTGTTTCAGGGGGAGGTCCTCAATCATCCGACGACAAACGGACGCCGCGTCGACGAGCGTGCGGTCAGTGACATCATTTACATCGGGAGGAAAACAACATGACTCTCACAAGAAAAAAACAGTTACAGGTAATCATCCTGTATGCGGCGGCGACGGTCTTTGTCCTTACCTTCGGTCTGGTCTATGAGGCCTTCGGCTTCGGCGTCACCTCCCCCTTTATGCATCTGGCCTTTCTCATCCCGCTGCTTGCAGGCTTCCTGCCCTGCCTCGTCCTCTTCCTCGCAAAGAAGCATAATCCGCTCACCGAGGCGGGCTCTGTCCTCTACCGGCTGGGCATAGCAACCCTCACGGTCGGCTCGCTTTTTCAGGGCGCACTCGACATCTACGGCACAAAAACACCGCTCACGGCCGTGTATGCGGCCGCGGGCGGCGTTACTCTCATACTGTCACTGCTGTCGGCGCTTTTTCCCGGACGCTCCTGAATCAGCCGTATACCTCATCTTTTGTCCCGTTTTTGTCCGCGCGCCGCGGCAATCAGCGCTCGTTGACGTCATCGAGGATCAGATCAAAGGTCACGCCGTCCGCGGAATAATACAGCCGGTCGTATTCGCCACCCTCCGTCCAGATATAGACGCCGAACTCGTTGCCGTACAGGGCATAGGCATCGCCCTCAAGGCCCCCGACCTTCTCAGGCACACCGCCGCCTTCGGACGCATAGATCACGCCCTGCTCGGCAAAAAATACCGTATCCGAAGGCATATGATAGCACAGCACCGGTATCACGGATCGGTTGTACCGGCCACCGGACATATCCACGCCGTCCTTGCCCGTGAGCTCGACGGATTCCCCGGAAGCGTCGATGTAGTACACGGCATGATCCTCAGACATCAGCACCACGACACGGTTGTCCAAAGACGCACTCATCCATTCATGGGAGTCTTCAAAAAGCACCGTTTCTTCCCCCTTTTCCCCGGTCAGATCCAGACGGACGAGATCTCCGTTTGACTTCTCGTAGATCACACTCCGGTTGTCTTCGGAGATGATGTAACCGGTTCCCCTGCGCGCTTTTTTCTCCGTCTTAAAATCCCTGCCGATCCGGTAAAACGATCCGTCGCTGTAATCGTAGTAATACGTGTCCGCAAAGGTCTTTACGCCGTAGACCATCGCATACGTCTCATGGTTGGTTGTGGCATAACGCATCATCAATACCGGTGCGGTCATCGTAAAGTCACTGCCCGCCAGCTTTTCGGGCTCGCCGCCCCCGATGACGATCCTCAGATCATCCTTATCGTCGGTAAAGATCAGCTGCGTCGCGTCCGCGTTGAAATAGTAATACGCGTAATTTGTATACGTCGTGACCTTTGAGAGATCGCGGATCTCTTTTCCGTCATACAGACAGAGCACGGGATCGCCCGCCCTGTTTTCCGAAAGGTAATAGACGAGCTTTGCGTCGTTAGAGACCATCACGGGACAAAGGTAATCATCGGTCTCGATCTCCGTGCTCTCCTTTCCGTCATAGAGCATCAGCGACATGCCGTCGCGGTTTTCCTCGAGATAGAGGAGCTTCGTGCCGTCCGGGGAAAAGACCGCGCCGCCATAGTCCCTTTTATTTCCCGGTGTATACATCCTCGTCAGGCGCATGGTCTCTTCTCCGTCCCAGATCCACAGCTCACGCGCCTCATGACTGCCCTTGACGTACACGGCGCCCTTTCCCGCGGGCGCAACGGCCGCCCAGGACACATCGTCATCGACCCCGGTGATCTCCCCGTCACCGTAATACACGAGCGTGCCGTTTCCGGAATCCGTCTCCCTCACAACCGCCGCAATGGCCGTACGGTCAAAGCTGTAGGTGATCATGGACGGATGTCCGTCCACGGGAAAATCGATCGGCTCCTTCCCGTTTTCAAAAACCACACCCGCTTCTTCACCGACATTGATCGTATAGATCAGGGCACCCATGCGCATGTAGTTGCCGCTGCCGCTCCCTGTCCGTGAACCGCGCATAAGAAAAATGACGAGCAAAACGACAACAGCGAAAAGCCCCGCACAGCCCGCAAGAATCAGGGGCAGACGGCTCTTTTTCGCGGGCAGTGCCTGTCCCTGCGCCTGCACCCCCATCGGTGTGACGCTCTCCCTGCAAAAGGGACAGATTGTCGACGTATCCGCGATTTCTTTTCCGCAATTTGAACAAAACATACAGCCTCCTCCTCCCGTGTGGTTCGTTCCATGAAAAAAGTCCCGGAAAACACCCTTACGGTTGCCGATAAGTATAAAGTTTTTATGAAATTCTGTCGATAGAGATAACGGATAGATTTCATATTTTTTTTTATGAAACCGCTTGATTTATGATAGATGGCGTGGTATAACTATAGTACATACTTAAAGATGCCCTGATTGGGCGTTTCAGGCAAGGAGGCCGCATCTATACCAGCAAGGAGGTGATGAGTATATGGGTATGTCGATCGGTAACAATTACTCCAACATGTTTTCCAGCCTGAACGGACAGTACAACGCCGCGGCCGACATGAGTTCGGTCATTTCCCAGCGCAGCCAGATCCAGAACGGATCCTACGGCAAGCTGATGAAGGCGTACGTCGGCAAGGTCGGTAACAAGGCCGCTCTCAACGCGTACAGATCAAACGGTACGACGGTGCAGAGCGCGACGGAAGTCTCCGGTACGACCGCACAGACATCGGGCGCCGGTGCCGCTGCCACGACCACGGCCGGCAAGTACGCGCGCTACAAGTCCAACTTCCTCGACAGCCATCTGTCGAGCATCGGTCAGACGAGAGTCTCTTCGACCACGGCGGCCGGAAAGGGCTTCCTCAACCAGCACTTAAAGGAAGCGGCCGGCACGGAAAAAACCGGCGTGCAGAGAGCCATCGAAGCGGCGGAAAAAGCAACCGGCATGAGCAATCCGTTCCCGGCGGCAACGCAGGAAACACAGGCACAGGATCCTGCCGCGCAGGAACAGTACGCCAACATGCAGACGTCCTGGCTGGACAACCATCTCAAGAGCTATGACCAGAATGCGGCGGTTTCGACCGCGGCCAACAGCTCGGTTGCCATCGATACGGCGGTCTGATCCCTCGTATCGCGGCAAGGTAAAAACCACACACAAAATCCCCGCGGACAGATTCCGCGGGGATTTTTTTCGCGTGTTTCACCGGTGCCAGCTCTGTGCGCACACCGTTTTTCTTTTATTTATTCCGCGAGTTTCACGCGCAGGATGCGCCGCAGCGACTGGTTGATGCGCTCCTCCGTAATCACGCCGTTTTCGATCGCATCCATGATGCCCCTGTGCGCCAGCGAAAAATCGGCCGGACGAAAGACGATGTCCGCTCCCGCAACGATCGCCGCGACCGCGATATGATCCGAGGTATAGCCCGCAAGGATCAGCTGCTGGTCAAAGGCATCCGTCATGATGATGCCTTCGTATCCGATCGTGCCGCGCAGCTGTCCCGTAATCATCGCCTCCGAGATCGAGCAGGGAACGGTGCCGGTGGCGCCGGTGGCACGTGAAGCCGAGACATTGCTGACCATGATGATCTCCGCGCCCGCGTCCCTGGCCGCGACAAAGGGCATGTATTCATTTTCCGACAGCTCGGCGAGTGACCGTGCGGTTGTCGTATCGCTCCCGCCCGGATCCTCCGCCCCGGGCACCGGAAAGACACCCGCGCAGACAAAGCAGCCCGCCTCGTGCGCGCCCATGATAAAAGCGCCCGTCAGCGACGCCACCGCCTGCGGTTGTGTTCCGTAGAGCCTGTCATCCGTGCCGCCTGTCAGAAGCGAAGCGTACGGTGCGAGGTTGAGATTGAAACCCGCCTCGGTCAGGTAGGTGCCGATCGCAAGTCCCGCGTCCCGTGCGGCCTGCGCGTCCGTGCGCTCGCCGATGGCATACGGCGATTCCGTGATCTCTTTGCCGAGCACCGCCGCGATTGCGCTGCCGCTCTCTCCTCCCGGTTCGGAGACGCATAAAAAGAGCGGATAGAGACTCGCGCGCTGTGCGCCGGAGAGCATGTTCTGCAGCTGTCTGCGGTCCGTGATATTTTCCGGATCGAGCACGAGTCCCGATACCGGATAGGATGTCAGCGCATCCGTCAGTTCCCTGGTCGCGCCCGTCAGCGCGCCGTATCCCGTCAGCTGTGCGGGCGTCACGATAAACAGCGAGGACACCTTGTCGGAGAGTGACATCTGCGAAATCATCTCATCCACACGATAATTCAAGAGCTCTTCCTCGCTCATGACGGAGGTGTCGACCGTCCCCGCCTGCAGGGCCTGCCCCTCGGGCTCCGCGCGGAGCGGCTCTTCTTTGCCAAAGAATCGCCCGTAGACATAAGTGCCGCCAAAGTAGCCGCCGGCGATGATGGCACCAACCACAAGAAGCGCCACCAGCGTATAGATGCGCTGCTGCCGCAGGCGCCGCCTTCTGCGACGGAGCCGCGCCTCCTGCGCGCTTTCCCTGAGCTCCTCGCGTACTTCCTCCCGGGTGGGCTCTTTTGCCGTCTCTTTCTCCGGCTGCTTTTCAGGATCTTTGTCCGCCTCTTTTTCCGGCTGCCTTTCGGGATCTTTGTCCGCCTCTTTTTCCGGCTGCTTTTCGGATTCTTTGTCCGCCTCTTTCTCCGGCTGCTTCTCAGGCTCCTTCGCCGCCTCTTTCTCCGGCTGCTTTTCGGGATCTTTTGCAGGCTCTTTGTCCTGCGCCTTCTTTTCCGCGCCGGCGGATTCCGCAGTTTTTTTCTCTTCTGTTTTTTCGGGTTTCGTTTTTTCTTTTGCCATCGTACTCTTATGGTTCCGGTATGTCCGCCTGCGCGCCGGATCAAAAAAGCGCAGACAAGTCAGTATAACACAGAGCGGGGTTGTCTGTGTATTGTCGTTTTTACGTTTCTCTGTAGGCGTTTTTGCGTTTTAATGTATTCGTTTTTACGTCCCTATATCTTCTTTTTTACGTATACTCATCGAGGAAGCTGTGTCTTTTGCCTTCCCGGTCCTTATACCCGGTGATCGCTCCCAGATGCACGTTTTCGACGCTTTTAAAGATATTGGATTCAATGTAGGGCGAGCGCTTTTTGAGCTCCGCAATCAGACGCTTGGTCTCGAGGCGCTTGTAACCGGTGTCGGGAAGGAGCGCCTCACCGGCGCCTTCGGCCGTCGGATCCCACTTCTCCGTAAGCCGGCAGGCACAGCGGATAAACTGCAGCCCGCACGCCTCCTTCCAGCGCAGGATATCATGCTCGCGTACCAGATAGAGCGGACGGATCAGCTCCATGCCGGGAAAATTGGTCGAGCGGAGTTTGGGCATCATCGTCTGGATCTGTCCGCCGTAGAGCATCCCCATAAGAATCGTCTCGATCACGTCATCGTAGTGATGGCCGAGCGCAATCTTGTTGCAGCCGAGCTTCCCCGCACGGTCATACAGCGCCCCCCGGCGCATTCTGGCGCACAGATAACAGGGCGATGACGTCTTGGAGCGCCGGTTCTTGTCGAGATGGTGTCCTTTGGCATCCGCCTCGTCCACGACCGCAAAGATATCCGAATCAAAGACCTCGATCGGGATGCCCAGATGCGCCGCGTTTTCTTGGATCAGGCGCAGATTGTTGTCATTGTAGCCGGGATTCATGACGAGAAAGACGACGTCAAAATTCTTTTTTCCGTGCCGGAGCATCTCCTGGAAGAGCTTCGCAAGAAGCGTCGAATCCTTGCCGCCCGAGATACAGCAGGCGATTTTGTCTCCGTCCCGTATCAGATCATAAGTGCGCACGGCTCTCGTAAAGGCGCTCCAGAGCTCCTTGCGGTAGGTTTTGATGATGGCACGTTCGATGTCTTTTCTTTCCATACGTTCCATTGTACCACAAATAGGGCCTCCGGACGGTTCTAATGTTTCTTTAATGTGTGCGGATTAGGATATTTGCATAGGAGGTCCCTACAGGACAACCGATGCCCTGAAAAACGGGCGGAACACAGGAGGTGAATAACGATGAACACAAAAAAGAAGATGATCCTGACATCCCTCGCGGTCGCCTGTATCCTTACGGTCACGGGCTGCGTATCCCAATATCCGCAGGCAGGCGTACCCGCAGGCAACGCGCAGACTTCCGCTTCCACGCAGACTTCCGCTTCCACGCAGATGGTCGTGCCGGACAACGCGGCGACCGGGGGTTCACAGGATACGCAGGAGCAGCTTCCCGCACCGCAAGGCGGTTACCAGCCGCAGGCAGGCACGGCACAGATGATCACCGAGGATGAGGCCAGAAATATCGCGCTTTCGCACGCGGGACTTGCGGAAGGCGACGTGACCTTCATCAAGTCGCATCTGGATTTTGACGACGGTTTCTACAACTACGACGTCGAGTTCTATGCGCAGATGACGGAATACGATTATGAGATCGACGCCTACACCGGCGCCATCCTTTCCTTCGACTATGACGTCGAGGGCTATGCGATCGGAACGCCGCAGCAGACCGCACCGCAGACACCGGCACAGCAGCCCGCACAGCAGCCCGCTCAGCAGCCGGCACAGCAACCCGCTCAGCAGCCCGCACAGCAGCCCGCCGCACAGACCGCGACGATCAGCGTCGACCAGGCCAAGCAGATCGCACTCGCACAGGCCGGCGTTGCCGCGGGCAATGTGGTCTTTACCAAAGTGGATTATGATATTGACGACGGGATCGCCGTCTACGAAATCGAATTTATCGCGGGCACCACGGAATACGAAGTTGACGTGGACGCCGCAAGCGGCGCGATCCGCGGCTATGACGCCGAATCCGTCTACGACTGATCACACAGGACGTGTGTCCATGAACATTCCGGCATCTCATGACGAACACGGACGTGAGGAATGCCGGAATGTGAAGGACTACACAGGACGTGTGTCCATGAGCATTCCGGCATCTCATTGTTAAAAACCGAGATCCTCATTGACGAGGATCACCTTGATCCTGCCTGCGTCCCGGCAAAACCTCGTAATCAAAAAGCTGCAGCAGATATTGTCCGGGGATTTGCAATCGGCGCAGGCACCGGTCGTCTTGCAGGGCGTCCTGATCGGAAAGCGCTGCGTATTGATGGGCGCGGCGATGTTACGCGCGCGGTATACGGCATCGTCCACGTTTTTGGTGATCTTGTTCATGCCCACGATCATCAGCACATGCCGGGGTCCCGATGCGATCGCCGACACGCGGTTGCCGCTGCCGTCGATGTTGACCAGCACGCCGTCCTCCGTCACCGCATTGGAGGAGGTCAAAAAGAAATCCGACGCATAGCCAAAGATCTCCGCCTCGCGCTTTTCCTCCGGCGTCTTTGCCGTATCGCGGTTTTTCACCTCGTAATTCCCGTTGAGCACGGCTTCCTTCAGCCCGATTTCATTGACGGAAAAACTGCCGCCCCAACCGATTTTGGAGCCCTCGGGGATCAGCGACAGCGCCTTCTTCAGCGCTTCTTCTTTTGTCTCCGCGTAATACCCCTCCATCCCGCGGCTTTTTAGTCCCCGGATGACGGTCTCCGCCCGTTTTTGTTGTCTTTCTTTCCGATAGTCGGTCATGGCATCCTCCTTTGTATGTGTGCAATCCGCAGGGATCTGTCTCCTTTGACCGGAAACAGGCGGGTGAGAACCGTCCCCCGGCTTTCATCTCCGAAGTCAAATACCCCGGCTCGTGCCTTCGCGTAGATAAAACCCCGTCCCGAATGGCCTCGACGCGCCCTCGCGGAGCGCAGCCAGATACGCCGGCACATTTTTTTCGTACAGCGCCGCATCCTTGTCATAGTCGTCGATGGCGCGGCGGTAGACCGCCGTGACCTTCTGCACGTAGGTGGCGGTTTTGGTGCGGCCCTCGATCTTGAGCGCGTCGACCCCTGTTTGCAACAGCTCCGGCAGATGCCCCGCCATGCACAGATCATCCGCCGCAAAGATCATCGTGCCCTCCTCCGTTTCCTCGACCGGAAAGTATTCGCCGGGTCTTTTTTCCTCCACGACCGTGTAGGACCAGCGGCAGCTCTGCGTGCAGGAACCGCGGTTGGCATCGCGTCCCGTCAGATGCGCGCTCATGTGACAGCGACCCGAATAGGCCATGCACATCGCACCGTGCACAAAGCACTCGATCTCCATATCCTCCGGGATTGACTTGCGGATCGATGCAAGGTCCCGGAGCGTGCATTCCCTGGCCGCAACGATCCTGCGCACACCCAGATCGTACCAGAAACGAAAGGCCTCGTGATTGAGATTTCCCGCCTGCGTCGACAGATGCACCGGCAGGGCGGGACAGATCCTCCCCGCCATCGCAAAGACGCCGGCGTCCGCAATAATCAGCGCATCCGGTCCGATTCCTTCAAGCGTTTCGAGAAACTGCGCGACCTCCGGCAGATCCTCCTCATGCGCAAACGCGTTGACGGTCACATAGACCCTGACCCCGTGCGCGTGCGCGTATTCCACGCCCCGTGCGATCTCCTCCGCGGAAAAATTTTTGGCCTTTGCACGCAGGGAAAACGCTCTTCCGCCCAGATAGACCGCATCGGCCCCGTTCGTGACCGCGGCCTCGAGCTGTGCGCCTCCTCCCGCCGGCACCACGAGTTCCGGTTTCATATCCCCTTCAACGCCATCTCAAACGAAAGCGTCTTTCCCCGCGGAAGCAGGTATTCGTCATGGGTTCTTGCGCCCCAGCCGTCGTCTCCGCCGACGCCCATCTGCATGAACGCGCACCGCACGATCGTATGATGCACGGGCGGCAGCTCATGATTGTGTGCGGCTTCCTCAAGCTGCTCCGGCGTAAAGGGCAGCGCACTCATCTCCATGCCGTCTCCGGAAAAAGCAATTCCTCTTCCCTCATCGTCCGTGAGAACTCCCCACCGCACGCCCGAATGATTGCCATACTCCTGCGGCACGATATAGGGCGGAAAACTGTGTGCGACGTCCTCCGTATAGACGCCGAGCCGCGCACCGTGTTTTCTGTCCGCATATGTCTCCGCGGGACCCAGTCCGTACCACGTCAGCAGATGATACGACGCATCGAGCGTAAATAACATCCCGTATTCCGGCATCGGAGGAAGTACCGCGTCCGGTTTCATCTCCATCCGGATGCGCACCTCGCCGTCCCCGAAGACACGGTACCACACCCTGCAGGTACTTGCGGGTGCGGTCGGAAGATAGCGCACAAAGCCGATCTCAAAATATTCCTTCGTCTCCTTCATCGTGATATCCCGGACGGCCTGCTTCATGATCCTTGCCGCTTCCTTTTTGTCCGCACGGTCGACGGGCGGGATCGACGCATGGTAGAGACTTGCCGTCTTCCATACACCGCAGCGGTAACCCAGCTGGTTGCCCGCATCGTTCTGCGTGGGCGCACGCCAGAAATTGGGCCGCGGCATTTTTTTCATCATCTCTTTGCCGTGCCACTTGTACGAGACAAGCGCACCCTTCGTCAGGGAAAAGAGCACATCAAAGCCACCGCCCCGCACGCCCGCATACGACACGCCGCGCACGACACGGAAGGACGGTGCGGTTCTTTTTTTCTCCTCCCGGTTGCGGTAGACATACTGTCCGTAGGACACCTCGTGTCCCGCGTCCGCATACGGCAGATCGTCCCTGAGCACAAAGGAGACATCGACCGTGTATTCACCGGGCGCTTTTTCTTTTTTGAACGGCAGCGCAAAGGTCTTCTTCTTTCCGGGTGCGAGTTTCACGCCGACCGTCCCCCGCGCGATCGTCTCCCCCTCACGGGAGAGCGTTGCGACGCAGGTATAGACCTCGGCCGGTAAAAAGAGCTGCCGGTTCGTGACGGTCACATGATCCGCCGTCACCTGCACGTCGAGCGGCCTGTAGCACCACTTCACCTCCTGCATCTTTCCCGCATAAGGTCTCCGCCTCGCGTCGACGATACCGTTGGCGCTGAAATCATAGTCCGTCGGACGCTCGTCATGGTCACCGCCGTAGGCGATGAATTCGTTGCCGTACCGGTCCTTTTTGCGGATACCCTGATCGACATAGTCCCAGATAAAGCCGCCCTGGTAGCGTTCTTCGCGATACGCAAGCTCCGTATACTTGTGCAGCGCGCCGCACGAATTGCCCATCGCGTGTGCGTACTCACACAGAATCAGCGGCTTGTCCGTATGCTTTTTCAGAAAGGCTTCCGCATCCGCCGCCGGCGTGTACATCTGCGTGTACATGTCGGACATGTCGGGATAGCGCGGATCGTGGTCCGTCCCCTCGTAATGCACAAGACGGTCCGGATCTTCCCTGCGGAAAAAGTCCGTCATCGCCTGGATACAGCTGCCGCCGTAGGACTCGTTGCCGTCCGACCAGATGAGGATCGACGGATGATTTTTGTGCACCTGATAATTGGAATTGGCGCGGTCGAGCACGCACCTGAGCCATTTCTTCCGGTCGCCGGGAAGCGCTCCGGAAGGAGGAATCATGCCGCGCTCGATCATCTCCCAGACACCGTGCGTTTCCATGTTGGTCTCCGCGATCATGTAGAGACCGAAGATATCGCAGAGATTGTAGATATGCGCGGCATCCGGATAATGACAGGTGCGCACCGCATTGATGTTGTGCTGCTTCATCGTCAGCACATCGGCGAGCGCCTCGTCAAAATCGGGCACGCGTCCCTTGTCATAAGAAAACTCATGCCGGTTCACGCCGTGGAACACGATGCGTTTGCCGTTGAGACACATCACGCCGTCCTTCATCCCGAAGCGCCGGAAGCCGACGCTCTGCGGCACGATCTCCGCAAGCCTTCCCTCGCCGTCATAGAGGCGCAGTACAAGCTCGTAGAGAGTCGGCGTCTCCGCGCTCCAAAGAAGCGGCTCCGTAACGGGAATCCGGACTGCCGCCTTCTTTTTCTTCTGCGGCCTGATCTCGCCGGAGAGTGCGACGTCTCCCGGACCTGTCAGCGTATACGCGACGCGGGACACGACGCCCTCAAAGGTCATCGACGCCTCGAGCTCCGCACCCCGGTAATCATCGTCGATGAGCGTGCGTACCTTAAGATCATACAGATGCGCCGCAGGCACCGTAAAGAGCGTGACATCGCGGAAGATCCCGGAAAAGCGGTAAAAATCCTGATCCTCGAGCCAGCTTCCCGCACTCCACTTAAAGACCTGCACGGCCAGCTTGTTTTGCCCGCTGACGAGACAGGGCGTCAGATCAAATTCGGAAGGGGTAAAGGAATCCTCGCTGTAGCCGACGTAACGCCCGTTCAGATACAGGGCAAACGCGCTCTCGACACCGTCAAAGCGGATGTATACCGGCTTATCCTTCATGACGCGGGGCACGGTAAAGAAGGTTACATAGGAGCCGACGGGATTGTGTTTCAAAGGGATCTGCCCCGGTTCGACATCCTCGATTCCGTCCCACGGATAAGAGATATTGATATACGCGGGATCGCCGTATCCCTGCATCTCCATGTGTCCCGGCACCCGGATCTCGTCCCATCCGCTCACGTCAACGGAAGGATCTTCAAAGTGTTCCGGTCTCAGCGAAAAATTCTTCGCATAATGAAATTTCCAGTAGCCGTTTAAGGAAAGCGAAAGCGACGTCTCCCTTTTTTCAAACGCTTCCTCCGATTCGAAAAAGACATGATCGGAATGCGCCGGCATCACATGTTCCTTAAAAAAGCCCGGGTCCGCGATTTTTTTTACGTCAAATCCTGCGTGCATGCGGCAACCTCCCTTTCTGATCCGCAGTGATTGTTTCCGGAAGCGTCCTATTTGACCGCACCGGTGATCCCCTCCGCAAAGCTCTTTTGCAGCGCAAAGAAGATGATGACCGTGGGCAGTGTCGAGATCAGAACGCCCAGCATCAGCATCCCGTAATCGACCGTATAGGTGCTGCGCAGGTTGGCCACGAGCATCGGCATCGTTACGGAATCATTGGTCTGCAGGATGACCTTGGGCCACAGATAATTGTTCCAGGCATTCATAAAGGTCACCGTGATCGCCGCGCCGTACGTCGATCGCATCGTCGGGATGAACATCTTAAAGAAGATCCCGATCTCCGAGAGTCCGTCGATCCGCGCGGCCTCGATGATGTCATGCGGAAAAGACCTCGCCGCCTGTCTGAACATCATGATCAGAAACGGCGTCGACACCGAGGGCAGCACAAACGCCCAGAAATTGTTGACCATATGCCACTGGGAAAACATCCGAAACAGCGGGATCATGATCGCGACAAAGGGCAGCATCATCGCGAGCAGAAGAATCCGCATCACAAAATCCTTTCCCCTGTCATGATAGATCTCAAAGCCGTAGCCCGCAATCGAGCATACGATGATGGCGATCACCGTCAAAACGATCGCGTTGCGGAAGGAATTGACCATCGCGCGGCCGAGATTTTGCTGGCTTAAGATCGATTTGAAATTCTCCACGATATAGGTGCCGGGCAACAGTCTCCCCCGGACGACATCGTAGCTTGTATTGGTGGCCCCCACCGCCATGTAATACAACGGAAACGCGGAGATCAGGGAGGCGATTGTCAAAACGACATAGGCAATGATTTTCTGCGTCTTAGTCACGTGTATCACCTGCTTTCATCTGGATAAAGGACAGCACCGCAACCGCAATCAGGATGAGGATCGACAGCGCCGACGCGTAGGAGAAATTGGGCGTCGATACAAAGCACGTATTGTAGATATAGTGCGCCATCGTGATCGTCTGGTTGGAAGGTCCGCCGTTGGTCAGGTTGAAGGATTCGTCAAAAAGCTGCAGCGTTCCGTTGACGGACATGATCGTCGTCAACAGGATCGTCGGCTTGAGCAGAGGCACCGTGATTTTGAAAAAGGCCTGCATCGGCGAAGCCCCGTCGATCCTGGCCGCCTCATAGACCGAATACTCGATGTTCTGCAGTCCCGCCAGATAAAAGACCATGTTGTAGCCGGTCCAGCGCCAAAGCAGCGCGATGATGATGACGATACGCGCCGTCCACGCGTTATTGAACCAGCCGATCGGATCCATCCCCATGTTGCGCAGCGTCATGTTGATAAAACTGATCGTTGCATATGCATCAGCGGATACGTTTACAAAAGACCGGGCATCAGACGCACGCGCATGCGCCCCGCATCGACATCCACCTGCAAAATGCAGTCTTTGATCGCGGGAAGCAGTACCTCCTTCGGGGTCTTTGCCCGCTTTTTCTCTGTGCTTTCTTTGGAGAGGCTTTCCGCAAAGGACGGATCGAGCGCCACCCGGTAGACATCGTTGGCGCCGGTTTCGATGACCTCCGCAAGCGTCCCGAGGAGCCGCTCTTCTTCGTCATACACAAGAAGGCCGATCAGATCGGCGACATAATACTCTCCCTCTTCGAGAGGAATCGCGTCCTTTCGGTCGACATAGAGCCTGCAGCGTTGAAAATGCCCGACCGCTTCGACCGTATCGTAATCCCTGAATTTGACGAGCACAAATTTCCCGTGCCTGCGCGCGCTCGCGACAATGAGCGGGATCGTCTCCCCGCGCTTCGTTTCGAGATACAGTTGCAGCCCCGTCGTAAAACGCGAGGGATCCTCCGTCACGGGAAAGACGCGCACCTCGCCCTTTAAGGCATGCGTCCCCGCGATCTCCCCGACGAGAAAATAGCGGCTACGGTCCGTGAGCGCTCCCTCTGCCGTCTTTTTTTCTTCTTCCTTCACCCGTCCGCTTCCTGTCTTTTTTGATAGGCCGCATAGAGATCGGGCCTGCGCTCCTTGGTCCTCTGAAGCGCCTGCTCCCTTCTCCATTCGTCGACTTTTTTATGATCGCCGGAGATCAGGATCTGCGGTACCCTCTTTTCCATCCAGACCTCGGGCCTTGTATATTGCGGATATTCCAGCAGTCCTTCGTCAAAAGACTCGGTCTGTGCGCTCTCCTCATTGCCGAGGACCCCCGGCAAAAGACGTGCGACCGTATCGGTCAACACCATCGCGGCGAGCTCCCCTCCGGAGAGTACATAGTCGCCGATCGAGATGCCGTCGGCATCCAGCGCTTCGAGGGCACGCTCGTCGACGCCTTCATAGTGCCCGCACAAAAGGACAAGGCGGTCATAGGCGGTGAGTTCCTTTGCGACCTCCTGCGTCAGCACTCTTCCCTGCGGGGTGAGATAGATGACGTGCGTCCTGTCTCCCGCGTCGGCCTTCCCGAGTACTGCGGAAACGCAGTCATACACGGGCTGCGCCTGCATCAGCATCCCGGCGCCGCCCCCGTACGTGTAATCATCCACCTTGCGGTGTTTTTCATCCGCCGAATACTCCCGGATCTGATGCGTACAAACGCCGATCAGGCCCTGTGCGACCGCGCGGCCGATGATCGACGTTTTCGTAAAGGTCTCAAACATTTCCGGAAACAGCGTGCAGATGTCAAAGGTCATCATTTGATGTCCACATCCACGCGGATATTTTCCCTTGTGGATGCCGCCTTGACGACATTGCGGATCGCTTTGGCAATCCTCCCCTGCTTGCCGATGACCTTGCCCATATCGGAGGGCGCCACATGCAGGGTCAAAAGCACGTTATTCTTTTCTTTTTCTTCGGTCACGACGACCTCGTCCGGCTGATCGACGAGCGCCTTCGCGATCACTTCCACTAACTCTTTCATGGTTGCTCCTTCGTCGCAAGTGCTTCGTCCTGTTTCTTCGTTGCTACTTACTTTTTGATGCCGGCCTGCTTAAAGAGTTTGGCCACGGTCTGTGTCGGCTGTGCTCCGTTGGCGAGCCACTTCTTTGCCTGTTCCTCATTGATTTTGACCGTCCCCGGATCCGTGTTGGGATCGTACGTGCCGATCTGCTCGATAAATCTCCCGTCCACGGGCGATTTGGCATCGGAGACGATGATCTTGTAGAAGGGGTTCTTCTTCTTGCCGATTCTTGAGAGTCTGATCTTTACCATTGCTGTGTTTCTCCTTTCATAAAAACCATTGGTTCTTTAAAACAATCCGTTCTTTGAGCCGAACATTCCGGCGAGCGGACCCATACCGCGTTTTCCTTTCATGCCGCCCATCTGCTTCATCATCTTGCCGGCCTGTTCAAACTGCTTGATGAAACGGTTGACCTCGGAAATGTCGTTGCCGCTGCCCTTTGCGATGCGTGCCTTCCTGCGCGGATTCATGAGCTTGGGATTCTGTCTCTCCTCTTTGGTCATCGACAGCACGATCGCTTCCATTCTGGCGAGCTGTTTTTCGTCCGGCAGCATCGACTCGTCGACCTTGGGCCCTAAGCCCAGCATCGAAAGAATCGAACCCATGCCGCCCATGCCGCGCATCTGCTTCATGCTCTCCAGATACATCTCAAAATCCATCCTGCCCTTGCCAAGCTTTTTGGCCATCTCGCGCTCTTTTTCGGCATCGAGCCCGGCATTGGCCTCCATCGCCTTGTCGATCAGGGTGAGCACGTCGCCCATCCCGAGGATCCGGCTCGCCATACGGTCCGGATAAAAAGGCTCGAGGTCGGTGAGCTTTTCGCCCATGCCGGCAAAGAGCACGGGCATCCCTGTCACTGCCCTGGCGGAGAGCGCGGCACCGCCTCTGGAATCGCCGTCGAGCTTGGAGAGCACCAGTCCCGTCAGTCCCACCTTTTCATGGAAGGTCTCCGCGACGTTGACCGCTTCCTGACCGGTCATCGCGTCGACCACCAGCAGCGTCTCGTTGACCTCGACGGCCTGCTTGATATCGGAAAGCTCCCGCATCAGCGCATCGTCGATCTGCAGACGTCCCGCCGTATCGAGAAGGATGACGTTTTTACCGTTCTTTTTGGCATAATCGACCGAGGCCCTTGCGATCTCTACGGGACTTACGTCCGTTCCCATGTCAAAACAGTCCACGCCGACCTTTTCGGCATTGATCTTTAACTGCCCGATCGCGGCAGGGCGGTACACGTCGCAGGCCACAAGGAGCGGCGCCTTGCCCCGCGAACGGATCCTCGATGCGATCTTGGCGGCGCTCGTCGTCTTACCGGAACCCTGCAGACCGCACATCATGATGATCGTGGTGCCGCTTCCTTTCAGGGGAAGCTCCTGCACCTCGCCGCCCATGAGCTGCGTCATCTCCTCGTTGACGATTTTGATGACGGTCTGTGCGGGATTGAGACCGGAGAGCACCTCTTCCCCGACCGCACGCTCCTCGACCTGTTTCACAAACTGCTTAACGACCTTAAAGTTGACGTCCGCTTCGAGCAGCGCCATCTTGACCTCCTTGCACGCAAGCTTCACGTCCTCTTCCGAAAGACGTCCCTTGCCCCGCAGGTTTTTAAAGACATTTTGCAGTTTGGAGGTGAGTGATTCAAATGCCATGGGTATTCTTTCTCAAATGCCGTGCCTCATGCCGTCTGCAGGCAGGGGGCTTCTTATTCACTGTCGAGCGCCTGTCTGATCCGCGACGCAAAGCGCCGGATCTCTTTTTTGGAAACAGACGCGCCCTCTGTTTCGCAAATCGTATCCATCTGCCGGACGATCGCACCGATCGTGCGGTAACGCTTCACCATGCCGAGCGTCTTCTCGTACGAGGCGAGCTTCCCGGTCGTGCGGCGCAGCTGGTCGCTTGCGCCCTGTCTCGTGATCCCGTATTTGGCCGCGATCTCCGCGAGCGACAGGTCACCGTTGACCGCGTCGTCATAGATCTGACGCTGCCTGCCGGTCAGCAGCTCTCCGTAAAAGTCAAATAACAGCGCTTTTTTGTCCAGATCGTCCATAACTACGGTATCATACGACAAACGAAAACAGATGTCAAGTGTTTTTCCTTTACACCCTGTCCGCTGCCGTATCTGCGCCGTAACGGTTAGAAGCCTCTATCACGTGCGGTGGGCAAAGTCTGCCGGATATGTTATAATCATAGCACTATGAACACTTCCGGCTGGCGCAGTATCCGGTTCAAGATCACGGCTCTTTTCCTGGTGTTTGGTGTTGTCCTGGTGCTCGCGACCTATGTCATTTCGCGCACCATGGTCAGCCGCATGGAAGAAACCCTGATTGCGGACCGGCTCAATGCGGACATCAATTACATCGAGGATCTGATCGCCCTGAGCGACGCAACACACATCGGCTCAGGAGAATGGAATATCGGACCGGAAGGCGGGATCTATCTCGGTGATATCTTAGTCGGCGACGGCACACATGAAAAAGCCAATCTCGCACCCTTCCTGGAACATGAAGAAAAAACGGGTACCTTTTCGTATGTCTTCAAACGCGTCGGCGATGAAGGACTCGGCGTTGTCGAATCAACCGCGACCGCCAGAGGCTATAAGGAGGGACACTTCCTGCGTGTTGCGGGAAGCACGCGGGACCCCGATGGCAACTCCATCGTCGGCACCTACATGGATGTGCTGGTTGCGGATATCCTCGATGCGGAGGACACCTACGGCGGCGAAGCCAATGTCGCGGGCGGCATGATCTATTGCCGCTACAATACGCTCAAAAACGCGGACGGTGAGGTCGTCGGCGCGATCGTCGTCGGCCGCAACATCTCGGAGCTGCAGGCGCAGGTCCGCAGCGTCATGACGACGCTGATCGTTGCCGTGATCCTCGTGGTCACGCTTGCCGTCTTCTTTATCCTCTTCATCGTCAACCGCTGGACCGGCGCGCTCGCCCTGGTCACCGACCACATCCGCAGGATCGAGGAAGGAAGCATTCCGGAGGAACCGATCGAAAATACGGGCTCTGCCGACGAGATCGGCATGCTGATCTCCGGTGTCAACCGCATGACCGATACGCTGCGCGAAAACGAGGCGCTGCGCATCAAATCGGAGACCGACCAGCTCACGGGCTTAAGCAACCGCTTCGGCCTGAACCGTCGTGCGGAGGAGATCTTTGAACGCTGCTTCAAGCAGGGTCTGCCGCTGACCGTCGGCATCATGGACATCGATTATTTCAAGCCATACAACGACCACTACGGCCATACGGCCGGCGACGAATGCATCATCATGCTTGCCGATATCCTGCGTGAGGTCGAAGAAAAAGAAAACATCTGCTGTGCGCGTTTCGGCGGCGACGAATTTGTCGTGGTCTGCGAATCCTTTACCCCGCAGCGGATCACAAAGATGGCCGGCGAGATCATGGAACGTGTCAGGGAACGGCACATGCCGCATGCCTACTCCGATGCCGCCGACTACGTAACGATCTCGCAGGGCTTCTGTATCGGCGTCCCGCTGCCCAAGCAGCGCTTCAATGATTTCATCTATCTCGCCGACGGCGCGCTCTACGACGTCAAGAACCGGACGAAAAACGACTACGAGATCGTGCACATGACGGAAGACTTCTACCCCTCGCTCGCAAACGCGGGCATCGTTTCCCAGGAATACGACCAGATATCACAAAAATAGGCCAAAGGGGACCGTCTTACCAGAGTTCTTCGGTCACCATCAGATTGACATCCACCTCCCCGCGAATGCCGGCGATGTTGCCGTCCGTTCCGTACTGCCAGATCTGAAAGGTATAAGGATAATAGAGCGGCACGCTGTACCACGCGTACCACAGAGGATAGTCCTGTATCCGCGCGGGCTCCAGCATCGTCACCATGCTCGTGAGATTGGCATAGATCATCGGCGTAAAGCCCTCGAGCTTCATCCGCTCGCAAAAGAGCAGCGCATAATCCGTCAGTTCCGCGGCCGGCACGTCCCAGATGCGGTTGTCCGCCCCTTCCGGCTGCTCGAGATCCCAGACGACGGGCAGCGTGATCATCTCGCGGTACGGCTCGATGAGTTCCAGAAAATAATCGCACTCCTCGCGGGCCTCCTGCTCGCTGATCGCATGCGTCACCCAGTAGACGCCGACGCGCAGTCCCGCTTCGTAAGCGCCCGTGATGTTCTGTTCAAAATACTGGTCGGTATTATAGGACCCCTGCGTGCCCCAGCCGCGAAAGCCCGCACGCAAAAAAACAAATTCCACACCGTCCGCGGCGACCTGCGCCCAGTCGATCTCTCCCTGAAACGCGCTCACGTCGATCCCGAAATGTGTGCGCACATCCGGATCGTCTCCGGTATATTCAAGCCTTCCCGTCTCCTCATCGATCGTAAAGGAGTCTTCGGTATAATTGTTGCGTACAAGCGTCTCGTCCACCGGTTGGAAGATATAACGGTTCCGGTAATACAGAATGATCGTATCGGGCCGCAAAGAGCGCAGCGTATCGACCGGTCCCCTCGCACCGGAGGACATCTGGTCTTCAAAATACGTAAGGACGCTCTCCCTTCCTTCTTCGCCTGCGCGCTCCCTGGCCTCCGTGACCGCCTGCTGCATCTCTTCCGCGGAGTAATGCTCGACGGCGAGCTCCCGCGCGAGAGCGTCGCGTTCTTCCGAGACGCGCATCAGATGCATGACGAGCACGACCGATGCCGCGATTGCGGTCAGCGCAATCAGCGTAATCAGGATGACGGGCACATTCACGCCCTTCTTTTTCTTTTTTTTCTTTTTGGCTTTCGGTTCCCGGTCGTCGGGAAAGCCTTCAAATTGTAAATCGTCCATCAGATAACCGTGCGGATGACCTTCGGCTCGTAGCCCGCCTTGCGCAATGCCTCAAGGATCTCTTCCTTATGCTGCGTACCGAAGGCTTCCATGGTGATGCGGATCTCCACCGCATCGTTGCGGTTGATAGTAACAAACTGATCGTGTTCGAGTTTGATGACATTGGCACTCGACGCGGCGACGACACCGGAGATCCGGTGCAGTTCGCCCGGACGGTCGGGCAGACGCACAGATACCGTAAAGATCCTGTCCCTTTTAATCAGACCCTGCTGGATCACGGAGGACATGGTGATGACATCCATATTGCCGCCGGAGAGAATACAGACCGCCGTCTTTCCCTTCAGGTCGATGCGCTTTAAGGCCGCCACACTCAAAAGACCCGAGTTCTCGACGATCATCTTGTGATTCTCGACCATGTCGAGGAAGGAGACGACCAGCTCTTCGTCCGGCACCGTCACGACCCCCGTTACCGTTTCCTTCAGATACGGAAAAATGGTTTCGCCGGGCGTCTTGACCGCGGTACCGTCCGCGATCGTATTGACATGCTCGAGGGTTACGACACGTCCCGCGTCAAGAGACGCCTTGAGGCAGGCGGCACCCTCGGGCTCCGCACCGTAGACGCTGATGCGCGGATTGAGGAGATGTGCGAGCGCGGAGACCCCCAGCAGCAGTCCTCCGCCGCCGACGGGTGCGATGATCGCATCGACCGTCGGACACTCCTTGACGATCTCCATCGCAATCGTGCCCTGTCCGATCGACACATCGATATCGTCAAACGGATGGACAAAGGTATAGCCCTCCTTTTCGGCCAGTTCCCTTGCATGGGCATAGGACTCGTCGTAGACATCGCCCTCGAGGATCACCTCCGCACCGTATTCCTTGGTGCGGTTGATCTTGATGAGCGGCGTGATCTTCGGCATCACGATCACGGCACGGACGCCAAAGCGCTGTGCGGCATACGCGACACCCTGCGCGTGATTGCCGGCGGAGGCCGTGATGAGTCCCTTTTTGCGTTCCTCGTCGCTCATGCGCGTGATCTTGTAATACGCGCCGCGCAGCTTGTAGGCGCCGGTGCGCTGCATGTTTTCGGGCTTGAGGAAGACCCTGCCCCCGGTGAGCGCACTCAGGTAATCGCTGTAGATGAGCTTGGTCTCCAGCGTCACATGCGCAACCGCTTCCGATGCTTCTTCAAATCGCACAAGGCTCAGTTCGTCATTCATCCGTTTCTTCTCCTGCGGGAGGCTCTGTTCCGAACAGCGCCGCGACAAACTGGTCGGAATCAAACCGCTCGAGATCCTCGAGTGCTTCGCCGACACCGATGTATTTGACAGGAATATTGAGTTCCGATACAATGGCGACCGCAATGCCGCCCTTGGAGGTCCCGTCGAGCTTGGTGAGAACGATGCCGGTGAGAGACGCCGCCTCCCCGAATTCCCTTGCCTGCACCAGGGCGTTTTGTCCGGTCGTGCCGTCGAGCACGATCAGATTTTCCCTGTGCCAGTCGGGCAGCTCCTTGTCGAGGATACGGTTCATCTTGCGCAGCTCCTCCATGAGATTCTTTTTGTTATGGAGTCTGCCCGCCGTATCGATGATCAGGATATCGGTGCCCCGCGACCTGGCCGCAAACGCGGCGTCATAGATGACACTCGCGGGATCCGCTCCCTCTTTTCCGGCGATCAGCGCAACGCCTGCCCGGTCCGTCCATTCGTTTAACTGCTCCGTTGCCGCCGCGCGATAGGTATCCGCCGCCGCGACCAGAACCTTTTTCCCCGCCCGCGCATAGAGCGAGGCGAGCTTGCCGACGGAGGTCGTCTTGCCCACGCCGTTGACGCCGATGATAAAGACGACGGCTTTGCCGTTTTCAAAATCATACGCCGCCTCGCCGGTGCGCATCTGCTCCAGGATATCTTCGATCAGGAGATTCCTGCAATCCTGCGCGTCGCGGATCTTTTGCTCCCTGACCTGCTCACGCAGCCGGTCCATGATGCGGCTCGTCGCCGCAACGCCCACGTCCCCCATGATGAGGGTCTCCTCGATCTCCTCGTAAAACTCGTCGTCGATATTGGAATACCCGTGAAAGACATTGTCGAGTCCGCGCACCATCCCTTCGCGCGTCTTTCCGAGTCCGTTTTTGAGCCTTGCAAAAAATCCCATGCTACGTCAGGTCCTTTTCGATCAGATTGACCGACACGAGCGCAGAGACGCCCTTCTCCTGCATGGTGATGCCGTAGAGACGGTCCGCACTCTCCATGGTGCCGCGCCGGTGTGTGATAACGATAAACTGTGTGTCGGCGAGCTTGTGCAGATACTGCGCAAAACGCACGACGTTATTTTCGTCGAGTGCCGCCTCAATCTCGTCGAGCAGACAAAACGGCGAGGGCTTCAGCTGCTGGATCGCAAAGAGCAACGCGATCGCGGTCAGCGCCTTTTCACCGCCGGACAGCTGCATCATGTTCTGCAGCTTTTTGCCCGGGGGCTGGGCGATGATGCGGATGCCGGCCGTCAGCACGTCCTCTTCCTCTACGAGCTCGAGCGTTCCCTTGCCGCCGCCGAACATCTCCTTAAAGACCTCGTTAAAGGCCTCGTTGATCCGCGCAAACTGCTCCGTGAACTGCTCGCGCATCGACTGGTCGAGCTCCGCGATGATGCCGCGCAGCTGTTCCTCTGCGGCGACCAGATCGTCGTGCTGTCCCTTCATAAAGGTATAGCGCTCGCTCAGATTGCGGTAGTCCTCGATCGCGTTGACATTGACATCGCCGAGTTTTTTGATCGCGTCCTTCAGGGCCGTGATGTCCTTCTTCATCTGCGCGGCGTCCGTGAGTTCCGGATCGCGCATCGTCTGTGCGTCGGAGAGCGTGATCTCGTACTCGTCCCACATATAGTTGATGCGCGCCTCGATGGCTTCCATGTTGCGCGCCTTGAGCGCCTCGAGTCTCGTGACCTCGCGGGAGAGTGCGTTCATCTGCTCGGAGAGCGCACCGGCCCGGTCAAAGAAGGTCTTCTGCTTTGCGCCGAGATCTTCCTTTTCCTTTTGTTTTTTCTCGAGCATCTGCTTTGCTTCGGAGCCCGCGTCCTGACTCGCCTCGATCGTGGAGGAGACCTTTTCGATATCCTCCCTGCAACGCACAAGCGTCTCTTCGTTTTCCTTTAAGGAAGTCTCGACCTCCGTCAGGTCGGATTGCTTTGCGTTCATCTCCTCGGTGATACGGTCGATGTTTTCCTGTTCAAAGGATCTCTTCTGCCGGATCTTTTCCGCTTCGACCTGCTCCTCGTTGACCCTGCCGAGCGCTTCCTGTTCTTTTTCCTGCAGCTCCTTTACCTGTTCCTGCGCCGCTTCCGACTCCTGATGTCTCTTACGCTCCGTTTCTTCGGTTTCCGCAAGCTGCTCCTGCGCCCTTTTGCTTTCCTCTTCGATCTCCTTCAGGGTCGCGGCCAGTTCTTCCTTTTCCCTTGCGATTTCCTCCGCGCTGCCCTCCGCTTCCTTTTGCTTTTCCTCTTCGCGTACGACATTGAGACGCGCGGTGTTCTGCTCGATAAATTTCTCCTGCAGTGTTTTTCTTGCGTGGTCGATCGTCTCGCGCAGCTCATTGCGGTGGGCCTTGGTCTTTTCGATGCCCTCTTCCGCTTCCTTTGCTTTTCTTTCGAGCTCCTCCACCTTCTTTTTGAGCGCGTCGATCTCCCTGCGCCGCCCCAGCAGATTGCTCTGGTTTTTGAAGGCGCCGCCCGAGATCGCTCCGCCCGGGGCAAAGAGTTCGCCGGAGAGCGTCACGACACGGATCTTGTGTCCGAACTTGCGCGTGAGCGCAATCGCCGCGTCGTAGGAGTCCACGACAACGATACGTCCCAAAAGCGATACGGCCACGTCACGGTAGCGCTTGTCCGTTTCGACGAGCGTATCCGCAAGTCCGATGACGCCGGGCTCCTTCAGCGCCTCCGGATGGTCAAATTCCTTATGCTCCCTGATCTCGGAAAGCGGGAGAAAGGTCACGCGACCGCCCTTCGTTTCCTTGAGATAGGCGATCAGCTTTTTGGCCGTCTCCTCGTTGTCGGTGACGACGTTCTGGATCGCGCCGCCGAGCGCCGTCTCGATCGCGACCTCGTATTTTTCGGATGTGCGCACGATGTCCGCAACCACGCCTTCGATGCCCTTGTGCGTGCTCTTTTGTTCCATCACGCGCTTGACGGAGCCGCCGTATCCTTCGTAGCGTTCCGCCAGATTGACGAGCGCTTCGAGTCTGGAGCGCTCCGTATGATAATCGGCCTGCGCCGTGCGCAGGACCTCGTCCAGCTCGGAGAGCCTGCCCTTGATGCCGGAGAGTTCTTCCTCCGCGTTTTTTTGCGAGGTGTTGAGCGATTCGATCTCCGCGGTGACCTTGTCAAAGACCTCACGCAGATGCGTCAGCTCCTTTTCCTGTCTGGCCCCTTCCGTCTGCACGCTCAGCAGGCGGCTCGTGAGCTCCGCCCCCTTGATATTGGCCTGTTCCTTTCTCGTTTCCAGGGAAGCGAGACGGCTCTTGACCTGCGCGCGCACCTCGAGTGCCTGCAGGATCTCCGCATTGTTTTCTTCGATCTTTGCCTGCAGGGTTTCGATCTCTTTGAGAATCGCTTCGTGCGCTTCTCGCGAGCCGCGGTGTTTTTCTTCAAAGCCCGCGAGTTCTTCGTCGATTGCTTCACGCAGTTTCAGGCGCTCGTCGAGCTCCTTCCTTGACTGTGCCACCTCTTCCGTCAGTGTATCGACGCGCGTGCGGAAGTGTGCGCCGTTTTGCGTGGCGGAACGGATCTGTTCGTTCAGGACGGCGATCTGTCCTTCGAGTTTTTCCTTCATGACGCTCGATGCCGTCATCTCCTCCATCGCGCGGGAGATCTCCTCGTCAAGCGCACCGATCGCCGCGGTCGTCTCGTCATAGGAGGTGCGTGCGTCAGCGAGCGCCTGCTCGCTCTCCGCCAGATCCTTCGTTGCGATTTCGAGTTTTTCCCCCGTCTGCGCAAGCTCCTCCCGTTTGCTTTCGGAGTCGATCAGAAACATGTTGACATCGAGTTTTTTGAGCTGCTCGCGGTCGCGCAGATAGATCTTTGCGACCTCCGATTGTTTTTCGAGGGGCTCGATCTGTTTTTCTAGTTCGGACAATATGTCCGTCAGGCGCAAAAGATTGGCCTTTTCGTCCTCTAACTTTTTGATCGCCGTGTCCTTGCGCAGCTTGAACTTGACGATACCCGCCGCCTCGTCAAAGAGATTGCGCCGGTCCTCCGGTTTGCTCGAGAGGATCTGGTCGATCTGCCCCTGTCCGATGATGGAGTAGCCTTCCTTGCCGATGCCGGTATCATAGAAGAGTTCGTTGATGTCTTTTAAGCGGCAGCCCGCGCCGTTGAGCATGTATTCGGATTCGCCCGAACGGTAGAGTCTTCTCGAAACCGTTACCTCCTCGTAATCGATGGCAAGCGCATGATCCGAGTTGTCGAGCGTAATCGACACGTACGCATAGCCGAGCGGCTTTCTCAGCTCCGTTCCGGAAAAGATGACATCCTGCATGGAGGAACCGCGCAGCTGCTTGGTGCGCTGCTCGCCCAGCACCCAGCGGACGGCGTCCGCGATGTTGCTTTTGCCCGAGCCGTTCGGCCCGACGATTCCCGTGATGCCGTTATGAAATTCCAGCCGGAGTTTGTTGGCAAATGATTTGAAACCCTGGACTTCGATACTTTTTAAATACATTTAGATAACTCTCTGTTCCTTTATTTTTTTGACGGCATATTTCGCGGCCTGCTGTTCCGCCTTGCGCTTGGCGCTGCCCTCCCCTTCGGCAAGCAGCGTGTCTCCCGCATAGACGGCCGTCCGGTAGGTCTTTGCGTGGGAGGGGCCCGACTCGTCCGTCACCTCGTAGCGGATCCTGCGGATGCCCTTTGCCTGCAGCAGTTCCTGCAGCTCCGTCTTGTAATCCGTCCTGTCCGCCATGTCGCTTTCCTTGCGTAACAGATGCCTGAGGATAAATCCCCTCGCCTCTTCGATCCCACCGTCGAGATAGATCGCGCCGATCAAGGCCTCCGTCACGTCGGCGATGATCGAAGGGCGCTCGTTTCCTTTGTTCTTGCGCTCGCCTCTGCCCAGACGGATACAGGACTTGAGATCCAGCGCTTCCGCACGGAAAAAGAGCGCGTCCTCGCACACGAGCTTTGCGCGCATCCTCGTCATCTCGCCTTCGCTCAGTTCCGGATACGTCTCGTAGAGCCAGACACTCGACACCATCTCGAGTACCGCGTCGCCCAGGAATTCGAGCCGCTCGTAGTCGCCCTCCTCCTGCTGCTCATTGGCAAAAGACGCATGCGTCAGCGCCTGCATCAGGAGGGAAGGCTTGCGAAAACGGTATCCGATTCGCTCCTGCAGTTCTTCCGGCAGCTTGTGCTCACTCATCGTGCGCTGGTGTTACGACTTTTCCGATGTCGCTTTTTTGATCATCTCCGCGGCCTGACCGACCGTCGAGATCTTCTCGGCCTGCTCCTGCGGAATCGAGACATCAAACGCGTCCTCCAGGTCCACGATGATCTGAAAGACATCGAGTGAGTCCGCACCGAGATCCTCAAGAAAGGTCATGTCGGGATGGATCTCGTTCGGGTCGAGACTTAAGACGTTGGCAATGATTTCTTTTAATTTTTCTAATTCTTCCATAGGACTCCCTTCGGTCGCATCGCACGCTTTCGGTTCCGTGCGCCTCTACTCCTCACTCAGCTGGTTAAAGATCAGCTCGCCGACACGTGTCTCGTGAAACCGGATGCATTGTACGATGGCATTCTTAAACGTCTGTGCATTGCTCGAACCGTGCGCCTTGACGACGAGACCGTTTAAGCCGAGCATCGGCGCGCCGCCGTAGCGGTTCATGTCATAGTCCTTTAAAGCGTTCCTGAGCGAAGGCCTGACCAGAAAGCCTCCGATTTTACCGCGTGTCGTCTGCATCATCGCATCCTTTAACACCGCCATCAGCGAGGTGGCGACGCCCTCGTACATCTTGAGGATGACGTTGCCGGTAAAGGCCTCGCAGACGATGACATCCGCCTCGCCCGCGGGAATATCACGCGCCTCGATATTGCCCGTGAAATTGATGTCCGGACAGTTCTTTAACAGCGGATAGGTCTCGCGCACCAGGGCGTTGCCCTTTTCCTCCTCCGCGCCGATGTTGACGAGCGCGACCTTCGGATACTTGATCCCGCAGACATTCTCCATGTAGATGGAGCCGATCTTTGCAAACTGCACGAGCTGCACCGGTCTCGCATCGACATTGGCCCCGCAGTCGATCAGCAGCGAGTTGCCCTTTCTCGTGGGGATCAGCGGCGCAAGCGGCGCTCTCGAGACACCCTTGATGCGTCCGATGATGGTCTGTGCACCGACTAAGATCGCACCGGTCGAGCCCGCGGATACATAGGCGTCGCACTTGCCCTCCTTGACCATGTACATCGCCCGGACCAGCGACGAATCCTTTTTCTGGCGGATCGCCATCACGGGCGGCTCGCCGGTTTCGATCACCTCCGGCGCGTGCACGACCTCGAGACGCTCCGCGTCATAAGAAAGCGTCGTCAAAAGAGGCAGGATCTTATCTTCCTGTCCGACGAGAAACATACTGATCTGCGGATTTTCGTTGACCGCGTCGACCGCACCCCTGATGATTTCTCCGGGCGCGTTGTCGCCGCCCATCGCATCGACCGCGATTCTGACAAGTTCACTCATCCCCTGAACCTTTTCCCTTTTCTACAGTCTGCGCGCAAACGGCCCGCGTTTGCCGCAAAGCATATTTTACCGAAAAAGCGCCCAATAATCAAGTAAACGGACGTGCTTATTATAAGGAAAACAAAACAGCACGCGGGAAGATACGCTTCCGGCATGCTGTTATCGTGATATCGTGTGTTATAAAACGAAATGTCGTCAGTTTTCTACGGCAACGACACTCTTTTTGTTGTAATAGCCGCAGGCCTTGCAGACCTTGTGGGGCGCACACAGCTCTCCGCAATGGCTGCACGCGATCAGCGTCGGCGCCTGCATCTTGTAGTTGCCGCTGCGACGCTTGTTTCTGCGGGATTTGCTCATTTTATTTTTAGGACAAATAGACATGGTACGTTCCTCCTGTATCGTCTTAACCTTGTACGTCTGACCGCGCCCTCGAGGCGCAGCGTGATATATTATAGCGTCCTGCCGCTTCCTTGTCAAGCAGCTACAGCGGACGTGATGGTGTAAGCTCACTGTCAGTTGGATAAAACGAGAATTCTCCCTTGAGAATGGCTTTGAACTGTTGCCGCATTCATCTTATCCAGTTTTTCTGTTCCCGTCAAATATTGCCGATCTGCTCCCGGATGGCCAGTGTTT
>JAFSLV010000007.1 GCA_017448245.1 Lachnospiraceae bacterium | reverse complement strand
ATCTTCAAGAAGTGGTACAATAAAATCCATGAGAGTATCCCCCTTTTAAAGGTATTTTTTTCCCAAAACCATTATACCCAAAGGTGAGATACTCTCTTTCTTTTATTTTTTATTCAACTGACACTTTCTTTACTCCATTCGTCTTTGGGCGCCCCCCTCTCCATCCGGACGACATGCGTACAACACCGCCTGATCTGTGCCGTATCGTTTAAGAATCCTTCCGGATCACCTTGTAAAACACGACGCCGACGGCCAGCATCAACACGCCGGCGATCAAAAGCGGTGTTTGCAATAACGCATAGCCGCCATCGTCCGGCAGGTAGAGGCCGCCCGCCAGCAGAAAGATGCTGATGATCATCAAAACGATTCCTGTCATTTTATACGCTGCTTCCGACATATCTGTTTTCCTTTCCGATCCCGTGGGGCAGGGGCCACTCCTGACTTGTCACTGCGCCATCGCCCGCACCATCCGTGCGTACATTCCGTCTTTTTTTATCAGCTCCGCGTGGTTCCCCTGCTCCGCGATCCGTCCCTTGTCGATCACGAGGATCCGGTCCGCGCCCCGGATCGTTGTCAGACGGTGCGCGATCACAAGAGTGGTCTTATTCCTGCAGAGGTCACTCAGAGCCTCCTGGATAAACCGTTCGTTGTCCGCGTCGACCGATGCCGTCGCCTCATCCAGAATGACGATCGGCGCATCCTTCAATATGCATCGCGCGATCGAGATCCGCTGCTTTTCGCCGCCCGAAAGCGAAGCGCCGCCCTCTCCCAGCACCGTGTCATAGCCATAGGGCAGCCGCATGATAAAGTCGTGGCAGCGCGCACGCTTCGCCGCGGCGATGACATCCCCGCGCGTCGCGTCCGGCCTGCCCATCGCGATGTTGTTGTAGACCGTGTCTTCAAACAGATACACATTCTGGAACACCATGCTGATCTGCGACATCAGCGCCGCAAGCGGCAGCGTACGCACATCCAGACCGCGCAGCTTTACGCAGCCCTTTGACACATCCCAGAACCGCGGAAGGAGATTCGCGATCGTCGTTTTTCCGGAACCGCTCTTGCCGACCAGCGCGATCGTCTCGCCTCTCTGTGCGGAAAACGAGATGTCATGCAGCACGTCTTCTGTGTCATACGCAAACGATACCCGGTCAAACGCGATCTCCGGAATTGCGGTTTCCACATCCGCACGATCCGCGCCCCCACACGCCGTGGCGTTTGCCGCATAACCTCCGCTTTCTCCGGCATGACTGCGCGCAGGCAGCGTCTGCGTGCCCGTATCCGGTAACGGTGTCTCGTCAAATACGCGCAGGATCCGCTTCAGGCACGCGTACATCACCATCAGTGTCGTCCCCTGCTGGTACAGGTGCATGACGGGCGCGTATATATGGAACAGAAACAGCACTACGCCGGTCAGGTATGTCATACTCATCACACCCGTTTCATACAGATGCACCGAAACCGCAAGCGTTGCCGCCATTCCCGCGCCGTACACGATCATCAGCGACGCCTGCCACGGTGTAAGATACTGTTCAAACGCAAGATTTGTCATGGCGTTATCCGCAAACGCCGCGCGTACGCGTGCGGGAAACCCCCGTACCGCCTGCATCCCGTCGATGTATTCCAGCACCGCGCCGGACAGCTTCTCCGTACTTTCCTGGCGCCTGTCGCCGTTTCTGCGCGCGCCGGCATTCATGAACTGCGCGAGGAGCACGGCGAGGATCACAAACGCGGACGCCGTCATGCCGGTCAGCGGATGGATAGTAAACAGAAAGGCCAGCACAATGCATTCGCCGAAAATATCATTCACCACGTCCGCGACAAGGTGCATGCTGTTTTCTTCAATGAACACCATGTCGTTCGACAATACGGAGGAGATCTTTCCGAGGTTTCCCGACGTGAAGTAACCCATCGGCAGGGAACGCAGATGTCTTCCGAGCTCCAGCCGTTTTTCATCGAACACCTGATAGCCCGCCGCGGACTGCAGCCGGTCGCAGATGTTCTGCAAAAGCGCCTGCAAAAACAACAGCATTAGCATCACGCACGCAATGACGATACACCACTGTACCGTTGCGGTTTTTTGTACCAGACGATCCACCGTCATCACCGCCAGCATGAGCGGGATGTTTTTGCACATCGCCTTCAAAAAGCTGAAAACATACGCAGCGCGGATGCGGGACGCATACCTGCCGGACAGCTTCAACACCGCGTGTATCACGGAAATCATGCACGCGCCTCCCTTCCCGCAGCCTTCAAACCCCAGTCGGCCACGTCCTCCGACCGGTGCCACAGCGTCCGGTAGAGCGCACAACGCGCGTGCAACTCGTCATGTGTGCCGCTGTCTTCCACTCTGCCTTCGTTTAACACAATGATCTGATCCGCGTGCGTGATGGTCTGCAGCCGGTGCGCGATCATGATCACCGTCTTGTCTTTTGTCATCTCTTCCACCGCGACGCGCATCCGCTGCTCGTTTTCCGGATCGATGAAGGCGGTCGCCTCGTCCAGTATGATAACGGGCGCGTCCTTTAAGATCGCGCGCGCAAAGGAGATGCGCTGCCGCTCGCCGCCGGAGAGCTTTGCACCGGAGATACCGCAGTTCGTTTCATATTGTTCCGGCAGTGCCGCGATGAATTCCGCGCACTGTGCCCTGCGCGCGGCCTCGTAAACCTCTTCGTCGGACGCGTCCGGTCTGCCCGCGCGGATGTTTTCCAGGATCGTGTCGTCAAACAGGAAGAGATCCTGCGAAACAAGCGCGATCCTCGAAGAAAACGCTTCCGGTGTCATCCGCCGGATATCCTGTCCTCCGATCCGCACGCTTCCGTCGGAAGCATCGTAATGGTGCGCAAGGAGTCTCGCGATCGTCGTCTTTCCGCTGCCGGACGGGCCGACCAGCGCTGTCATGGTACCCTCCCGCGCGGTAAGCGAGATCCCCTTCAGCACCTCCTCGCCCCTGTAGCCGAAGTGCACATCCTGCAGCGTGACCGTATGCGAATCACCGGTGAACGCTTCCTCTCCCGTTTTCAGGGGCGCACGGTCGATCGTTTTTTCCAGCGTCTGGATCTTGTAGCTCACCTGCGGGATCGCGCCCATAAAGCCCAGCAGATGCAGCAGAAGCCCTCCCAGACCGAAGCTGAAGCAAAGCATCAGCAGATAACGGGAGAGCGTCAGCGCACCCCGCACGATCAGAAGCGCGCCAAGCGGCAGTGTGTACAGTGTCACGGTGGAAAACAGACTTCCGTACAGCGCCATCCACGGCCAGCAGACCCTGTACCAGTACAGCGCAAAATCACGGTAGCCGTGCACGTGCGCTTCGTATTTTTCGCCGGCGTCCTTCGTGCGGTTGAACACGCGCACGACCTCCATGCCGTTCACATACTCGATGATCGTGTTGTTCAGGCGCTTCGCAGCCGCGAAATAGGAACCCATCTTGTCCATGCCGACCGCGTACATCTGCGAAGAAGCGCTGATGCCGAAGCCGATGGTGATCACCGCAAAGAGCGTCATCTGCCAGTCCGCCCATATCATGACCAGCAACAGCGCCGCCGCCACCACGATATTGCCGATGCCCTCGGGGATCATGTGCGCCAGCAACAGCTCGATCGATTCCACATCATCGACAAACAGTTTTTTCAGCGCGCCGCTGCCGCTTTCGAGAATGTTTCCGAGCGGTTGTTTTTCGATCCTTTCCTGCAGCCTGCAGCGGATGTTTTCCAGCGTATGATAGGCGGCCTTGTGGGAAAAATGAAGACCCGACACATAAAACACCGCATACAGCGCGTAAAACGCAAAGACGCCGCAAACAGCAGTCATACTTCCAGCAAGCGTCACGGCTTCGCCGGACAGCAGGGTATGTAACAGGCGGTACACGAACAGATACGGCACAACACTGCAGGCGCTGCCGAGGATCATCAGAGCAGCCGCCAGAAACACGGTCTTTTTCCATCTGCCGGCATATTGCAATATCTTCCCGACCGGGGAGACGCGTTCTCTTTTTTTGGATGTGCTCTCATCCGACGGCGACAGGAAATAGTATTTCATCCTGCGCACGCCCTCCGCATTGAGCGGATACAGACTCAAGACCCTGCCGTTTTCCACATGGCACACATGCGTACAGCAGTTTAAGATCAGCTCCGGATCATGCGTGATGATGACGGATGCCGTCACGTCCTTACGCATATCCTTTAAGAGCGCGCTGAAGCGCTCCATGCCGCCGCGGTCAAGACCGGAGGTCGGCTCGTCGTAGAAGAGGATGTCCTTTCCGGCACACAGCGCGGACGCGATCGCGACACGCTGCTTTTGCCCGCCGGAAAGCGACGCCGGGTGACGATCCGCGACATCCGTAAGCCCGAGTTTTTCCAGAATTTCCGCGGCATGGGCTTTGACCGCGTATTCGGAATTGCTGTTTGCGATGGCCGCTCCCACTGCTCCGGTGCCGCTGCCTGTTCCCACGCCGTTACGAGGTGTGGTGCGTGCCGGCTGCGCGTTCAGCATGACTTCCTCTAAGACACTGTCCGAGAACAACTGCCGGTTCACGTCCTGCATGACGAGGAAGCTCTTCTTCGTACGCTGTCTGTCGGTCAGATACCGCAGCATGGTTTTCCCGCCGTCCGAAACGGCAAACGCGACGGAACCACCCGCGGGGATCACGCCGCAGAGCGATTCCGCAAGCGTCGATTTACCGCAGCCGTTGTCGCCGATCAGGGCGATGATGCTGTTCGCGGGAAGCGAAAAACGCTCCACGTCGAGGATGCACGTGCTTCCGCGGTTGCAGGCAAGGTCGAGTGCGTCAAGCGCGATCTGCGATCGCGCCGGTGCCTTCGCAGCATCGGAACAGGGAGACGGTTCTTCTGTCTCACGCTTCTCACAGGACAGGGGGACGGTTCTTGCTGTCCCGGAACCGTCCTCCTGTCCTCCTCCAAGCATCTCCAGCGACGTGCACCGCAGTCCCAGCGCGCACAGCTCTTCATCCCGCATCGCGCGCATCTCCTCCGCGGTAAATTCCCTTACGATCCTCCCGTCATCCAGATACAGAAACCGGTCCGCCAGATCCGTCAGGAAATAGAGCCGGTGCTCCGACACAATGACGGTCTTTCCACGCTCCTTGATGCGCAGCAGCGCGTCATGCAGGCGCACGATCGCCTTTTTATCCAGATTCGAGGAGGGCTCGTCCAGCACATAGATATCCGGATCCGAGGCATAGACCGACCCGCATGCAACCTGCTGTTTCTCGCCGCCGGACAGCTCAAAAATGTTTCTGTCCATCAGCGCGTCCAGCTTCATGTCAGCTTTTGTCCGCGCGATGCGTAAAGCGATCTCTTCCCGCGCAAGCCCCATGTTCTCACAGCCGAACGCCAGCTCGCCCGTGGTGTCCACATTGAAAAACTGGCTCTTCGGATTCTGGAAAACACTGCCGACATAGGCCGCCGTCTCATGGAGCGGCGCCTTCGTCACACACAGCTCCGCTTCGCCTTCCCGGCCGACGTACACCGCGCCTTCCGTTTTGCCTTCATAAAAATGCGGCGCAAGACCGTTGATCAGTCTTGTGAGCGTTGTCTTGCCGCATCCGGACGCGCCGCACAGAACGACAAATTCCCCGTCCGCGATCCGCAGACTGATATCATCGACACCCTCCCCGGTGCCGTGTTCCCCGCCGTAATGAAAGCTCACATGATCAAACCGGATCAAACCTTTTTCCCTCCGATAACACTTCCCACCAGTTTCCCCTCACATTGCGCCGAACCTGGTCATCATCACATAGACCAGCAGCGCGCAAAACACAACGATCACCACATAATCCTGTATGCGCATGCGGACCGTTTCATAGGAAGACCGCTTCCGGTCCGCGTCCATCCCGCGCGCGAGCGCAGCCGCCGCCAGCTCCTCCATCACCGCGATGCAGGAAAACAACAGCGGGATCAGCACATACTCGACCGTGCGCATCGGATGTAAAACGACACTCCCGATGTCCGTGCGGATGTCGCGAAACGCCATCGCTTTGCGGATGCCCGCCCACTCCTCCTGCACGGTCGGAATAAACCGGATCATGACTGCGACCGGTATCACAACACGCACCGGCAGATGCATCGCCTGAAACCCCGCGAGAAACTGGCTGATCCGCGTGGTGCGTACGAGAAGGCTGAACGATAAAAAAACCGGAAAACAGAACAGCACGAGTGTCGCGAGCCCGAACACAATCGTCAGCGTCGCGGGCGCGACAGAGCCCTGCGCGTTCACCGTCACGCGCACATAGACCGTCACCATCAGAAGCACGAATGCCTTCAGCGCCGTCCAGGGTCTGCCGCAAAGCGCCAGCACCGCGCATAACGCCGTGTTATACAACACCACAGGCGTCATGCTGAAGGTATTGATCGTCATCAGGGTACAGGTCAGAAAAAGGAACAGCTTTGTTCTCGGATCCAGCTTCAGAAGCGCATGCGCGTCCGACCCGAATGTCATCGGCTCCATCAGACGACGCCGGCCTTTTCGAAGTGCTTTTTGATCAGACGGTTAGCGATAAACGAACCGATGATGCCGCCGACGATCGCGCATGCCAGAATCCCCCAGAAGATCCAGTCCGGCGTGATGGCGGAGAGCGCCTGCGCGTGCTCTTCCCCGTAATAGCTGACCGTGTCCGCAATGAAGGCGTCCTTATTGTACAGAAAACGTAAAAAAGGTCCCGTCATGTTGATGTTGAAAAAGACAAACGAGAGCAGATACAGGAATCTCGATTTGTATTTCCCGAGCCACAAAACAACCTCCGCCGCAAGCGCCGCGCAGATCGCGAGGATAAAGCCCGGCAGCACGCTCATGGTTGAAATGACCGCAAACAGGATGCCTAAGATCAGTGCCGCACCAAACTTATGCACCTTGACCACGCACAACATGTAAACGGTGCCGCAGACCACACCGACCGTCAGCGGCGACAGCAGATACAGGACCGGTATCATGCTCGATCCCATCACGATGATCAGCATCAGGACCAGATAGATCGCGCCGAACGCGCCCGCGTAGATCAGATCCTTCGTACGCAGTTTTTTATCCGGCTGTTGCGTCTGCAGTTCTTCGTTGTTTAATTTACTCATTTGAATCCCTCCTTTTTATCAGACAGCGGAAAGATTCCCCTGTCCTGTTCTTCCCAGCTTCCAGCTCACCGCCTGCTCCCTCGAATCCACAAACCGTCTGTAGATGCCGTCCTGTTTCATCAGCGATGCGTGGTCTCCCTCTTCCGCGATGCGCCCCTTATCCACCACAAAAATATGATCCGCGTTCCGGATGGTTTTCAGACGATGCGCGATCATCAGAATCGTCTTTTCCTTTGTGAGCGCTTCGATCGCCTCCATCAGTTCCTTCTCGTTTTCCGGATCCACATTGGCCGTCGCTTCGTCTAAAATAATGACCGGCGCGTCCTTCATGATGGCGCGAGCGATCGAGATGCGCTGCTTCTCGCCGCCCGAGATCGACGCGCCTCCCTCGCCGATCATCGTGTCATAGCCGTCGGGCAGCGACAGGATAAAGTCGTGGCAGCTTGCTTTCTTTGCCGCTTCGATCACCTTTTCCATCGGCGCGTCCTCGTTGCCGAAGCGGATATTGTTCGCGACCGTATCGTGGAAGAGATAAACGCTCTGGAACACAAAGCTGAAGTTTTTCATCAGGCTGTTCATGCTGTATTGGCGCACATCGCTTCCGTCCAGCTTTACGCTTCCCTTTTCCACGTCCCAGAATCTGGCGACAAGGTGGCAGAGCGTGGTCTTCCCGCCACCGGACGGCCCCACAAACGCGGCCGCCCCTTTTTCCGGAACCGACAGCGACACGTTGTCGATGATCTTTCGTTTGTCATAGGAAAAATCAATTTCTTCCACGTCGATGTTGTGATGCGAAACAGCGATGTCCTTTCCCGCAATGTCCATCGGCTCGAGATTTAGAATCTCCTGCGCCTTACTGACGCTCATGTCGATCACGCGCAGCAGCGCGGAATAGTTGCCGGCGTTTTCGAGCGAAGAAAACACGATAAACGCACAGACCTGCATCATGATACAGGTGAGCAGTGCCATCGTGTCCTGTAAACAGAGCCATATCGACACCGCGCTGATCATGACGCCCGTCATCTTTGTCACCAGTCCCTGCAACAGCATGACCGGCACAAATTTCATCTCCATGTCCGTGTTGACCTTTGCCCCCTCCGCGATCGCGTCCTCGAGCTGCACCAGGCGCTTTCCCGTCAGCCGGTACGATTTCACTTCGGCGATACCCTGTATGTATTCCATCACCTGTTCCACGACAAAGGTATCCGCAGCGATCTTGCGCGGGGAGATGGCCTTTGCGCGGTGCTGCATGATCGTGTTGACGAGGAAAAACAACACAACGCCGCACACCGCGATCAGCCCGATGCGCACGTCAAAGAACAACATCATCACCGTGATTACGATACTGGTCAGCGTCCCCTGCAGCGTCAGCATCACGACGCGCGTGCCGACATCGGAAATGTTTTCCATCGTATTCGTCGTGACACTCGTGATCTGCCCGAGCGAATGCGCGTTGAAATACCCCATCGGCAGATAGCGCAGATGCTCCGCGATCTCGATACGTTTGCCCGCCGCGGAATCGTAGCCGGCCTCCGTCTGTAACATCGTGGAGCGGTATTTCGTAATGCTCGACAATGCGATGCTTGCGACCATGATGCCAAAGCAGGTTAAGAGGATGCCGTTTGTGACTTCCCCGGTGATGAGACCTCCCATCATGACGCCGATTGCCGGGATCTTAAACGCTTCCGTAAACGCGGTCAGTGTGCCGAGCAGTACGGACAGATAAAACTTGCGTTTGTTCACTCCGCCGCAGAAGTCGAAAAATCGTATGAAGATCTGGATCATGACTTCCTCATTCCTTTCTGTTGCCGGAGGGAGAAAACAGTCCCCCGGACTGTTTTCTCATGCCGCGTCCCTGACCGAAATATGCGCTTCCCACATCCGCCTGTACAAGCCGTCATGCGCAAGCAGCTCCTCATGCGTGCCCTCATCTTCCAGTTTCCCGTCATGGATCACAAAGATGCGGTCCGCGTCCGCGATCGTGGACAGGCGGTGCGCGATCACGATCAGCGTCTTTCCGTCAACCAGCTTCGCGACCGACTGCTGGATCACCGCCTCGTTTTCCGGATCGGTATAGGCCGTCGCCTCGTCCAGTATCACGACCGGCGCGTTCTTTAACATCGCCCGTGCGATCGCGATGCGCTGTCTCTCACCGCCCGACAAATGGCCGCCCGCGCCGCCGCAGACCGTGTCATACCCGTTTTCGAGACGCATGATAAAGTCGTGGCAGCCGCTCTTCTTCGCGATCTCTTCCACCTCGCTGTCCGTCGCGTCCGGATTTCCCATGCGGATGTTTTCGCGGACGCTTAAATCAAACAGGTAATTATCCTGCGACACATACGCGATGTACCTGTTGTAATCGTCCGGCGTCATGTCGCGGAGATCGGCGCCGCCCAGCGTGATCGCGCCGTCGTCAACATCCCAGAGGGAGGCGATCAGCTTTGCGATCGTGGACTTGCCGCTTCCGGAAGGGCCGACCAGGGCGTTCACCGTGCCCTCCTTGATATGCATCGTGATGCCGTGCAGCACCTCCGTATCCGCAGCGCCTTTCGCGCCGCTCTTTCCGCCCGCGTCGTTCTCCGCCTCCGCGTTCGTCTTCATGTTCCGTGCCGCCGCGTCCGTCTGCGGATCCATCGCCTTGCGGTACGAGAAACGCACATCCTTCAGCGCGATGTCAAAGCCCTGCGGCAGCTCCCGGCTCGTTGCGGGCCGCTCCATCTCTTCGTAGCCGAGGATCGTCGTCACCTCGCCGATCACCACCATCGCCTTCGCGAGGTCGTCGGAATAGCCCATGACCGTGATGAACGGCTGGATCAGACCGACCGTTAAGATAATGATCTGGATAAAGTCCGGGATCGCAAGCGATCCGCCCCGCACGAGCAGTCCGCCAACCGGCAGTACCGTCAGCATCGTCGAGGGCGTCACCACCATCGCGATCGTGAAAAACACGTTGCTACGGCGCATCCAGCCGACAAACGATTCGGCGCTTTCCCTTGCGGCAATCTGGAACCGCTCATATTTGCTCTCCGCCTTGCCGAATGCCTTGATGACCTCGATGCCGTTGATATACTCGACCGCCGTGTCGTTTAAGATCTTCGTTTTTTCGATGCAGTTTTTCCAGCTGGCTTCATAGCCGATCATCATGCCCATGTAGCAGGCGAGCCCGATCACGAGCGGGATAAGGGCAATCAGGGCCATCCGCCAGTCGAGAACAAGCAGATAGACCAGAACAAAAACGGGAACCAGCAGATTGGATGTGAACTCCGGTACGATGTGCGCGAGTGTCGTTTCGATCGAATCGACACGCTCCACGATGACGTTTTTCAAAGAGCCGGACGGCGTATCCAGGACCGTTCCGAGCGGCAGATGCGCAAGTTTTTCCAAAAGCCTTCTGCGGATGTTCGCAAGCACCTGAAAGGTTGCCTTGTGTGAAAGTGTAGTCGAACAGGAGTGAAACAGGACGCGCAGGATCCACAAGGCGGCGATCACGATGATCAGGCGCAGATAGCCGTTCCATTCCCGCTCTCCCGCAAGCAGCATCCGGATGATGTTGCCGATCAGCACAAACGGTATGACGCTGCATATCACGCCGCAGATTGCCAGCAGCACACTCGCGACATAATAACCCCTGTGCGTGCTGGAAAAATCCATCACCCAACCGATGATGGATTTCATTTTTGTGGTTCCCAGGGATGCGTTACCCCCGATGTATGCGATTCAAATTATAGTTATGCGTCGCTTATTATAGTTAGTTGCAACTTACTTATCGTATCACGCATCCTTTCTGCATGTCAATGTCAGCCGCGGATGTCAGAACTGGAAGTAGATAAACTGCGACGAATCAAACTCCACACCGTAGATCCCGTACACGAGCACGCATACAATCAGTGCGATGATGACGCCCCAGCGGAACCAGAGATTTTGTCGTCCGAGAAATGCCGGCAGATCCTCTTTTTTGAGATACAGATACAGATCATGCGCCAGCAGCACGACCAGTGCGACGATCAGCACGTTGCACTCGAAGCGGTCGAGTCCGAGCGTATAGAGATTGCCTCCGAAGAGCGCCCACGGATTGGGTCTGGTAAAGATCTTTTCCAGACAAAAGAGCGCACGGCTGACGGAGCCCGCTCGGAAAAAGACCCAGGCCAGCATCACGCAAAAGTCGGTGACGAGGATCTTTCCGAGCTTCATGCTGAATGTCTCACGCTTCACGTGCAGAAGATCGCCGAGTTTTTTTAACGGCGCCTGCAGCATCTCCTGCATGACGCGCATCGCGCCGTGACACAGTCCCCACGCGACAAAGGAGAGTCCCGCGCCGTGCCAGATGCCGCTCAGCGTAAAAGTAATCATTAGATTGACATACTTGCGCAATTGTCCCTTGCGGTTTCCTCCGAGCGGGATATAGACATAATCGCGAAACCACGTGGACAGCGAGATGTGCCACCGGTTCCAGAATTCCGTGACATTCTGTGCGAGATAGGGCGTGTCAAAGTTGTCCATCAGCGTAAAGCCGAGCACCAGCGCCGCACCCTTTGCGATCACCGAGTAGGCGTTGAAATCACAATAGATCTGGATCGCAAACGCAAACGCACCGCACAGCAACTCAAAGGAGCCGTAACCGAACGGCGCGTCAAATACCGTATCCGCAATCACGGCGATCCGGTCCGCGATCACGAGCTTGATAAAGAGACCCCAGAGCATGAGCGTCAGCCCTCTCGTGATACGTCCGTACTCCCACACGCGGATCTCTTCGATCGCATCGATCTGTGTCAGCAGCCTTTTCGAGCGCTCGATCGGACCCGCCACGAGCTGCGGAAAAAACGAGACGAAGAGCGCATAGCGGATAAAGTTTTTCTCCGCCTGCGTATCGCCACGGTAGACATCGATCGTATAGCCGAGCGCCTGGAAGGTATAGAAGGAGATACCGACCGGAAGCAGCACGTCAAAACCAAAGCTGAAGTATTTAAAGAAAAACAGAATCCCCAGATTGAGTGCCAGGTTACAGACAAGGCTGAGGATGCGCACGCTCTTTTTGTCCGTGCGTGCAAGCACAAGGGCGCACGCATACGTCACCACGGTGGAGAGACCGATCAGCAGCGCGTAGCGCGCGTTCCAGCTCATATAGAAATAGTAGCTCGCAACGAGCAGCCAGAACGCCCTCAGGCGCTTCGGTATCAGAAAAAACAGCAGTGTGACAACCGGGAAAAAGATCAGAAAATGAACCGAATGAAACAGCATCGTCTTTTACTTGGCGATCTCTGTCAGCACGCCCATATACTTGCCCATCTTCGTGCGCATCTTTTGCAGTGCCCTGGTGTGCAGCTGTGAGACACGTGACTCCGATACTTCCAGTACGCCCGAGATTTCCTTTAACGTCAGTTCCTCGTAATAATACAACAGGATCACCTTGCGTTCCCGCTCCGTCAGCAGCTCGAGCGCTTCCGCAAGCATCTTCTTGAGTTCCTCGCGCTCGACCACCTCCTCCGGCTGGTCGAAGCGGAAATTGCGCACGGTATCGTCCGGGATATCCGCGCCCTGCTCCATGAATTCGTTGAGCGACACCACGCCCGTCACCTTCATCTGGCTCTGCCAGTTGAGGTACTCGTCCTCGGAGATGTTCATCCGCGCGGCGACCTCGGCGTCGGTCGCGACATGCCCCTGCTCCGCCTCGATCTCCTTGACCGCCGCGTCGATTTTTTTCTGACGGTCGCGGATCGTGCGCGGAATCCAGTCCATCTTGCGGATCTGGTCGAGGATGGCGCCGCGGATCCGCAGCGACGCATATGTTTCAAATTTGACATCCTTCATCGTGTCAAATTTGTCGATCGCATCGATCAGTCCGAATACACCGTAGCCCACCAGATCGTCATACTCGACATTAAAGCCCAGATACATCGACAGCCTGCCGGCGACGAGCTTGACAAGAGGCGCATACTCGATGATCAGCTTTTCCCTGATCTCGGGCGTGCGCTTCGCGGTATAGTCTTTCCACATCTTTGCTCTTTGTGCTTCGTCCATGATTGTTTTTCGTCACCGGCGGGGCATTCCCTTGCCCCTCATCCCGTTACTCCGTGACCGGTGCGGCAGCTCCTTCCGCCTCATCCGCCTCCAGTGGAGGCATCTCCCCCGTCGTATTGATCACCACCTCGCGCAGGCGTTTTTCCTCCGCCTCCTTATCGATGATGCGTTCCACAAGAATCTCCACGACTGTCTGTAAGATCGATCCCAGCAGCAGAAATCCCGCGAGTGACGCAAACATGATAATCAGCCACCAGATCAGGGGATATCCCTGAAAATAGGCCCGGATGATGATGATGCTCGTCGCACCCAGCGATACGACCGGTGCGATCATCCCCGTACGTGCGCCGATATTGACGCGTTTTCTGGTATCCTTTTTCTTTCCTTCTTCTTCCATAATCCGCTTCTCCTTGCAAAACCTCAGGTGACGTGTCTTCCCTCACTACCCTGCAGTTTTGCCTTCGAAGCACCGCCTGTATCAGATGATCTTTTCCGGCTTGCCCACGGCCCGGATGATGTAGTCTCCCGTCTCCGGATAAAAGATGACGGTCCGTCCGTAGCTGTCCCCGGTATCCTGTGCCAGCACGGGGATCCGCATCTCCTTGAGCTTTTTGAGCGATGCCGCGACATTTCTGTCACCGACACGCACCGCCTCATTGCCCGACTGGAACGCAAACATCTGCGCACCGCCCGCGATCTTTGCCACCAGACGGGACCTCAGTCCCCCGGCCGCAACGACCTGCTTGACCAGTTCCTCGATACCCGTGTCCGCAAACTTCGGGATATTTTTATTGTTGGCAACGGCCGTGGAGTCCGGCAGCATCAGGTGCAGCAATCCCCCGACCTTTGCGATCGGGTCCCTGACGGCCACACCGACGCAGCTACCCAGTCCCAGCGTCGTGATTCCGTCAGGCGGCTTGCATACGGCCAGATCCGCCATGCCTATGATTTTTACTTTGCCTTCAGCCATCAAAACCCCCCGATTGCTTTGCTGGCGCTTTTTGCATTAACCGATGGTGTGCTCCCCCATCCCTAAGGCCGACAGGATCTTGGAATAGGATACCAGATCCGGCAGCATCACGAAGTAACCGTCCAGCTTGACATCCGCAAAAAACTGCGTGTCGATCAGAAGGATCTCGTCCGCTTCCTTACCGAAGGCAATCGCCGGAACGGAAAGAATCGCCCCGAGCATATCGACCGTGATATACGGCACGCTCGGAACGATGGCCAGGTTGGTCATCATCGACAGTGCGTTCAGATACGCACCGGTGATGATATTGCCGACTTCTTTCAGTGCGGACAATTCAATCTCTGTAAAGGACTCCTCCTTGGAGTCCGGCGTATTCATCAGTACGTTGACCAGATGTCTCGCGCTTGGCGAATCGAGCAGAAACATCATGGAACCGTCGATGTCCCCCTCGACCGCAAGAAAGATTCCGACCATGATCTGGTCGGCACCTCCCATCGCCTCGCCGACTTCTTTGAATTCCAGAAGCCTGACCTCCGGCACGGACATATCGAGCTTGAGATCGAGCATCTGCGAGAGCGCGCTCGTCGCGTTGCCCGCCCCGATATTGCCCAGTTCCCGCAACAGGTCCGAATACTGCGCAGTCATTTCCTTCAGACTTAGATTGGCCACTCCTGTGCCCTCCGTCAACAAAACACGGTAACGTTAGTTCTTTATTCCTTTTTATCCTTCCTCTCGTTTTCCGCCTTTTCCAGCGAAAGCGCGTCCAGATCCAGAATGGATACGAGGCCGTCCTCATACTTGCCGACGCCCGACACAAAGCCCGCGTCCTTTCTCGTGGAATTCTGGCTGGGCGAGACCTTTTCGATCTGCTTGGCACCGAGTGTCAGCACGCGGTCCACCGCGTCGATGATGATGCCGAAGAGCTCGACATTGTCCGGTCTCAGGATGATGATACAGGTCTGGTCGGTGATCTCGTCGGTCTCCATCTCCATGCGCAGCCTCAGGCTCATCACCGGCACGATCTCGCCGCGGATATTGAGCACGCCCTTTAAGTACTCCTCCGCCTTGGGGATGCGTGTCACCTGCTGCATCTTGACGATGTTGTCGATGTACTTGATGGGGATTCCGTAACGCTCATCCCCGAGCTTGATAACGATGTATTGTACCAGTTCGCCGAGATCGGCGGTATCTCTCAATGCGTCCATAATGACCTCCCTTAAATGAGCGCGTTAGGATCAAGGATCAACGCGATTTCACCGTCGCCTAAGATCGTCGCGCCGCTTAAGAATCTGGCTTTGCTGGTATATTTGCCCAGCGGCTTGATGACGATTTCGAGCTGACCGATCAGTTCGTCGATGATGAGACCCGCCTGCTGTTCGCCTTTTCTGACCACGACCACGACCATGTTTTCATTGGGGTCGCGCGTGGTTTCGTTGTCGAGCACCTCGTTCATCCTGACCAGCGGACAGACATTGCCGCGCAGGGTGATGACTTCTTTATTGGACACCAGCTCGATATCCTTGGGATCGACATCCTCGATCGTCTGGATCGCGTCGAGCGGAATCGCGTATTTTTCGCCGCCGACGACGACCATCAGTGACTGGATGATGGCCAGGGTCAGGGGCAGACGGATCGTCCAGGTGGATCCCTCGCCGAGCTTGGTCTTGACGGTGACTTCGCCGTTTAAGCTCTCGACCTTGCTCTTGACGACATCGAGTCCCACGCCTCTGCCGGAGATCTCCGTGAGCACCTGCGCCGTCGAAAAGCCCGGTGCGAAGAGGAGCTCCACGCACTGCTGCTCGGTCAGGACCTGTGCCTGCTCCGCGGTGACGACACCCTTTTCGATGGCCTTGTTCTTGACCGCCTCGGCGTCGATGCCGTTGCCGTCGTCACCGATCTCGATGACAACGGAGTTACCGTCCTGGAAGGCATGCAGGAAGATCTCGCCGGTTTCGGTCTTGCCTCTTTCCGTTCTGACATCCGGCATCTCGATGCCGTGGTCGGCACTGTTACGCAGAAGGTGCATCAGCGGATCGCCGATCTCGTCGACAACGGTACGGTCCATTTCGGTATCTTCACCGGTCATGGTCAGTTCAAATTTCTTGCCGAGTGATTTCTGCAGGTCGCGGATCATGCGCGGGAATTTCTGCAGTGTATTTTCGAGAGGCACCATGCGGACATTCATGACCGACTGATGCAGCTCGGTGGTGACGTTTTCGAGATACTCGATGCGCTCCGTCACGACGTTGTTGGTGGTCTCCGCCGCCTGCGCCGCGCTGATCAGCGAGTTCTTGGCGATGATCAGCTCCGACACCTGATTCATGATGACGTCGAGCTTTTCGATATCCACACGCACGGTGCGGTTGACGACCGGCTTGCCGACCGGCTTCTTGGCGCCGCCTGCGCCGCTTTCCGCCGGCGGCTGCTTGGGTGCCGCTGCCGGAGGCTGTGCGGCGGGCGCGGCCTTCGGCGCTTCCTGCGCGGGAGCGGCCTGCGGTGCGGCCTGCTGCGCGGCGGGCGCCGCTTCCTCCGCCTCTTCGTCGTCCGTCGTCTTTGCGTGTTCCACGTCAAAGGTGCCGCCCTCGACCTTTTCGATCTCGGACACATCCTTGGCGATGGCGATGGCCTTTTCGATATCCTCTTCCTCAGTGATCAGGAGCAGCGAAAAGCTGTTCTCGAATCTCTCGTCCTCGATGTCCTGCGTCGACGGATCGCTCATGGCGATTTCGCCGATCTCCTCGAGGCCCTTAAACACAAGAAATGCCCGCGCCGCTTTCAGAACGCAGGAATCATAGATCTGCACCGTCATGCCGAAGACGTGCTTGCCTTCCTTGACGGATTCGTCCAGATGGGATTTGACATTGGGCTCCAAGCGCATGCGGCTCCACATCGGCGAATCGTCCGAAGGATCCACCATCTCGGGTGCGGGGGCCGCCTCCTGTGCGGGCGCCGCCTCTTCCGCCGGCGCCGCGCCGCCGCCTCCGCCCTTGTTGGCGCGGATGTCGGCAAGTGCCTTGATCAGATTGGCATTTTCTTCCGTCCCCTCATCCTGGGTCTCGGTGATATTGTCGACATAGGCCTGTACCGCGTCCAGACACTGGAACAGGGTATCGACCATGCCCGAGTCGATTTTTAATTCGCCGTTGCGTACGTCGGAGAACACGTCCTCGATGTGATGCGTCAGATCCTGCATACGCTTGTAGCCCATCGTGCCCGCCATTCCCTTCATGGAATGCGCGGCGCGGAAGATTTCATTAATGCAATCTTCGTTGTCGGGCTCCTGCTCGAGCTGCATGATCGAATCATTCAGCGTCTGCAGATGCTCTTTCGCCTCGTCCAGAAAGACGCCCAAGTATTGACCTGTATCCATACACATACCTCCAAGAAAAAAGAAACTGAAAAGAAATGCACCTTATACCGTTTTATACTGTCACACCGACATTTTCGACGATATCCTCCGCGATGTCATCCAGCGGACTGACCTCGTCGGAAAGTCCGGCGCTCTCCACAGCCTTCGGCATGCCATACACGATACATGTATCGGCATTCTGGCTGATAACATGAACCTTTTTCCGCTTTTTCAGGTTGGAGATCCCCTCCAGCCCGTCCGCACCCATGCCGGTGAGTACGACGCACACGATCTCGTCGTAATGCGAATCCATCAGCGATTCATACATATAGTTGGCGCAGGGCTTGACATTTTCCCTGGGGGGACCGTCCTTGAAATGCAGGTAATGCCGCCCGTTCTGGTGGCGGACATACATGTGGGTCGACCCCTTGGCGATGTAGACGGTGCCCTTCTCGAGCACGTCGCCCTCCGCGCCTTCCTTGACCCTGATCTCGCTCATCCCGTTGAGACGGTCCGCCAGTGTGTTGGTAAAGCCGCCCGGCATATGCTGCACGAGTACGACCGGCGCCCCGAGACTCTTGGGCAGACGCGGGATCACGGACTGTAACGACTTGGGACCGCCCGTACTGGAGGCGATCGCGACGATCTTGTTGCCGCTTCCCGCGCGTTGCGGTGTTCTCACGCCGAGACCTTCCGCGACTCGCCTGACATTGCGCATGGAATCCATGCGGCTCATCAGCGCATCGCCGGTCTCGTGTCCTTCGCAAACGGCCGCGAGGGTATTGAGAAACTCCGCGCCGAAGGCGTCGCTGCGGCATTCGCTCGCACGCTCCGGCTTATGGACAAAATCGAGCGCGCCCTTATCGAGCGCCTCCATCGCGACACGGGAACCTTCCGTCGTATCCGTGGAAGAAATCATCACTCTGGTATGAATCTTTTCTTCCCGGATCTTATCAAGGAGCTGCATGCCGTCCATGCGCGGCATGTTGACATCGAGTACCACGCCGTCGTAATGTTTCTGGCGCAGCATCTCGAGCGCTTCCAAACCGTCTCTCGCTTTATCTTCAACGAAAAACCGTTTATCTCTGTTTATAATATCACCGAGGACGCTTCGCATGAGTGCAGAATCATCCACAAGTAAAATTTTCTTTGCCATCCCTTTTTGTCAGTTCTCCTGCTTCTTGCGGATCTTGCGTTCTTCCTCAAAGATGTAGTGGATGATGTCTTCCCTGTCGTCCTCGTCGATGATCGTATACTGGGCGCGGTACTCGTAGGTATCCGGCCGGTTTTCGAGTTCCCTCGCCTTGAGCAGGCGGATGCAGACCCGGTACTCCTCGGCGCTGCGTCTGCTCGGCAGCTTGAAAATCGCGTACAGAATCTGTCCCTCTTCAAAGCGGTGCACGGATACAAAGCGGACGCCGCCGCCGGAGATATCCACGATCACGCCCTTGAGCAGAGAATCCTGCGTATTGGGCTCGAAGAAGGCATTGGACTGCATCGCGAGCTGTTCGTAATCGGTCAGCTCCCTGCACTTCATCTCAAAGGCGCAGGGGAAACGGTAATAGGCCCTTCGCTGCATCTTTTGCAGTCCGGAGAGCAGATCCATCGTCAGCATGTACATGTTGTTGGTACGGTAGCGGTCCGCCACCTTGCCGAAGCACTGGAACTGTCCGCGCCGGGAATAGATAAAAACATTGAACTCCCCGTCCACGGGCAACAGAAGGAGTTTTCCCTTCTCCATCGGCATCATCATGTCGATGCGGTCCTCGGAGACGATATCCGCGATCTTTGACGAATAGACACGGTTATCCTCCTTGCCGTCGACGGACCATCCGCCCTGTACGGTCTGCAGTTCCACCCGGTCACCGGGAGAGATATAATCTTCCAGCATATCGAGAGCTCCTTTACTGGTTGCCCTTTATTTATGAAGCGGCGAGCTTGCGTCCCTGTACAATGTAGGAAAAGAACGCAGCCATCCCCCGTTTCTGAATCGACATCTCCGTCTGCGCGCCCGTCATCCGGGCCGCGATCTGTTCAAACGCCTTCGTGCTTTTGGCCGCGGGATACAGCACCGAGACCGGCGTCTGCTGCATGACACCCGCCTGCAGCTTCTGGTCCTGCGGTACGGCGCCGAGATACTCCATCGGGAGCTTCAGGTAGCGCTGCACGACCGCGTTGATTTTGTTGAAGAGCTGCTGCCCTTCGGCATCCGACTCCACGCGGTTGGAGATGCACTTGACCTTTGTCGCCTCCGCGGAAAATCTCGGATACTGCGTCAGTGCCTTCAACAGCGAATAGGAATCGGTGATCGAGGTCGGTTCGGGCGTCGTCACGAGCAGCACCTCTCCGCTCGCCACCAGAAATTCGAGCACCGCCGGAGACACCCCCGCTCCCGTATCGACAATAATAGTATCGGCGATTGCGTCCAATTCCGCAAGGTTTACAATGATATAAACGAGATAATCCCTGCTCAGGTTGTACATATCGGAGATCCCGCTGCCTCCGGAGATAAATCCGACGCCCTCCGGCCCCCAGGTGATGATCTCCTTGATGTTCTTGCCCTGATAGATCAGGTCGCAGAGATTATGCTGCGGCACCGTCCCGAACATGATTTCGATGTTGGCCAGGCCAAAGTCCGCATCGAGGATGATCACGCGCTGCCCCTGCCTGCGGAACTGGATCGCGAGATTGATCGCGACATTGGACTTGCCGACACCGCCCTTGCCGCTCGTCACCGTGATGACGCGGGCCAAAGGACGCTGCGCAAGCGTGCTGTTTTTGATGATGTTTCTTAACTGTGTCGCCTGGTCCATATCTCTCGCTTCACTCGTACCGCGGACGCGGATGCTCCATCGGCATTATGTATGCTTTTTCCCGCCAAGGAGTCCTTTCACGATCTTTTGCGCGTTAAAGTCCTCGATATCGTCCGGCACATCCTGTCCGTTGGTGATATAGGACATCGGTGCGCCGGTGCGCAGCCGGATGTTGTAGAGATTGCCGGTTGCGGCGGTCTCGTCCATCTTGGTAAAGAGCAGTTTGAATTTCATCATGGCCCCGTACGCATCGGTGATGTCGATGAGGTCACGGTATTTGGTCGTTGCGGAAAGCACGAGGAAATTGTCGCAGGGCAGCTCCTCCGAGAGCGCGTGGATAAACTGCGCGATGTTGTTTTTCTGTTCCTCGTTGTGGATCGCATGGCCCGCCGTATCGATCATGAGATAATCGTAATCGCCGAAATCCCTGACCGCCTGCTTCATCTCCTCGACGGAATAGATCACGCGGAAAGGAATCTCCATGATCGCGGCATACGTGCGCAGCTGCTCCGCCGCGGCGATACGGTAGGTATCAACCGTGAGCAGCGCGACCTTCTTTTTATCCTGCACATAGAGCTTGCTCGCGAGCTTTGCGATCGTCGTCGTCTTGCCGACGCCCGTGGGGCCGATAAAGATCTCCGCCTTTGCGCCCTCGGGGGAGGGTGTGATCGTTTCCGTCTTGCCGAATTTGAGCACCATTTTCTGGTAGACATTGGCGAGCGTGTTGTCGAGCGGGATGTTGGGCTTGGCGAGTTTTTCCACCTCGTCGGTCAGCTCGTTGGCGTAGCGCTCGTCCACCTCGTTTTCGAGCAGCGTATTATACAGCAGCTTGATAAAGGACAACGACTCCTCGTTTGTCTCTTCCGGCTCGGCTGCCTTTTCCTGCGGTGCGGGTGCCGCCGGCTCCTGCGCCGTCTCTTTTTCTTTGCCGGTTGCCGATTCCTTGAGCCGGCTGATCGCGGTGTCGCCCTGCGGGGCGTTGATGCGCTGCTCGAGAAGCGAATGCAGGTTGTCGAGCTTTTCCTCGATCGCGTCGACGCTGCCCCTCTCCGCCGTCTTTTCTTCCCTGGCTGGCCTGTCCTTTTCGGGACGGATCTGCTGCCGGACCGCCGCCTTTCCCTCCTGCGAGACGTGCAGCGGCGGGATCTTGCCCTCCTGCGCGGCACGCGCGAGTCCCGCCATGGCGGAGGCGGGCGCTTCCTTTTCCGCGGGAACCACCTTGTCCCCGATATTCTCCGGGGTTTTGAGATCGATCGTGGTATGCGGCTTTAAGGGCTTGAGATCCGCCCTGGACGCGACCGTGGGCGGGGTGCGCTGTGCTCTTGTATCCTCCTCGAGCGCGACGGTCACCTCGACCTTCTGCGCCTTCATGAACGACAAAAAGCCCGTGCGCTTTAAGGGCCGCACGTTCATGATGACGATGCTCTCGCCCAGCTCCTTCCTGGCCTGTGCGGTCGCCTCCTCTTCGGTTTTTCCCGTAAACTTCTTGATAATCATGCGCTAATCATTCCGACCGACTGCAGCTCCACATTGGGTTCCACCTCATTGTAGGAGACCACGATCAGATCCTTGTAATAATCCTGTGTCATGCGCTTGAAGTACATGCGCACGATCGGGCTCGTCATGACGATGACGGGCTTGCCCATCTCTTCGAGCTTGTGCGCCTCGGTCTCGACGCTTCTCAAAATCGCCCTGGTCTTTTCGGGATCGAGGGTCAGATAGGCGCCGTTCTCCGTCTGCTTGACGGAATCCATGATCTCCTGCTCGAGTCTCGGGTCGAGCGTGACCACGGTTGTCGTATCCTCGCTCATAAAGTATTTGGTCGAGATCGCGCGTTTGAGCGACTGCCTGACATACTCCGTCAGGATGTCGGTATCATGCGTGCCCGGCGCGTAATCGGCCAGCGTCTCAAAGATCGTCACGAGGTCGCGGATGGAGATGCCCTCACGCAGCAGATTCTGCAGCACCTTTTCGATCTCGCCGAGGCTCATGAGCTTGGGCACGAGCTCGTCGACGAGTGCCGCGTGGTTTTCCTTGAGGTTGTTGACGAGATTCTGGACATCCTGTCTCGTCAGCAGTTCCGCAATGTGCTCGCGGATGACCTCGGTTAAGTGTGTCGCGATGATCGACGGCGGATCGACCACGGTATAGCCGTAGGACTCCGCACGCTCTCTCTGCGATTCCGTGATCCAGATCGCCGGCAGATGGAAGCTCGGCTCGAAGGTCGGGATGCCGGTGATCTCCTCCTCGACATGTCCCGGATTCATCGCCATATAGTGATCGAAGAGGATCTCTCCCTCCGAGATCTGGATGCCCTTGATCTTGATAATATACTGGTTGGGATTGAGCTGGATATTGTCGCGCAGACGGATAATCGGCACGACCGTACCGAGCTCGAGCGCGATCTGACGGCGGATCATCACGACACGGTCGAGGAGATCGCCGCCCTGGTTGACATCCGCGAGCGGGATGATGCCGTAACCGAATTCCAGCTCGATCGGATCGACGGTGAGCAGCGTGTTGACATTTTCCGGCTTGCGCACTTCCTCTGCCTGCACCTCCTCTTCCTCCTGGACCTCCGCTTCCATCTCCGCGGTCACCACCGCGCGGTGCATCGCGCGTGCGCCGATGATGTAGATCGCGCCGATCATCACGTAGATGTAAGCGGGCAGCGGAGACAGGATGCCGAGCGCCGCCACCACGCCGCCGACGAGATAGAGCGCCTTCGGAATACCGAAGATCTGATGCAGGACGCCCCTGCCAAAGTCCGCCTCTCCCGCGCCCTTGGTCACGAGGATACCGGAGGACAAAGAGATCAGGAGCGAAGGAATCGACGATACCAGACCGTCACCCATCGTCAGGATCCCGAAATGGTCGATCGCCTCCTGGAAGGTATATCCCATCATCAGAACGCCCAGTGCCGTACCGCCGACGATATTGACCGCCGTGATGATGAGTCCCGCGGTCGCGTCTCCCTTGACGTACTTGGTGGCACCGTCCATGGCGCCGAAGAAGGAGGCCTCGTCCTGGAGCTTTTGTCTGCGCTCCTTGGCTTCCTGGTCCGTGATGGCGCCGGTATTGAGGTCGGCGTCAATCGCCATCTGTTTACCGGGCATGGCATCGAGCGTAAAACGCGCCGAGACCTCGGAGACACGCTCCGAGCCCTTATTGATGACCATGATCTGTACGATGATCAGGATGATATAGATGATGACACCGACGATCATGTTGCCGCCGCCCACGAACGAACCGAAGACCTCGATGACGCGGCCGGCGTTACCGGTGGTCAGAATCAATCTGGTCGAAGAAACGTTAAGCGCTATACGAAATACCGTAGAGAACAGCAGGATCGTCGGGAAATACGACATCTCCAGCACTTCCCGCGAAAACATGCAGGCAAACATGATCGCAAAGCTCATCGACATGTCGAAGGCGAGCAGCGTATCCATGAGCAGCGGCGGGATCGGAATGATGAGCATGACAATGGCGGCCACCAGATACATGGCCACGCCGTAGTCCAGCACTCTTCCCATGATTCTTGCCCGGTTCATGCGTTACACTCTCCCCTGCAGATGGTACACGAAAGCGAGGACCTCCGCTACCGCCTGATACAGCTCCGGCGGCACCATCTCCCCGATCTCCACGTTGGCATAGAGCATTCTTGCGAGCGGCTTGTTCTCGACGATCTCCACGTTGTGCTCTTTGGCGACCTCCTTGATCCGCTCGGCAAGGTGGTCCGCGCCCTTGGCGAGCACCACGGGGGCGGTATGGCGTTCGGCATCGTACTGCACCGCCACCGCAAAGTGATCCGGGTTGGTGATGACGACGTCCGCCTGCGGCAGCGCGCTCATCATGCGGCGCATCGATGCCTCACGCATGCGCTGGCGCTGTCTGGCCTTGATCTGCGGATCGCCTTCCTCGTTTTTCATCTCGTCCTTGACTTCCTGCTTGGTCATCTTCATGTCCTCGTGGAATTTGCGTTTCTGGTAGATCCAGTCCGCAAACGCGACGATCATGTAGACCAGGGAAATCCTCAGACCCAGCCCGATCACGACATCTCCCAAAAGAGATATCGCCTGTCGTAAACTTACATCATAAAGGAGAAAAATCGACTCCGTTCTCCCCACAAAAAAATTATACACAATAATTGATATCAGGGCAATCTTTAAGATCGATAAACCCAGATTAAACAGCGATTCCTTGGAAAAGATCTTTTTGATCCCGCTCAAGGGGTTCATCTTGGAAAATTTGGGCTTTAAGGGCTCCGTCGCGATCTTCCACTTGACCTGCACGATACCGCAGATAAACGCCACGAGAAAGCCGACCGCGAAAAACGGCGCGGTAAAGGTCAGCACGGTCGTGAGCATCTGCAAAAACAGGAAGGAAAAATCGGTAAACGAGGTATTGCCGTGATACTGCTTCACGTATTCCGGCACGCGGTTATAGACCATCGGAAAGAAGCTCTCCGCGCGGAAGGCCAGGCCCTCGATCCAGATAAAGAGCAACAGAAAGAAGGTCAGCAAAGAAAACGCCTGCCCGATCTCGCGGCTCTTTGCGACCTGCCCCTTGTCGCGGGCATCGGAGAGCTTTTTGGCGGTCGGCTCTTCGGTCTTTTCACCGCCCGGACCCTCCTTGGCAAAGAACTGCAGATTGTAGGCGAGGAGCAGTCGCGTTTCATCGTACATATGCGGTTTTGTTGCTGACTCGATGACTCTCTCCATCTCCCTTCTTCCCTATATGGCGCTCATGGCGCGGATAAACTGCTCCATCAGGATCCGCATGTTGCGCAGGATAAAATCCGCGGCGGCTCCCAGCATCCTCGCCGAAAGATACAATATCGCCATTCCCGTCAGGATCTTGATCTGGATACCGACGGAAAACATATTCATCTGCGGCGCGACCTTGGCCAGCACGCCCAGCACGATGTTGATCGTGAAGGTCACGAGAAATACCGGCAGCGCCACGCGGAAGCCGATGATAAAAAAGTTCTTCAAAAAATCGATCATCGACAGCACGATCGCCTGCTCGTGAAATACCGCGCCGTTCACCGGCACCCACGCGTACGAATCCGCGATCGCCATAAACAGATACCGGTACATGCCGCTCACGACCAGCATGGCCATGATCACCTGGTTATAGATCGTTCCGGTGATCGTCACCTGGTTGCCGCTTGTCGGATCCATCTGCGTCACCATGCTCAGCCCGGACATCATGTCGACGATATGTCCCGCAAAGCTCGTCACCTGCATGCACAGCTGCGCCGCAAGACCGAGCGCGATGCCGCAGAACACCTCCTTGAGCACGATCACGCTGTAGCCGAAGACCGAATCGTAGTCGAGCGCGGCGCGCGGCACGACCCCGTAGAGCATCGCGGAAAAAAACACCGCAAAGGCGACTTTGACCGCGTTGGACACGCCCGTGTTGTTGCCGCCGATGAGAGGCGCCACCGCGACAAACGAGGCGATCCGCGCAAGGATCAGCAGCGCGTACAGCAGATTGTCATACGTAAACGCGTAACTGACCATCGCGCCGTACTACTTGATATAGACGGAAAAGCTGGCCCAGAGATGATGGATATAATCCGTGATCTCCGTGGCCATCCAGTTGCCTAAAAGGATCAGTGCCGCAAAAATCGCAAGGACCTTGGGCACAAAGGTCAGGGTCTGTTCCTGGATCGAGGTCGCCGTCTGGAAGACCGAAACGATCAGACCGACCACCAGCGAGGTCAGAAGCATCGGCGCACCGACCTTGATGATCAGGAAGATCCCGTCCGACATGATCTGTGTGACATCTCCTACTGTCATTTCGCTCCTTTCAGTCGCTCATGACGCTCCTCGGGCATGCATGATCGCTTCGCGATGCACTCGTCGCCGCCCGGCACAATCCTCATGTTCTCACACCCTCAGCAGCAGGTGCTTCGGGCTGTTAAAAGAAAGTCCTTACCAAATTGCCGAGGATCAGATTCCATCCGTCCGCGAGAATAAAGAGCAGGATCTTGAACGGCATGGAGATCGTCGTCGGCGGCAGCATCATCATACCCATACTCATCAGCACCGAAGCGACCACCATGTCGATGACGATGAAGGGGATGTAGATGATAAATCCGATGATAAACGCGGTGCGCAGCTCGCTGACGATAAAGGCGGGGATGAGCACCTCCAGCGGGATGCTCTCAAACTCTCCGTCCCAGGTATAGCCGCCGATTTCCAGAAACATCGAAACGTCTTTTTCCTGGGTCTGTCCCCCCATAAAGGTGCGGAACGGCACCATGGCATTTTCAAACGCCTCCTCCTGCGTGATCTCCCCGCGGTCTAAGGGGACCACCGCTTCGGTATAGGCCTGCACCAGGGTCGGGCGCATGATAAAAAACGTCAGAAACAGCGCCAGTCCCAGCATGACCATGTTGGGCGGCGATGTCTGCGTATTGAGTGCGGTTCTGGTGAAATGTAATACGATGATGATACGCGTAAAGCTCGTGAGCATCACGAGCAGCGTCGGAATCAGCGCGATGAGCGTGAGCGTGATCAGCACACGCAACGCGCCGTTTAACGTACCGTTGGAATCATTGTAGGTGACGGTGACGGTATTGGCGATGTTGAGTTCCGCGAGATCCTCGGCCGTCTCCGCGCTCCCCGGCTCGTTCTCGTAGGTGCGCTCCTCCTCCGTGCCGGTATCCGCCGGATCATTGACGGCCTGCGCGTGTATCGGTAAAAAAAAGAGAAGGAAAGAGAACATCAGCACCGAAACAAAGGCGCTGACAACCGCTTTCCCAAACGGCGTGCGCAGACATTCCTTCCCCTTGATTGTAACCAAAACTAATCCCTGTGTTTCCTCTCTGCCTTCAGCCTGGACAAAATCTCCGGAAATACCGAAGCGCCCGTCTCCCCCGGGGCGCGTATCGTCAGACTTTCCGCATCCACTTTGGTCAGATAGCTCATCTCGTCCTTGCCGATGCCCAGCGCGTGATATTCCTCACCGATCCGCACAATGACGACAAATTTGCCGGGCGCGACACGGAGGCTTTCGATCACCTCGATATTTAAGTTCGCGCCCTTGAGCTTCTGATATCCCGCAAGCCACCTCGTCGCAAAGTAGGACAGCGCAACGACAAAGCACAGCAGGAGTAATACCGTGACGAGTTGCAATACCGAACCATCCGGCATTATCCGATGACCTTTTTCACCGCCTCAAGCACGCGATCCGCCTGGAAGGGCTTGACGATAAAGTCCTTGGCGCCCGCCTGAATCGCCTCGATAACCATGGCCTGCTGACCCATCGCCGAGCACATGATGACGCACGCGTTGGCGTCGCCGCCCTTGATGGCCTTGAGTGCCTGGATGCCGTCCATTTCGGGCATCGTGATGTCCATCAGTACGAGATCGGGCTTCAACTCGTTGTACTTTTCCACGGCTTTTGCCCCGTTCTCCGCTTCCCCCGCGACATTGTAGCCATTCTTTGACAGGATGTCCTTGATCATCATCCGCATGAATGCCGCGTCATCGCAAATCAGTACATTTTTTGCCATAGCGTTTACCTAACCTCCTTGGCGCGCACTTCCGTACGCTTACTTAATGATCTCGGTCACTCTGACGCCAAAGCTCTCCTCGATCACAACGACCTCTCCCTTTGCCACGTACTTACCGTTGACGAGCACGTCCACCGGTTCGCCCGCGATTTTATCAAGCTCGATGATCGTCCCCGGCGAAAAGTCGAGGATATCCGAGATCGGCTTGATCGTCCGGCCGAGCTCCACGGTGACGTCAAGCGGCACATCGTGGATCAGCTGGATATTTGCACCGCCCGCAAGCGCACTCATGTCCACACCGAAGGACTGGAACTGCGCGGGCTGTACATTCATATTTTGCTGCGGCTGCATCATGGGCATACCCATCGGCATTCCCATCGGTGCACCCATCGGCGCGCCCTGCGGCATACCGCCGCCCATATCCATGGCCGGGGCAGGGGCCGCGCCCGCACCGGACGCTTCCGGCGGAGGGGGCGGCGCCGCTTCCGGTGCGGGAGCCGAAGGAGCAGGCTCCGAAGCGCCGGATGCGCTCATATTAAAAGTATTATACAAACTCTTCGCAAAGTCAATGGGATATAACTGCATCAACATCGAATCCACGAGGTCGCCGATCTTCATCTGGAAGGAGATTTTGACAAACGTACCGGTCAAAAACTCGGCGATCTTCCCGGGATCCTGGTCCATGAAGTCTTCCAAAGTGGCGACCGGGGGCGAAATATCGACCTTTTCCCCGATCATCGTCGAAAGGGAGGTCGCGGCGGCGCCCATCATCTGGTTCATCGCCTCGGAGATCGCCGACAGCTGCAGCTCCCCGATCTCTCCCTCCGTATTGGTGCCGTCACCGCCCATCATGAGGTCGGTGATGACCATGACGTCATGTTCCTTCAAAATCAGGACATTGGAGCCGTCCACGCCCACCGTGTACTTGATCGTGATAAAGACACAGGGGCGCTCGTAATCGCCGACCACGCTGTCCCAGTTGGCGAGCGTGACCGTCGGCGTCGTGATGTCGACCTTGTGGTTGACCAGCGAAAACAGGGTCGTCGCGCTCGAGCCCATGTTGATGTTGGCGATTTCGCCGATCGCGTCCTTTTCGACATCGGTCAGCAGAGAATCGTCGATACTGCCTCCCCCGGAGGCCGCAGGAGCGGCATCCGACGCGGGGGCCGCATCTCCTCCGCCGCCGCCGTCGTCATCGGTCGTCATGCCTGCCAGTAGGGCGTTGATTTCGTCCTGTGACAGTTGTCCGTCCATACGGTTACTCCTCCTCTCTGATCACCGACGTGACCCGGACGGCATACTTGTCATGTACCGTCCCCGGCAGCGCGGTGAACTTATTGATATTCCCCACATATACATGCATCTCGGACTCCACCGAATCGTCGAGGCGGATGATATCCCCCAGCTGCAGCTGCAAAAAGTCCCATACATAGACCTTGCAGCTCCCCAGCACCGCCTTGACCGGCACGTCCACGCGCTTGACGAGGGATTCGAGCTTCATCGTATAATCCTCGTCCGTCGCCTTTTCCATCGTGGAAAACCAGAACTTGGTGTTCAGCTTGTCCATGATCGGTTCCAGTGTAAAGAACGGGAGGCAGAAATTCATCAGGCCTTCCACGTCCCCGATGGTCATGTTGAGCGTGATCAGCGCCACCATGTCGGTCGGCGAGATCACCTGCGCAAACTGCGGATTGGTCTCGACCCGGTCGACGATCGGATCGATCTCCAATACATTTTCCCAGGGCTCGGGCAACAGGTTCAGGCACAGATTGACAAATTTTTCAACAAGCGGCATCTCGATGTCCGTATAGGGACGGATCTTGTCCACCGCCTTGCCCTCTCCGCCGAGCATCCGGTCGATAAAGGTAAACCCCAAGCCCGCCTGCATCTCCATGATGATCGTTCCCGTCAGCGGCAGAAAGTTGACGATGCCGAGGATCGACGGGTTGGCGAGCGAGTTGGAAAACTCGTTAAACGTCAGTGTTTCGGAATTGGCCACCTCCACGATCACGTTTTTACGCAGATAGATCGGAAGGTTATTACTGAGCAGCCTGCCGTAATGCTCAAATATCATCTCCAGCGTGCGCAGGTGTTCCTTGGAAAACTTGGCGGGACGCGCAAAGTCGTAGTCCTTGACCTTCTTTTCCTCGGTCTTTGACATCTCCTCGACATCGACTTCACCGCTCGAGATCCCCTGCAGGAGCGCGTCTATTTCGCTTTGTGATAATACATCTGCCATGGAACTGTTGTCTCTTCCCCCGCACTTACGTTTACGCCGGCGTGACTCTCATGTTGAGCAGGAAAATAAATGTCGTATTGTCAAACATCGACCACAGCTGCTGCAAGATCTCCTGCTTGATCAGCTCCTGGCTGTCCATCACGTTGTCGATGTTGTATTTGACGAAAACATTCTGCACGATGTCCTGGATCGTATTGTCGTTGGCGGCGATCATGCCGGAGTAGGTGGCATAGTCCGGATTGGTCGCGTCCATCACCAGCTCGAGCGTGACCTGCGCGTAATGCGTCCTTCCGTCGGAGCCGGCGTTCAGGGTAAAGGTCATCGTCTCCCCGTTGTTGACATTGTAGGTGGCTCGGTCCCCGAGCGCGACGTTGGTATTGACACTCGCGGGGTCGACGCCGCCGCCGAGGCCTCCCGCCTGTTCGAGCTCGTAGGCGGCCGCGATGTCATTGACAAAGGCCACGGTCTTGGAATTGGTGCTCATCACCGATAACAGGATGAATCCCAGGATGATCACCTGTACCACCTGAAACGCAAGGATCAGGATCGTCAGCAGATTCTTTTTCATGATTCCTCCTCCGGTTATCCTTCCGGATTGTACATGGGCGACATCGGATTGTAGATCCTTATCTCGACCCGGCGGTTGCGTGCGCGTCCTTCCGGTGTCGCGTTGTCCGCGATCGGCACCCATTCGCCGCGTCCCGCATGCTTGATCTGCACGGGATCCAGTGTCGTCGTCTCCATAAAGTAATTAAAGATCGACAGCGCGCGCCCGCTCGAGAGCTCGTCATTGTTGGAATACTTGGCGCCCGTCATCGGCATGTTGTCCGTATGTCCCTCGATCTCGATGGTGCCTCCCGCATACATCTCGAGGATCTGCCCGACCTTGTTGAGGATCGGGATCGCCTCCTCCTTGACCGTGACCTGTGCGCTGTCAAAGAGGATCGCCCCCTGCACGGTGAGCTGCACGTACTGACTCGTGTAATTGAGCTCCACCGTGTCGAGCAGCGCCGGCTCCTCATTCATCATCTGGCGGATCTGCTCGTAGAGCTGCTCGCTCGCTTCCATCTGCTCCTCGAGCGCGGCCTTCTGTGCGTCGGACTGCGCCTGCTCCATCTCCTCGACCGGATCACCCTCCTCGTTGAGACCCATCGTCTGCACATAGGAGGCGAGCGCGTTGAGCTGTGTCGCGCCGTCGCCGATCAGCGCGCCCTGTCCGATCGCCGGCTCGCCGCCGGTGAAGATGCCAAAGGCGCTCGAAAACGAGGCGGCGATTGCCTCAAACTTGGCCGCGTCAATGGACGACATCGAAAACAGCAGCACGAAGAAGCACAGGAGCAGATTCATCAGGTCTCCGAATGTCGCCGTCCAGGCCGGCGCGCCCATGATGATAGGAGCTTCCTTCTTGGCCATGTCTCGTCACTCCGTTCCTCGCCACGCCCAAGGCGGAGCGCATCCTCCGTTCCAAATCGCCTTCGGCGATGCCGGATGCGCCTCTCGGGCGGCTGTTTGCGTTCTCACGGACCACGCAGCGGCGTGCGCGGTCCTGTATTTCACATGATGGCAGGCTGACAGCTTAGCCGCCGCTCCCCGTCTGCGGCGACGCTTGCCGTCGCTTATTCGCCTCCCCCGCCGCCACCGGAGTCTCCTCCCGCGGAGGCTTCGTATGCTTCACGCTCTTTCGGCGCCAGGAAGGACTTGAGCTTTTCCTCCGTGACGCGCGGATTCTCGCCGGCCTGAATCGAAAGAAGGCCCTCGACGATAATCGAGCGCATCGTATATTCCGCGTCATTGCGCTGCCCGAGCTTGGTGGAAGCCGGGAAGCAGATCCAGTTGGCGACCAGCGAACCGTAGAAGGTCGTCAACAGGGCGACCGCCATGGCCGGGCCGATGGCGGACGGGTCATCCATGTTCTGCAGCATGTTGACCAGACCGATCAGGGTACCGATCATACCCCAGGCAGGGCCCTGTGCGGCCCAGTCCTCCCATACCTTGATGCGCCCCTTGTGGCGCGCGTCCGTCGCGTCGATCTCCGCCTCCAGCACGCTCTTGACGAGCTCGGGCTCCGTACCGTCGACGATGAGCAGAAGTCCCTTTTGCATGAACAGGTCTTCCATGGCCCTCGCCTGTTCTTCGAGTGCGAGCAGGCCCTCCTTACGCGCCGTGTTGGAGAGCGCGACGATCTGCTGGATAATCTCTCCCGTGTTGCCCGCGGGATTGGAGATGATCTTTGAGTATGCGGCAAGTCCGGCCACGTACTCCTCGATCGAGTGCGAGGCAAAGGTGATCATCATCGAGCCGCCCAGCGTGATCAGCACGGACGGGATGTCGACGAAGTTGATGATCTTGCCGAAATCGATACCGGCGGTCGCGTCAAAGACGATACCGAAGATCATCAGCACGAGACATGCCACTACGCCTATGAGTGTTGCAATATCCACTGACAGTCCTCCCTGCGGAGCCTAAAACAAGCTTATTTCAGAGGAATCCCCGCCTTGTAAGACATGATCTTGTTGAGGATCTCCTGCTTGGTTTCCTTGACGATATATTTGTTGCCGGTCGTGAGCTTGATGACCGTGTCGGGTGTCTCCTCGATCGTCTCGATGACCGCTTCGTTCAAAAGCATTTTGCGAGAGTCCATTTTGGTTACTTCGATCATGGCGCTCCTTTCGTCAGGCAAAACAAATCAATTACAAGATGTTGTGTTTCACGGACACTCCGTCCACAATACACACGTTGTTATTTTACCATAATTTCGTCATATTGTATACATTTTTTTCTTATATATGGCAAATATGGCGTGATGGCGGGTGTTTATGTTTTATTTATTTTTCTATTGCATTTGTTTTATTTTTATGTTATATTATTCGCGGTGCTACCATAAACGGTGGACGGTTGGCTCCCTCCGGGGAGTCTGGACTCCCTGAAACGATAGAAACCCGTTGTGGCAACTGTTGGAAAGGGGGGCATGCTTATGAGTGATTATGAGTTGCTTTCGATCATCCTTGCGATCATCGCCATCATCGTCAGAGTGATCATCGCTCTTATAAACACAAAGAAGTAACCGCCCAACTTTGGCAAGGTGCGGTTACTCCTTCGTGAGTAATTCCTAACTGAGCCAACCGTCTATCGGTAGCACCTTTTTCATCATCACTTTAGCACACCCCCCGCGTCATGTCAACGATCAACGCTTCAGGTTTGTGAGTTCCTCGAGAAGCGTGTCGGACACGGTGATGATACGCGAGTTGGCCTGGAAGCCGCGCTGCGCGGTGATCATCGAGGTAAACTCGTTGGAGAGATCGACGTTCGACATTTCCAGGACACCGGTTGACATCTTTCCGCCGTCCTCACTGACATCCATGACGACCGCGTCGCCCGAGTTCATCGTTGCGGAGTAGAGGTTTTCGCCCTGCTTCTCGAGACCGGAGGCGTTGGCAAACTGCGCCACCGCGATCTGCCCCATGAGGCGTGTCTGGCCGTTCGTGTAGGAGGCCGTCACCTTACCGTCGAGCGCGACCTGAATGCCGGAGAGGGTACCGACCTTGCGGCCCGTCTCGCCGGAACGGATGTTGCCCTTCGCGGTCTTGATTGTGGCACGGCCGTCCGTGTTGTTGTTCGTGATCGTCGAGAAGTCGAACTCAATGTGGCGGGGCGTGGGATCCGAGCCGGCAGGTTCCGGTGTGTAGTATCCCGCTTTGAAGGTGCCCATGGATTCGAGCAACGCGGATTTCGCATCGGCGGTTGTCTGCGTGGCACCTTTTACCCCGGCGAGTCCGGTTCTTGCGGTTTCTTCATTGAAGGTTAAAAGCTGTTTCATATAACCCGTTTCCGATGCGATGGTCGCTTGCCCGTTCACCTCATTTTCGTCCTTGGTGATGAGCTGTGCTCCTGTCGGAACCGTGAAGCCCCCGGAGGAACTCCCGTCCACCGATGTGTACATGCCTTCATAAGCCCCTGTCGTGTCATTAAACTTCAGGATGATTGCGTTTTTGTCATTCGGCGTGATCGTAACAGCCGTCGAAGCAGGCGGCGTAGCGGCCTGCGGCGTATAATCATTTCCGCCGAAGTTGATGCCGAGTTCCTGGAACGTGAACGGATTGGCCGGATCATCCGGATTGTATTTGATGGACTGGCCTGTGTTGGAATCCACAATATCATACAGTTCCATGGAATACAGACCCGGCTGTACATTGCCTGCCGCGTCGCGCACATCCCTGATCTTGAAGTCCACGGTGTAGATGTAGCCCTTGTCATCATAGTACTCATACTGCACGGTCTTACCGGCCGTGCTGGTCACATCGACGTCGTTGCGGTCGATGTTACCGCTCCAGGTGCCGGCGCCCGTCGCCTCCGCAGGATAGGTCTGCACCTCGACGGTGTTTAAGGCCATGCGGCCGATACCACCGTTTTTGTCGACCTGCAGTGCACCGTCTTCATCTTCATAGGTGCCCCAGCCGAGGACGTAGTAACCGGTGGACTGCATCGCGAGGTTGCCTTCGCCGTCGATGTAGAAGGAACCATCTCTTGTATACTTGGGACCCGCGCCGTCGTTGACGATGAAGAAGGAGCTGCCGCTGATCTGCATGTCAAACGGATTGTTCGTTGTCTGCGTCGCGCCCTGCTGGTCGATCGCGGTGGAGATCGCGGCGTTGATCGCACCAAGACCAACCTGCCTGGCGTTCACACCGCCGGTGGTCGCCGTTGCGCCCGATGCGCGCTGCGAGGTCTGGTACATGACGTCGGAGAAATTGATCGACTGATATTTGTACGCTGTGGTGTTGACGTTGGCGATGTTGTTACCGATGACGTCCATACGCGTCTGGTGAACCTTTAAACCTGCCACGCCCGAATACATGGATCTTAACATTTTGATTACCTCCGTTTTTGAAGTCCGTCTGTCAGTCGGGACTTACGTGAGGCCCCCTTGCCCTTGCGGGGTTTGGTCCGGCCTTATGATTGTTCTTCCCCGTTGCTCCCCTTTGACTTACGCGATCACCGCGCCGTCAATGTTGGTAAAAATCGAGCTTTCTCCATCTTCCCTTCCCATGGCCGTGACGACGGTGCTGTTCGGTACGTTCACGATAAATGCCAGCTCATCCATCAACACCAGGGATTCTCTGATACCTTTTTCCTTTGCCTGCGTCTTTGCGTTATGGAGTCTTTCGATCATCTCGTCCGTCATCTCGATTCCGCGTGTTTCCAGTCTTGCCTGTGCGTGTCTCGAAAATCGTAAGGGGCTTTGTGCGTTTTGTACCTTTTGCAGTACCTGCCTGAAGCTTCCCTCGTCCGGACTCTTTGCGCTTTCCGCCTTTGCGGGCACAGCGCCCATCTGATCCCTGACTTCCGCAATGGAGAGGCTCGGATAAGGAATGTTACTTACTTCCATTCGCGCACCTCCTTATGCTGCGTTCTTCCTTACACGTCGACTTCGTCACCGACCGTGGTGATGCCGCCTTCTCCCGTTTCCTCGTCGCCCGTTGACGTGTCCTCATCCTTATTTTCCGGTGTCACGGCTTTTTCCGCTTCCGTCGTATCCGGATCGGTCACTTCACCGGTTCCGGGATCCTGTGTCTGTGTCTCTTCACCGGTCTTTCCGGTCTCCTGCGTCGGCGTGACTGCCTGCGTGCCGTTCTCCGTGCCGTTCGTCCCGGTGCTCCCGGAACTGCCGCCGATCCATCCGGCATCGGTGCAGCTCTTGACGTACTGGAGCAGGGAGGTGACGTAGTTGGGATCGATCAGGCTCTTCGTCGTCGCATCCATCTGGTCGTACGAATTGGCGAGATTTTCGATCTTCTTTGCGTCATCTTTGGTGAGACTGTTGAGCTCCGGCAGTTCGTCGATCGCCTTGACAAAGCTCTCCGCGAGTGCGGCCTTCTTTGTATACGTATCGTCCATCACCGCGTAGACTTCGTCGACGCTGTAGGCCGAACCGTTGACAAAGACCTTGGCCTTGTTGTTCTCGAAGGTCACGTAATCGACGATGCCCTCGATTTCCTGTGTCGTTCCCGCGGTCTCCTTGTGGTGGATGACGACGCTCTTGCCCGCCATCTCGTTGGCTCTCGACATCGTCAGCGTTGCCGACATATTCTGCATCTGCTCGAGCGACGAGAACGTCGCGTACTGCGAGATGTACTCCGTATTGGAGGTCGGCTGCATCGGATCCTGGTACTTCATCTGGGCGACAAGCAGTTGTAAAAACTGGTCCTTTTGTGCCGCGGCGCTGTTTTTGGCTTCGGCGGTCTTTTCCTGCTCCGCCTTCTGCTGCGGCGTGACCTGGTTGGTGACGACACCGTCCCTGATGATCGCGCTTGCACCGCTTGTAGGGCTTGCTACTGCTGCCATATCGTTGTCTCCTTTACTTCTTTAAGCTCTGTAGTTGACGGTATTGCCTTCCGCCGCCATCATTTCCGCTTCGATTCTCTGATCGTCGTCGAGGGAGGCGATCTCTTCTTCACTCATGTTCTGCAGATCGATTCTGACTCTCTGCATTCTGCCCATACGGGCGATCGCCGCTTCCTGTTCCGCGTCGCGGTCTTCGCGCGCCCTGTTCTCATCGCGCTGTTCGTTGAAACCCTGCTGTGCGACGGCGACCTCGACTTCGTTGACCTTGATGCCCTGCTCCTCAAAACGCTGTAAGAGCTCCGGCATCTGGTTGGCCAGTGCTTCGCGGACCTGATCGTTCTGCGTGGTGAAACGCGCGATCATTTCTCCGGAATCCATCGCCTGCAGTGTCACGTGGACACGGCCGAGCGACTGCGGATTGAGCTGCATCTCGAGCTCCGTCATCCCTTCCCTGGCGGAAGCCCTCATGTAGTCGAGCACCTGGCGCATGACGTCCTGTGCGTCCACGGTCTGTGTGCTTCCCGCGTAGGATACGGTCGACGCGAGCGCCTCGTTGACGCCGTTCAGAAATCCTTCGGCATTGGCAACAGCCTGTGCGTTACCGATGGCCGCTTCCGTCTGCCTGCTTCCTTCCGCGTTACGGCTTCCGCTTTGCGTCTGCTGCCCGGTCTGCTGCTGCGTCTGTACTTCCGGCTTTTCAGCGGCGGGTGTCTGTGCGGCATTTTGCTCAATCGTCTGCGGCTGATCGTCCGCCTGCTCTCTCGTGCGCTCCGTTCTTGCTTCTTCACGGATAACGATCTCTTCCCGTACGACGGGTGCTGCCTCTTCCGTAAGGAGCACTGCTTCTTCCGGCATCGTCACCGCTTCCTCTTCCGGTACCTGTGTCATGGTCTCAATCGCCTCGTCCAGCGACTCCGTGGTCATCGCAAATTCCTGTGCCACATCGACCTTGAGATCCTGCGCGGTATCGATGAGCGTCCTGAGATCTTCATACAGAACACTGTCGGTCAGAAGCGCCGTCTCATCCTCTCCCGTCACCTCCATGACGAGATCGGTGATCCCTTCGTCCGTCAACAGATCCGCCTGCGTCAGACCCAGGGAGAAAATCGCGTCTTCCACTTCCTCCACGGGGACGTTCAGCGTCTCTGCCGCCTGCTGCGCCATCTGTCCGCCCGCGGTATCGACCGCCGTCTGCAGACCCTCGGAAAAGCCTTCCCCGGTACGCGCTTCCATCCCCTGCGTCGTGTTGCCGCGTTCCGCCATCTGTGTCTGCTGCGTGTAATCGTTGCCGCGCGTCGACATCGCACGTGCCGTCGTCTCGACGGTCGTGTAGGTGCGGTTATCGCTGCCCACGGGGAGTGAGACCTGCCCGGTCACGGAGACCGGCTGGATCGTCGCGCCCGCCATAATGCTGAGGGCGGTGGCGTCGATCACGGTCGAAAAATCCTGGCCGTTTGCGCCCGCCTGCTGCCTGTTCTGGTTGAGTCTGGAAACCTGGTTGGTGAGGACACCCATCGTGTCCGTTCCGTTGGCGATTGCCATGATGTTCATTGCATTACTATCCGGCATGTTTGCTGTCTCTCCTTTCCTGCACCGCCTTGCGGCCAAAGCCCCTTCCCTTAGGCTTTTTGCGACCGTATGTACGATACATATTTGCAGATTCAGCCTCCATGCCGAACTTCACAAGATATATCGGCCCCGAAGGTGGTTTTGATAACCCTCGGGGCCGATGTCAGCTGATAAAAGTGTGCAAATCCGGCGTATTAAATTTTTATAAAGAACGTGCTTTTGCCCTGTTTTTCGACCGTCTGTTCAGTTGTTGGGATACGGAAGGTCCGCGGGCTCCATGATGTCCGTGAGGATCTTGGCGTTTTCGGCTTCCATCTTGCCCATGATCGAGGCGCGGTCATCGGGCGCGATCTGCAACAGGATCCGCGCCGCGAGCACCACGTCATGCTCCGTGCCCTCGGCCACCATATTGTCAAAAATCGCCGCCGCTTCCTTGGGCTTCATCGCGGCATAGGTCCTTGCGTAATCCTCGACCGACTGGGAGGCGGCCTCCGAGCGCACGACCTGCCGGTAGATCTCCGCCGCATAGGCCGGGTCGATCATCTCAAAGTACGCGATGTACTGGGCGGGATCCGGCGCATTGTCGTTGTAGACGATGTCATTGTAGAATTGCGTGCGCTGCGCATCGAGCGCATTGAGCTGTTCCTCAAAGGTCTTTAAGCGGTTGATCTCCGCCTGGAGCTGCTCGATCGTGCGCGCGTCGGACACGGTCTGCGCCCTCGCCTGCGCGAGCTGCGCCTCGATCGTCGTATTGTCGGTTGCGCTGCCGGACAACACGTTCGCCCCTTCGTCCTCGCCTTCACCGGAGGACGGCGTGATCGTATAGCCCGGGATCTCGGTCGATCCCCTGGCATACTCCGGCAGAATCCGGTTGAGATACGGCACGTCCCTGAGGATCGGCGCCATCACGGTCGAGCCGAATCCCCCGACATCGAGCCGGATGAGCAGCGCCATGATGAGCAGCCACATCAGAACGATCAGCACCGTCAGGAAAAAGCTCGTGATGCCGCCGCCCGTCTGGTCGAGCTCCGCTTCGCGGTCGTCAAACTCCCGCTCGCGCTTTTTGATGTCCTTATAGTGTTGCTTTTCCTGCGCACGGAGCTTTTTGCGCTCCTGCTTTATCTGCGCACGTACTTTTTTGGGATCTTCGTAGATGTTGATACTGCCTGTCTCCGCCATCGCTTATCCGCCCGGAACGGGCGTCCTCCCCTTAAGTGCGGTTTCCGTAGACAAAGCTCGACCGCTCGTCCAGTTCCTTCATCTCCTGCGCCTTTTCCTCCTGCAGGTACTCCTCATAGGCTCTCTCCCGCAGCCTCTCCTGCATCTGGCGCTCCTGCATCTCTCTGGTGAGGATCTCCCTCTTTTCCTCGACCACCGCCTCCGCGCGCTTCACCGCAAGGATCTGCGCCTCGATCATCTCGTCCATCCTGGTCAGAAACTCGTCGTTCTGCATGATGTCGCGTACAGGCAGCGCCTGTGATTCGCGCATCCTGCGCCCGTCCTCGAAATAGCGGTTTTTGCGCTCATAGAGCGCCTGCAGGCGTTCCTCCTCGTCATCGAGCGCACGTCTGGCTATGCCAAACTCGGTCTTGGCCTGTCCTTCCGTCTTGTATTTCAGATCGAGGATGCTCTGCATCCGGTATACGAATCGGGCCATGGAACCTCACTTCGTGCGTCCCGGCGGCCGCCTGTCAGCCCTCAAAGATCGCTTCGAGCTGCCGCACGATCTCCTCATAGGTAAATTTCTCGTCCGTTTCCTGCTCCAGGAACGCGTTGACCTGATCGATCTTGGAGATTGCAAAATCGATATTTTTGTTGGCGCCCGATTTGTAGGCACCGATATTGATCAGATCCTCCGCGTCGTTATAGGTCGCCAGGATATTTTTCAGCTTGCCCGCCGCCTGCTTCTGCTCCGCCGGCGCGATGGCCGCCATGCATCTCGAAATCGAAGCGAGCACGTCAATCGCGGGATAGTGGTTTTTCTGCGCCAGCTTCCTGCTCAGAAAGATATGTCCGTCGAGGATGCCTCTGGCCGTATCCGTGATCGGCTCGTTGGTGTCGTCGCCGTCGACCAGAACCGCGTACAGCCCCGTGATCGATCCCTTGGGATTGCGTCCCGCACGCTCCAAGAGCCTCGGCATCTCCGCATAGACGCTCGGCGGATATCCTCTCGACACCGGCGGCTCTCCGCTGGCAAGGCCGATCTCTCTCTGCGCCATCGAAAAACGCGTCAGGTTGTCCATCATCAGCAGCACGTCTTTTCCCTTGTCGCGGAAATACTCCGCGATCGAGGTCGCGGTCTTTGCCGCCTTGACACGCTCGAGCGCCGGCTTGTCGCTGGTCGCGCATACGACAACGGAGCGCTCCATTCCTTCGGGACCCAGGTCCCTCTCAATAAATTCCCTGACCTCCCTGCCGCGCTCCCCGATCAGGGCGATCACGTTGATGTCCGCCTTGGTGTTGCGCGCAAACATCCCCAGAAGCGTCGACTTGCCGACACCCGATCCCGCAAAGATTCCGATCCGCTGGCCCTTGCCGACGGTCAACAGTCCGTCCACGGCCTTTACGCCCAGCGGAAGCACATCCGAAATCGGATCCCTCGTCATCGGATCAGGCGGCTGGTTTTCGACGGAATAGGCGATCCCTCCCTCGAGTTCCCTGCCCTGTCCCCAGGTCATGCCGTCGATCCGGCCAAAGCCGTCGAGCGTCTGTCCGATCAGGCCGTCCCCGACATAGACACGCAGCGGCGCGTCGGTATTTTCCACCACGCTCCCCGCGCCGATCCCGGAGACATTTTCATAGGGCATGAGCAATACCCTGCCGTTGCGAAAGCCCACGACCTCGCCCATCATCGCGCGGCCGTAGCCCTTGAGCGCGGACGCGTCGTCCTTGGACTTGGGGTAGATCATGCAGATATCCCCCATCTTGGCCTTGGGGCCCGCGGATTCGATGGTGAGTCCCACGACATTGACGACCTTGCCCCGGGTACGGTAGTAGGTCTGGTTTTCCATTGCCTGATAGCGGGACAGGTCGATCTTGGTGGCCAGCATCTCAGTTTCTTCTCCTGTCCATGGCGAGCAGCTTTAATTTGCGTGTCAGCTCCGAGAGCTCGACGCCGACGGAGCAGTCAAAGATGCCGCCGTCCGTTTCGATCATGCACTCGTTTTCATGTAACAGAGGATCCTCGACGACCTCGAGCACCGCGTTGGGATTGGTGATGTACTCGCGCAGTCTCTGTTTTTCGTCGACGATCGCATCATAATCGGCACTCGACGCGTGGATCATAAAGTCGCCGTTGGGTTCGATCCTGGAGAGCGTCGTCTGCAGCAGATGCAGGATCACTTTTTTCTCTTCGCGCAGATTGACATCGAAGACATGCTCGTAGATACGCGTGAGCGTATCGACCATCTCCGGTTCGATCTCGTCGAGGCGCTTCTGGTATTCCTCCTCGAGCTGTCTCGTGCGCTCCTCGATCTCCGCGTCAAAGGCGGCCTTGACCTCGCCCTCTCCCTTGGCGCGTCCTTCCTCGAGTCCCTGCGAAAACCCCTGCTCGTGCGCAAGCGACGTCAGCTGTGCGGCGCTCGTTCTGGCGTCCGCGATGATCTGCTCGGCCTGCGCCCTCGCATCCGAAAGGATCGCCTCGATCTCTTCTTCGGAAACGGCGGGAGCTGCCTCCTGTACAACGGGCGGAGGCGCGGGTGCCGGCGCCTGCTCCGGTACGGGCTCCTGTGCGTAGCTGTCGTCAAACATGTCATCGCTGACATCCCCCGCGAGATCTTCCGGGGTACCGACGACATTCTGGTCGCTCGTGAGCATGTCGAGCTGCTCGGCATTGAGCCCCTCGTCAAATTCGTCGCCGAAGTCGTCGTAGGTCTCCTGTACGGGCTGCGCCTGCTCCTTTTGCATGCGCTCCATCCACTCCCGCTGCGCGGCAAGGATGCGCTCCTCGGCGCGCGCGTTGTTGTCGATGACACGCACATTTTTCTTTTCTTCCGTGGCGTAAGCGCTTTTTACAAGATTGGGGTTGGCCATAAATTTCTTTTCTTCCGTTCAGGCGACGGATTTCTGCGCTGCTGACGCAGCTTTCGAAATCCTACAGCCATTCGGAAATCGGAGCGCTTGCTGCGCATCGCACTCCTTTTTTCCTCATGTCTGTTACGTATGCAATTGTCCGCGCATGCCGGCAAGCGAGCTTGCCGTATGTGCGGCCGCTTGCAAGCCGCCTAAACTACAATTTCATCTCCTCCGCCGCGACTGATGACGATTTCTCCGGAGTCCTCGAGCCGGCGGATGATATTGACGATCTTTTGCTGCGCTTCCTCGACGTCCTTCATGCGGACCGGACCCATAAATTCCATGTCCTCCTTGATCATGACGGCCAGACGGCTCGAGAGGTTTTTGAAGATCGCGTTCTGCACCTGCTCGTTGGCGTTCTTACAGGCCATCGCGAGGTCGTTATTTTCGACATCACGCAGCACGCGCTGGATGGAGCGGTCGTCGAGCAGCAGGATGTCCTCGAAGACGAACATCTTCTTGCGGATCTCGTCGGCGAGCTCCGGATCCTCGATTTCGAGGGTCTCGATGATGTGGCGCTCGGTCGCGCGGTCGACCGTGTTGAGGATCTCGACCACGGCGTCGACACCGCCGACCAGTGTAAAGTCCTGATTGACCAGGGATGCGAGTTTGGTTTCCAAGATGCTCTCCACGTCCTTGATGGTATCGGGTGAGGTACGGTCCATCGTCGCGATACGCCTCGCGACATCCGTCTGCCGGTCCGGCGGCAGGGCGCTCAAGACCATCGCCGCCTGTGCCGAGGGCACATAGGACAGGATCAGCGCGATCGTCTGCGGATGCTCGTCCTGGATAAAGGTCAACAGCTGTGACGGTTCCGTCCTGCGGATAAACTCGAACGGGCGCACCTGGAGTGAAGACGTCAGACGCGAGATCACGTCGATCGCCTTGTCTTCGCCGAGCGCCTTTTCGAGCAGTTCCTTGGCGTAGTTGATACCGCCCTCCGCGATGTACTGCTGCGCAAGGCATACGCCGTAGAATTCCTCGATCACCGCCTCCTTGATCTGCGTGGTCACACTTCTGGTGTTGGCGATTTCGAGGGTCAGCTCCTCGATTTCTTCCTCTTTGAGGTGCTGAAAGAGCTGGGACGATTTTTCGGGTCCCAGTGAAATCAACAGGATTGCGGCTTTCTGCATGCCGTTATAGCCTTTGAGCAGTTCGCTCGGGGCCGATTTGGTTGCTTCCGCCATATAGTGATACCTTTCGTGCGGTATGCCTACATCTTGTGTTTTTCGTTGGTAATATTATATAAAGAAAGAGCAGAGAATGCAAGTATGCCAAAGGGGACGGTTCTCATTGGCTTGTTTTCGGTCAAAAGGGACGGTTCTCTCTCTGTAACAGGCACCGCCCTGTCGCCGCTTCGCGGCTTTACCAGGGCTCATCATTCGGGGCTTACGTGCTGCTTCGCGGATGACGTACCATGATAAGCTACGGACTGCTACGCACTCCGTGCTCCCGCAGTCCTACAGATATTCGGAAATCGCCCCGCTCGGCACGCCTCGCGTGGCTTTTTTCCTCATATCTGTTGCCCCGTCCTATGTCGATGTGCCCTGTCATGCAAGCATGCAGGACACATCGCCGCAGTCCGGGCGCTTATCACTTACATGTATCCCTCGTTTAACCAGTTTCGTAGCAGGCTCGCAGCGGCTTCCGGGTTTTCGTCGATGAATTTCTCGATCAGGCGTTTGGTCTCGCTGCCCGCATCCATCTCGATGTTCTCCAGGTCGGAGTCGAGCGGCTGCGATTCCAGAAGCGATTCCACCGACAGCTCCTGTACGCCCTCCTCGTCTTCTTCCCTGGCCGTGCGCATGCTGCGCAGGATGACGAAGGCAAGGAGTGCGAGGATGACGATGATCAGCACGATCTGCAGGATATCCGTCACGCTCACGGGCAGGCCCGTCGAGTCGACAAAATAGTTTTCGTCATAGAGCGCCAGTGCCACGTTTTCCGGCGCGATTCCAGTCGCGTTGGCCACGAGCTGTCTGACCTGCGCGATGACTTCCTCGTCGGTCTGCGGTGTCGGCAGAGCATTGGCTGCCTTGTATTCCGACCAGGACAATCCGCCATTGTCCGCCGCACTGTAGTCGGACTGGTTGATGACGCGGTAGTTGGTCGCGGTCACGGAGATCGTGGAATTGCCCATATCGACGGCACCCCATCTCGTCGATTCGGTGATACGCTCGTTGGGCAGATAGTCGTAAGAATTTTCCTCCACGGTCGAGCGGGAGTTCTGGTTGTCCTGCATGACGTAGGTCGTCGTCTCGTCGTTTGTGTCGGTGCCCGGCACGCCCGCAACGCCCGCGGTGTTGGTTGCCTCATAGTTGTCCTGATGCGCAAGCACGCCCTGCGTCTGTCCTTCCGGGGCAAAGAAGAGATGCTCCACGACCTTTGCGTCGGAAAAATCGATATCGAGGTTGAGTCCCACCTCCACCTTGGTAAACATGCCCGTTGCGATCACGACGTTACGTACCTGCGAGCGCACGGACTGTTCCATCTTGGACTTGTAGGAGAGCTGTGTCGTGACACCGCCGGTTCCCGATGCGCCGTCGGAGCCGCCCGCAAACAGGAGCCTTGCGCGGGTGTCCATGATGACGATGTTGTCGGTCGTCGGATTGCCGATCGCCGTTGCCACGGCCCTCGCGAGATAGGCCGCGTTGTCTTCGGTAAACTCATCCTCGTTTTTGAGCTCGAGCACGATCGAAGCGCCCGATTCCTCGTTGCGGGAAAGGAGCGTCCCGTCCTGATCCGGAATGTGGAGCTCGACGCGTGCGGAATTGATCGCGGAAAAGGTTTCGATAAAACCGCCCGCCAGTTTTTTCTCGAGATAGGCCACCCACTGTCTTTGTTTGTCGGATTCGGTCGTTGAAAAGCCTCCGCTCGTCACGTCGTTGATCGACCAGGACTCGGCGCGGATGTTACCTGCGTTGAGCGCAATGTTGGCGCGGGATTCCTGGTTCTTGTTGATCATAAAGGTCATCCCGTCGCCCGACACCGTGTAGTCGAGCCCGGCTTCCGTCAGAATCTCGTCGACCTGTGAACTCTCCGTCGCGTTCTGCGCGTGATACAGATGCACGTATTTCGGTCTGGTCAGTACGACGGTCATGATTACGACGGTCAGTACGACCGCGACCACGCCGGTGATGATCATGGTTTTCTGGCGGGTGGAGAATTTATTCCACCATTCAAGAATCCTGTCGATGAGTGCGCGCATTTGTGCAGGCATCTGAGACCTCCCCTTTGGTTAAAACTTTTTCTACCCTCTCCCGGTCTTCCCCAAGACCGGTGAAAAAAACTGTTGCTTTTCCTGAAACAGGCACCGCCCACTGCGTTTCGCGTTGCTTTACCACTTCGCTAAGCGACGGATTGCTTCGTGCTTCGCACTCCCGAAATCCTGACGAGCACTCGGAAATCGCACCGCTCACTGCGTTTCGCGTTGCTTCCCCTGAAACAGGCACCGCTCACTGCGTTTCGCGTTGCTTCCCCTGAAACAGGCACCGCTCACTGCGTTTCGCGTTGCTTCCCCTGAAACAGGCACCGCCCTGTCGCCGCTTCGCGGCTTTACCAGGGCTCATCATTCGGGGCTTACGTGCTGCTTCGCATCACTGCGCCCCTCATGATTTGCGCTCGCCAAGGTCGCTTACCCGCCCGTGCAAGCACGGCGGTCAGCGACTTTTGCTCGCTGCCTGTTTCATATCTGCATCTGCATTATTTGGTTATATGCCTGCAGTGCGCGGTCGCGGATGGCGATCGTGTACTGCAGTGCGGTCTGGGCCTTTTGCAGCGCAATCGTCAGCTGGTGCGTCGATTCCGCCTCCCCGATGGCCCAGCGGATTTCCTCGTTTTCCGCATCGGACAGGTACGCGTTGGTCGTCGAGATATTCTGCAATACCTTGTCAAACACGTTGGCAAACGAACTCTCGTAATTGTCGTCATATACGGCGCTCGTCGCACGGCGGATCCGGTTTGCGCGGATCTGCGCCTCCGCCTGCGCAATCGCGCCGGACTGCATATTTCTGACAGCCAGAATATCAAGCCCCGTCGCCATCAGGCACCTCCGAGCTGCAGGCCTCTCGTCGCGATCGACTTGGAAGCCTCAAATGCCGTGGCATTGGCCTCGTAAGCGTTGGACGCGTCGATGAGGTTGGTCATCTCCGTCACCGTATTGACATTGGGATACGTCACATATCCGTTTTCATCCGCGTCCGGATGCGACGGATCAAATACGATATTCATCTGCGTCCAGGTGTCCTCCGACACGCGGTCGACCTTGACGCCCTTGCTGGTATAATTATCCCTGCCGGTCAGACCCGCGAAACGGCGGCTGACCTCCTTCTTTAACACACGGGAAAACGGCGTGCGGTACTCTTTTTCCGCAAAGGTGACGACCTTGCGGCGGTAGGGCTCGCCGTCGAGGGTGCGCGTGGTGTTGGCATTGGCGAGGTTTTCCGCGATCGTGTCCATGCGGAAACGCTGTGCCGTCATACCCGTTGCATTGATATTCCATGAATCAAAGATGCTCATATGGCTCCTTCGTCGCCCTATGATCGACGTCGGCATGAAAATCGCTTTGCGATGGCCTCCGTCGACGCCTGGCACAATTCCGGTTTTCTCACGTCCTCGGCAGCAAGTGCCTCGGACTGTATTCATAAGGCTCCTTCGTCCGGTTCCTTCGTCTCCCTAATGATCGGCTTACGAACTCCTCATAGCGGCCTGCAGATTGGTAAATTCGTTCTGCACCGAGGTCGCGAGTCCGTTATACCACAGCTGGTTGGCGGCCAGCGCGACGTTTTCGGTATCTACGTCGACGTTGTTGCCGTCCATGCGGTAGGAGAAATTCCCGTAATCCGTGTAGGTTCTGGGGGCCAGCTCCGCCTTGCGGAGCCTCGCCACCTTGGCATCCATCGAAATATAGCGGCGATAGCCGAGCGCACGTTCGAGCTCCGCCTCGAAGGAAATGTCCTGCCGCTTGTATCCGGGGGTATCGATATTGGCGATATTGTTGGCAATGGCGTCGTTGCGCAGCCATGCGGCATCCATCGCCTTGCCGAGCACATTGATATAATCAAACGCGTTAGATTTGAACATGTTGACTTCCCCGGTACTAAACCTTGTAGTCTGCGCGTCCGCAGATACTACATATACCTATCCTACTACAGTTTACGAAAAAACACAATACCTTATTGCGATTTTTCGCATAACTTTGTTACCCTTTAATCCGTTCATTTTTGTCCGACAAAGCAACTTCGGATTTGAGCTTCTCGATCTCGTCAAATACCACGTCGTTGAGGACCCGGATATAGGTGCCCTTCATGCCGCTCGAGCGCGTCTCGATGACGCCCGCGGACTCAAATTTTCGCAGGGCATTGACGATCACGCTCCTCGTGATACCTACATTATCGGCGATTTTCGAAGCGACCAATACCCCCTCGACGCCGTCGAGCTCGTCGAAAATATGGATCAGCGCCTCCATTTCCGAGTAGGAAAGCGTCGCGATCGCGCCCTGCACGACATTGAGTTTTCGCAGTTCTTCCGCGGTTTCCTCGGTCACGGCGCGCAGCATTTCGAGACCCACCACGGTCGTTCCGTACTCGCATAAAATAATGTCCTCGATGTCATAAGAGGACCCTTTTTTGTATAAAAAGAGGGTGCCCAGACGCTCGCCGGCGATCTCTACCGGGGTGATGATCGCCTCGTAATCCCCCTTTTTGGTATTTTCAAAGCCCAGCGTCTCCAGATTGACATTTTCCTTGGTAGACAAAATGGACAAAAGCCGCTCGTTGAGCATCGGATCGATAAACTCGCCCACGTTGGAGACGATCAGCTCATCAATTTCGCTGCCCGCCGTCCCCTTGCCGATGCCCAGCACCTTGCCCTTGCGGCTGATGACCAGGACATTGCTCGAGAGCGTTTCGCACATCACGTCACAGATGTCGTTAAAGACAACCCTGCCCTCGTTTCCGCTGTGCAACAATTTGCCGATTTTTCTTGTTTTGTCTAATAATTGTACGCCGCTCATATTTTCAGCCCTCACAGAAAAAACGCGCCTTTACCCAGATATTTCGGCAAAAGCGCGTCATTTCTTTAGTGCAGTTTTCAGAATTTTGTGAAATTTTTAGTACAATTCGATCATTTTCGTGTCAGTTGTCACTCATCGTCATTATCCGGCCTGTCGCAGGTAAAGCCGCAGTTCTCGTCCATGCACACGAGCTTGCCGCCCTTTTCGAGCATGACGCCGCCGCATTTTTCACAGCGGATCTTCGAGGGCTTCTGCCAGACCATGAAATCGCAGTCCGGGTTGCCGATGCAGCCGTAATAGCGTCTCCCCTTCCTGGTCTTGCGGATGACGACGTCCTGGCCGCATTTGGGGCAGGCAACACCGATCTTTTCATAGTAGGGCATGGTGTTGCGGCATTCCGGAAATCCGGGACAGGCGAGGAACTTGCCGTGCGGACCGTATTTGATGACCATGTGACGGCCGCAGTGCTCGCAGATGACATCGGTCTCCTCGTCCGCGATCGTGACCTTTTCAAGAACCTTTTCCGCCTGCGCGACCGCGGCATCAAGCGAGGGATAGAACTTTTCGATCAGCTGCTTCCACGGCACGTCCCCCTCCGCCACGTCATCGAGCTGCTGCTCCATGGTCGCGGTAAAATGGACATCGACGATGTCGGGGAAATTGTCCTTCATCAGCTTGTTGACCGCTTCGCCAAGCTCCGTCACGTAGAGATTGCGGTTTTCCTTGGTGATATAGTGGCGCGCGAGGATCGTCGAGATCGTCGGCGCATAGGTCGAGGGTCTGCCGATGCCGAGCGCCTCGAGATCGTGCACGAGGGCCGCTTCCGTGAAATGCGGCGGCGGCGTCGTAAAGTGCTGCTTTTCCTCAAACGCATCAAAGGCCAGTCCGGTTTCTTTGGTGATGCCCTTCATCAGCACATTTTTCTCCGGCACGTTATCCTCGTCCGTATAGACATTCATAAAGCCGTCAAAGACCGTGCGTGTGGCGGACACGTGGAAGATATGTCTGCCGGCCGCGATATGCACGGCGGTCGTCTCGTAGCGTGCGCTCGCCATGCGCGAAGCGACAAAGCGCTTCCAGATGAGCTGGTAGAGACGGAACTGCTCCCTGGTCAGCGAATCCTTGACGGCGGAAGGCGTGCGCGTCACATCCGTCGGACGGATCGCTTCGTGTGCGTCCTGGATGCGTTCTTTTTTCTCCGTCGTCTGCTCCGCGCTTCCGACGTATTTGCTGCCGTACTGTTTGTCAATATAGGCGCTGGCCGCATTGGCCGCCTCATCGGAGATGCGGGTCGAATCGGTACGCAGATAGGTGATGAGACCGACCGTCCCCTCGCCCTTGATGTCGATGCCTTCATAGAGCTGCTGCGCGACACGCATCGTTTTCTGCGTGCTGAAATTGAGGGCACTCGAGGCCTGCTGCTGCAGGGTCGAGGTCGTAAAAGGCAGCGGCGGCTTTTTGGTGCGTTCCGTGGTCCTGATCTCTTCAATATGATAAGAGGCACCCGAAAGATCCTTGACGATCGCGTCGAGCTGCGCCTTGCTTTCAATCTCCTTTTTGCCCGACTCGTCGCCCCAGTAGCGCGCAACGAGCGGCTTCTTTTCCCCGGCGACCGCAAGACTCACGTCGAGCGTCCAGTACTCTTTCGGGATAAAGGCCGCGATCTCGTCCTCCCTGTCGCAGATGATACGCAGTGCCACCGACTGAACACGGCCGGCGGAAAGTCCGCGCTTGATCTTTTCCCACAAAAGCGGCGAGATCCGGTAGCCCACGACCCTGTCAAGGACACGGCGCGCCTGCTGCGCGTCCACCAGATGCATGTCGATGCTCCGCGCATGCTTTAAGGATTCCTTGACCGCCCCCTTGGTGATCTCGTTGAAGGTGATGCGCGAGCATTTTTCCGGATGCGCATCCAGCTTGAGCGCCGTGATCAGATGCCACGAGATCGCCTCGCCCTCGCGGTCCGGGTCGGTCGCGAGATAGATGTGGTCGGCCTTGGCCGCCTGCTTTCTCAGCGCCGCGAGCAGATCGCCCTTGCCGCGGATCGTGATGTACTGCGGTTCATAATCGTGATCGGTGTCGATCCCGAGACGGCTCTTGGGCAGGTCCCGCACGTGTCCGTTGGACGCCGCAACCTCATACCCTCCGCCTAAGAACTTTTTGATCGCCTTGACCTTGGTCGGCGACTCCACAATGACCAGATTTTTTTTCGATGCCATGGTGTTATCCTTTCCCGGCGCGTCGACGGACAGTTCACGTCGCGGTGTTTCGCCGTACAATCATCTAAGATATACCAAAACGCCAAAACTTGCAAGTACCCTCCCTTTTCCGCTAAAATATGCCAAAGGGGACGGTTCTCATTGGCTTGTTTCCGGTCAAAAGGGACAGTTCTCACCGCAAGGAGGTCTTATGCAGCTCACGTATATCCATCACTCCGGCTTTTTACTCGAGACAACCGTCTGTACCATGCTCTTTGACTTTGTGGAAGGGACGCTGCCCGCACTCCCCGCCGGAAAGCCGCTCTATGTCTTTGTCTCGCACACGCATCCTGATCATTATACGAAAAAGATTTTCGGCATCGCGGACGCGGCGGCAAGGGATCATGTCCCGCAGGTGACCTTTGTCCTGTCGGATGATGTGCCGGAGAACGACGTGCCGTCGGCGCTTCACGATCACACGCACTTTCTGAAGCCGCATGACACATGGAAGGACGCCCTGCTTCAGGTGGAAACGCTCGTCTCCAACGATACGGGCGTGGCATTTGTGATTTCCGTTCACGGAGAAAAAAGCAGCGGTACGAAGGGACAGGATCTGCAGATCTATTTTGCCGGCGACTTAAACGCCTGGAACTGGGACGGCGACGAGGAGGACATGGCGCTCATCCGCATCTATCACGAGGAGCTTGCCCGCATCAAAGGACAGCACTTTGACATCGCCTTTATCCCCCTCGACCCCAGGCTCGGCGACGAAATGATCCAGGGCATCACCGACTTTTTTGACACCTGCGGGTGCGATGCGACGGTTGTCGTTCCGATGCACTGCTGGGGGCAATACGACATCATACAAAAAGCGCGTGCCATGTCGGACCGGTATCCGTACATGGAGCGCGTGCTTGCAATTGAAAAAGAGGGGGATACGTTTCCTTTATTCTGATCCGAGACGCGCGACCAGATCCGCGTAGATCTCACCGCTCTGCTTTTTCCAGGCATCGATCATGCCAAGCGCCGCGTCCTCGGTGGGCGCCTCGATGATCAGTCCGTAAAGACGCCTGCCGTTTTCGTACGCGTCGCAGCGTACCTCGTAAGTGCCGTCAGCGCGACGCGTATAGTCCCCGCGGAGAGACGCTTCATTGCGCATTTGCAAACGATTTTTCGTTAAATAATCATCGATCTGCCGTATGATGTCCGCACGAAGGCTCTCCTGCAGGGCATCGATCGTCTCCTGCCCCTCTTTGGTCAGATGCAAAAAGGTACGCCCGCCCTCGGTCTCCTCGCGTAGCAGCGCCTGCGATACAAGCTCCGCGATCACCTCCTGCAGCGTCATATAGTCGGTGTAGCCGGCCTCGAGCACAAAGTCCATCACCTGCGCGCGCGTCAGCACCACCTCCGCCTTGCGGAGCATCGTCAGCACAATCGTTTTGTAGAGCGGAATATAGCCGGATGTCTTCATGTCGTTATCATACCACAGATTCGTTCCGAATGCTCAGAAGCGCCCTGTCCGGCGTTTGTAATCTTTCCCCGAGTTCTCCGGTCCGCATGATATGATTTTATCATATAATAGTAACGGAGGTTATACGATGAAGCGAAAACTGTGCGGTGTGCTGTGCCTGATTCTTTTGGCCGGCGTGCTGTATACCGTAAACCAAAAATACCGGGCGGACATGCCGTTCGATGCGTCGGCGCAGACGTCCGCCACGGATGCCGCTGCCGGGGACGGTACCGCGGAACACACCCCCGGCGCCGGCACCGTTTCCTTATCTCCCGCATCCGTTATCTCCTTCTGTCTTGCATCGGACAAAGAGGCATCTGCCGCACTCACCGGCGTATGGTACGACGATGACGATCTCTCCGTCAATGCGTACAACGGCACGCCGTTTGCGCAGGGAACGACAGAGTATTTTGCGGATGCGCTCTTTATCGGCAACTCGCGGATGCGCGGCTTTGTGCTCTATGCGGAAATCCCGGATCTGAATTCGGTCACGTACATCGGATGGCTGGTCGGCGAGTTTTTTACCTCTCCCTGTATCTACATGTACGGGGAGCGCATGACGGGTGCCGAAGCCGTTGCGTTGTGCGACTTTGAAAAGGTCTATCTGAATTTCGGATTCAATGATCTGATGTTTGACGACGCGGATGCTTTTGTCCGGGATTATCGGTTAATCGTTGATTATATATCGGAATATCGACCCGATGCGGTCATCTTTATCAATTCGATCCTGCCGGTGCATCCGGCGGCGCTCGCAGAATATCCCTATGCGCTGCAGGAGCGCGTGGACGTCTACAACGAAGCGCTCCGAGACATGGCGATCGAGGAAGGATGCGTCTTTCTCGACAGTCAGAGTGTTTTTCTGGATGAAGAAGGATATATGGATTTGACGCTGTCCTGGGAGGGCGTGCATGTCCATGAATCGGGCATGCGCACCCTCAGGGAATACTGGCTGTCACATACCGTGAACCGTCCCCTTTGACCGGAAACAAGCCAATGAGAACCGTCCCCTTTGACCGGCTTTAGCGGGCGGCGGTAGCGGTGAGGGCGCCGTCCGCAACGTCAAAGGTGATCGTATCGCGCGGTCTGACCTTATCCTCGAGGATCAGCTTTGCGGACAACGTCTCCACGTATTTCTGGATATAGCGCTTTAAGGGGCGCGCGCCGTAGGCGGGGTCATAGGCGTGCTCGACGACGTACGTCTTTGCCGCGTCGGTCAAGGCGATCGTGATCTCGCGGTCGGCAAGCCTTTCGTTCAGATCGGCAAGGATCAGGTCGACGATGCCCGTGATGTTGTCCTTCGAGAGCGGATTAAACATGATGATCTCGTCGAGGCGGTTCAAAAACTCGGGACGGAAATGATCCCGGAGTTCTTCCATCACGACTTCTTTTTCGTGTTCGTCGATCGTGCCGTCGTCCTTTAGGGCGTCGAGCAAATTTTGCGCACCGATGTTGCTCGTCATGATCAGGATCGTGTTTTTAAAATCGACGGTCCTGCCCTGCGAGTCCGTGATGCGTCCGTCATCGAGCACCTGCAAAAGCGTATTAAAGACATCCGGATGCGCTTTTTCGATTTCGTCAAAGAGCACGACCGCATAAGGCTTCCTGCGCACGGCCTCAGTGAGCTGTCCGCCCTCTTCATATCCCACGTATCCGGGAGGCGCGCCGATCAGGCGGGAGACACTGAACTTTTCCATGTACTCGCTCATGTCGATGCGCACGATATTGTTTTCATTATCAAAGAGCGCCGCGGCGAGCGCCTTTGCGAGCTCCGTTTTTCCGACGCCGGTGGGCCCTAAGAACATAAAGGAGCCGATGGGCTTTCCCGGATCCTTGATGCCGGCCTTTGAACGCATGATGGACTCCGCGACCTTTTCGACCGCCTCGTCCTGTCCGATGACGCGCTCCTTTAAGGCGTCGCCGAGCTTTAAGGTCTTGTTGCGTTCGGACTCCGTGAGCTTGGCGACGGGAATGCCCGTCCACTTGCTGATGATGCGGGCGATCTCCTCCTCCGTCACGCGCTCGTGCACGAGGGTTCCTTCTTTTTCGCGGATGATCTCCTCCTCCGCTTCCAGTTGCTTTTTGAGTTCCGGAAGTTTCCCGTAGGAAAGCTCCGCCGCCCGTTCCAGATTGCCGTCGCGCTGCGCGATCTGGATCTCCGTGTTGATGGCGTCGATCTCCTCGCGCATCTGCGCAAGCTTTCCGACGGCATCCTTTTCGTTCTGCCACTGCGCTTTTTTATTGTCAAAGGTATCCTTTAATTCCGCGAGCTCCTTCTGCAGGTTTTTCAACCGCTCCGTGCTCAGGCTGTCGTCTTCTTTTTTCAGCGCCGCTTCCTCGATCTGCATCTGCAAAATGCGGCGGTTCATCTCGTCCATCTCCGCGGGCATGGAGTCGAGCTCCGTCTTGATCAGCGCGCAGGCCTCGTCCACGAGGTCGATCGCCTTGTCCGGAAGAAAACGGTCGGAGATGTAACGGTTGCTTAGGGTCGCTGCGGAAACCAGCGCATTGTCCATGATCTTGACGCCGTGATAGACCTCGTAGCGCTCCTTGATGCCGCGCAGGATGGAGATCGTATCCTCCACCGTCGGCTCGTCGACCATGACCGGCTGGAAGCGGCGCTCAAGGGCCGCGTCCTTTTCGATGTACTGTCTGTATTCATTCAGCGTCGTTGCGCCGATGCAGTGGAGCTCGCCTCTTGCGAGCATCGGCTTTAACATGTTGCCGGCATCGAGCGCGCCGTCCGACTTGCCCGCGCCCACGATCGTATGCAGCTCGTCGATGAAGAGCAGGATCTCTCCCTCGCTTGCCTTCACATCCTCGAGCACGGCTTTTAAGCGCTCTTCAAATTCGCCGCGGTACTTGGCTCCCGCGACAAGCGACCCCATGTCGAGGGAGAATACTTTTTTATCCTTTACTCCGTCCGGCACGTCGCCCGCGGCGATGCGCTGCGCAAGCGCCACGACGACCGCGGTCTTGCCGACGCCGGGCTCGCCGATCAGCACCGGATTGTTTTTTGTCTTTCTGGAAAGAATGCGGATGACGTTGCGGATCTCGGCATCCCGTCCGATTACCGGATCGAGCTTGCCGCTGCGCGCTTTTTCCACCAGCTCCTGTCCGTATTTTTCGAGCGTGTCATACGTCGCCTCCGGATTGTCGCTGGTGACGCGCTGGTTGCCCCTGACCTCCTGCAGCGCCTGCAAAAAGCGGTTGCGGTCGATGCCGTATTCCCGGAATATTTCCTTGAGCTCTTTGTTGGGACGCTTTAAGAGCATGAGGAAGAGATGCTCGACGGAGACGTATTCGTCACCAAGGCGCTTCGCCTCATCCTCCGCTTCGACCAGCACGCGGTTCAAGGCTTCACCGACAAACTGTTTTCCTCCCTGCACCTTGACGCGCTTCGCGACCGCGTCCTGCGCACGGTTTATGAAGGACTGCACATCGACGCCCATCTTTTCGACGAGCTTTTTGATGAGGGAGTCCTCGATGGTCAAAAGCGATAGCAGCAGATGCTCCTGCTCGATCTCCTGGTTGCCGTATTCCAGTGCCAGTTTTTCGCAGCCGTTCACGGCCTCGATGGATTTTTGGGTAAACTTACTGACGTTCATAACTGCTGTTCTCCTTCTTACGCCCTCAGCAGCGGAGTGCTTCGGGCTGTTTTAACGTTATGTCACGGGTTCTGCAGGCTGCTCCTTCGTTGAAGGAAAAGCTCTTTTTCGTTTATTGTTATACGTATCGTATAACAAATAGAACACATTGTCAAGTCCCTTCTCTTTGCGGTACATCGATCACCCCCGCCGCCTCCTTCAGCATCTCAAGTTCCCGGGCGCTAAAAGCGTTTTCGTCCCGCGGATACATGCCGAGAAACAGGTAGTAGGCCGCGTGCTTCGATATCTTCTTCTCGCCTGCAAGTGCCTCCACCTGCGGCATAATCAGCTTTGCTAAATGCTTTTGCAGTTCGTCCGCATCCTGTGTCATGTGTCCCGTCCTCCCGGCCTGACGACATGTGCTTATATGACCCGCACGATTCTTTTAGTATAGCATATTACTCCGGCCACTAAATATCGCAATTCCTGCTTGTCTGAATGACGACCTGCTGCGTTGTCATCAGTCGTCGATGGACGCCCATCGACTCCATCTTCCGCCTTGCATGTCGCCATTCATACTGCGCATGAATGTAGCGACATTTAATGGCCGGAGTAATATCTTCCATAAGTATATCTTATATGTTAAAATAAAATGAACTGTTATCTCACGCATAAAACGGAGGAACTTCTATGGATCCCAATACCGCCCCCATGCAGGGAGAAAATCTGCAACAAGACTCCGCAGGCTCTGCTCCCGCCGTCAAAAAATTCGGCATGCTCGACAACATCGCCTACGCGGCCGGTGATTTCGGCTGTAACATGTCCTTTGCGCTCAAGGGGACGCTCGTCATCTTCTGGACACAGTTCATGCAGATGGATTCGATCCTCTATGCGGGACTGCTCCTGATCGTACAGATCTGGGACGCGATCAACGATCCTCTCGTGGGCGTCTTTATCGATGCGGACAGACGACAGTACCGGCTCGGCAAATTCAAAACGTATATTCTGATCGGCTCGATCGGTCTGATCATCGCGGGAGCGCTCTGCTTTGTGCCGATCCCGAACGCGCCGGCGATGGCCAAAAACATCATCTTCATCGCGGGCTATGTGCTCTGGGACGCGTTTTATACCATCGCCAATGTTCCCTACGGTTCGATGCTCAATCTGATTTCCGCCGACCCCGGTGACCGCGCATCGCTCTCCGCCTGGCGCTCCATCGGCGCGCTCGTCGGCAACATCCTCACGATGGTGCTGATCCCGATCATCATCTACGACAGTGATAACAACATCCGCGGCGTGCGTGTCTTTTTCCTGGCGCTCGTCATGGGCATCATCGGCTTCTTTGCCTTCCAGTTTATGATCAAAAAGACCGTGCTGCGCGTCGACGAATATGTCAAGGTCAGCGAGGACAGGCCGAAATTCAATATCTTTACCGCAATGAAAAACTTCCTGACCAACCGTCCCGCCGTCGGTGCGACACTCGCCGTCATGGGGATGTTCCTCGGCATGCAGGGCGCGGCCGCGGCGGTCACCGTCCTCTTCCAGTCCTATTTCAAAAACGCACAGGTCTCCGGCATCGTCTCTCTCTTCCAGATGCTGCCGATGCTGCTCTTCACTCCCTTTATCCGTAAGGGCGTCAAGCGCTTCGGCAAAAAAGAGCTGTCCGTTGTCGGCGCCATCGTCTGCGTCATCGCCTGTGCGGGACTGCTGATCCTTCCGATCACGCCGGACTCGAAGGGCATCGCGATGTATACCGTCTGCCAGCTGATCAATTCGCTCGGCATGGGAATCTTCTCCCTCGTGAGCTGGTCGATGATGGCGGATGCGATCGACTATAACGAATGGAAACACAACACGCGCGAGGAGGGGACGATTTATTCGCTCCACTCCTTCTTCCGCAAGCTGGCGCAGGGCTTTGGTCCCTCGATCGTTCTGGTCATCATGGTGGCCGTCGGCTACGTGGAAGCGGACCGCGGCAACCAGACGGCACAGGTTGCGATGAACATGCGCTATCTGGTCGCGGCGCTGTATCTTGCCACGGCCCTCATCCAGCTGGCGGCACTCGCTCTCGTCTACAATCTCGACAAGACAACGCTCGCACAGATGGAGAGCGAGCTCGAAGCGCGCAGGGGCGCAGCGTCTTCTTCGCAAAGCAGCGAATGAACAGACAGATACGGCACATGCTGACGGATCAGCGCACTCACACATAAAGGAGCTTATCATGAGAACCGTACAATCATGGAATGAAGGCTGGCTTTTTTCACAGCCGGAAAAAGAAACCGTCACGGTTGCGCTTCCGCATACCTGGAATGCCGAGGACGGCACGGACGGAGGCAATGACTATTTCCGCGGCAGCTGCACGTATACCAGAACCTTTTCCAAAAAGGATCTGCCGTCGGGTGAAAGATACTATCTCGAAATCGGCGCCGCCAATTCGTCCGCGGACGTGACGCTCAACGGCAGTAAACTCCTGCATCACGACGGCGGCTACAGCGCCTTCCGTGCGGAACTGACGGACGCGCTGCAGGAGGAAAATACGCTCGTCATCACCGTCGACAACGCGCCCAACGATCATGTCTATCCGCAGATAGCGGACTTTACGTTCTACGGCGGGCTCTACCGCGGGGTATCGCTGATTGCGGTGAACCGTTCCCACTTTGCGCTGATGCCGTACGCAACGCCGGGCATCCGCGTGACCTCCTCCGTCAACGGCAGGGACGCCGTGGTCCGCGTGGAAACAGAACTCACCCCGCCCGCCGCGCAGCAACAGGTACGCATCACGCTCCTGGATCATGACGGAAAAGAAGTCGCCTCCGCCCGGGTCACACCCGCCTCCGGAGAGAACGGGACGGTGACGGCGGACAGCACGCTCACGATCGACAACGCGCATCTGTGGAACGGAAGAAAGGATCCGTATCTCTATCTTGCCGTTGCGGAGCTGCTTGAGGGAGAGGAAGTCATCGACCGCATCGAAACACGCTTTGGCGTGCGCACCTTTGCAATCGATGCGGAGAGAGGATTTATCTTAAACGGCACGCCCTATCCCCTGCGCGGCGTTTCCCGTCATCAGGACCGTGCGGGATACGGCAATGCGCTGTTAAAGGAGCATCACGAAGAAGACATCGCATTGATCGAAGAAGTCGGTGCGACGACGATCCGCCTTGCGCACTACCAGCACGCACCGTATTTCTATGATCTGTGCGACGAAAAAGGAATGGTCGTCTGGGCGGAGATCCCCTACATCTCCCGCCATCTGCCAAACGGCAATGACAATACGATCTCGCAGATGACGGAGCTCATTACGCAAAACAGCAATCATCCCTCGATCGTCTGCTGGGGTCTCTCCAACGAGATCACGATGGGCAGCGCGGATGAGCCGGGCCTCGTCGACAATCACCGCGCATTAAACGATCTCGCCCACAGGCTCGATCCGACGAGAAAGACCGTGATGGCGGTCGTCTCCATGTGCGACATTCACGCGCCGTATATCAGGATCCCGGATGCGGTTTCCTACAATCACTATTTCGGATGGTACGGCGGTGATACCTCGATGAACGGTCCGTGGCTCGACCGCTTCCACAAGGAGCTTCCGGATATCCCGATCGGTCTTTCGGAATACGGCTGCGAGGGCCTCGACTGGCACAGCTCCCATCCCGACCAGGGCGACTATACCGAGGAGTATCAGGCCTATTATCATGAAGAGCTCATCAAGCAGCTCTTCACGAGAGACTATCTCTGGGCGACGCATGTCTGGAACATGTTTGACTTTGGCGCGGATTCACGTTCCGAGGGCGGGGAACCCGGACAGAACCACAAGGGCCTCGTCACCTTTGACCGCAAGTATAAGAAGGATGCCTTCTATGCTTACAAGGCCTGGCTTTCGGACGATCCTTTTGTCCATCTGTGCGGCAAGCGTTACACGGACCGCGTGGAGGACGAGACCAAAGTCACGGTCTATTCCAATCAAAAAGAGGTCGCGCTTTATCTGAACGATACGCTCTTTGAAAAAAAGACGGCGGAGGATCACTTCTTTTACTTTACGGTGCCAAACCGCGGAGAGACAACGCTGAAGGCCGTTGCCGGAGACTGCACGGACACGGGGATGATCCGCAAGGTCGAAACCTTTAACGAAGACTACCGCTTAAAGGAAACCGGCACCGTCCTCAACTGGTTTGATATCGAGATGCCGGAAGGATACTTTTCGCTCAACGACAAGTTTTCGGAGATCATGAAATCGCCGGAGGGGGTGCGGCTCGTCGGCGCGCTGATGCAGTCGCTGGGCTCCGCTTCCGACGGCATGCCGCAGCTCAATCACGCGGATCTGATGCAGATGCTCGGCAGCTTTACGGTGCTGCGCATGACGGGACTCCTTGGCGTCACGGGAAAGAGCTTTACAAAAGAAGAGCTGCTCGCTCTCAACGCGCAGCTCAATAAGATCAAAAAGCCGTAACAGAGACGATATCCGGTATGGAAACCGTCACTTCAGGCAGTGCATCATCTGCGCGAGGACGTCCTCGCGTCCGGCCTTTGACAGTGCGGAAAAAGGAACGAACGGCTCGTCCTCTTCCAGCTGCAGTTCTTTTTTCAGCAGCGCGGTCTGCTTTGCGAGTTCATTTTTGGAGAGCTTGTCGGCCTTGGTCGCGACAACGATGACTTTCTTTCCGAGATGCCGCGCGTATTCGATCATCTGCTTATCGCTCTCCTGCGCCTTAAGGCGGAGATCGACGAGGATGAAGAGTGCCTTTAGCTGCGCGGAGCGCTTGAGATATTTTTCGATCATCGGTCCCCATTTGGCGCTCTCTTCCTTTGACCTTTTCGCATAGCCGTAGCCCGGCAGGTCGACGAGATAAAAGAAATCATCCCGCGCCTCATCCTCCCGGCAGGCGATCCGGTAGAAATTGATTGTCTGGGTTTTCCCGGGCTTGGAGGAAGTGCGCGCAAGGCTCTTTCGCTGCATCAGCACGTTGATGAGCGAGCTCTTTCCGACATTGGAACGACCCGCAAACGCGACCTCCGGATAAGGATTCATCGGAAGCGCGCTTGTCGGGCCGCAGACAGTTTCGAGCCGGATATCGACGATCTTGATCATGTCTCTTTCAAATCAGTCAGGCTCTCTTATGCGTTTTTCCTGACATCCACCAGAGGGAGCTTTCTCTTCTCCTCCGAGTGGTGCACCACCAGCGGCTGTGCGTCACCGTCGACGGATGCCTTGGTAATCACGCACTCGGTCACGTCCTCGTCGGACGGAATCGAATACATCACATCCATCAGCGTATTCTCCATGACGCTGCGCAGGCCTCTGGCGCCGGTTTTGCGCTCGTAGGCCTTATCGGCGATCTCCTCGACCGCGTCCTCCTCAAAGCGGAGATTGACATGGTCAAGGGAGAACAGTTTTTTATACTGCTTGATCAGCGCGTTCTTTGGCTCCTTGAGGATGCGCACCAGCGCTTCGCGCGACAGACCCTCGAGCGTCACCGTGATCGGCACGCGTCCGACAAATTCCGGAATCAGACCGAATTTGACGAGATCCTGCGGGGAGACGTGCGAGAGGACCTCTCCGATCTCGCGCTCCGTCTTGTCCGCGATCTCCGCGTTAAAGCCGATCGAGGAACGGTCGAGCCTCGCCTCGACGATCTTGTCGAGTCCGTCAAACGCACCGCCGCAGATAAAGAGGATATGATCGGTATCGATCGTAATCAGCTCCTGGTGCGGATGCTTGCGTCCGCCCTGCGGAGGCACCGACGCGGTCGTGCCCTCGATGATCTTTAACAGCGCCTGCTGCACGCCCTCGCCGGACACGTCGCGCGTGATCGAGACATTTTCCCCCTTCTTGGTGATCTTGTCGATCTCGTCGATATAGATGATGCCGTGCTGGGCGCGTTCGACATCGTAATCCGCGTCCTGTATGAGCTTCAGAAGTATATTCTCGACATCCTCGCCGACGTAGCCGGCTTCGGTCAGCGTCGTCGCATCCGCAATCGCAAAAGGCACGCCGATGATCTTGGCAAGCGTCTGTGCCAGATACGTTTTGCCCGAGCCCGTCGGTCCGATCATGAGGATGTTGGACTTTTGCAGCTCGACATCGTCATCCCTGCGCTCGTTCTCGGGAGCGAGAATCCTCTTGTAGTGATTGTACACCGCGACGCTCAGTACCTTCTTGGCCTCATCCTGTCCGATGACATATTCGTCGAGAAACGCGTTGAGCTCCTTGGGCTTTAGGAGATTGATCTGTTCCTTTTCCGCCTCAAAGCTCTCCGCGCCTTCCTCTTCAAACTCTTCCTCGATGATGTCCGCACAGATATCCACGCACTCATCGCAGATGTAGACATTGCCGGGACCCGCGATCAGCTTTCTTACCTGGTCCTGCGTCTTGTTACAGAAAGAGCAGTAGATTTCACCGCCGCCGCCGCGGCCCGTCATGTTTGTGATATTCATTTCTTATCCTTGTCCTTTTTTTGCTTGTCGGCTTCCACACGCTTGACGACCACGGAATCGATGAGGCCGTATTTCAATGCCTCTTCCGCGCTCATAAAATTGTCGCGCTCCGTATCCTCGGCGATCTTCTCCACGGGCTGTCCCGTGTTTTCCGCCATGATCTGATTGAGTTTTTCTCTCGTCTTTAAGATATGACGCGCGGCGATCTCCATCTCGGTCGCCTGGCCGCGGGAACCGCCCGAGGGCTGATGGATCATGATCTCCGCATTGGGCAGTGCCATGCGCTTGCCCTTTGCTCCGCCGCACAGAAGGAACGCCCCCATCGAAGCCGCCATGCCGATGCAGATCGTCGACACGTCGCACTTGATATACTGCATCGTGTCATAGATCGCCATTCCGGCCGTGATCTCGCCGCCCGGCGAGTTGATGTAGAGATGGATATCCTTGCCGGGATCCTCCGCCTCGAGGAACAGAAGCTGCGCGACAACCACCGCCGCGGAGTTGGCATTGACCTCTTCCCCGAGAAAGATGATGCGGTCCTTTAAGAGTCTTGAGTAGATGTCATACGACCGCTCGCCTCTCGACGTCTGTTCGATTACATAAGGGATTAAACTCATTGCTGCTCCTTTCCGTCACTCTTTTTACGTCTCGGAATCGCGCGGGGCGCCTTCTTTGCACCGGCTTCCTCCTCCTTGTCGTCCGATTCCTCTTCTTGTACGGGCTCCTTGACGGCCTTGCAGTTTTCCACCAGAAAATCCGCCGCCTTGCCGACGATGATATCCTGACGGATCTGTTTTTCCTCGCGTGCGTCCGTCACCTCTTTGACCTTGTCGAGGCTCATCCGGTACTGTTTGGCCATCTCTTCGAGCTTCTTTTCGTAATCCTCGTCGGTGGCGGTGAGGCTCTCCGCCTTGGCGACCGCTTCGAGCACGAGACGCGCCTTGATGCGCTCAACTGCCTGCGGACGCACCTGCTCGAGCATCCTGTCTCTCGACTGGCCCGTCATCTGCAGATACTGCGTGGGATTCATGCCCTGCATCTGCAGCTGCATCATAAAGTCATTGAGGATCTGGCGCTGCTGCGTCTCGATCATCGCCTCCGGCAGCTCCATCTCGGAGGATTCGATGAGTGCCTTCACGCACTCATCCTCGTGGCCGAGCCGGATCTGCTTTTCTTTATTTTCCGCAAGCTGTTTGCGCAGGCCGTCCTTGTACTCCGCAAGCGTCTCATACTCGGAGATATCGGAGGCAAACGCGTCATTGACCTCCGGCAGCTCTTTGGCCCGCACCTCATGGATCAGGCATTTAAAGACCGCGTCCTTTCCGCTGAGCGACTGCTCGTGATAGCTCTCGGGGAAGGTGACCTGCACCTCGCACTCCTCGCCCGCCTTTTTCCCGACGAGCCCTTCCTCGAAGCCCGGGATAAAGGTGCCCGAACCGAGTGTCAGAAGATGTCCCTCGTCCTTGCCTCCGTCAAAGGCCTTGCCGTCGACAAAGCCCTCGTAGTCGAGCTTGACGGTATCGTCCATCTCCGCAGGTCTGTCGACCACCACGTCACGCGCGCTCATCTTGCGCTGGCGCTCGATCTCCTCGTCGATCTCTTCCTCCGTGATCGCGGCATCCGCTTTGGTCACCTCGATTCCCTTGTAGGAACCGAGCTTTACTTCCGGCTTTAAGGCGACCTCTGCGCTGAAGATAAAGGGCTTGCCGCTCTCGATCTGCACGACCTCGATCTTCGGGGAAGAGACGATATCCTCGCCGCAATCATCGACCGCGCCCGGATACTCCTGCTGTACCAGCGCATCCGCCGCTTCCTCGTAAAAGATCTCCTTGCCGTACGTCCGCTCGATCATCATGCGCGGCGCCTTGCCCTTGCGAAAACCGGGCAGATTGATCCGGCCGCGTTCTTTTTTATAGACTGTCTCGATCGCCTCCTCGAGCTTGTCGGGAGACACCTCGATCGTGAGCTTTGCCATCCCCTTTTCCAATTTTTCCACTGTTACGCTCATACTGCTTTTTTCCTCTCTTTTTCTTTCCTGCACACCAAATATCCCGTGCGGACACAGGACATTTTAGTATATCATACTTCTTATTTTTAGGCAAAAACCGTGGCGGGGCGGTTCCTTGCGTCTGTTATTCGACGCTTTTGAGCGCTTCCACCATGTCGATCCGGTTGAGATAGCGGTCCGTGATCAGATTGACCGCCAGAAGAAACACGAGCGACAGCACCGCCGCATATACATAGCTTATATGGTTCAGTGTCACCGCAAAATACATCGACGGCAGCCGTAGAATATAGGGGAGGGAGAGCGAAAAAAGATATCCCACGGGGATGCCGATGATGACCCCGATCATCGTCAGAATCAGCGTCTCCTTGTCGACATAGGCATGCACCTCGCGATCATAGAAGCCTAACACCTTGATCGTCGCAAGCTCCCTTTCCCGTTCCGAGATATTGGTGGTGGACAGCGTAAAGAGCACGGCAAAGGCGAGCAGCGCGCTCATGCCGATGATGATCGCGACCACCGCGTCCATCATCAGAAAGGTCTGGCTGAACTGTGACTTGACCTGCGCCGTGGAAAGACAGGTCAAAACGCCCTCCCTTGTGGCAAAATCCTCCCGGTAGGCCTCTTCGTCCACCTCATTTTCCAGCATCACCATCGCGCCGTTCGTCTCAAAATCTTCAAACCACTGCATATAGGTCTTTTGCGTCATAAAGACGACATTGCCGAGATAATACTGCAGCACATGCGTGACACCCACTTCCTTTGTCTGCAGATCCGGCAGCTGGATGCGGACTTCGTCTCCTTCCGCAAAGGAGAGCATCTCCGCGGCATTGCGCGTGACCAGTACATCGCCGTCCGACAACGTGACCGGTGTTCCGTGCGTGTCCCTTAAGACAATATAATCCTGTATCCGTTCGGGCGAAGACGGCACGATCAGCTGCACGGAGAGCTCCTCGTCCGCCGCGTTATGGATTTTGACATTCGTGATATGGCATTCCAGATATGACGCGATCTCTTCATCCCGCGTCAGATAATCATGCAGCGATTTGCCTTCCTCCGCCTCCTCCTCCGTCATGCTCGCGACCACGAGCAGATCATAGAGCGACGTTTCGTCATACTGCCTGGGCATCAGTCCGTGCACGCTGTCGCGGATTGCAAAGCCGAACAGCAGCAGTGCCGTACAGCCGGCGATTCCGAAGACCGTCATCAGCAGCCGCTTCTTGTAACGGTAGAGGTTGCGCGCGGTGACCTTGTTGAGGAAGGAAAGCCGCTCCCACAAAAACGTCACCTTCTCGAGCCACACGCGCTTGCCGGCCCTGGGACTCTTGGGACGCATGAGCGATGCCGGCGTCTCGCGCATCATCGTCAGGCACGTCAGATAGGCCGCACCGACGATGCCCAGGATAAACACGAGCGGACCCAGAAGGCCGTGGACGGGAAGAAAGAACATCCCGTAGCCGGGCAGGATATACATGATGTCAAAGATCCGGAACAGAAACGCGGGCAAACCGCAAAAGGCGCACACGCTCCCGACAACCGACCCCGTGATCGACGCGGCGGAGGTAAAGATCATGTACTTGCGACGGATCCTCACATCCGAAAAACCGAGCGCCTTGTAGGTGCCCAAAAGCCCTCTGTCCTCTTCCACCATGCGCGTCACCGCGGTGAGGGAGATCAGAATCGCGACGAGGAAAAAGACAACCGGAAACACCGTCCCGATCGATTCGATCGCTTCGGAATCCGACTTGATATTGTTAAAGGCGCTCATCGCGTCGCGGTCACGGATATACCAGGTCGCCATGTCGATCTCTTCGATCTCTTCCCTGGCGCTTGCGATTTCCTCCTCCGCTTCCTGTCTGCCCTCTTCGTATTCCTCGTACCCCTCGGCCAGTTCCTGCTCGCCTTCCTCTTTGGCCTGTTCGTATTCCGCATAACCGTCCGCAAGTTCTTTCCTCGCGTCCGCAAGCTCCGCCTCGCCGTCCGCGATTTCCCTTCTTGCGTCTTCGATTTTTCTCCTCGCGTCGGCGATCTCCGCGGCCGCTTCGGCTTCCTCTCTTTCGAGCTCCGCGAGGCCTTCGTCGTATTCCTTCCAGCCCTCCTCGATCTGTGCGCGGCCGTTATCGATCTCCATCCGGGCCTGGGACAGACGCGCGCGCTGTTCCTCGATCCGTGCGCGTTCCTGTGCCATCCTCGCATTGAGGTCGGCCTCTCCCGCGTCGATCTGTGCGAGCGCCGCCTGCGCCATTGCTACCATCACGGGATCGGAAATGGCCTGCGCCTGTGCAAGCAGTACCTGCGCCTGCTGCCTCTGCGTGGCAATGTCGCTCCTTGCTGCCGCTTCCGCCGCATCCGCCTGCGCGATTCCCTCCGCAAGGGCGCTTTCGCCCTCCGCAAGCTGATAGGCCGCCACATCGAGCTCCGATGCTTTTTCGATCAGCGTCGCCCACGCGCCGTCGAGTTCCTCGTGCGCTTTGGCAAAAGCGTCCGCCGCTTCCTGTTCCTTGTCCGCAAGCTCCGCTTCCGCCTCCGCAAGTTCTCTCCTCGCGTCCGCAAGCTCCGCTTCCGCTTCCTCGATTTTCTTTTGCGCGTCGACGAGCTCCTGCAGGGCCTTTGCGAGCTCCTCATTGAGTTCTTCCTCTCCCTCTTCGAGCTCGCGCAGCGCATCCGCAAGCTCCTTCCTCACATCCTCCTCGGCCTCGTCGACCTTTTCGGTTGCTTCCTGTACAACCGAAGTATATCTGGCCTCCTCCCGCTGTTCCTTGATCTCTTCTTCGAGATATCTGCGGAAGGTGCGTACCTTCTGCACATACGCATCATCAAAGCAAAACAATTCCTTTGCGTCCGTGACCGTGAGCACCACCGACGTATACACATCGGGAGCGGCGGCTTCCGGCAGCACGAACGCGAGCGGCGTGATGTCCATGCCGCCCCGGTAGGCCGTTGCGCCGTACGGATTGTTGACATCCCGCACATCGGTGAAGACCCCCGTGATCGTAAAGCGCGTCACCAGAAAGTCGGCCTCCTCTTCGTCTTCCTCCGCGTCCTCTTCCTCCGCGGTATTTTCCGTGATCGTAAAGGTATCACCGACTCCCAGCCCCGTATCCCTGACAAAGCGCTGCGATACGATCGTCTCGTCCGGCGCCTCGCACATCCTTCCCTGCGCCAGATACGGACGGTCGATCCTGTCGTCATAGAGCAGCTCGAGATCGATGTCCATCGTATTGTCCGCAAAGGAAGCCGTCACCTTTTCCACATAACGTCCGGCGACCTCTTCCGTATCGGAAAGCGCGGACAGCGCCTCCACGTCGTCCGCGGTGAGTCCGAGGGTCGATACGATTTCCAGATCATGCAGGGTATGCCCGTCAAAAAAGAGATCGGCGGAGCGCCGCAGGTCCGTGCAGGAAGCCTGCAGGCCGGAAAACATCATGACGCCGAGCGTCGTGATCACGGCGATGGCGAAGAAACGTTTTTTCTCTTTGCGGAGGGTCCGCAGAATATCCTTCCCGTACGCGTGCATCGCGTCACCATTCAATCTCAGCGATCGGCGTCGGATGATCGTTGGTCGTGATCTGCGTCACCTTGCCGCTCTTGAAGCGGATGAGACGGTCCGCCATCGGCGCGAGCGCGGAATTGTGCGTGATGATCAGCACCGTGATCTTTTCGTTACGGCAGGTATCCTGCAGCAGGGTCAGGATCTGCTTGCCCGTCACGTAATCGAGCGCGCCGGTCGGCTCGTCACATAAAAGAAGCTTGGGATTCTTGGCGAGTGCGCGCGCGATCGAGACTCTCTGCTGCTCGCCGCCGGAGAGCTGTGCCGGAAAGTGTCCGAGACGGTCCGAAAGTCCCACCTTTTCGAGCGTTTCCCTGGCGTCGAGCGCATCGCTCTTGACCTGCGCGGCGAGCTCGACATTTTCGAGCGCCGTGAGATTGGGTACGAGATTATAAAACTGAAACACAAAACCGATATCGGTTCTGCGGTAGGTCGTCAGATCGTATTTGGAGAGTCCCGTCACTTCTTTGCCGTCGACGATGACCTGTCCCTGCGTCGCCGTGTCCATCCCGCCGAGGATGTTGAGCGCGGTCGTCTTGCCGGCGCCCGACGTGCCGAGAATGACCGCAAGCTCTCCCTTTTCCACCGTAAAGGACGCGTCATCGAGTGCGCGGATCACGGTCTCCCCGGTCTGGTATTCCTTGACGATGTGCTGAAACTCGAGATAGGCCATGGCGCTTTATGTGTACCTCAGCATCGACAGCTGCGCATTGGAATAGGCCGGATCCCCCGTGACGTCCGCGGCAAACCACGCGGCGGGACGGTAGGCCTCGTACGCGTCCGACGACGGATACTCGATCTCCGCGATCACGAGATCCGCAAAGGGTGCCGGTGCGGACGGCGCAAAGACATCGAGCTCGATCTTCATCGAGCCGTCCCCTATGCGCCTGGCCAGATCCGGATGCGCCTGTAAAAAAACATCATCGTAGGCATCATAATTGAGCGGCAGAAGATATCGCTGCTTGCGGATGATATAGCCGTCCGCCTTGGCGATCATGTGCTCGTAAGCTTCTTTGGTCAGCGGGAGATTGTATTCGTTTTGTCCGATCTGTCCGGGATAGGCGCGGATCTCCTTGTAGGTCATGTAATAGGCGTCATTGTCGCGCCGCACGCGGATCGCGGGCGACACGCTCAGATATCCCTGCTCGATCTCGCGCACGGGATACTGGTCGAGCTGGAACGGTATGCGGTTGACCAGAAACTTTCTCTCGATCTCGATGCCCATCATTGGTATGCCCTGTAAACGATTGCCTGCCGGATCTCCTCCGCCTTTTCTTCCCCGCACAGCGCTTTGACGATCTCGAGCGCAAAAGGAATCGCGCATCCCATGCCGCAGGCGGTGATGAGATTGTCGTCCGTCACCGCGTCCGCGTCAGGGACCTGTGCGTCCTTCAGGTCGGAGCGCACGCTCGGGTGCGAGACGGCCGTGCGGCCTTTGAGCCACCCTTTCCTGCCGAGGATGATCCCGGGAGCCGCGCAGATCGCGGCAACTTTTTTTCCGGCGTCCAGAAACGATTTGACCGCATCCGTCAGCGCGTCGCAGGACGCGAGGTTCGTCGTCCCGGGGAGTCCCCCGGGCAACACCAGCATGTCAAAAGAAGACAGATCCGTCTCCGAAAGCTCCTCATCCGCACAGACGCGGATCCCGTGCGAGCCTGTCACGCACGGATCTGTGCCCTCACAGCACGATGCCGCCTCCCCGTGTTCTTCACCGGCGGGGACCCTGACCATCCGTGTCTCAATCCCCGCGCGCCTTGCGAGATCGACCACCGTCAGCGCCTCGATCTCTTCAAATCCTTCCGCAAGAAAAACCGCTATTGCCATCCTGTCCCTCCGGTCTGCTTGTCCTTTCGGCGTGCGTCGCCGTTATATCCTTCCGTAATCCTCAGCCATGCGCCGCAAACGCTTTGCAAGCGCTTTTGTGAGGACCCCGTCCTTCATCCGCCAGCACCAGTTGCCGCCGATCGTCGAGGGCGTGTTGATCCTCGCCCATCTGCCAAGCCCCAGAATATCCTGCATCGGGAGGATCGCCGTATCCGCGACGGAAGAAAGCGCAGCGCGCATCATCTGCGGCGTCACATCGCGGTCGGTCGATGCGCCCAGATACCGTTTGGTATAGGCCTGATCCTTTTTATTTAATGTCCCGAACCATCCGCGCGTCGTCTCGTTGTCATGCGTGCCGGTATAGACGACACAGTTGTGCGCGTAGCGGTACGGCAGATACTCGCTTTCGTAATGGTCGTTTTCTCCCGGATAAAACGCAAACTGCAATACCTTCATTCCGGGATAGCCGACCGTGCGCATCATCCGGTAGACCGCCGGTGTGAGAAATCCGAGGTCCTCCGCGATCACGCGCTTTTTTCCGAGTGCCTGTTCCATCTTTTTAAAGAGATCCGCGCCCGGCCCCTTTCTCCAGACACCGTGCTCGGCCGTCTCGTGCGAGGCATCGATCGCATAGTAGGATTCAAAGCCGCGGAAATGGTCGATGCGCACGATGTCATACATCGAAAAAACATGCCGGAAACGTTCAATCCACCAGGCATAGCCTGTCTTTTTGTGGACGTCCCACCGGTAGAGCGGATTGCCCCAGCGCTGTCCGAGCCTGGCAAAATCATCCGGCGGACATCCCGCGATTTCTATCGGACGCCTGTCGTCATCGAGATAGAAGAGCTCCGGATGCGACCACGTATCCGCGCTGTCAAATGCGACATAGATCGGAAGATCGCCGATGATCCCGATGCCCTTTTCGTTGGCATACGCCTTGAGGCGGTGCCATTGTGTATCGAAGAGATACTGCAAAAATACCTGGAACGAAATCCCGTCTTTGTATTCCGCGGATGCCCTTTGCAGCGCCGCGCGTTTTCTCAGGCGCACGCCGTCTTCCCATGTATCCCAGCTCTTTCCGCCGTTTTTTTCCTTCAGCACGGCAAAGAGCGCATAGTCCTTTAACCACGCGCGGTTTTTTCTTTCAAACGCGCTGATCTTTTTTTGCAGGGCCGCGTCCCTTTTGCCGCGCTCATACGCAAGGCGCAGGAGGCGCAGGCGGTTTTTGTAGAGCAGTCCGTAATCGATGTGCACGGGATCGTCGCCAAAACGGTATCTGCCCGCTTCCCTTTTGGTCAGGAGCCCGTCCGCAATCAGCGCTTCGATATCGATAAAATAGGGATTGCCGGCAAAGGTGGAAAAGGCCGCATAGGGAGAATCGCCGTAGCCCGTGGGTCCCTCGGGCAGCATCTGCCAGTACGACTGGCCCGCGTCCTTCAGAAAGTCGACAAATTCAAACGCTTCCTTGGAAAGCGAACCGATGCCGTATGCGGAAGGGAGAGAAAAAACGGGCAGCAGTATCCCGCATGCCCTTTTTCCCAGGCCGTGCCTGCTCATCAATCATCAACCTCCGATTCGGATCATGCGCCCTTGATGCCCCAGATCAGATTGCGCCACTGCTCGACCTGCTCCGGCGTCATAAAGCCGTTGGAGGTTCCCATGTAGCCGATCTTGTAGGACGCGAACAGCAATGCGTTTTTGATTGCGGCAACGGAATCGCCGTTCTCCATGTAAAAGTGCAAAAAGCACGAAATCAGCGCGTTACCGGCCCCTGCCGTGTTGACGACCTCGTTGGTCTTGACGGTATTGTAATGCGCGATGATGTCCTTTTCGCGGTCAAACAGAATCAGGCCCTCGGCACCCTGGCCCAGAATGATGATGTCGGTGCCGTAGGTGCTTTCGATCGATTTGACAAAATCGTACGGGTCTTCTTCGAGCGCGTCGTCACTGAAATAGAGGATGTTGGCGTTCGACAAAAAGTCCGTGTTGAATTTTTCTTTTTCCCTGCGGAAGGAGCGGATGTTGACCGCGATTTTTTTGTTGTGGTCCTTGGCCGCCTTGACAAAGGGGCGGCAGAAATTGGCATTGGCGAGCACCACCAGATCGCAGTCTTTGATCTCCGGCTCCGCGAGATCCATGTCATAGGACACGTCGCGCAGATTCTTGATGTCCTCAAAGAGCTGCTGCCTGCGCTGCTTGTCATAGAGGATGACGACCTGCGGCGTCTCCTCCAGAAGACGCAGCATGTATTTCGTATCGAGCGTGATCCGGCGGTCCGGCGGATTGAGCAGACCCTCATCGATATTCTTTCCGACGATCGAGAAGAATTTCACGTCGTTGCCGAGCCACGTCAGCGCCAGCGACTCGTTATACGCGTCGCCGCCCGCGGACATGTGGATCGTGTCCTTGCCTGCCGTCGTCAGATGAAATTCGATCGGGATTCTGTCCACCTTGACGATGGTCTCGACCTGCGTGATTCCCGCAACCACTACCTTGCTCATAATTCCTCCGTTTCTCCGGACTGTCCGCATACACCCTGTGCGTTCCGGTCACTTCCCGTATCTGTTCCCTACCGGCAGGAAATCCTCCGCATCATATCGAGGTAGGCGCGGGCGACTTCGACATAGGTGTCCTGCCAGCCTTCCTCTTCCTTGTCCATGTCCTTCAAAAGACCGGCCAGTGCGTACCAGACCATGTTGCTCACCATTTCGACCGGCGCGTCCCTCTTAAAGGGCTTTTCGTCGTAACGCGCCGCGATATCGGACAACGTCTGCGAATAGGCGTCGCGCTTGTCCGTGATTTCCTTTAACGCTTCCTCGTCCGTCTCCTCGTCGGCCCCCATCAGGAACAGGCGGATATACGGATACTGGCGCATCGCGTCCGACCACGCCTCCAGAAGATACTCCTGCAGACGGAAGTAATCCCGCTCGCCCTCCGGAATCGTACGCGCAAACTGCATCGTCATAAAACGCACGCTGTAATCGTAGAGGAACGTATACAAGCCCAGCTTGGAACCGAAGTAGTGAAACAAAAGACCCTTGGAAATGTGTGCGCGCTTGACCATGTCATCGGTGGATGCGTGCTCGTAACCGCACTGCGCAAATACTTCCATCGCCGCGCCCATGATGCGGTCCTGCTTTTCCTTACGCAAATCAAAAAACTTTTCGTTCATGTTGACCCTCCCAGTCTATACTATCATACCACCAGTCCGCCGATTTTTCCACGCTTTTCGGCGCTTTTTCAACTTTTTCTTCCATTCGGACGTACTTTGGGGTAAAATAGTACGCGACGGCATCTTTTTTCAACAGGAAAGGCAGGTTGGATTATGGCAAAAGGATTCGGTAAATTCGTCGCATTTTGCACGGTGGTCGGCGCGGCAGCCGCAGGCGCCTACTATTACATGAACCGCCGCGACAAGGCGCTTGCCGATGATTTTGATGATGATTTTGACGACTTCGGGGACTTTGACGACGCGGACGATGAGGATGCCGGAAAGGAAAACCGCAAGTACGTCAGCATCGATCATCCGGCAGACGATGCCGCGGACAAGGACGCCGCAACGGACGAAGCGGACAAGGACGCCGCGGAGACCGAGGATTTTTTTGACGACACGGACGCCTGACCGGGGAACCGTGTACCGCTTTCTTGTAAGAACAAAGCCGCGGGGTTAAGCTCCCGCGGCTTTTACTTCCTTCATTCTTTCGTCGAGTCTGGTCTTTAAGTCCTGCGCCTTGGATCGGAGATTGGCGGAGATGTGCTGGTTGATCAGGATCGCGCCGAGGAACCGCTGGCAATCCTTGAACCGGTCCTGGCTCAGATACAGCGCACACATCACATAGTCGAGCGTCTTCTCGTCCATGCCGGCGATCGGATAATTCTCCGTCTGTCTTGCCTGTTCAAATCCGTCAAGCGCCTGGCCCAGGAGCTTCTTTTCCGCGGCCTCGTTTTCCGCGATCTTTGCGGGATCCGCGCCGTCGGCCTTCAGACGGTCGGTCTCCCCGCGGATGACCCAGGCACTCTTTAAGCACAGATAACCTTTTTCGCTGGGCTTGGCCTTTCTCGCGACGGCATTGGCGATCGCGAGCTGATAGCGCAGCTTGGCCTCGTCGTAGGTATAGATCTCCTTGCCCCACTCGAGCGCCTTGAAACGCGACGAGATCGCCTCGCGCACCAGCGCCAGCTGCTTGTCGGTCGATTTTTCATGATACCGGATGAGGGCCGCATAGCCGCAGTTGGGACATGCGATCACCTCGTACTTGACCTGGTCGACCGTGTCATAGACGGGGCGTAAGTCATAATCGATCCGCTCGGTATGCACCTTGCCGGTGCGCACGGTCTTGGACGTAAATTCCCTTGCGCAGATCGGGCAGACATACTTTTTGTCAAAGAGAAAATCCTTTTCGTTATCGAGCTTTGGCGGAGGCTTGGGCGCTTCCTTTTTGGGCGGAGGGGGCGGCGCTTCCTTTCCCTCTTCCGCATAGAGCGCCTGATCGTCAAAACCGTCAAGCCCGAGTTTTTCCAAACCTTCAAAGATACTCATCGGCATTCTTCCTTTCGGAAATGTGTGGGTCTTTCCATTGTATCACAGATCGCGCATTTTCGCCATTTATGTGGCGGGCAGTTTAAAGGAGCTCTTGAGCGAGACGATTCTGTGAAAAACGGGCGCACCCGGCGTATGGTCCTTTTCGTCCACGCAGAAATATCCCGCACGCACAAACTGGAAGCGGTCAAAGGCCTGCGCGTCCTTTAAGGATGGCTCGCATTTGGCTCCCTCACAGACCCTTACCGAATCGGGATTGAGATTGAGCGAACCGTCCTCCTCGTTGTAGACGCCCTTCTCCTCGTCGATGATATTCTCATAGAGACGGACGGTTGCGGTATAGGCCGATGACGCCTCGACCCAGTGGATCGTTCCCTTGACCTTTTTGTCGGCGCCGGGCATGCCGCTCTTTGTGTCCTTGTCATAGGTACAGTGCACCGCCGTAACCCTTCCCTCCGCGTCCTTTTCGCAGGAGGTGCAGGTTACGATATAGGCATTCATCAGGCGCACCTCGTTGCCGGGATAGAGCCGGTGGTATTTTTTGACGGGCTCCTCCATGAAATCCTCGCGCTCGATCCAGAGCTCCCGGGAAAAGGGCAGCTTTCTCGTGCCCAGTTCCGGTGCCTCTTTGTTATTTTCGATCCCGATCTCCTCCGTCACCCCTTCCGGATAATTGTCGATGATGAGTCTGACGGGATCGAGTATTGCAAAGACACGGGGCGCCTTGCATTTGAGATCCTCCCTGAGGCAGTATTCGAGCAGCGCGTAGTCGCTCACGGACTGTGCCTTGGAGATCCCCGAGAGCGCAACAAACTGCCGGATCGCTTCCGGCGTAAAGCCCCTTCTGCGCAGTGCCGCGACCGCGACGAGTCTCGGGTCGTCCCATCCGTCGACGATCCCCTCCTCCACCATCTTTTTGATATAGCGCTTTCCGGTCACGATGTTTTCGAGATACATCTTGGCAAATTCGATCTGGCGCGGGGTCGAGGCCCATTCCTTTCCCTCGCCCGTTCCGCCCTCCGGCATGCTCTCCCTGATCACCCAGTCGTAGAGCGGTCTGTGATCCTCAAATTCCATCGTGCACAGGGAGTGCGTCGTGCCCTCCACCGCGTCCTCCAAAGGATGCGCAAAATCATACATCGGATAGATGCACCACTTGTCTCCCGTGCGCGGATGGGAGATATGCGCCACGCGGTAGATGACGGGATCCCGCATGTTGATGTTGCCGCTCTGCATGTCGATCTTTGCGCGCAGCGTCATCGCGCCGTCCGGTACCGATCCGCTCTTCATCTCTTCAAACATCCGGAGACTTTCTTCCGGTGCGCGGTTCCTGTCGGGATCCTCTTTTCCGCCCTCCGTGAGCGTTCCCCGGTAGGACCTGATCTCCTCCGCGGACAGCGTCGAGATATAGGCCTTGCCTTCTTTGATCAGGCGCACGGCCGCCGCATACATCGCGTCAAAATAGTCGGAGGCATAACGGATCTCCACGTCGTCGTCCCCGGTAAGCCATTTGACGTCCTTGATGATCGCCTGCATGAATTCTTCTTTTTCCTTGGACGGATTGGTGTCGTCAAAACGCAGGCAGAACTTTCCCTTATACTGCCGCGCGATCCCGTAGTTGAGCAGGATCGACTTGGCATGACCGATATGCAGAAAGCCGTTCGGCTCCGGCGGGAACCTCGTCTGAACATGATCGTACACGCCTTCCCTGAGATCCCTGTCGATCTCAACCTCGATAAAATTACGCGATACCGTTTCCATAAGATACCCCTGTTATCTGACGTATTTGTCTTCGAAGTGATTCCGGCTGACCGGCTCACTGAAGTAGAAGCCCTGGATAAACTTGACCTTCATATGCTCGACGACCTTAAACTGCTGCTCGGTCTCGATTCCCTCCACACAGACGTCCGCGCCGATCGCCTCGGCAAGCTCCGCGATCATGCGGATAAAGGCCTGCGAATAGGTGTCCTCCGTGAGATCCTTGACAAAGTTCTGGTCGACCTTGATGATGTCAAAGGGCAGCGCACGGATATTGTTGAGAGAAGAATAACCCGTACCGAAATCATCAAGTGCCAGATGGACACCGAGCCGCTTGATGCTCATGAGGATCGCCTTGGTGCGGTCGAGATCGTTGATCGCAAGCGACTCCGTCACCTCGAGCGTGAGGTGGTCGGGGTCGAGTCCCGATTCGCGGAGCGCGTCCCCCACGACATCGACGATGTCGGGCTGCAGAAGCTGTACGACCGAGAGGTTGACATTGATCGTAAAATCCGGACGCTCGTTTTCGTTCCATTCCTTGCAGATCTTGCAGGCCTCCGCCAGCACATGGTTGCCGATCGGGCCGATGAGCCCGAGATACTCCGCCAGCGGGATAAACTCCGCGGGAGAGATAAATCCGAGCTTGGAATTCCAGCGCACGAGCGCCTCCGCCCCCGTGCAGGGACTGCCCTCGAGCTCGGTGTTGACGATCGGCTGGAAGTAGATCTCGAATTCACTGTATCCCTCCACCGTCGCGTCGCGCATGTTCTTTTCCATGTCGAGACGTCTGCCGGAGGCGGTATCAAAATCGGCCGAATAGCGCGCGATCCGGTTCTTGCCGGATTTTTTGGCCTCGTACATCGCGATGTCCGCCTTCTGGATGAGCTCGGTGACGGTCTCTCCCTCGGTCGGAAACTCGACCGTGCCCATGCTCATCGTGCAGTAATAGTCGGCATCCTTTAAGTACCAGGGCTTTTTGAAGATCTCCTGGATGTCCTCCAGGATGAGTTCGAGTCTCTCGTAATGCTCGCTCGTGACGATCGCGACGAATTCGTCGCCGCCCATGCGGTAGCAGCTCCCCTCGAGGCCCGAGACGGAGGACATCGCCTTGCTGATCGTCTTTAAGAGAATATCGCCGTACTGGTGGCCGAGTCCGTCGTTGATGTGCTTGAAGTCATCGAGGTCGATGTACATGAGCGCACCCTTTTTGCCCGTGCGCTTGGCCTCCTCGACATGACGCGCGAGATCTCTTTCAAAGCACAGACGGTTGTAGAGCCCGGTCAGGAAATCCGTATAGGCCTGCTGCTCGATGCGTTTCTGGTAGACCTTTTTCTCCGTGATGTCATAGATCGCGCACAGCGATACCGGGCGGAAATCCACCCATTTGATGTGCGTATAATACAGATCATACCAGCGGTCCCTGTCCTGGTGATAGATCTCATAGTTGCCGGAGTCCGAGCCGTTCGGTACGCTGGCTTCAAAGATTGAGCCCAGGGTGCCGTCCCGCAGTTCCCTGGAAAAATGCGTGCGCAGGGAGCGGTTGGCAAATAGCAGGCCGTTCGTGCGGATGTCGCGCACATAGATCGAGGAACCGATGTTGTCGAGCATCGATTCGAGCGCGGCATAGGAGCCGACCAGCGAATTCTTCTGGTTGCGCTTGGTGATGATCGACTGGATGATGCGCATCGCGTCCGACAAAAACTTGACGTCGTCGACACGCCACGTGTAGGTCTTTCTCGTCTCCGCAAAGCAGGCATAGAAGGCCACCGCGTTGTTGACAAAGATCGGCATAACGGCGATCGCGCGGATCTCCAGGATATCGAGCTGCTCCCTTTCGCCCGGCGGGATATGCGCGTCCGAGGAGATGACCTGCGCGGTGTCGCCGTTGAGAAACCAGTAGCGCTCGATGTCCTTGGTACGCGTAAAGATGTATTCCTCGTCCCTGGCCTTCCACTGCATCGTGATGTCCACGAGCGCATCGAGCTTGTGCAGATGCACGAGGAAGGCATGCGAGATATTGAGGTAGGTGCTGATATAGTTGAGTTCTTTTTCCAGGATATCGTCGATCGCGTCATCGGAATCGAGGAGCGAGACGATCTGCGTCATCGCCTCCGCGCGGGAGAGTTCTCCCGTCATGCGGCGCTCGATCCGCTGGCTCTCCTTGCTCTTTTCGATCGCCTGATCCCTCGAGATCGCAACCGCAAAGAGCGTATGCATCGACACGCGCAGAAGGTCGAGCGCGTCAAACATCCTGGCTTCCGTGATGCGGTGGGAGACACCGTCGAGCATCGGATACTTGTAGCGCCTGGCGCCCGTGTCGCGGTTCATGATGACCGCGGAAACGATCCAGACAAGGAGCGGTCTGCCGTCGCGGTCCTTGATTGCGCTCGCGGCAATCCGCACATTGGGATAGTCGGTATCCTCGACCGCCTGGTCCTCGATCGGCGACTCCGCCACGCGCAGATACAGATCGCGCACATGCTTTTCGTCAAAGACACCGGAGAGCGCCTCGATGTCCGCGCCCGTGCCGGACGGCGTCGTGATCCTCCTGCCCGTTTCGTCCAGACAAAAGGCATAGACCCCCGTCAGCTTGCAGAAGCGGTCCTGCCAGGTCTTAAAAGTCTTTAACTGTTCTTCCGTATACTTTGACGAAATCGAAGGCATCACGTTGTCTTATTCTTATAAATCGTAGCTGTAGTTGGGTGCTTCCTTGGTGATCTGTATGTCATGCGGATGACTCTCCTTGAGAGAGGCCGCGGAGATCTTCATAAATCTCCCGTCTTTTTTCAACTCTTCGATCGACGCACAGCCGCAGTATCCCATACCGCTTTTGACGCCGCCGATCAGCTGGAAGATCGTATCCTCGACCGTCCCCTTGTAGGCCACGCGCCCCTCGACGCCTTCGGGGACGAGCTTTTTGGCGTCTTCCTGGAAATAACGGTCCCTGGAGCCGTGCGCCTGTTCCATCGCCGCAAGGGAACCCATGCCGCGGTAGACCTTGTATTTTCTTCCCTGATACAGTTCAAAGTCGCCGGGCGCCTCGTCGCAGCCCGCAAAGATCGAGCCCATCATGACGAGAGACGCACCTGCCGCGATCGCCTTGGTGATGTCGCCCGAATACTTGATGCCGCCGTCCGCGATGATCGGGATACCGCTTTTTTCCGCTTCCTCATAGCAGTCCATAACCGCCGTGATCTGCGGTACGCCGATGCCGGCCACGACACGCGTCGTACAGATGGAGCCGGGACCGATGCCGACCTTGACGGCGTCCGCTCCCGCGTCGATCAGCTGCCTCGTCGCTTCCGCGGTCGCGACGTTGCCCGCGACCACGTCGAGATCCGGATAGGTTTCCTTGATCATCTTCAGGCAGCGGATGACATTTTCGGAGTGTCCGTGCGCGGAGTCGAGTACCACGACGTCCACGTGCGCATCGATCAGGGCACCCACGCGGTCGAGGACATCCGGCGTGATGCCGACGCCCGCGCCGCACAGAAGTCTCCCCTGCGTGTCTTTGGCGGAAAGCGGATACTTGATGTTCTTTTCGATGTCCTTGATGGTGATGAGTCCGACCAGATGAAAGTCGTCGTCGACGATGGGCAGCTTTTCTTTTTTGGAGGCGCCGAGGATCTTCTTTGCTTCCTCGAGGGTGATGCCCTCCCTTGCGGTGACGAGCCCCTCGCCCGTCATGACCTCCTTGATCTTGCGCCCGTAGTCCTCTTCAAATTTGAGGTCGCGGTTGGTGATGATGCCGACGAGCTTTCTGCCCTCGGTGATCGGCACGCCGGAGATCCGGTACTTGCCCATCAGCTCGTCCGCGTCCCTGAGCGTATGCTCCGGGGAGAGGAAGAAGGGCTCCGTGATGACGCCGTTCTCCGAGCGTTTGACCTTGTCGACTTCCTCGGCCTGCGCCTCGATCGACATATTCTTGTGGATGATACCGATGCCGCCCTGCCTCGCCATCGCGATCGCCATGCGGTGCTCGGTGACGGTATCCATGCCAGCGCTCATCATCGGGATATTGAGCTTGATTCTTTTGGTCAGCTGCGTACGCACATCGATCTGTGAAGGTACGACCTGAGAATATGCCGGTACCAGAAGTACGTCGTCAAATGTGATGCCTTCGCCGATAATCGTCCCCATTTTCCATCTCCTGTCAGAAGAATCATAAGAATATATAATATTGTATATACTTTATAAGTGTACCACAAGATGTAGGGCCGGTCAAAGGGCCGCCGGGCATGAATCTTCAGATCTGCGTGGTGACAAATATGTCATATATCGCGCGGATCGCCTTTTCAAAATCCCGTGTCTCCACGCCGATGATGATATTGAGCTCGCTCGAGCCCTGATCGATCATACGTACGTTGACGGCGGCATGGGCGAGGGCGGAAAAGATCCTGCCCGCGGTACCTCTCGTCGACTTCATGCCGCGGCCGACGACCGCGATCAGCGCGAGATCCGACTCGATCTCGAGGAGGTCCGGCGCCGCCAGCCGGTGAATCTCCGACACGATCGCCTGCTCCTTGGCGATAAACTCGTCCTGATGGACAAAGACCGTGAGCGTGTCAATCCCCGAGGGCACGTGCTCGACGGAGATCTCCTGGTCCTCAAAGGCCTGCAGGACACGGCGGATAAAGCCGATCTCGGAATTCATCATGTCCTTCTCGATATTGATCGAGCAGAAGTCCTTTTTGCCGGCGATCCCGGTGATGACATACCGCGATTTTTTGGCGGTGGACTCGACGATCCAGGTCCCCTCGTCGTCGGGGTCGTTGGTGTTGCGGATATTGATCGGAATCCCCTGCTTGCGCACGGGAAAAATCGCATCCTCGTGCAGCACGGAAGCGCCCATGTAGGCAAGCTCCCGCAGTTCGAGATACGTGATCGTCTCGATCCGCGCCGGATCTTCGATGATGCGCGGGTCCGCGACCATAAAACCGGAGACGTCCGTCCAGTTTTCATACGCGTCCGCACCGACCGCCCGTGCGACGATCGAGCCTGTGATATCACTTCCGCCGCGCGAAAAGGTCTTGATGCGCGCGATATCGCCCGCCGTGTCGGCATCGTCGTCTCTCGTGCCGATCAGGCCGTAGAAGCCCGGGATCACCGCGTATTCCGTCTGCTCGAGGCGCATCGAGGTCAGCACATTGGTCGTCTCCTGGTCAAAGGTGCCGTCCTCATGGAAGCGCACGACCTCCGCCGCGTCGATAAATTCAAAGCCGAGGGCGGCGGCGAGAAGCTTGCCGTTTAAGTACTCGCCGCGGGAGGCGACATAGTCCGCGCTTGCGCCCGCCTTGATGTTTTTCTCGATCACGGCAAATTCGTCCGCGACCTGTACCTTGTCCGCGATGTCCAGCCCGTTTGCGATCTCTTCAAAGCGCGCGCGCACAAAGGCGAGCGTTGAGGCGCAATCCTGCCCCTCCTCTGTTTCCCTCTTGCAGCGGTATAACAGATCCGTCACCTTTTCATCGCCGTCCCCGCGCTTTCCGGGCGCGGAATCCACGACATACCGGCGGTTTTTGTCCGCGTGCACGATGTCGATGACTTTTCGAAAAGAGGCGGCATCCGCAAGGGAGCTGCCTCCAAACTTAACTACTTTCATGTCTGCTCCTTACAGTCGCAACCATGTGCGGCTCCTTTTTATTTTAGTACTCTGAGATATCCCCTGACCTCGTCGAGGGAGTGCAGCGCGTCGCGGAAGGCCTGCTCGCTGATCTTTGGCGTGATAAACGCCCATTCGCCGCGCACGCTCCTCGCCTCCATAAAGGTGATGTCCTCCCCGAAGGCGCGTACCGCCGCGTTTTTGGCCGTCTCGTCCACGCGGACAAAGAAACGGTTCATCATCGCCTCGTCATCCATCCGGAGCGCCGGCACATTGGTCAGATTGACAAAGACATGCGATCCGTCATGCAATGCCGCGTCGAGCATGTCGCTGACGACGGCCGAGGCGGTTGCCTTATCGCCCGCACCGGGGCCGAAGAACATGACATTGCCGAGCATGTTACCGTGTACGATGCAGGCGTTAAACACATCATGAACACCCGCGAGCGGATGCTCTTCGGGTACCAGGAAGGGCGCGACGAGCGCGCCGGTCGCACCGCCCGTGAGCGTGACCTGCCCGATCAGGCGGATCGCGTATCCGTTGGTGCGTGCATAATCAAAATCGACCGACGTGATCCCGGTGATCCCCTCCGTCGGGATCTCGTCCGGCGAGACATAGGCGCCGCCCGCAAGGGACGCGAGGATCGCGGTCTTTCTGCAGGCGTCGATCCCCTCGATGTCCGCCGTCGGATCCTTTTCCGCATAGCCCTTTTGCTGCGCGCGCAGAAGCGCCGTCTCAAAGGCATCGCCCTCTTCCATCCGCGTCAGGATGTAATTGGTCGTGCCGTTTAAGACACCCGTGACACGCGTGATGCGCTCATGCATGAGTGTCGTCGAAAAGGGCCGGAGCAGGGGGATGCCGCCGCCGACGCTCGCCTCGAAGAGATAGCTGCAGTGACGGTCCTTTGCGAGCTGCACGAGCTCGGGACCGTGCGTGGAGACGAGCTCCTTGTTGGAGGTGCATACGCTGATGCCCTTGTCCAGCGCCTTTTTGGTAAATTCATAGGCGGGGTGCAGGCCCCCCATCGCCTCGCAGATCACGCGCACACTTTCGTCCGCCAGGATTTTTTCAAAATCATCCGTCACGAGGTCCTCGTTGCGGTCGCCCGGAAAGGTGCGCAGGTCGAGGATATGCGCGAGTGTCATATCTTCCCCGAGGTATTGCGCGATCTTTTTTTCATTTTGCTCGAGTACCGTGGCGACGCCGCCGCCGACGGTTCCGTATCCGAGGATTGCGACTTTCATGGATGCACCTTTCGTGTGCGGACATGTATAAGTGACAAAATATTATAACATATTATTTACTATGTATCATTATTTATTTATGATCATGATCTTTACATACGGCTCGCTTTTGTCGCGCATGATCGCAAGCCCCTGCGCCAGATCAGGCAGCGCAAACCGGTGTGTGATCAGGGACGCGGGGCGGATGCGGCCCGCTCCCGTCCGCGAAAGGACACAGGACCAGTCGTCATCGTCCTTTCCCGTAAAGGAGCTGTTCCAGACGCCGCGGATCGTCAGCTGGCGGCGCAGGATCTTCCAGTAGATGTCTCTTTCGAGCGTCATGTCGGAGAGCGGATTGCCGACAAAGACGACGGTCGATGCCGCGGGCGCAAGTGCGATACAGTCCGCGATCACGGCGTTGGATCCCACGCACTCAAACAGCGTATCCGCCATGAGCCCCCGTGCTTCTTTTGCGTCCAGAAACTCCGCGACACTCCGCGCGCGGACATCGCAGAAATCCTCATCGGGGATGCCCGCCGTGCGCGCCTGCGTGCGCTGTGCGTCCTTGTTACCGGCCATCCATACATGCGCAGCGCCCGCTTCTTTCAAAAACATCGCCAGCATCAGTCCGATCGTGCCCGCACCGTAGACGAGCGCGTTCTTTCCCCGCGCGCCGTCGCCCGGGATCGCGATATCCGGAAAGCCGGTGCGCATCGCGTGCACCGCCACCGCCATCGGTTCCGTCATCGCGGCTTCTTCCGCGGAGACCCCGTCCGGGATTTCCTTTAAGCATCCGGCGGGGACAATCACATATTCCGCAAAGCCCCCGTCCGTGCGGCTCCCGAGATAGTCATAGTCCGTGCACATCTCGAAGCGCTCTTTTTTGCAGTTGTCGCAGACGCCGCAGGGGATGAGCGGAAAGACGGCCGCGCGCTTTCCCTCCCATCCGGCGTCGACGCCGGGTCCGGTCTGTATAACCGTTCCGGCAAATTCGTGTCCCGGTACCAGCGGCATGCGGTGTGCGCCGTGGATAAAGATCCTCGGGATGTCCGAGCCGCAGATGCCGCAGGCTTCGACGCGCAGAAGGACCTCTTCTTCTTTTAACGGACGCAGCTCTTTTTCTTCATACCGCAGGTCGCCGATCCCCCGCAGATTCCAGACATGATTTTTCACGGATGTTTTTCTCCCTGTGCCAGGCAGTCCGCGGCATAACGGGCCATGTCGCGCGCACTCGTCACCTTGTAATTGCGCTCCTCTCCCTCCACCGTCACGACGTCCATGCCGGCCAGGAGCGCGACCTCGGTCGATCCGTTGATCCGGGCGATCCGGTCCGGGAGGAGCGCTTCGCATGCTCTCAGATACGGTCCGAAGCGGAAGGCCTCCGGGGCCTGTCCCGCAACGATTTCCTCACGCGGAAGGAGTGTGAGACCGCCTCCCCCGTGCGCGGGATCCGCGCGGTCTGTATCGCCCGCGCCCGACGCATCCGCAGACAGGACGCGATAGACGGTGTCCTTCATCGGAAGGACGGGCAGTGCGCCGTCGTGCTCTTTGCAGGCTTCGATCAGCCTCGTGATCAGCTCCGCGGATACAAAGGGACGTGCCGCATCGTGGAGGATGACGATATCGTTCTCTCCCGACTCTTCCGCGCAGTCACGCAGACCGTTGACGACGGAGAGCGCCCTGGTCTCACCCGGCGCGGAAAAACCGCGGAAACGCGCACGTATGGGAGCTGCGTCTTCCTGCTTCCGCAGGCGTCCGCCCGGGTGGATGCTGCCGTTTGCGATCGCGGTGATGTCCTGGAGGATCTGCGCGTGCCACGCCTCGTCCGCGACGACGCGGACTGCTCCGATGTCCGGATGGAGAAAGAAGGGCTCCATCGCACGGGAGATCATCGTGCGCGCATGGGTGACGCTGTATTGCTTGGGGGCATGCAGTCCCGTGCGGACGCCCCTGCCTCCCGAGAGGATGATGGCTGTATGCATTGCGTTTCCTTTCGTATGGACGGTACGCAGATGGCTGCCCGTCAGCGGTTCTTTTTCCCCGCACGCAGCTGCGTGTGCGGCTGCGACGCCCTGCCTTTTAATCCGTGCAGATCCATCGCGCGGATCTTGCGGAGGATGTCCGCATAGGACTCCTGCTGCCCGAAGAGCAGGGTCGAGCCGAGAACAAAGCCGGCCATCCCCTTGGGCGCGTACTGCTCGATCTTGTCCGCGCCGCAGGCGCCGTCCCAGTAGAGGCCAAAGTCCATGGTCTTCTGGAGTTCCAGCAGACGGTCTATTTTGCTTCCGACATAGGGCAGATACATCTGCCCGGCGTGTCCCGGATTGACGCTCATGACAAGCACTTTTTTGACAATGCGCAGCATCTCCGTGATCGTCTCGACGCTGGTCGCAGGGTTGATCGCAAGCCCCGGCACGCAGCCGTGGTCGATGATGCGCTGCAGGGTCGTCGAGGGATGGTATTCCGCCTCCGGATGGATATAGACGGTGTCGCCCTCGCGCAATCCCTGCAAAAAAAGATTGATGTTGTTGGACGGATGCTCGATCATCAGATGGACGTCGAGCGGCCTTTTCGTCGCGGAGGCGATGTATTCCATGTCATAGAGCGACATCGCAAAATTGTGGACGTAACGGCCGTCCATGATGTCGATATGAAAGGAATCGATGCCCGCTTCATCGAGCGCGTGCACCTCGTCCGCGAGATGTCCGTAGTCCGCGCACATCATGGAGGCCATGAGTTCAAATTTTTTCATAATGATTCTCCTTCACCTTAGACTCGTTCTCATCGCGATTGCTGCCGGTCAGTCGTGCCCGAACAAATCGTTGCCCGTCAACTCCTTTACGACGATATTGCTGTACTTGTTTTGTCTGATGCCTTCGCATGAAATCATTGTCAGCAGTATCGCTTTCTTTGTCCGGGTTTCTTCTCTGAAGGTTTCTGTCTTATGTACCAGTTCCCTGTGATATGATACATCGATTTGAAAAACCTCTGCCGTGTATTTGATCTCGCACAGATTGATAACATCATCCTTTCTGTCGATCAGCAGATCCACCTGCGCTCCGGGACTCGCCTTCTTGCTTTTCCATGCGTATTCATGGCTGCTGATGCCGGCGATGCCGAGCGCACTTTTGATCTGCCTCGTGTGCTGCAGACAGACTCTTTCAAAAGCAAGCCCGCACCACGCATAGTATCCGGGTGTATGAATATACTCAAGCCATGATTCTGCCTTTTGGTGTTCCAGAAAAGACAGATGAAACAGGGACAGCGCATCCGTCAGTTGAAAATGGCACCCGTTTTTCGGCGTCGTAAAATCGTTGTATTTCCGGACAAAGCCGCATTGCTCCAATTCCTTCAGGCACTTTGTCAGTTCTTTCCCCTGAACGATCCCCCTGATTCCCGCCAGTTGTTGCCTTGTCAGTCCGCCTCTTTTTTTGTGCAACGCCCTGATGATGTCCGTATACCGGCCGGCGTTTTTGTACAGGGAGGAAAAGAGATGATCAAATTCGTACTTCAGCGGACTGTTCTCGCCAAAAAAAAGGACGTCAATGTTTTGTGCCAGACTCAGTGAGGGCTTTAAGTAGTTTAAGTAATACGGAACCCCGCCAAACACCATGTAGCTTTCGATGATCTGTCGATGCGACATCTGCATACCGTTTGCCTCCAGCAACTGCATGCACTCGCCAAGACTAAACGGTTGCAGATGTATCTGCCTTGTGATTCTGTGATAAAACCCGCCGGTATCCCTCACGATATTGTCAATGATCCATGACGTGGCGGAACCGCATGCGATCAGAAGCAGATCCTTTTGTGCCGACCCGTAGCTGTTCCAGAAATAGTCCAAAGCACTCTTAAAATCGGATCTTGCCGTATCCATCCACGGAAGCTCATCCAGAAATATCACTCTCTTTCCCGATTGCTGTTCGCGGATGACGTCTTTTTTTTCCAACACCTTACGCAATCTGGAAAAAGCCTCTATCCAGTCTGCGGGAGGTTTTTCGGATGTATCCCCGTATTCCGAAAGCGCCTCGTGAAATACCTTGATCTGTTTTTTTGTATTTTGTCCGGAAATGCCCGTTGCATAAAAAGAAAACCGGTGGTTGAAATACTCCCGGACCAGATAAGTCTTTCCCACTCTTCTGCGTCCGTATACAATGAGAAACTCCGGTCTTTTGCTCCGCAGGCAGTCTTCCAGGACGGATATTTCTTCTTTTCTACCGATCATACATGTGCCCCATTTTTATGTGATAATTATATATTTTGGGGAATTATATGTCAATAATTGATTATATTTCCCCAAAATATATGTTTTTAGTGCTGTTTTGGGGAAATATGTACATTGCGTGCCGACCCCGGCAGGGTCCTCCAGTCGCGGACGTTGTCAAAGACAAAGCCCCGGCCCGACTCATAAGCGATGAAGGAGACCCCGGGAATATCACGGTACGCGTCAAAGAGCGCATCCTCCGTATCTGCGGGATGAAAACACTATCAGTAGAATTTAATCTCATCTATCACTAAAAAGCGCTTCCACTCAGAGCAGATAAAAAAGAACTGTGCAGAAATAAACTCCATCCACTGATTCAATTCATGCGCAGGTATACGACTCGCATTATGTGCAATGATACACCCGCCATTTTTTGTCAGCCATATCTTCGTGGCATTTTCCGCCGGATGCCCTTTTGAAACATGCACATGTATCGGCTCATTCTGTTCATTGGACCAGAAGTATCTTGTATCCGCTGATCGTAAAGAGATTAGGCAATCTTTACACCCCCGCTGGCTGCATATCGGAAAAGAAGGTGCGCATTACTCTCCAAAAGATGAGTAAACATTTTTATTTCCTCATCCTTAAATCCTTTTTTCTCTGTCCATGTATAAGACGGAAGCTCACATCTCGCATCATCAAAACCGTCTGCCGTCGGCCGCTCAAAATGAACAATCACCTTCTGCTCACCGCTGTCCTCAATCAAATGCGAATGCACAATCTCTGTCCCATCGCCAAGCGTCATATACGGATACATCATATTTCGGATCCTCCTGAATAAAAACAAGGCTTATCAGAACTTGTGTTCTGATTATAGCACGCCTACATCCCCTTGTCAACGCATGGCCTCCGCTCCGGCCAGGCCCTCCGCCTCCGCAAACTGCAGGACTTAAGAAATCATGAACCCTTCGATTTGCGATATTCGAGGAACCTCTCCATCATCTCCGCCAGCTTTACGGACTCTTCCTGTGTCAGCTTGTAGCCGGTGTTGCCGTAATGATTGATCGCGTTCACAAAATCGCTGATCTCATAGCGGAGACCGTCACCCTGAAACTGCGAATAGACCTTTTCGTTTTTGGATGTATCTTCGTAGCAAATCTCAAATTCCTTTGTCTTCCACCAGGGTGCTTCCACGCGGATATAGCCGCCCGTTCCGGAGATGACGAGCGCCCCCTCCGATTTGACCTTCAGTCCGGTCTTGGAGGTGGCAATGCCGTTTTTAAAGGTAAAATAGGCCTTGGTATAACCGTCCGGCCCTTTTTCGGTGAACATGGAGGAGAACTCCACGCCCTGCTCGTCGCAGCCGAAGATCTTGAATATCGAAAGCAGCGTATAACTTGCAAGCTCCGTAAAGCTCCCGCCGTACTCCGTATCCAGAAACTCTCTGGTATTGTCCCCCGTCAGCTTGGTAAAGCACGCTTCCACATCCCTGATCTCCCCGATCAGTCCGCTCTTGGCCATCGTGATCATCCGGATAAAACCGGGGGCATAGGCCGTCTTGATCGCTTCCATCAACACGCGCTTCTTAGCATATGCGAGAGAAAATAACCTTTCCGCTTCCGCCTTTTTCAGCACCATCGGCTTTTCGACGAGCGCGTGCTTTCCCTGCTCCAGCGCCTGCAAGGCATAGGCGTAATGTGTCCCGTGCGGGGACGCCACATAGACCGCATCCACTTCCCTGAGAAATCTGTCATAGTCGTCTTCGCAGATGTCGAGCTCGTACTCTTTGGCAAAAGCCCTTGCACTCTCCATATGAGGATTAAAGACGCCAGCAACGTGGATACCGCTGACATATCTGGCCTCCGCGACAAATCGTCCCGCAATGCGTCCGCTTCCGACGACGCCGATCCGGATCAGCTTGTATTCCTCGCTCCGTTTCAGGGTGCTGGATACGCCCTTGGTGCGTTCGAGATAGACGACTTCGCAGTACTCCTTCAGATAGTCAAATTTGCCCAGCCAGTCCGAGCCGATGACAAAGGTATCCACATGGTATTTCTGGATGTCCTCGATTTTTTGTCCGACATGATCCTCGATGATGATCTGATCGGCAAAGCCGCTCTGCTTCACATGCTCGATGCGATCCATGACGGGCTCCACCACGTTGAGCTTGCCGCGCGACATGTCGTAGCCTTCCGTGGTCACACCCACAATCAGATAGTCCCCCAGCTCCTTGGCGCGCTTGAGAATGTTATAATGCCCTTCATGAAACAGATCGAATGTCCCGTAGGTAATCACTGTCTTCATATGCCGCTCCTCATGCTCTTATTCCGAGCGCTTCCAGAACCCGCTGCGCACTTTTGTCATCCCGATACTTTTGCATCTGATCCATGACGGCATGCCGCTTTTTACTGCCCGGATCAGCGCCGCCCATGACGCCATCCAGAAATCTCACAAAATCTTCTTTGCCATAAATCTCATATCCCGGCAGCCACGGTCTCACATCCTCCCAGAAAAAACCGCGTTCCTTTTCATAGGTCTCTATGTCATCGAGTGTCATCGCTACCGGACGGTCCAATACGAGATAATCCACGGCCGCCGAGGAATAATCACTGATCAGCGCCTCCGCATGCCCGAGCAGCTGATTGATCTGTATATCGTGCCGCAGCATGTCCGCATTTTCCAGAAGCCGTATATGGGACAGCCTGGAGATATCCCGGATTCTCTTTCTGTTTTGAAACGGATGCAGCTTGATGACCAGCACCGTGTCCTTTGCCGCAAGATGTGCGTTGACCTCTTCCAGGTCTTTTGCGGATTGCAGTACCGGCAGTCCGAGATCGCCCTTCGGTGCCGTATGATCATGTCTTGCAAGATCCTCCCGGTCTGTGTTCCGAAAGGTCGGCAACCAGAAGATATATGAGGCAGCCTCCGGTATGTCAAACATCTCCTTCCAGCGCCTCACCGGATGAAAGAGATAGTCCGCCTTCGGATAGCCGGTCACCAGCATCTGGTCGTCACGCAGGCCAAAGACCCTGGCGTACGTCCGCGCATATTCGTCCCCGGTCACCGTCATGTATTCGTAGTGGTCCTCATTTGACGCAAATCCGAGCCTCGTCTTGAATCCGCAGCCGTGCCACAGCATCACGCGGATCTGATCCGGTCTTGCCTGCAACGCAAAACCGTAGGTGTCCGTCATAAAAATGTAGCGTGCAAGACACAGAGACCGGTAGTAGACATCTCTCTCTGCCGGATCCTCTGACCATGCTGCTTCGTAAGAGATAAAGGATACGTTTTTATACTCCCTGTATTGTATGCTGCGTTCCGCGGGGTCTTTGACAAACCAGACCAATGCGTATCTGTCATTGAGTTGTATCTGCAGCGCATACTCAAACAACGCCCTGGCATTGTCATCAAAATCCATTCCGGGCGTATAGGACTCAGGCATCGGACCGCTACGGAAGACGATGATATCCTCGAGCGGTTTATCCCTGTAGCGGTTTCGATATTCTTTTTCGTATGCTTCCGCCTGCGTCATTCGTCCGGTTCCTTTGTCCCGATCAATCGTCCAACAGCCCCATGGCCTCCGCATATTTCCAGAAGATCTCTTCCTGCTTGAACCAGAGGATCTTTTCCGGCGGGATGCCGTCGCTTATGAGTTGCCGTCGGGTTTCCTCCGCCTTCTCCAGGTTCTTGATCGTGATGACAACGCAGTCGTATTGCATATCTGCAAGCGCCTCAGGCGATACAATCTCAAATCGGTCGTCGTGCATTCTCTCATATCCATAATCCACGCATCCTGCAAAGCGCAGACTTTTGGACGCGCAAAGCTGCTCATAGTACTTACGACCAAGATCGCCCCCCCCGTATAACGCAACAAGACTCCCCTTCGGAACCTTCTCCATCCAGTACGGATCGATCCAGAGCAGATTGCGGAAGGAAAAACCCATGCGCGTGTTGATTCCCTTGAGCAGCATTTGCGTGACGTAGAGCTCCGCCTGGATACGCATGCCAGGGGTAAAATCATCGCGTTCATAAAGCGACATCAGATATTTGTACACATCATTGACATGTTCCAGATAGTCCATATCCGGTTTGTGCGTGACAGAATGAGGGTTCATGACATAGTGATAGTAGGCCTCCTTCGTGATAACCACACGTTTCGCTTCCAATAAAAATGTATACACACACATCTTATCTTCGGAAAAAACAAGCGAATCCGGTATTCTCTCTATAACCTCCTGAATCAATCCTCTTCGAAACAATTTTGTACACATAGAAGCACTGATTCCCAAATCATTGTTCCTTAAATCAAGAAGGGCATTTTCTCTAAGAGTATTAATGTTTTCTTCGGTATATGTGCCTGATGGAACGGAATCCGGTTGAATGGAACGATAGTTTCCCTCAATCGTATAGGCAGATGTCACCATGTCTGCACTTGTTTTTTCTGCAATGGATAAAAGAGACTGATACATGCCCGGGTCAATCCAGTCATCACAATCCACAAAACCAACATACTCTCCACGTGCATACTTCAATGCCTCTTTCCTCGCCGACATGGCACCGCTGTTTTTTTGCCGGATAACTTTTATTCTGATATTCTTTTTTGCATATGCCAGTAAAACAGCAGCTGAGCCATCCGTGGAGCCGTCATCCACACAGATTATCTCAATTTCATCCAGTGTCTGCGCCAGAACACTGTCAAGGCATCGTGTAATTGACGATTCTGCGTTATAGACCGGAATAATGACCGAAACTTTCATACAGTCTCATACTCCTTCATACTATCCATTGGAAAAACCATCCCTCTGCTCATTTCTTTCTTAACCAAATACTTCCCCCATGAAGCGTCACACTTTCTGCCCCTATTTTTCCGGCTATCTCTTTTCCACGCTCGTCAAATAGCGTATGGTTGAAACAAAGAATCTCATATGCGTCATTGTTCATTAAAAACGCTCTCAAAAGATAAAGCTCATTATAAGCCCTGCCTTGATGTATCCACTCAAGAGGATATTGAAACGGCCAGAAAATGTCGTGTATGTGGATCAACACTCCGGATGCAAGACGTGGCAATATTTCAAACAGCTCATAATTAACATCACCGCCATGTTTGGCTACGTGTGACGAATCAATAAACAAAACATCACTTTCTTTCAGTTCGGCAAAAACAGACAAATCCACATTCTGGACATATGTCTCATCCACTAATAAACGTTCTGCATCCCCATCCCTGAGATTCGCATACAGGCGGGCCGGATACGGTTCAATACAGCGGATGTGCATTTCCCCATCGAGCCAGTTTTGATTTGTATCCAACATAACACATGTGGAAAAACCGCTCCCTATTTCGATAATGTTCTTTGGCTTATATGCCCTTAACATATAGTGGAGAACAATTGTGTCCCCCAATGAATACATGCTATTGGTTACATATCGTGTGTTGTTGCGCTCCATGAGAGAGACATACTCCGATCCAAATGAAATAAGATTCCCAATCATGTAATCCTGCTTATTTCTATCGAATGGAATATCCAAAACGTCTGCATCGTATCGTATCTGTTCCACTTCGCTTTCGCACGGATAAGGAGACTCATAATGATTAAACGGGTGCAGGTTTGTGGCTTTAGCGCCCGCAAAGCCGGATGATGCTGCTGGTAAATAGTATTTCATCCATGTGATGATTTCATTATCTATTACTGTATCATAGTGCATTTTTAGTTTATTCCTCTCGTCACTTACACCGGTGTTCGGGGTGACAATGCACACTTCATTCGCTGACATATTACATAGATCATCCAGTGAAACCGTTGTAAATCCCATAACGTCAGCTCCAACTCTTTTGTCAGCAACAGCCTTTATCCGATATCCTTCTGCACGAAGTGACTCTATAGCAGAAACTCCATTCGCACCTGCTCCATATACGACAATACCCCTGTCATTCATCTTGTTGCAAATATCAGCGATTTCTTTAGATCGTAATCTCATATACAATTTGTCCTTTCATAATACAATCTACCGATATGCCCCATTACTTCCAGCATATCAAAAACATCAACACTTTCATCAGAAACAATGGTATGTATCTGCATCTTCATGCTGGAATAGTACAATTTTGATGCGGCTATAATAACGGTATTACTTATCCCTTCAAGTGCACTCGGCGGTTTTATATCGATCCCCATACATTCTGTTTCCCATAACTCACTTTTATTGTCAGTAAACGCATTGATGGGGATATTAATAGAATTCAAAATGGACGCAAATTCTCTGCCATCACGTCCTGCACCGAATATTACTATATCTTTAGTCAAAAACAAATCTTCTCTGATGGCATCACACACCTCCCGACACTGGGGGATTTCATCGCGCACAGAATAAAAAAATGCCAGATACTCTCTCAATTCAATAATTGATAAATACTTCTCTTGCAGATACGCATCTTTCATTATTCCCCTACGCGCTATAGCACATGTTTCCATAACGGAATCATAAAGTCTTTGGGACGTCGCTCCTCCTTTATAAAAAACAGCCTGAACGTGCGGCACATGGTAGAATCTATATCCTTCAACGTATAATCTTCTCAACATGTCATAATCAGCTGACAGCTGATACTGTGTATTAAACAGATGGCTTTTACAAACACCCCCTCGAATAAAAGTTCCCGGGTGTGCAATTGCCATTTCATAATAAATCCTCGTCAAATCAATTCTATCGTATTTGTTTCTGGTTATAGACGAACCATCCGCGTAGCAAATATCTCCGTAAACAACATCTACATCTGCGTTTTTAGCAACAAAGTTTGCCACAGTTTCCACTGCGCCCTCTGCCAACTCATCGTCCGCATTAATAAACGTAATCCAATCCCCTGTCGAGAGTCTGATGCCTTTATTCATAGCATCATATATTCCCTGATCGGGTTCTGAAACCATTTTTGTTATGTACTTCGCATACTTACGAAGAATATCCACTGTTCCGTCGCCAGACGCACCATCAATCACTATATATTCCACATTGCCAGTTTTCTGTTTAATGACACTCTTTAAGCATCGTTCAATCGTCATTGACGCATTCATACAAACAGTTATTACAGATACTTTCATACTGCTATCCCGCTATTAATTCACAATAAAAACGATGCGTTTCATATGAGCATCTTTCCCACGAAAACAATTTCTCCCGTTCACGGCCTTTCTGCGCATAATGACGCCTCAAAGATTCGTCATTCAATAGCCGGTCTACTTGGTATGCTATTTCATCTGCACGCTCCGGGCAAACCATTATTGCCGCATCTCCCGCTACCTCCGGTAATGATGATGTATTAGACGAAATAACCGGCGTTCCATAATGCATAGCTTCCAAAACCGGAAGCCCAAATCCTTCATACCGCGATGGATATATAAATACTTCTGCCTGGTTATAGTAATTTGCCAACTCCAGGTCGCCGCCCCGCCGAAAGAATACCCTATCTTCGATTCCCAATTCACAAATTTGCGCTATCTCTTCAACATTTGGCTCTTCTCCACCAAAACACACAAGCGCGACATCACCTACATACGAGGAACGTGAATATGCATCCAGCAACGTAGCGAAGTTCTTGTACCCGCCTCTATTACCAACATACAAAATATAATTCTCATCTACCATTTGATCCTGTGTCGGTGTAAGCGTCATCGAATTCGCAAGATATATCACTCGTATTTTCTCTTCACGCACTGCCAATATGTCTATTAGATCTCTTTTTGTGCTATTTGAAACCGCAATTATACCGTCAGAATTCTCTATGCTGTTTTTTTTATTATCAATAGTTTTTTTATCCAGATTATATACTTCTTGTATTAAGTCGTGAACAGTAAGAACCTTTTTCCTATAGTTGTTTATTCCATAGTCTTCATAGTATGTTGGATGATAAATATCGTACGGTTCGTGGCCTGAGACAAATACATCTAATAATTTTTTATTTATCCCCCTTAAAAAATCACTCCAACGGAATACATCATCTTCTGCTTTAGTTGCATAGTATCTCCTAAACCTATCTTTATATCCTTCTAAAGATATCTCACTGACATGAATTCCTTGAAACATCTCCACATTGTTGGTCTTATCCGTTTCTCTGGTGATCAGTTCGTATAAGTATCTGGAAATTCCCCCATGTCTTTGTAGCATGAAAAGCTGACAATCATACAACACTGAAATGTTTCTATCTAATTCCCTGTCGGACTTTTCATCAGCGTCCATCACCATATCAGCACTATAATCTGACGCATAAAGCATCACCATCTCTTCTCTAAAATCCTGGTACCTTAAAACCTGGCCTTCATTGATCCCGGATTCGAGCAGTAATCTTCGTATTGATTCATTTGCGTTTTTGTCGGCAACCGATATCAATACAGGCATTTCGTTTATGAGCCCTATTGAATCAGTGTGGTTCTTTATGGGAATCCCCTTTAAGTCCCCCCCCTGCTTTTTGATTGAATTATCCACAATAAAACTCACTTCTATTCCTTCGCGCTTCAGTACATAAATACACCATACTGCACAGTTTCCCGCACCGTACAATACAACCGTTTTCTTCAGTTTCAGTGACTCTAATATCATCTCCTCTCGCGCTCCACCAGCTCTTGTATTCTTCTTCGTATTTTGTCCTTTGAAATAAAGTAATGTTCCTTGCGATTGTTGTCCAGACTGATAATATTGGTTCCATCGATTGTCACCAACATGTCATCTATATTAATCCCGAATCGTATTAATTCAGCAGCCCTGTCTACCGCATTCACAGATGCGATTATAACGGCAGTGTCTCTTTGATCGTCCATGTATTCATCTACCGAAATTGTTTTGATTCCCGCCGTTCCCGTACTTCTCTTTTCTTTGGACTCGTCAACAAAAGCAATTGGTTCATTCCGGAGTCTTTTTAATAACTCATAGCATCTAACTCCGATGTTGCCCGCACATCGGATATAATACGGTTTTTGAGGATAATCATTAAAATCAAACCACTTGTCAAACACTCCTCCTCCGAAAATATTTGTTTCGACATCATTAAAACTAAATGAATACCTTTTTTCTGTCATAGCTACAAGTCTTTCTGTTATACTCCGCCAATTATATTCTTTATTAATCAGGGAATATGCATTTTCCGCCATCTTTTCCTTCTCCTCACTGCTTAGCGAACAGAATCGTTTCACATCTTCGTCATACCGATTTTTTTCTGTGATAATGCAATGAACTCCGTCCTTTAGCATTATTCCCCTCGCGCCAGCATCTGTCGTGATTATAGGAAGCTTGTATGCCATGTATTCCAACATTTTAATATTGACGCCGGCCCCCGCCTCTAATATATTTAGCGCAAAATCACAATTCGAAAGTAGGTATTCTTTTTCTCTGTCCGTAATTATTCCTAAAATACAAACATTTTTTGGAACATTTTCTCTTTGTAACGCATCACCAACTCCTCCGGCAACGATGATTTGTATGTGAGGGAATTTCTTTGCTATATCCATGCACGCATAAGCAGCCGAAATCGCATCCTGCGATACAGAGGAAATAAAAAGCCCTCTATATACACGATTATTCAAACCATTTTTCGACTCATTACTCGCGCTTTTCGTTATTTTATCCACATTATACCCGACTCCTAATACATACACCTGCTTATTATGTTGAGAAATTGAGGCGTACAGTCCGATAAACCTCTCACGATCAGCCTGCGATATAGTTAGTATTGTGTCACAGCCCTTACAGCAGTCATTCTCAATCTCATAAACAGACCTTGCGCTTTCATCATCTCTCCTTATCCCATAGCGTCCAATAACAAAATCATATTCCACGTTATGAGCCCTATACCAATAGTCGCAATTCTTACATGTTTTTTTTATGAGTTTCCACATATAGCAGTGTTCGGCAATCACAATAACAGAATCGCTTGCAATCTCCGATACCTTTTTAAGTACTCCTTCATCCTGCACGGATTCGTTCGAAACGAATAATTCTGGCAGTTGATAGTTTGACTTTCTCTGCATTATATTGTGCGACAAAGCCATCGGGTACACATGCAAGTGTTCATTGATGCTTATTCTTTCCTGGTAAAAATCCTCCATTACTATAGTAATGATATTAATATCAAACCAACGTGACAATTCCAGATAGAAATCATAGATATAAATACTCCCGCCCATCTGCGGGGGCAAAAAAAAGAAATGGTTCACCACCGTAATCTGTTTCCTGCCAATCTTTTTGGAGCCGTTCATTTTATCATTCATTACATCCTATGGAAAGAAGTGCATCCATTCGCCCATCAACTATCTTGCCATCATTTAATAAGCGTATATAGTTTTGTCTCACACATGTTAATAAATCGGAATATACAAAATATGATGTCCCCCTAACAAATCCCATTGTGTCCAACTCGTTGCACATCTCGCTTTCATACTTAGTAGATGAAATCACTACAATTCTGCTTGACTTAAACGAATCAATATCCGGCTTTATAACCGGTATATCTGAATACCGAAATAGCTTTCTTTTTGACTTCTTGTCTATTATCTTTTCTATCTGTATTCCTAACGCCGTCAATAATTCTATACACTGTACACCAATAACGCCCCCTCCCCATATTGCACACGCCTCTTCTTGTTCTATGCCGCTGTCCTTTAGCAACAGTCTTTTGTCATGCACATTGGCCTTTATCGCGTACGTTCTGCAGCAATAATCCTTCCACCACTCTCTGTCGTCCAATGTAGAATCGATGTACTTCACCGCTGACGGAGCCGGAACACTATACCCCATTTCTCTGACTATATGATACCAGACTTGGTAATTAAACTGCGGCCAATAGTGCGTTCCAAACGGCAGATTATTAATGCATAACTTCAGCAAACACTCATTGAAATTATGCTCTGCAGCAAAGCTTTGTGCAATCATGATATCTGGCACATCAAATTTAATATCCTCCCGTCCCCCGCAATATGTAAAGAAAACATCCTCAGCGCTTCTGAATGCATCTCCCATAGTAGAATGTTTTAATACGTCTTCTTGTTCATGCAGGATTCTAGTTACACTATCTACCTTACGCAATGATAATCCGCCGTTTCCGACATACATGCCCATTTCATCATACATCCCACCTCTGCTTGGGGCGCCTATATAGTCATATCCCATATCACAAAACATGCTTAGCTTATCATTAAATACCAAAGCATCGGTCTGACAAATTAAAATATACTCGTAATCGCCAAAGCTCCTGTAGAAATCTACTGATAACAACAGCTGACTATATGACTCTTTGCTCTCAAAAAATGAATCATCTATACGAATCTCCTTAAATTGATCACAGAGCCCCCCATAGTGGTATGATAGGCTTGCAGGCAAGACAAGGTATCTGTCATAGCCTCCCAAAACAGCATTTATCTGTCGCAAAGCCACCTCTTCAAAAGTATTAAGAAATGGTTTATAAACCGGTACACAAACTGCCGCTTTCTTCATTTTCATATTTCTGTGTTGAGTGTTGTTAATACAGTCCGTCGGCAAACGGGTATCTATGTTGTATTCTTCAAGTTCAATATATGATATATATGCATAATCGTCTCATATGAATCGTTTATTCCAGAAACTCTAGCAAATAACACCTATTTCTATTCAGATCAATCTATCCTGACATATTCCTTTACAAACAAGATCGTTCCATATGGTCTGCCTTATACCGGCACTTGCGATTGCAATATAAATAATATCATAAACTAAGTCACCCACTCTATTCGGAGGTAATATGCTACATCCTTTGTATTTATCTCCTTCATGTGCATTTTGATCAATAAAGCAAATGATCTCGCACTTATCATGCATCCTGTCGTAGCAATACTTCCCATATTTACCTGCGCCATAAATAATCACTCTTTTATCTATAAAATACCTTTCATATAAATCAAACCCCGTAAAATCCAGCAATTTTATCTGGTTACCCGTCTCGTCCTCCTGATATAGCGATCTATAACTAATCTCAAATTCTCTGTTCGAACACATACCCTTCTTGTACATTTCTTTAATCCCGCTTATCAGCCACGGATATAGTCTGTCAAAAACTTCTTTGATTTGAATTGTTGTGGCCTGATCCATGATAGAAGACAAATGAAACCTTATCCTTTCTAACACAGACTGGCTTGTCTTCAGTTTACCATCACAGAATTCAAAGTATTGTAGTAAGTCATGTTGACAAAGCATATCCATCTCTGTATCATACATTCGTAGTCCTTTTGTATTTGCCAATAGAAGAAACCTTCCATCGCAAACGCTATATCCCTTTTCAAATGAATGTGGCATTACTCGTTCAGCTGCAAACATATTTCTGGAAAAAACATAATTTCTTTCGCATATGATTACTTCATCCGCTTTTATTGACTCCTCTTTGGTGCCTGCAAGAAATCGCGCAATTTTTCCTACATCGGCTGTGCTTAACAATCTATTATCATGATGTGGTTTTATGCGCTTGTCATAAATAAAGAATGGCGTATGAATCAGTTGATTATATGGTTCAATCGCATGGGTTAGTCCGCCATGCATGCCATGAGAAAAAAAGTCATCGCCATGATCACCATAAAAAACGATCGTTGTGTTATCTAATACTGATTCATTTTTTAAAAGATCAAGAATGTACTTCACTTCTTGATCCATCATTCTTAAAGCATGTCCCCATCTGTCAAGCCCGCTTAAATCTTTTTTTACGCATCCGTTGAACGTTATATTATTCATGAAATTATATGCCAGCAGTACAAAACCATTTCCACTTTTGATAGTTTTCTTTATATTTTTGTGATATTCCGCGATGTCGTCTGATTCAATGAGCCTAACACCCATGCCTAAAAAACCATTTCTATTCATCGATTCCGTCTCTTCCCCTAATTTCGGAAACGCAAGGGCTGAAACACTATATCCTTTTTTTAAAAACTCATCTAATAGGCTTTCATGACGAGGTCGCTTATCTAGTATCCATCGGGTTGTCTGACACTCTTCAAATAAACATGCACCTTCATTCATCAAATCCGATAACACCATTAGAGTGGAAGTTGCCGATGCATAATACCTATCAAAAACCCACGATCGTTTCTCCCATTCGTGAATCACAGGAAATAAGTGTTTATTCATTCGATATATCAGTTGGTTCAAACTTTCTAAATGAATAAAAACAACGTTTCTCATTGACTAATCCTCCCCACTATTATCTCATCTCTTGCGGAAGTAATTCCCAGTAATTTGTTTTTATCAATTCCGTTTGACACTAATTCCGCCATTACGTTTTTTGCAGTATTTGAATCCTTAATAGCAATAACAACCTTGTCCGAATCCGTTTTGCTTAAAATTTCCGGCGATTCTATCCTTTTACAGTACATGGTTTGAAAATATCGGAAATCCTGATCGACCCACGCAATAACCTTATGTGAAAAAGAAAGCTTCCGATATACGTTCATTCCATATTTTCCAGCACCATATATTGCAACAGTTTCGCCTTCGTAAATCTCACATTCGGCGATGGGTGCTAATTCTTCTTGGTCAATATCAGTTTTAAATCCACATTCAAAAAACAACGGAATATAGTATGCTGTAAACGTGCTCTTATCCCACAAAAAACACTCGTCCGCATCATAAATAAAGTTGTGTTTCTCTTCGTAGCAATTATAGTGCCCATGCCAACCCCTCTCACGATGTTCCTTTTCATATCTGGGATTTCGATATTTAAATACTTTATCCATTGCCTGGTTCAAAAATCTAAACGGATAATGCCTATTAAGTATCTTTAACGGAAAAACCCTGGGGTATGGAATTCTGGCAACATGTCCGCCGCTACTTTTCAAATCAATCTCCCCTACATTTTTCCATGTTTTAAGCTGTCTGGAACGTCTTCCCATGTTGCGAAACACAAAAAATGTATTATCCCTCATAAAAATTGAGTCATCACTCTCTGTGGTAAGCTTAAAGTCAATTACAGAATTTTCAATTATGTTATATCCCAGAGAATCAATATAGTATATAGCATCCCTTAACTTAACCTGTTTCCATGGGGGAATCCTAATCTCATCGGCATCATAATGAATATACCATTGATAGTTTAGTTCTTTGCTAATCTCTTCTGTCCTTTCCAACTGATGATACCAGTCGTAGTACTCGGTCCCTCCCTCCTTTGGAAACCTTTCAACAAAGACATGATCCGCTTCATTTTCTGCAAGTTTTAACACCTTTTCATAACTCTTGTCTGTAGACCAATTGTCAATACAATAAACATCCACATCATGTTCGCGCAGATGGCGAATTGTGTTTTCTATTACATCTTCTTCATTATAGATATGAATAATTGCTAAAACCCGAAAATCTTCCGGTGCAAAAACTAAAAAGGGCATGTTAAACACGCCACCAACCAATACCATTTTTGCCTCATTCCCAGACAGCATTTCTAGATTATGCAGCGTTCCGAAACTATTAAAATATGCGTCAACAATCCCTCCATTTCCCCATATGATCGCCGTGATGTTCATATATCTATTCCTAAGCCATTCTCGTTCAAATGAATAGTCAGCATCTTCGTTTATATACATGAGAAGCATAGAATTATTATCATTAACCATTTCAATATTGTCAATAAACTCAACAGTAATGGCCGAATACAACCCGGACAATTGCTCTGGGGGATTTCCATATACGAACAACAGGTCAAGCTCCATGCTACACATGATCCGATTAACTAAATCACATATAATACGAGCATTGTTGTCATGAAAAACTCTTCTGTTCATATCATACTATCCTAAATGAATCGCAATATTTACAGATTGATATTCTCTCTCTCCCGCAACTCCAAAGAATCTCTCTGGCCTCATTAAACTTATCCCCATACCATATATCTATCAACGACTCTCTTTCCACATCTCCCATATCCGTAACCCCTATCGCATCATTGCAACATAACGAAACCTTGCCATTTGATCTCACAATCATCTGTCTAAAAGGATGAGTGCATTTTGCATTACTGTAAACAGCTCTCTTCTTTCTGTTTGGAGCAGTCCCCCCTCGTGTTTCTAAAACCTCATATGGATGTCTCATTACAATCGTGACTTTTTTTATGAGTTCCGGGTGTTTCGCACAATACTCCACAACTAATCTTTGATTATTATTCAGCTCATTTTTCTCGTTATAGTTGTTTATTATCAATTCATCCAAGTATTGAACAATCTCAACAAACTTCTCCATTGTAAGCTTTGTCCCATTTGTGAATAAATGCATCCTTGCTTTGGGTATTCTACTTCGTACTATTCTATGAAACTTTATTATTCTTTCATCGAGAAACGGTTCGTTATTTGAAAACAGTGCCATGCAACCTTTATAATCAATTTCTGACAATTCATCTACTATTCTATAGAATAACTCCTCCGTCATATAACACTCTTCTCTGGGATCATGCCCTGCATGAACCGGGCAAAAGGCACACCTTCCATTACAACGATTATAAGTCTCAATTTCAATATGGTTAAATAACGGCTTTTGTTTAAATAATGCATCTGTGCAGTCATTTAAAAACTGAATATGTTCTTTTTCAGGATCAACTTTCTCTGACTCAGAAAGAGTCGGACTTCTATCTTCATAATTATTCACTATGAGTTTGCTATCATCTGAAAACTGTGTGTATCTTGGAAACCAAACAGAAAACGAACCAACGCAATGACTCTCAAGCTGTCTCTCTATTTCCCTAAAACGCCTAGATGCAATAATCACTTCAAACTCGTTATAACTATTCTTATACTCATCAATACTGATTACTCGCTTGTCACAGAATCCTTTATCTTGTTTTTCTTCATCATTATCGATAAAGCAATATACTTGCTCCTCACCCAATTCCATTAATGCTTTTTTTCCGTAATAGCCTGCACCAAAAATAATCTTCTTCATGATTAGTCACCTTTGAGTGGCGTGTGTTCCGCAATGTTTATGAGCGCCCCCTTCTATTTTAGAATTGTGTCAATCATGTCACGAATCGTCATCACAGATTCATTTTCATATATTATATAACCAGTCATCAATTCTCCTGTCATATTAAAAAATTCATCGAGCGATATTCTGCATTCACCTGTTCTTTCAGTGTTTTTGTCAACTATAATCAATTGATTATTTGTATCCATTGTTATAAAGCCAACATCTGACTTTTCACAAAAATAGAAAGCCCTATCTATCGTCTCAACCAATTCTCCATCGCGGAAAACCAAAGAGGCCCCTCTCTCCTTGCCTAAGAGCATTATATTTTCATGATACTTTACAGAAGCTAAATAGACAAATAGGAGATCCTGCGGCAGCGCCACGTCTTTCCATAATCCATCTCGAAAATACTTTACGGCATGAGTGGTTCTTGCCGCAATAATTCTCTCATCCCCCCATATTGCAATTCCTTCCACGTCACTAATCTCTACGCCTGTATTGACTAATGTTCCTTTACCACTGTCAAGATTGTATTCCATTAACCAGTTCGCACAACAACACCCCATTACGACCGTATGCGTATTCTTTTTTATATATTCTGAATGGAAGAAAGTATCGTTGGTCATTTTGTCTTTAAGAATGTCGTAAGGTTGATGACAATAGAATGCTTCATTTAATTTCATATCAAATACTACACTGAACGGATTGTTGCATCCAATAATATGTATCCTGTCCTGCCACACAAAAGACTGCATACTAACTATGCCTTTATTATTAGAGATATTTATTCTAATCTCCCTCCACTTTTGAATTAACAAGTTATACGTCCATACGGAATGCCCAAAACAGGGGATAAGAATCAAATCATCTTTGTACAATAATATTTTAGAAACCATCATCTTATCAAAGCAGTCTTTGCCGGGGATTGCAGACAAGAGTCTCGTCCTGTTCTCATCAATATTATAGACATACAACGCATTTGCGGATTTTGCAAAGAAATAAATATCTCTGTCAATTCTTAATGCGCATTGGGCATCTAATATTATACTATCTCGTTCTCTCCGAAGCATTATCTCTCCAAAAAGCCATCAATACACTCGTATGTTTATTATATATAATTCTTGTTCCAACGGCTTCCGCCCTGTCCACCAAGTTGCATGTAGTATATAAATAGCGCAAGTCAAAATGGGATTTCCTTAAAGTAACCAGCAAAAGGTACCATATATCATGATCGCCTTTTCCATGTCACTTAAAGTAACATCCATTTTGCGACATAATATCGCGTACCCTCTTCTCGTACTCAGCCATATACCGCAACCTGGTCATGGCGTTCCGATCGATACACAAGGCGGATCGGCGATGTGACTTTGTCGTTCTCCTCCGGCAGTTCCGGTATCGCAAAGTGCACACGTTCTACAAGCGCATCAAACGAACCCGATTCGAGGACAAGTCCGGGGACATCCTCGCTGGTGGCGATCCATATCCGCATCCGCAAAGTCCTGATTGCTTTTACAGCCTGATCCATGTTTTATGACTCTTACGGCGTGTTCGTGAATCTTTTTTAACACTTCCGCATCTTTACTGCTCATAGATCAAAACCCCCGTTCGCATGATTTCCGCTTCCATAGGCGAGTCACTTTGAAGATCCTGCGTATCGATCAAGTCCACCCTGCGATCTACGGACTCGCACACTTCCTCCAGGAGGCCAAAGAAATCCCAGCCATGCAGCCCACTGTCTACCAGGATGTCAATATCGCTCTTCTCATCCTGCTCATCTCTGGCAAAGGAACCAAACAGAATCGCACGGGCCGTAACGTTCTGTTCAAAAACAGGCCGAAGTACCCGTATTATGTCTTCTTTTGTATTGACCTGATGACGCATTCTGCCTCCCTTCCCGGCGATCATCCCGGATTCCCGACAAATTATAACGATGATTCCGGATACGGCACCGGCGGTGCCACGCCAGGTTTTTTATACAGGTCGTGTTGCTTCTTTAGCACTTCGCTGGCGCGGAGCGCGTCGCCCGGGTTTTCGAAGCATTCGATGACATCAAGCTTAGCGAAGACCTGCCGCGTTGTATCATCTTTGAAGAGATTGATTGTGCACGTAGTATTCTGGCGTCGCAACATCGAAAATGCTCTGTATCAAGCTATTCTGATTCACTATCCTTACCTGTGCTTTTTTCTGTATGTTCCAGTATTCTTCCCTTTAGCTCCTCAAACATATCAATGGCATGCTCAATCTCGGATTTGACCACCAGGAAATCATCTTTGTATCTGCCGGACGCCTCCCAGTCCGATATTTCAAATGCCTTTCCCTTTAAGTCATCAGACACTGAAAAACCTTGTTTTTCCAGTGTGGCAATTAACCCCGTGAGGTTATGTGTTTTTGTATAATCCACCCCCATCATTTCTGTCTGGTATTTCAAGGCCTTCTCTATGGCCTGCTGTGCATGGTATGCGGCCTGATCCGTCAACATCTCATCATTTGTCGGGTTTACGTCCGGGCTTATGAGCAGTTTTGCTATCTTGATATCCGCCTCCGCTCTCACTAAAAGATTACTCATAAATCACTACCCCCTGCTCATCCACCGTCTTTTTGAGCCTTGCTCCGAGATGCCCGTACATGATCATGTCACAATTCCAGTCGCAGGCTTCACCAAATTCCTTTTGCATTTCATAGATGCGCAATCCGTCACTCATGTCGGCATCGATACAAATATCCAGATCGCTGTCAACATTACACAGAGCGGTCGCCGCACTGCCAAAAACATACACCCTTTTGATTTCCGGATATTTGGCGGCTGCATGATGAATCCGGTCGACCTGCTTTTGCTTCAGCGGGTGGATGCGGTTGATGTTGCGGCAGCCGGACTGTACCACAGTCGGAAATCTTTTTAGCTTTAATGTATCTTCAACTTTCATTATTTATGCTTCCTCACTCTGCCGGGACGCTGAGGTAATACAGGTCGTCCGGACAGATGTCCTGGCCATCCGGCCACGCAACTGTATATCCATCTGCTTGCACACTCATAAAATACGTTTTTTCCGACAACTGTCCGTACCACTCCCCACGTATATAAGGCATGACATTAAACCGTCGTTTTTCACCATTATCAAAATCAACGATTAAGGTATAGTCATTCTCCGGCTTCACTTTTACGGCAGTGGGCCTAAGCATATGCAGCATATCCCTCAATAGTGACCTCCGCGCGGTCCGCAACTACATATGCATCAAACATATGAAACCTCCACTTTTCCTATGGGATCCAAAAATGTTTTTGCATCCATCATCAGATCCCTCAGGACAGGAATCAAATCTATATATTCCTCTATCAGTTGCTCGCTGTGCGAGTACTTGGTCATGACCACGATATACCCTTTATCCCATTCTGTCACGACATCATATCGTTCCAGAGAATAAGGGCCTATGAATCGTAACTCCTCATCTCCAAAACGAAATACTGTATATCGACCCTCATTGCTCAGGTATGCTGTGTTTCCGGCATTACTCATTTTTATGACTCCGCCCGCATGTCACAATTATCGTATATCCAACAACTCTGGTATTGCAACGTGTACGCGCCCTGCAAGCGCATCAAACGAACCGGATTCCGGGACGAGTCCGGGGACATCATCGCCGGTGGCGATCCATAACCTGTTCGGTTTTCATTCTCAGGCGCGGATTAGCATCGTCCGCTACTCCGTAAGCGGATCATGCCTGATACCGCCTGTCACCCGGAGCATCTGCACGGCAACTCATATTCTATATTTCAGTTTCTTGGACCTGATCGTTTTCTTATATGCAGGTTTTATATTGCATAACCACTCTTCGGCTTCATTCAAAATCGACAGGATGCTGTTTATCCTGGCTGAGAAACTGAGCTTATACCTGCTCTCCGCTTCCCACCTGCTAATCATTTCAGCATGATCCCTGATCTTTGCCGGAACACTAATCTTATACTTTTCACAATACTTCGTTATAATATAGTCTAAATCGTGACTATATAATTGCGGAATATCCGGTTCGGGCTTACCTTTATGGTATTCCGTCTGATTATAAATCAAATACTTCAAAACATATTCCACCGACTGTTGTGTATGATATGCGGCAACGCTTTTGAAATTGCGTATTTTTGTTGATTCATAGGATTGCAGTGCCTGTCTCGCAGTCACAATCGAAACAAGTGCATTCCTTAAATAATTATTATACATTCACATCATCCCTCTGAAAGATAACCTTGCCCTTATTAAGGATCTCCCGGCATATATGGTCGTGCGATTTTTCTATGCTCGATCTGGTGTGAAATTGTAATACATCGTATGTCTGCTCTTCGTCCAAATCGTACAGGTTGCGCTTGAAATCACGATATGCCGTTGTTCGATAAAGCCGGGACCCTGTCACATTACTTACAATTGCCAGATCTATATCGGATCCTCTCTTGCATCTGGTTTCAAGTGTTGACCCAAACACGATGATCTGGTCTATGTAATTGCATTTCTCTGCAATGCGAATAATACCCTTTATGCAGTTTTTCTTATGAGCAGCGACCTTAATATATTTATTCTGATTTGTCCTCACTCGCACAAGCTTACACATCCATCTCTACCTGTTCTGTAAAAATACACTTCTCGTTGCTTCCTCCCGGTACTCCGGCGCGACCCTTCTTGCGGCATCGCAGTAATCCGAAATAGCTTTGACCATCTTTGATATGATTATTTCATCGAACTCCTTCTGGACAGTATTTCTGTTAAAACCTGTAGTTTATGCCGCTTTCTTTCATAATTGCGTTTGCTGTATGGCGTGACTTTATTTTTGAATCTACGGTTACAGGTCTTTTAGTTATCGGGCTGTCCCCGACAATTCCGGTATGACAAAGTGCACACGCTCTGCAGGCGCATCAAACGAAGCGGATTCCGGGACCGGTTCGGAGACATCATCGCTGACAAAGATCCGCACGTACTCCATTCGTATATATCGGCAGATTCCCGCAATCCGTCCAATCCCATTTTACATATGTTCATTTTACCATACCCCCCTCCAAAAAGACAGATAATTCATCAAGTTTTCAGATAGCATCCCGGTTGCCAAATGTCCTCCCCCTGGCGCATAATAGAGACATGTTACTGACACTCAGACTCGATGACATCACGCCGGAAATGGACCGGGAGCGCTTCGACCGCTTCCTTTCGCTGATGGAAGACTACGGGATCCTGCCGCTGCTCGGCATCGTGCCGGACGTTCGGGACCCCTCCCTCATGGCGGACGGGAAAAAGGCGGACGGGGCTGCGCGCGCGCGTTTCTTTGAGGAGATGGTGCGCCTGAAGGAGCAGGGCTTTGCGATCGCGATGCACGGACTCGACCATGTCTATACGACAAAAGAATCCGGCCTCTTTCCGCTCAACAAGGACAGTGAATTTGCGGGGCTTCCCTACGAAGAACAGCGTGACCGCCTGCAAAAGGGAAAAAATATTTTTAAAGAAGCGGGGCTGGATACGGATCTCTTTATGGCGCCCTCGCACACCTTTGACGAGGCGACGATCCGTGCGCTCTCAGACACCGGCTTTACCAAAATCACGGACGGCTTCGGCGCGGCCCCCTATACCTTCCGGGGCATGACCTTCTATCCGATTGCGTATTCCAGGCAAAAGGCGATCGCGGACACCCTGCCGCGTCTTGCGCATCCCGTGTGCACCCTGGCGATGGGCGGCGTCACGACCCTCGTCGTGCATACCAATACGCTGACGGACAAGGATTTTGCGGAATACGAAAAGCTCTTTCAGACCAAGGCCTTCATCCCCTATACGACCTGGGATTATCTGCCGGTCAAAAAGCTCTCTCGTCTCAAGCATGCCCTTCACTACCGGATGGCGGATTCCAAACGCCGCATCGTTCAGGGCAGATAATACCCTTTATACCACTGCGCAAAACGCCGGATACCGTCCCTTAGGGGCGTCGCAGGCTTATATCCGAAGTCCCTCTCGAGCGGTGCGGTATCGGCATAGGTCCTCGGCACATCGCCCGGCTGCATCGGCACCTTCTCCGACATCTCTTCGAGATCAAAGTCCTCCCGCAATACGCCTGCCGCGACCAGCTCCTCCGAAAGAATCCGCACAAAGTCCATGAGCTTTTCCGGATGATGGTTGCCGATGTTGTAGACCGCATACGGGGCCTTCGGCAGTCCGTACGCGTCCTTTCCCCGTTCGGGCGCCTTTCTCATCACGCGGTACACGCCCTCGACGATATCATCGACGTAGGTAAAATCACGCTCGCAGTCGCCGTAGTTAAAAATCTGCACCTTCTTTCCTTCCCGCCACATATTGGTAAAGAGAAAGCAGGCCATGTCGGGACGCCCCATCGGTCCGTAGACGGTAAAAAACCTCAGGCCCGTCGTCGGGATATCGTAGAGCTTGCCGTAGCAGTGCGCCATCAGCTCGTTGCTCTTTTTGGTTGCGGCATAGAGCGAAACCGGATGATCGACCTTATCGTCCGTCGAAAAAGGAACCTTGGTATTGCCGCCGTAGACGGAAGAGGACGAGGCATAGACGAGATGCAAAACGCCTCTATATCCCGCGGAAGCCGTGCCGTCCGTTGCGCTCCCTCCCGACCCGTCATAGCTGTGACGGCAGGCTTCGAGGATATGGAAAAATCCCGTGATATTGGCTTCCATATAGGCTTCCGGATGATCGATCGAATACCTGACACCCGCCTGCGCCGCCAGGTTGACGACGATGTCCGGGCGGTATCCGGCAAATGTGCGATCCACCGTTTCCTTATCCGCAAGGTTGCCCTTCACAAAGATCCACTCCGTGCCGTCCGCTTCCCGGGCCGCCTCCGTAATCGTCTGCAGACGATGCTCCTTGAGCGACACGTCATAATAATCGTTGACACTGTCAAAGCCGACGATGCGGAGTTTCTTTTCCTCCTTTATCAGACGCAGGATCAGATGTGAGCCGATAAAACCCGCCGCGCCCGTGATGAGAATCGTTTTTCCCTGCAGATTGATTTCTTCCATGATGTCTCTCTCCCTTTATTCCGTACAGGATACGCGGGTCGCTCCGTTTCCCGCAAAAAACGCCCGCAGCCGCTCCGACATACGGAGCATCCGTACCATCTTACCACGTTTTCTTTACTTTTTCTATTCGCCAGTCGCGGCACGCGGCCGGAGATGTCCGGGCACGCAAAAGAGGATTCCATCACGGATGAAACCCTCTTTGCGTATAAGAAACACAATCTCCAAGGCACTTTTTAAAGGCTCAGACCGCCTCTCTCACCGCGACGTGTCTGACAAAATCGGCATACTTGTATTTTGAGATCCATGCGCTTCCGCCGCCCCGGATCTTTACCTCCGAACGTGTGTAGTCCTCGATCTTTTGCAGATTGACGAGGAAGCTGCGGTGTACGCGGAAAAAACTGCTGCCGAGATTTTGTTCGAGCCGGCCGATTCTTTCATAGTATTCCACCTGTCCGTTCTCTAAGTGCAGCACGACCTTCCTGCCAAAGGACTCGGCGTAGAGGATCTGTGACGCCGGTATGGTAAATACTTCCTTCTCTTTTTTGACAACAACTTCCCGCTCCCGCCGTCCGGACGGACCCGTTGCGGGCTTTTCGTGTTCCCCTACCGTATGCATGTGCATTCCTTTCAAAAAAAGGCATCCCCCGCGCTCTTCCCTGCGCGATGATGCCTTCCTTAGCTGCTATGTATATCGGCCGTCCGGGGGCGGAAGTTAACCTTGCTTTTTGTCCATTCATGACATACGACGCGTGTCAAAAGCCTGATCGTCGATCTTGTCATTCTTTTCCCGTCCCCGTCATGATACAATAGAACACATGAAAGCACTCATCGCCATGTCGGGCGGGGTAGACTCCTCCGTCACCGCCGCCCTCATGATGGAAAAAGGATACGACTGCATCGGCGTCAACATGCGCCTCTTTTCCGGTCCGGAAGCCGCCGTGACCACCAGGAGCTGCTGCTCGATCGCGGACGCGCTCGACGCAAGGACGGTCGCGGAAAGCATGGGCATGCCGTTTTACGTGCTGCACTTTGTCGAAGAGTTTCACAAAAGCGTGATCGACAAGTTTGTCCGCGCCTACCGGGCCGGCATCACGCCCAATCCCTGCATCGATTGCAACCGTTATCTCAAATTTGACGCTCTGCTTACCGCCGCAAAGGAACACGGGTGCGACACCCTCGCAACCGGCCACTATGCGAGGGTCTCCTTCAACGAAGAAAGCGGGCGCTTCGAGCTCTTCAAGGCGCGCGACCTCTCCCGCGACCAGTCCTACGTTCTCTACATGCTCACGCAGGAGCAGCTTTCGCACATCCGCTTCCCTTTGGGAGACCTGCACAAAAAGGAGGTACGTGCGCTTGCCGCGGAATACGGTTTCATCAATGCGGAAAAAAAGGATTCGCAGGACATCTGCTTTGTGCCGGACGGCGATCATGCCCGCTTCATCGAGGACTATCTGCAACAAAAAGCGCTGCCCGGCCCCTTCGTCGATACGGAAGGACACGTGCTTGGGACACACCGGGGCATCATCCGCTATACGATCGGACAGCGTAAAGGTCTGGGCATCGCTTCGGATGCGCCGTATTATGTCTCTGAGATCCGCCCGCAGACCAATGAAGTGGTGCTCGGCAGAAAAGAAGCGGTGATGAAGGACCGCCTGGCGGCGGAGGGTGTCTGCTGGCTTTCGATCGAACGGCCGAAAGATTCGCTGCGCGCAAAGGCAAAGATCCGCTACCGCTATCCGGATGCGCCCTGTACGGTGACCATGACCGGTGAGGACCGGATGGAGGTCGTCTTTGACGAAAAGCAGAGCGCTCCCGCAGCCGGACAGGCGGTGGTGCTCTATGACGGGGACAGGGTCCTCGGCGGGGGCACGATTCTGTAACAAAGGAGTCCGGACATACGGTTCTTACCGTCCGTTCCCCGCCACGCCGATCCGCTCTCCCGTCCGCACACGCACCTCTTCCCCGCGCAGGATCTTTTCACGCATGGACGCACGCAGTCTGACACGTCCCCTCTCAAAGAGCAGCACGATCGTAGAGCCTGCCAGATCAAAAAATCCCTTTTCTTCGCCGCGCGCATGCCTCCCCCGGTCATAACGGTTGACGATGCCGCCGACGACAAACGCGCCGACCTCGACCTCTCTGACGCACCCGAAGTGCGCGGTATCGAGCACGCTCCATGTCCTGCGGTTGTGCGCAAAGACCGGCTGTGAGGAAAGCGCCGCGCCCTGTACGCTGTGCAGCGTGCCTTCGATATAATGATGCCGGTGCTGGATACAGTCGTCAAAATAGTGATAGTGATGATAGTCCGCGGGGGTCAGGCGCAGCAAGAGCGCAAGTCCGCCTTGAAGGGCGCGCGGATGAGCCGCGGTGCGCATCCTGTGCGAAACGGAGGAAAGAGCGCTCTGCTCTTCCTGCGCCAAAAGCTCCTCCGTGCGGTACCGCATCCCTTTGATGACGAGCGTCCCGTCCATGCGGATCCTGAAGGCGCTCAGATATCCGTCACAGGGACTGACGAGATGGCGCGGTTCGCCGTCGAATACGATCTTTTTTTTATGGCGCAGAAACAGTGCGCGGTATGACGCAAACTCCCGCTCCGCAGACTCCCCGGGGTCGATGCCCTGCATTCTCGCAATGAGCGGTACGAAAGGAGCGGACAATCGCGATCGCAAAAACAACACGATCGCGCGGTCGATACGCGCACGCATCGCACACCTTAACAGTGCATGTCCCGCACGCGTCGTATACAGCATCCGCACCACGCCGCCGTCTTTCATCCCGTCTCTCCTCATCGGTCACTCCCGTCGCCCGCCGGATCGTCCGCATCCCGCGTTGCGGCATCCTGCGTGTTCCTGCGGATCCGCATCAGAAAATGCGGCTTTCTGATATAAAAGGGCGAGATAAAGGCAATCGCGACGACAAAGAGGCTGCCCGGCCACACAAAGCGCATCGGCGTTCTCGTGCGGTGCGCGAGAAAATACAGGAAGGGCAAAATCACCGCGGCGGTCGTCACCGGCAGCCCGTAATAAAACTCCCTCGGCGCGTCCGTCTGTTCCTGTCTCTCCTCTTCGTCCACATTGAAATACGCAAGACGGATGAGCGCGCACAACAGATAGACGCCGGATGCCGTGGCGACCAGGCGGTTGTGCGGCACCTCCCTGCACGCGATGATGACAGGCAGCACGCCAAAGCTGATGAGATCGGAGAGCGAATCGATCTGGATGCCGAACCGCTTCTCCCTCTTTGTGCGCTCGCGCATCGATGCCACCGCGCCGTCAAACATGTCGCAGACGCCCGCAATCAGGAGGCAGAACACCGCGATCTTTGTATTGCCGTCGATCGCGTAGGATATCCCGACAAAGGATACCACCATCCCGACATAGGTCAGGATTACCGTATAATTATAGATACCGATCATCCGTCTTCCCTTTCTGTGGCCGCCGTCAGTCTCGTGCGCATGACAAGGACAAAGGCCGGCGGCAGATTGCGCCACTCAAACAGAGTCTTTGCGATACGGAAATACTTTTCAAAAAAGCGCTTCTTCCACATCGTATACTGAAAGGTGACAAAGATGCCTTCCGCGCCGATCAGGCGCTTTGTCGCCTGAAAGATCCGGATCGACGTCTTTTCCGGAAGCGAAGCAAACGGCAGCCCCGACAGCACGACATCGGCGTGCGCAATCCCGAGCTCCGCAAGGAGCCTGTCCGCCTCCTCCGCGCTTCCGTGCAGCACGTGCGTATTCTTCTTCCCGTCGCAGAGGCTGCGCATCTTTTCGTAAAAGACATCGTTCTGTTCGATGAGGATGAGCTTTGTCTCTTCTTTTTTCAGGCGGAAGAGACGCTTCGTAAAAGCGCCGGTTCCCGGTCCGTATTCGACGATGACGCGCGCCCGCGCAAAGTCCACGGGTTTTGTCATCTTCTTTGCCAGCCCCTTCCCGCTCGGCGCGACGGCGCCGACCGTGCGCGGGTGCCTGAGATATTCTTTCAAAAAATCAGACATGTTTTCTTTTGCTCCCCACATAGCCGAGAACCACGATCAGTCCCGACAGCAGCGTACATATATAGAACGAAAGTCCGCGCGACAGCAGTTCCAGCTGAAACGCGTAGTCTCCCGCGAAAATCGAAGAAAACCCGTCGAGCATCAGATAGTCGGCGACGCCCATGCCGCCCGGCACCGGCACGCAGTTCGAGCCGATCTGGCTGAAGGTCTGGATCGCAAAGAGATCCGCGCCGTGTCCGCCGGCCTCTCCCCCGAGCGCGTAATACATCATCAGCGTGACACTGATCTGCGCGGCACGCTGCAGAAAATCAAACAGAAACACCACCGACAGCACTCTCTTTTTTCCGGAAACCGTGGCGGCACACATCCGGTATTCCTCGACGAGGCGGTCGAGCTTTTCGCGCCACTTATCCGGATGGCGCATCAGCCGGATCGTGGCAAGGAGCGTGATCAGGCGGTTTCCGATCGCGCGCAGCACGCCCCCTCTGCGCAGCAGTCCGTAAAAGATGCACGCAAGCCCCGTCAGTGCGGCAAATCCGATCACGATCAGCGTCTTCGACACCGCGTTGAAATGGAAAAACACGTCCGCCTTAAAAATGAGGCACAGCACGCCGATCACCAGGATCGCCAGCGTATACATCACGAGATTGAGGATGAGCGTCACCGTAATCACGGCGCCGGGAATCCCGTTTTCCCGCATAAAAAACATGCTGGCCGGCTGTCCGCCGGAGGCCGACGGCGTGATGGCGCTGAAATACACGTCTCCCGCGCTGTAGACAATGCCCTGCGCAAGAGAGCGCGGATATCCCGCGTATCTGAGGATCCAGAGCAAAGAAAGCGCCTCAAAGACGATAAAGCCGAGCATGCACAGAACGGCCGCGCATAAAAACACCGTGTGACCGTGCCGGATCGCATCCGCAATCTCCGCAAATGTCAGGGAATGGGCATTGGCAAATACCGCCCAGATGCTCAACGCGGCGATGATGATCGCCGCAATTGTCCAGAGCGCACGCTTCTTCATATTCTATTAGTATACCACAGAAAAAGGGCAGCGCGGGAATCCGCCGCTGCCCTTTTCTATCGTTACATAATCCTCCCCAAAAACTACCCCGTAAACGATACTTACTTCTTGTTGACGCTATCCTTCAGCGCTTTGCCGGCCTTGAACTTGGGAGCCTTCGAAGCCTTGATCTTGATCTCTTCGCCGGTCTGGGGGTTACGGCCCGTGCGTGCCGCTCTCTTGCCCACTTCGAACGTGCCGAAGCCGACGAGCTGCACCTTGCCGCCCTTCTTCAGCTCCTTGGTAACGACGTCGACAAACGCGTTAACGACTTCTTCGTTTTCCCTTTTGGAGAGCTTGTTGCTCTTCGCCATTGCTTCGATGAGTTCTGCCTTATTCATACCCTACATTCTCCTTTCGATTGTTGATAAGGTCTCCGGACTTGTGTCCGAAGCCTATTGTAGCACAATATTTTGTGGTTGTCACGCGATTTTGGCAAAAAATCAGGGAAAAACTATGAGATTATTTCTGATATTTGCAGCATGCCCAGGGTGATCAGAAAAACCCCCGCAAGATACGCCGCCATGACCGTAAAATGGCGCTTATATATGAGATTCCGGTCCGGATGATACCGCACCAGATAGAGCACGCAATCGGAAAAAAAGAAGAAAAAAGCGCCCAAAAAGGCCAAAAAAGCTCCCGTATTGCGCAGTGTCATGAGCTGCATCAGCGCAAAGAGATTGGTCGTGCCGTTTGCGGCAAGGTAGAGACACATCGGCACCAGCATCTTTTTCGGGACGATCCCGAAGAGCCTGCGGATGATCCACGCCGTTGCCAGAAGATACGCGATCGCCGCGCCGGCAAGGAGGATTCCTTCCACGCGCACGGCAAGAATCCCCGGTACAAAGGCCGCCATCAGGAAAAAGTGCGCAAAAAGAAAGGCGATCCCCCCGAGCACAAAGAAACGGTTTCCGGGAAAGATCAGCAGCACGTCGCCCGCCCACGCGCAGGCAAGCGCAAGGAGCAGCGCATGATTGCGCGTCCCGGCCGCGCTTACATAAAAAAGAATCAGAAACAAAAGAAGAAACGGCTTGGTATATGCCCGTTTCCCTGCATCATCGAGATAGCTGTGATACAGATGCACCGCACTTGCCGCAAGAAACAGAATCAGAAAAGCCGCCGCCGGAGGGGAAAAAGACATCCTCTCATCCCTCCTCCGCCACCACGCGGTTTCTGCCGCGGTGTTTTGCCAGATAGAGATTGTCGTCGAGTCTGCGGATATTGTCCTGTAAGTTTTTCTTTGCGTCCATCAGCGCCACGCCGATCGATACCGTGATCGGATCGCCGTCGGGAAGACGGATCTCCTTTTCGCAGCGCGCCCTTATCCTTTCCGCCACCTGCAGGCCGCTCTCGAGCGAGGCGTCATTCAAAAAGAGCAGAAACTCCTCCCCGCCGTAACGGATCGGCACGTCCTTTTCGCGGCATTCGCTCTTTAAGATCTCGGCAAACTGCGAGAGCACCTCGTCTCCCTTGATATGCCCGTACAGATCATTGACACGCTTGAAATGATCGAGATCCGCCATCAGGGCACAGCTCTCACCCCTGGACTTTCTGTACGTCATCTCGAGGGATTTTTTGTTGAGCAGCGTGCGGTTATAGACGCCGGTGCCCGCGTCGATCTTGTTCATCTCCTCGAGCTTGAGATTGGTGAGGCGCAGCTTTTCGAGGGATTCGTTGAGCGATTCACGCAGATGCCTCTCCTTGGAGATATCGACGATCTCGCCGATCAGTCCCTGTGCGCCGCTGACGGGATCGTGCACGCCCTTCGACCAGTAGAGGGAAGGATGCACCTCTCCGTCCGCAAAGTCAAAATCCTTTTCATAGCTGACCTCTTCGCCCGAGCGGATGAGCGCGGTGTCCTCCTCCTGGTAACGCTCACGGTCGACGGGAGGGAGGTACTCCAGGTCCAGGACGCTCTTTCCGACATACTCCTCGCGCTTCATGCCAAAAGCCTCCGCATAGCGCTTATTAAAGAAGAGAAACTTTGCTTCCTCATCCTTCATAAAAATCGGATTGGGCAGATTGTCGAGCGCGGCCACCAGAAAGTCATACTGCTTCCTTAATTGCCTGAGCTCTTTTTTCAGCTGTTTTTCCTTGTCGCTTGCAGCCATTGGTACCTCATCGCCGGTCTATGCGCCCGTGCGTTTCATCATGGGCTGGATGATGACGTCGCGGATCGTGGTCTGTCCCGTCAACAGCATGACGAGACGGTCGATCCCGTAGCCGATGCCCCCGGTCGGCGGCATCCCGACCTCGAGTGCGTTCAAAAAATCCTCGTCGATGTGATTGGCCTCTTCATCGCCTGCGGCAAGCAGCTTTTCCTGCTCGATAAAACGCTCCCTCTGGTCGATCGGATCGTTGAGCTCGGAGTAGGCATTGCACATCTCCTGCCCCATGATGTAGAGCTCAAACCGCTGCACATAGCCTTCCTTGTCCGGATGCTTTTTGGTCAGCGGCGAGATCTCGATCGGATGATCCATGATAAAGGTCGGCCGGATCATCTTGTCTTCGCAGTATGTATCAAAGAAGAGATTGATGATGTCTCCCTTTTTATGATGCGGCTCGTAGTGGATATGATGCGCGTCGGCAAGCTCCCTGGCCGCCTGCGTATCCGCGACCGTATCAAAATCGATCCCGGTCTCTTTCCTGATCGCGTCGAGCATCGTCATGCGCACAAACGGCTCCCCGAGATCGATCTCGATATACCCTTCCTTTGCCGCGGCTTCCTCACCCGCTGCGGCATCGTCCGCGGAAGGCGTATCCTTAAGGATCTCCATGCCGCAGGCTTTGATCTTTTGCTCCTCCATCGAGCCCTCTTTGATGCGCACGCGCACCTTCGTGCTTCCGAGCACCTCGCGCGCGACATGACGGTACATCTCCTCCGTCAGGTCCATCATGCCGTGATAATCGGTATAGGCCTGATAGAGCTCCATGAGCGTGAATTCCGGATTGTGCTTGGTATCGAGACCCTCGTTGCGGAAGACCCTGCCGATCTCGTAGACGCGCTCAAGTCCGCCGACGATCAGGCGCTTCAGATAGAGCTCGAGCGATATGCGCAGCTTGACGTCCTCGTCGAGCGCGTTGTAGTGCGTTTCAAAAGGCCTGGCCGCCGCGCCGCCCGCGTTCTCGACGAGCATCGGTGTCTCGACCTCGAGAAAGTCCCTCTCGTCGAGGAAGCGGCGGATCGCCGCGATGATCCTGGAACGCAGGATAAAGGTGCGCTTCGATTCCTCATTCATGATGAGATCGACATAGCGCTGCCGGTATCTGAGGTCCGGATCGGTGAGACCGTGGAATTTTTCGGGCAGCGTCTGCAGGCTCTTGGCAAGAAGCGTCACTTCTTTTGCGTGCACCGAGATCTCTCCCGTTTTGGTCTGAAAGACCGTGCCGCGGATGCCGATGAGATCGCCGACATCGAGCTTTTTGAACGCGGCATATGCCTCATCGCCCAGATCGTCTCTTGCGACATAGGACTGGATTCTGCCCTGCACGTCCTGCACGTGGCAAAAGCTTGCCTTCCCCATGACGCGCTTGCTCATCATGCGGCCCGCAACCGAGACCTCCTGTCCCTCAAGCGTATCGAACTGTGTCCTGATCTCTTCGGAGTGATGTGTCTGATCGTAGGTGACGATGAGAAACGGATCCCTTCCGGCCTCCTGCAGCTCGCGCAGCTTGTCACGCCTGACCTGCCGCAGCCTCCCGATGTCCTCCGCGGTGACGGCGGATGCCTCCGCCGGCTTCTTTTGATGCTCTCCCATAATTCCTCCCAAAACTTAATCTGCTGCTATTGTAACGTAAAAACCCCCGCTGCGTAAAGCAATCGGGGGTTTTATTTTTGCGTTTCGGTATGAGTCTTTTTGTGATACCGTCTCAGGACGCGCTGGCCCTTTCGATCTTGAGCACCTTGTACTGAAAGATGCCGGCCTGTGTCTCGACCTCTACGATCTCGTTTTTCTTGGCGCCCAGCAGCGCTCTTCCGACCGGTGACTCATTGGAGATCTTGCCCTTGATGCTGTTGGCCTCACTCGATCCCACGATCTTGTAAGCGACCTCCGTCTTTTTCTTGACGTCCTGGAGCTTGACCTTGCAGCCGATCCCGATGGTCTTGACATCGATCTCGTCCTCGTCGACCACCTCCGCGTTTTTGAGCAGGTTTTCCAGTTCCTCGATCCGGGCTTCCACGTCACGCTGTTCGTCCTTGGCGGCATCATACTCCGCATTCTCGGACAGATCCCCCTGCGCGACCGCCTCCTTGATCTTCTCCGCGATCTCCCTGCGCTTGTTGACCCTCAGGTCCTCGAGCTCGTCCTCGTACGCCTTGAGTCCTTCGTACGTGAGGATGTTCTTCTTCTCACCCATATCCGCTTACCTCCGACAACATACATTTTGTCTTCCCTCAAAAAGATGTAGAGAGACTAATCAAGTATTATACATAGGTTTACAAGGGGTGTCAATATGAAAAAAGAGGTCCGCATCCGGGCAATATCGTCTGTTATTTTGTGTTGACCCGCCCGGTCACTGATTGCCGGAATCGCTCTCCCTGACTGCGTTTCCGCACATTTCAAGATACTCCGCCGCCCGGGAAAGGGCGTCGGCGCCGATCAGCCGCGCACTCGATTTGAGTGCATGCACTTTAATGGTGTAATTCTCATAATCCTCCGCCGCAAGGAGTCTTTCGATCTCGTCCGCCTTCTCCCCGCAGCTCTCCGCAAACTGCCGGATTGTCTTCTCGATCAGCTCGTCGGTCACGAGGTAGGTGCGCGCGGCGTTGAGATCCAAAAGCGGATGCGCGTCAAGAGAGGACACCTTTGCGGGTGCTTCCTTTGCGGGTACGCCGTCAGCTGCCGCGTTCCGCGCCGTATCCGTCGCGGGCGTCTTGTCCGCCATATCCTGCGTGCTCATCCGGATCACCTTATCCTGCGGCAGATACCGCATGAGCTTCTGCTCGAGCGCGGCGGACTCGACGGGCTTCGAGAGATAATCCGTAAAGCCCTCCTCCAGATAGCGGTCCCTCGCCCCCTGTACGGCATCCGCCGTCAGGCAGATCACGGGCGTCTTGTGATTCATGCCGCCCTCCTGCTCCCGCAGGCGTTTCAGCGCCTCCGTGCCGTCCATGCCGGGCATCCGCTGGTCCATCAGGATCAGATCATAGGGCGTATCCTTGGCGAGCCTGAGTGCCTGTGTGCCGCTCGACGACAGTTCCAGAATCACCATCGTCTGCCTTAAAAGACCCTCGATCACGTTCAGATTCATCTCCGTATCGTCCACCACGAGGATGCGTGCGCCCGGCGCACGGAAGGTTTCGCGGTAGTCCTCTTCCTCCTCCATGCTCCGCTTCAGGCGCGCCCGGAAATCACCGATCGGATCGACGGAAATCACCTCCTGCGGAATGGTTGCGGTAAAGGTGCTTCCCTTTCCGTATTCGCTCTCCACCCTGATCTCCCCGCCCATCATCCTCACAAGCGTACCGGTGATGGCAAGACCCAAGCCCGTGCCCTCGATCGTCTTGTTATGCTCCATGTCGACGCGCTCAAATTTGGCAAAGAGCTTTGCCCGGTCTTCCTCACGGATCCCGATGCCCGTATCCTTTACCGAAACGACAAGCAGCACGCCCTCTGTCCGTGCGGATGCGGCATCCCGCGCGGAGACTTCGAGCACCACGCCTCCCTCGTCCGTATATTTCACCGCGTTCGTCAGCAGATTGGTGATGACCTGCCGCACGCGTACCTCGTCCCCGAGAAGCCGGTCGGGAATCGCGGGATCCACCTTTGCGTCAAAGGTCAGATTCTTGCCGCGCGCACGCAGGAGGATCATGTTACAGACATCGTTTAAAACCGACGAGAGGCTGTAGGTCGCGTTGACGATCTCCATCCTGCCCGCCTCGATCTTGGAAAAATCAAGGATGTCATTGATGATGGACAAAAGATTCTTACCCGCGCTTTCGATATTGCGCGCGTAGGTCTGCACATTGGGATTGACGCCCTCTCTCCGGATCATCTCGTTCATGCCGAGCACGGCATTGATCGGCGTGCGGATCTCATGCGACATATTGGCCAGAAAGTCCGATTTGGCGCGGTTTGCGGCGACCGCCTGCCGCCTTGCCTCCTCCGCAATCTGTTTTTCCTCCGTGAGCTCCTTCATCGCCTGCTGCAGCTTGTGATAATCCGGTGTCTCCGCGGAGAAATAAAAGATTAAAAGGGCCACCGAAACACCCAGATAATTGACCAGGGGCTTTGATCCCAGCGCCACCTGCATGCCAAAGGTCAGGATGGAGATGACAAAGGCGACGATGATCGTGATCCGCGCGCGCAGATTGAGCTCATTGCCCCTGCGTGCGAAGCTCAGGCATACCACCATATAATAGATCTCAATGATATAACCGACCAGCGCGCGAAACCATCCGTGCGGAAAGATATTGACATCCGGATTACCGGCATGCGGGACCTGTAAAAAGAAATACACGGCCAGCAACACCCCGCTCGCAAAAAGCAGCGCTTTGTTAAAGGCGCGCCACTTCTTTCCCAGGATATCGCCGCTGAAAAAGGTACTCAGATACTCCGACAGATAATACGTCACAAAGATATTGCCCATGTAGGACGCGAGATTGACAAAAAGCACCGGCAGCAACGGCGCCCCCACATCCGCGTGGCCGAAAAAGTAACTGACACAGGCCAGAAAACAAGACAGCGTCACCGTAAGCGCCACGAAGAAAAATCTGCTGTTTTTGTTTTTTCCCGCACCGCCGAGCATCACGACCACCGCACACAGTGCGATGTCGAAGAGCAGCGCCGTCAGCGAAATATACAGTTCATGCAGCGTTTCAAGAACGCTTAATGTATTCATTACTCCCATTTTTCACCACAGGCCGCATACCCGCAGGCTTCCAGATAGGCCGCGTCCTTTGACAGAGCCTCCTCGCCGATGAGCAGCGCACTCGATTTGAGCGCATGCACCTTGATCGTATAGTTTTCGTAATCTTCCTCTTCATAGAAACGCTCGATCTCCGCGGCGTTGTCTTCGATCGTATCATAAAACCTGCGCAGGATCTTCGGATTCACCGTCACCGGGACATCCGCGGGGTGTCCCGCGCCCGCCGTCTGCGCAATGTCCCGCGCATCTCCCGCACCCGCATCCTGCACGAGCTCCTTTGGCAAAAAGCCGCGCACCAGCGCCCTGAGCCGTATGCCGTCGAGCGGCTTGGCCATATAATCGTCAAAGCCTTCCGCGAGATACCTCTCTCTCGCACCCGCAAGCACATCACCCGTCACGCAGATCACCGGCGTTTCGTTGTTTTTCCCGCCCTTCTGTTCACGGATCGTCTGCATCGTTTCCGTTCCGTTCATGTAAGGCATCCGCTGGTCCATCAGAATCACGTCATACTTTTTTTCGAGCGTCAGTAAAAGCGCCTGCGCACCGCTCAAGGCGCGTTCCACCGTGATTCCGGTCTCCGCAAGCAGCCCTTCCGCGACGTCCAGATTGATCTCCGTGTCATCCACCGCGAGGATCCTTGCCCGGGGCGCCGTATACGCGGCACGGGCCGCAGGGTCTTCCCCGCCGGAATCCCCTGTGTCTGTCTCCTTTGCGTCCACGCCGGCTTCGATTTTGGCAAAGTCGAGCATGTCATCCATCAGCGCGCGCAGTTCTCTTCCGGCATGCTGTGCGTGACGCGCACTGTCCGCGATATTGGCGAGTACCCCGTCCGTCGCGTGCGCGGTCCTGCTCTCTCTTAAGATCATCTCGTTCATGCCGAGCATCGCGTTGATCGGCGTGCGGATCTCGTGCGACATCCGCGCAAAGAACTCGCTCTTTGCACGGTCGCTCCTTTCCGCCTTTTCCTTGGCCTCCCGGAGCCTTAAGGCATTGCGCTCCGTCTGCCTCGTCACAAATAACAGCAGCAAAAAGCTCAGGACAAAAAAGGCGGAGGCGAGGCTTGCGACCATCACCGTGACGCGGCGCAGCTCGCGCTGTACCCAGTCATAGGGCAGGTCCACCACCGCCGCGCCGACGACGCGTCCCTCATGCAGCACCGGGGCATAGGCGCTGATATGGATCCCCCAACGGTCCCTGTACGGCTCGTCATCGGCAACGGCCGTCCCCTCGATCGCGCGCATCGCATCCGGCGATCCCGTATAGGCCTCGCCGATCAGGCCGGGATCCTCGGGGTCGGAGTCGACGATAAAGACGAGATCTCCCGCGTCATTTTGCGCGATCGTATACAGATATTCCACTTCGGAGCTTTCGAGGATCCTTGTGAGCACACGAAGCACCGACGCGTATTCCTGTGTGTCCTCATCGCCCGGCACAAGGCGTCCGAATACCTCCGCATCCACCTGATCCGCGGCGATCCTCGCGATATCCATGGCATTGCTGCGGATCTGCCGGAGCGTCATCTGCCTGATCTGGCGGTGCAACAGCAGCCCGAAGGCGGCCGTTGCGACAAACAGCACCACGGTCGCCGTCAGAAACACGCTCCATATGGTATTATTTGCGGTTTCTTTTTTCTCAGTCAGAAAGGACCTCTTTCAGGCCATCCCAGTCGGAATCGCGCACCTTTTTTTCCATCTGCGTAAAGCGTTCCTTTTCCGCGTCGGGAATCCGGTAATCTTTTGCCTGCTGCAGCAGCATGTCGATGGAATCGAGATCGTACCCTTCCGCAAATTCGAGCACCGCCTCATAGAGTTCTTTCAGTTCCTCCGGATCCATCTCGGGCTTGTCCGTATCCTCCTCCCCGTCCGTGATCCCGAGTACCGGCTTTAAGGACTCCGCCAGCGCCCGGTAATCCGCAAGGAGTTTCGGTGTCTTTTCTTTGATCTCCGCAATCGCTTCCTCTCTGGTCATGGTATCTCCTTTCCGTCGTCCCGGTGTCCGTCAGGGTAAAAAGTCAAACAGTCTGCCGCCGGTCTCCCTGTCCCCTGTCATCGTATGGAACATCAGGCCAAAGGTCCCGGAACCCGTATTGATCCCGATGGCACTCGACGCGGGCATACAGATGACCCGGTCGAAATGCATGATTCTTTCCGCCTCCTCCATCACGGCCTTCAGCTCCGGCACCGTCATGCCGGCGTACGTGATCAGAAGAAGGGACGGATCGATATTTCTGCGCCCGTACAGCAGGGTTCTGCGTATAAAGCGTCTGCGGTGATTCCTGCCAAAGGCGACGAAAAACCTCATTTTATCATTTTTCATATGGATGACGGGACGCAGCAAAAACGCGTCGAGCCAGCGCCCCAGCAGCGGACGCATCCTGTGTCCCCGGACCAGATAATCCGTTCCCTCGAGCGCAAAGTGCGCTGTCAGATGCGTCTTGACTTTTAACGCGCGCGCTTCGATTTCCTCCGCGGAGAGTTCCGTCTTTTTGGCCAGATGCGCGGCATAGAGCGCAAGCATCCCGGCACCGCCGGACATCGATCCGGAGTCGATCACGCGCACGCGGTCAAAATATCTGGCGGCCTGTTCCGCGTTGGCATACACGGGAGAGGAGGCCTGCGCCACCGAAATATGGATCACCTCATCGGCCGTTTTGAGCTGTTCTGCAAAAAAGCGCTCAAATGCCGCGGCATCCGGCACCTCGCTCTTTGCCGTATGTGCGCCGTCGCGGATATAGTGCATCAGCTCGTCGCACACGATCTCCTCCCCGTCGGTAAAGGCGCCGTTTTCCGTATGGACGGTATGCGCGATCACCGCGATCTCCCATTCCCTGCGCCACGGCAGCGGGAGATCCGCCGCCGAGTCGCAGGTGATCCGGATCTGTTTCTTTTTCGGCTTAAAAAGCGCGTCCGCACTGCTCTGCAGATTGTTCGTAAAGGAGGCGGCGACCCTCGCGCGGTTCAGGGCGTCCAGCTCGTCCCTCTGCGCCTCAAGGAGCCTGCGCTCCTGGTCGGACGTATAGACCTGGAAGACAAAGCCCGACCCCAGCGTGATCAGATCGATGACCAGAAGCGTGACCTGGCTGGCAAAGAGCTGGTCCGCCGTATAGGAATAAAACAGACCGGGATGCAGATAGGCATAGACAAAACCGGCGATCGTGATAAAAAGATCACACAGCAAAAGAACGGTTCTTGCCGTGTAGCGGACCGTGAGAAAGATATAGGCCATCGCCATGATACACCAGTGCACGGCCCCGGCGTCGATGCCGCCCCCCACGATAAATCCGAAAGGAATACAGACAAATACAAAGAAGACGGCACCCTTGACCGTGGTCTTTTGCACGTCGGATCCCTTACTGACCCGCAGATAATCCATCGTATTGAACACCGCGCACAGCCCGTAAAAGACAACGGGAAGCACGGGGAAGCGGAAGATGAGCATCACCGCCACCAGACACACGAGTTCCGCGGAGGAAAACACCGTCATCAGATCATAACGGCGTGCATACAGATCCCGCGACGGGTCTTTGAGTTTTTCGATCCATTTCTTCATACGTCGTCCCGTGTCATGACCGTTTCGCTTCCGTCCTCATCTCCGAGCACGCGCCTCAGCACACGGAGGAGCTCCGCCGATTCGACGGGCTTGGCGATAAATCCCTGGAAGCCTTCTCTTGCAAACATCTCGCGCGCCCCCGATACGGCATTGGCGGTCAGCGCCACGATCTTTACCTCCCGTCCCTCCGACTGGAGGATGCTGCGGATACGGTGTGCGCATTCCACGCCGTCCATGCCCGGCATCATATGATCCATAAAGACGATATCGTAATTGTTTCTTCTTGCCGCTTCGATGGCCGCCTTGCCGCTCCGTGCCGTATCGACCGACATCCCGAGCGTCGCAAAGATTCCCTGTGCGACGACGAGATTCATCTCCTCGTCATCGACGACCAGCGCACGGACGCCGTCATAGCGCGTCCTTTCTTCTCCATAGAGCGCCTTCTTGGCCTCGGCTTCCGTCTCCGCGTTGAGTGTTTCCACCAGCGGGAACGCATACAGCGGTTTTCTCAGCACCGTGACAAGGCTTCCCGCACGCGGCTCAAAGGAGAGCTTTGACACCACGATCACGTGGAGCTGTCCGGACAGCGCATCAAAATAATCCGGATCCTCCCCGTATTCCTCATCCGCGATAAAGACATGCGTGTAATCGTCTTTTTTGAGCATTTCCTTCAGCTCCGCCAGTTCCATCGTGCGGTCGAGCGCAAGGTCAAAGGCGCGGATCACGTGCATGATCAGGCGCATATAGTATTCACGGACGACGGGCACGTCAAATTTGCCGCTCTGCTGGTAAAAGGCCATCTTTCTGCGCCGGTCGCTCCTGAGTGCCATGCACCGGCCTTCCTCCGCCACTTCCTGCGGAATCGTCACATGGATCTTTGTTCCCTTTCCGGGCTCGGTCTCCATGCGCACAAATCCGTTCATCGCATGCACGATGCCGTACACGATCTGCAGTCCGAGACCGAAGCCCTCGGACACGCGTTTTCGACTGCCCGCACTCTGATAGAGTCCTTCCTTGATGGCGGAGATCTCCTCCGCGCGTATCCCGCGGCCGGTATCGGATACCTCGATACACAGATTGATCCCGTAGTCTTCCTTTACGCAGTAGACGTGCACATAGACACCGCCGCGCTCCGTATAGCGCAGGGCATTGTCAATCAGATGATGCAGCACCTTTTTGACGCGCCTGGCATCGCCGCGGATCACGCGGGGGATATCGGCATCCGCATCGACGATCACCTGCACGCGGCTCTCCTTCCGGTAGAGCCCGAGCGCGGTCAGCACGTCATTGAGGATGGATGCGATCATGTAGGGCTCATGAGATATCTCCAGCCTTCCGGTCTCGAGTTCCGTATAATCGAGCAGATCCTCGAGCCGGTCGGAGAGATACTTGCCGGCATACTGCAGATGTTCAATCTCTTCCGTATCCCCTGCCCTGTGCTCCAGCACATGCGTAACGCCCGTCACGATGTTGACGGGCATGCGGAAGGCGTGCGAGACATTGATCAGGAAATCCTCCGCATGACGCTGTGTGCCCTCGAGTTCCTCGATGATGCGCGCGTCGTCCTCGATCTCCATCCTTCTGTTTTTCATGATGCGTCCGGCCACGATATAGGTCGTGACCACCACACAGAAATGCAGTATGATCCGCGCAACGATGAGCGGCGTAATCACAAAATCCCCCGCGGTAACGACCTGATAACCGCTCCAGAAATAAGTAAACCAGTATACCAAAAGGCCGATGTGCAAAAGAAGCGGCTCGTCCGTGAGCGCAAGCATCGCAAATTCGATCGCGGCCACACTCGCGAGATCAAAGAAGCTCGTTGCGTGCACGCCGTGATAGATCACGAGCATCCACACAACCGTCATGTAGAAAAAGAGACGCTGCCGGTCCGAAAAGCGTTTGCTGATATGTAAGATCCAGGACAGCACCGTGCCGGCCGCAAACAGCGGCAGCATCCAGATCTCCCATGAAAGCATCAGACCGGTCATGATCATTCCGGCCAGCGTGAGCGTCATGATGAGTATGATGCTCAGATGGACACTGCGCGTACGCTGCGCGCTGCTTCTGCGTACGCGGAAACTGTTGCCGCTTCCCGCTGTTTTGTTTTTCACGTTTTGCGGTTCGTGGTTCATGTCCGTCCGTTACCCTTTTGCCAGATTGCCCATCGCTTCAAGGTGCGCCGCATCCTCCGACAGCGCACTCGCCCCGATCAGGCGGGCGCTCGATTTGAGGGCGTGTACCTTGATCGTGTAGTTTTCCCAGTCCTCGTTTTCCAGATACCGTTCGATTTCGTCCGCCTTCTGCGCGGCCGATTCGTAAAAGAGCCGTAAGGCGCTGTCAAAGACCGCCTGCGAACCGCAGGCCTTCAGCGCCTCTGCGGTATCGAGCGCTGCCGGCAGGGCGCTCTGTGCGGGAACATCCGCCGCCCCGTCTTTTGCCGGATGCGCGGCGCCCGCGTCCGCCACAGGCTTTGCCGTATCCGTTGCCGTCTCCGCAGGCGTTTCCTCTTCGTCCGCTTCCTTCACCGCTTCCTTTTCTTCGATGATCTCCGGCAAAAAGTCATACAGCCTCTTCGACGTCTCCTTGTCGTCGCCGCGCGTCCGGAACAGCAGGCCAAATGTCCCCGGTCCGCAGTTGACGGCGATCGCGCTCGATGCCTTGACCAATACGACGCGGTCAAAGTGCACGATCTCTTCAACCGTCTCCTTTACCTCCGTCAGCTCCTTTTCCGTCATGCCGACATAGGTGATGAACAAAAGCGACGTATCCGGATGACGGAACCGGCGCAGCGTCCTTTTGATATAATCCTTCCGGTAGCCGGAAAAGCCCGCGGTATGCGCACGGGTTCCGCCGTCCTTTATCTCGATGACCGGATGCTGCAAAAACGCGTCCAGAAGCGCGTTGACCACCGGCGAGATCCGGCCGCCGCGCATAAAGAAATCGCCGTTATCCATGACAAAGCTGGTACGGATCTGTTTTTTGACGGCATCGAGCCGTCTGACAATCTCCGCAACGGACAACTCCGTCTCCGCAAGACGCGCGGCATACAGCGCGAGCAGACCCGTGCCGGAAGAGAGCGCAAGAGAGTCCACGACCGTCACGTTGTCAAAGGAGCGCGCCGCTTCCACCGCGTGTCTGTAACTCGAAGATATGCCCGGCGACAGCGTGATGTGGATCACCTGCTGCGCCTTGGCGAGCTGTGCGCCAAAGAAGCGCTCAAAATGCTGCGGGCTCGGCGGCTCACTTCTTGCCGTGCGCGAAGGATCCCGCATATAACGCATCAGCTCGTCGGAGTCGATCTCGGCATTGTCCCGGAAGGTGCCGGTATCCGTGATGACGGAATAATTGACGATGCCGATATCGAGCCTTTCGGTGTACGCCTGCGGCAGATCGCCGCCCGAGTCCATCGTGATGCGGATGCGCCTCTTGCGTCCGAGCTGTCCGAATACCGTCTCCGCCTGCGCCTGGATGGTCTCCGCGCCGGTGAGGTTGACCTTATTCTCCGGCAGCGCCTTTAAGAGTGCCGCTTCGAGCTGCTGCCCGCTGACCGGCTTTAAGAGATAGCCGTCAAAACCGTTTGACGCGTACAGCGCCTGATTATCCGCACCCGCATTGGCCGTCAGCGCAAACACCTGCGTTTCCTTATTCATGCCGCCTTCCTGCGTACGGATCCTCTTGAGACACTCGATGCCGTCCATGCCGGGCATCAGATGATCCATGAAGATCACGTCGTAGGCCGTCCGCAGCGTCTTTTCGAGCGCTTCCTTCCCGCTTGATGCCGTATCGATGCGCATCCGGGTATCCTTTAACAGTCCTGTCTCCACGGCAAGATTCATCTCATTATCGTCGACAATGAGCAGATGCGCGTCCGGTGCCTCAAAGCTCTGCCGGTAATAGGACCTCGCGTCCGTCTTCCTGTCATCCGTCAGCTGCAATGCGCCGATCCGGGACGCGTCCACGATTTCCTGCACGAGTGATACGGTAAAGGTGCTTCCCTTGGTATAGACGCTCGATACGCCGATCTCTCCCTGCATCAGATCGACGATCTGTTTGACGATGGAGAGCCCTAAGCCCGTGCCTTCGATGTTGCGGTTCTTTTCCTCATCCACGCGCTTAAAGGCTTCAAAGAGATACGGGATCGCTTCCTTTTTGATGCCCATGCCGGTGTCCTCCACGCGGAAGGTCAGCCGTATGTGTTTGTCATCTTCCCTGTCTCCCTGCACCGACATCGTGACCGTCCCCTGCGCGGTATATTTGACGGCATTATTTAAAAGATTGACCAGTACCTGTTTGATTCTGACCTCGTCGCCGAACAGGCGCGCGGGTAACGAGTCGTCCACATCGACATGAAACTGCAGTTTTTTCTCCGCGGCCCTCCCCGCAATCATGCCGGAGACTTCCGTGAGCATCCCGGCCGTTTCGTATTCCACGGGAATGATATCCATCTTGCCCGACTCCATCTTGGACATGTCGAGGATATCGTTGATGAGGGACAAAAGCATCTGTGACGCCGAGTGGATGGATGAGAGTCTCGAGTGCGTCTCGTCGCTTAAGCTCCTGTCACGCATCACGATCTCGTTCATGCCGATGATCGTATTGATCGGCGTGCGGATCTCGTGGGACATGCTCGAGAAAAAGCGGTTCTGCGCGGTGTTTAATTCCTCGATCTCATTGCGCTGCCGCTCCAGTATGGCGCGTTCCTGATAAAACATGTGCAGCTGAAATAAAATGGCCGCCAATGCCAGGATAAATGTAATCACCATTTCCGTGTACGCATTGACATAGATCACGATCCTGTCCGGCTCGAATAACAGCTCCGGATACAGATAGGCCAGCACAAAGCAGACATTTACCGTCACCAGATCGATCACGATCAGGAGGTTGCGCAGCCTGCCCTTTGCGGACGTCAGAATAAAGATCAGGGAGGAAACCGCATAATTAAACGCACCGCCCTGCACGCCGCCCTCCCGGAAAAAACAAAACGGCATGAGTACCATCGCCATACCGAGGGCGCACAGTACGGCTCCCGCCTGTATATATCCCGTGCGCAGAGAGATCATAACCGTCAGACCGTACGCAAACAGCATCCCTGCAAAAAAGAGCAGACGGAACAGATCGAAATCAATGATGCTGATAACGACCAGCCAGACCAGTACCGATACCATGCCGACCGGCGCAAACAGCCGGAATCTGCGCTCGTACGGATCCCTCGTCGGATCATTCAGTTTTTCAAGCCAGTCCTTCCAGAATCTCATGTGTCTTTTTCAAAGGGTATCATCCGCCTGCGCTCATGCATCCTGCCTGCTCTTACCCCCCCCCAGACCGTCCGAAAACTCATAAAACACAAGGGTTTTCGGAGGTTCTGGTATGGTTTTAAAACGCTTTTTTCTTTGTTTCGTATTCAATCGAATAAAAAATGAGGTATCTCTACCCCATAACCGCCATCATCTTT
>JAFSLV010000006.1 GCA_017448245.1 Lachnospiraceae bacterium | reverse complement strand
AACACTGGCCATCCGGGAGCAGATCGGCAATATTTGACGGGAACAGAAAAACTGGATAAGATGAATGCGGCAACAGTTCAAAGCCATTCTCAAGGGAGAATTCTCGTTTTATCCAACTGACAGTGAGCTTACACCATCAGTTTGCCGTATGGTATGGTAATTCATGCGCCCGCGTGGTACACTATCGGCAGGAGGTAATTGCCGATGACCACGGAGGAAACAATGGCAAGAGAAGAACGGATTACCAATCTGATTGAGCAATTTTCAAACCTTTAGGAAATCAAGAGGGAAACGGGAAAATCATAAAGGAGTCTCAATGAAAACACGAAGATTATGCACATTACTGCTGACGGGGTGCCTTCTTGCGGCATGCGCACGCGGGCGCAACACGGGAGGAAATATGCCGGATACGTCCGCACAGGATGCCGGACCGGTCTCCATAGAGACGCTCAGGATCGTCACCTACCAGACGGAAGGCGCGGACGAGGCACTGACGGAGGGGCTCGGTACGTTTATCAAAAACGGCCTGCAGTCCAACGGCATCGAGGTTGGCGAGGTCACGTTTACCACGGCGGACCCCGCACGCTGCGCGGAGGCGCTGATCGGCGGCAATGCGGACATCGTCCTGCTTCCCGCGACACAGTATGTCGTCTATTCGGACTCGCTCGTGAAGGGCGTGCTGACGGCCGGGGAGGGTACCGATGCCGAGCATCTGACCTCCGGCGGGCAGGCGGGCATCTATGCCGCCGCCTCCGAGAGAGGACAGGCCATCGCTCAGAAAGCCGCTTCAGGCGCGGAGATCACCTGGGAGGACCTCGACGACTGTGTATGGGCGGTCGCTTCGAGCAGCGATCTCGCGGGATATATCTATCCCAATTACTGGCTGTATCAGAATTATCAAAAGGGGATTCCCTCTCTGTCTTTTGCCCTGACACTCGATGAGACGGACGCGATCCGCAGGGCGGCCGCCGGCCAGATCGACATCCTCGTCTGCGCGGAGTCGACGCTCGAAGCGCACGCCGCGATGTGGAGCACGGACCTCGCGCACCAGACACCGATCGAAGAGGAGCTGACACAGATCGCCGCAACGGGCATACTGCCCGGGGACGTGCTGTGCGTCGGCGCGGAAAATGAGGACCTCTCCTCCGACAAATTCTGCGAGGCGCTCACCGAGGTTTTTCAGATCATGGCCTACGCGGAGCAGGCACAGCCCTTCTTTGCGGCCTACGGCTTTACCGGCTTTATGCCGGCCGACACGGAAGCCTACGCGGCCCTCCTCGAAGCCATGCGCCGGGCCTCCCAATAAGCCGGGGGGAGGGACGGTTTACACCGGCCCCATTTGGGTATATGAGAGAAGAACAAGGCTGCAAAAAATAAAATAATAAAAAACTTTATTGATAAAATATAAACCATATGTTATCTTCCTAAGGCAATGGATTTTACTCCGTACGCGTGGTACACTATCGGCAGGAGGTGAATGCCGATGCCTACGGAGGAAACAATGACAAGAGAAGAGCTGATCACGAATCTGATCGAGCAGTTTTCCAATCTGCAGGAGATCAAGAGGGAAAACGGGGGACACGAAAACAAAACACTGGATTACCGGATCAAAGTGGTAACCGCAAAACTTTCATCTTTGAGTATCAATGTCGAAGATCTGACACTATAACCCGATGTAATTTTATTCGCGCGGACGGAGTCACCATGCACTATCAGATCGTTGTCTTCGGGGTCAAGGACACCTCGGAGGAAATCATAGGTTATATCAGGGAACTTGACGCGCCGCTGACGCTTGTGGTCACGGTGTCGGACGCCGTCAAGGGACGCAACGAGATTTCGGGTGTTGCTTCCTTAAAAGAAGTCTGCACGCGGCATAATATCACGCTCTTTGAGGCGGACAGCTATACGCTGGACGATGAAAAGACGGCGTCTTTCTTTGCGGACAACACCTTTGATTTAGGGATCTGCATGGGATGGCAGCGCCTCATCCCGAAGGCCGTGCTCGATCGTTTCCGGCACGGGGTCTTCGGCTTTCACGGCAACGCCGGATATCTGCCCTTCGGCCGCGGCAGGAGCCCCTTAAACTGGTCGATTCTGCTCGGAGACACGCGCTTTAATCTTAATCTTTTCCGTTATGACGAGCATGCTGACTCGCCCAATGTCTTTGCGACCACGATGTTTCAGATCACCCCTCACGACGACATCCGGACGGCGCAGTACAAAAACATGATCGCCGCAAAAAAAATGATCGCGGACTTAATCGGCGTGTATCTGTCGGGCGATGAGATCAAAGTGCGCACGGAGTCAAAGGACTTTGACTCGTGGTATGAAAAACGCACCGCCGCCGACGGCAAAATCGACTGGCACGCGCGGACGCGGGAGATCCACAATCTCATCCGCGCGGTGTCGCGTCCTTTCCCCGGGGCGTGGTGTGAGGTGCGGAATGCGGGCGATTTGGAATGCCCGCATGGCTCGTCGACATCACAGCCGCAACCTTCAATCAGGACGAAGCACTCCGCTGCTGAGTCCGTGATCTGTAAAGTATGGTCTGCGCAGCCGTTTGATGAAATGCTGGATTTCAGTTCCTATGCCCCCGGCGAAATCATCGACGTCTTTGACGGCCGTCCGGTCGTGCGCACGGTCGACGGTTCGCTGCTGATCACGGAATACGAGTGTGAGATTCCTCTGCAAAAAGGGATGGTGCTTTCGTGAGCGTCACCTCCGCACATCCTCTGAAGCACATTGCCTTTCACTTAAACTGCCTCGAGCAGGGCGGCGCGGAGGCCAGAAAAATCCGCAAACGCACGGACATCGACGGCATCTTCGCGGAGCGGATTCCGAATGGCGGCAGGATTGCGAGAGTTTCGAAGAAACGGAGCAATCCGTATATCATCCATAGTGAAACAGTACTTTTGACACCCAAATCATACAAACGAATGGAGAGCCCGGAATGCAGGCTTGCCATGGCAGACAGGAGGGGAGATGTTTTCTTTTGATGATTACAGGGAAATATTGCGACTGGCAAAGGAGAGCGGGCGTCTTGCGACATACGAGGAGGCGCTGACGAGAGACAAGTGGGTGATCCTGCGCCACGACGTCGAGTACAGCGTGGACCGCGCCTTCGCGCTTTCCAAAGTCGAGGAGTCGATGGACGTGCGCTCGCATTTCTTTTTCCAGTGGACCAACAACTCCTACAATATTTTATCCCGCAAAAACCGCGACATCCTGACGGAGATGCATGAAAGAGGGCAGCACGTGGGGCTGCATTTTGCCTTAAACGGCATGACCGACATGGCGCTGATCAGGGAACGCATCAAAAAAGAGGCGGACATGCTCTCCGACATGCTGGGCTTTCAGGTAAAGGCCTTTTCCATCCACCGCCCTTCGCCCGACGTGCTCAGGGAAAATATCAAAATCGATGGACTCTTAAATGCCTACCAGGACGACTTTTTCGTCTTTGACGAAAAGGCCGGACCGGATTCGAAACTGCGCGTCAAGTATTTTTCCGACGCCAACCACATCTGGCGCTACGGCTATCCCGACGCGGACGCTTTTGCCGCTCACGAGCGCATCCAGATCCTCACGCACCCCTTCGGCTGGACGAAAAAAGGCTACGACAATCTCGATAATTACAAGACCCTCGTCAACGAAAAATACGCCGAACTCATCGACTCCATCGACAACGAATGCAAGGACTTTGCACCCTTCCGCGAGCAGTTCGAAAAAAAAGTCATGTAGAAAATATTATCAAAATATAAAAATATATTGACTAATTATAAACAACGTGTTACACTGCATCCTGTGGGCAGCCTCTCAAAGGTCCCCGCGGGATGTTTTTTTCATCAGGATCGCGTGACAGGGGCGATCCGTCTGAGAAAATCTCCGGAATATCCCGGACAGACAGAATTGACACCCCTATAAAATAGGAGTAAAATAACAGAAAGGTTTCGTTGGAACCGGCGGAGTGAGAAAAATACGTTTCGCTTTTTTGGGCAGAGGGAAGAGCGGAAGCGCACGTGTATGCTATGTGGATTTTCGCAGATATGAAGTGATTTATTTGATTACCGTCTATAAGAAGGCAGTAAAGGAAGATATGACGCAGCAGGAGAGAAATGCAGTCAGGCAACTGGTTGCGAAACTTAAAGCAGAGGAAAGGATTATCAGTAACCCATGACTTTATATGAAGAACTCACAAATGGTCTGAATAGTGCAATCAAGGCGCATCGGTCAGGAAAGAAGCTGAAGGCGACGACCATTCGTATTCCGGAGCTCAAGCGATATACGGCAAAGGATATCAAGAGGATACGAAAGGCCGCGGGACTGACGCAGGAAATGCTGGCATTGTTTATGGGGGTGTCCGTTAAGACCGTAGAAGCATGGGAAAGAGGTGTAAACAGACCGACAGGCCCCGCCTGCCGGCTGTTTTCGATGCTGGAGGAAGAGACGATTATCATTGTTACATAAGCGGCACGGGTTGCAGGAAATCATAAGGCGGAGGTGATCGGTATGCTGACAAAAGAGTACAATGAAAAAGAGATTGCAGCGCTTTGATCGCCGAAGGGCGCAGCGATGATGCTACGCGAGCGGATCAAAGGAATCAAAGATAAAAAGATCGAATTTCGCACGGTTTTTCTCAAGCTGCTCGCGGGAGCGGATCGTCCACGCGACAGAGAGCGCCTGATAAAGGGAGCGGCAGAGCATGCGCGACGGCTCGTGCGCGTATTTGTGATGGTAGGCGATAAAGTCCGGCTTGACAAGAAAATTAAATAAAAGATGCGTCAGGAAAAAATACACCGGCCGCTTGTATTTGGTCGGGTCGTCCTTGTGAAATGCATCGGAGAGCTGCCCGCGAATGACCTCCGGGCGGTTTTTTTTGTACCATTTGACGGCCAGCGGGTTGAAGGACTCGATGCAGTATGTGCCCTTGTAATCCCGCAGCACGGCGTCGACCAGGGGGCAGACCGTCATGGCCGTCGACTCCTCCTTGATTTCGATGATGAGCGGCACCCTGCCGTCCACCAGCGCCAGAAAATCCTCAAAGGAGGGGATGCGCTCATTTGTGTCGAGGAGTTGAAAGCGCGACTGCAGCTCGTTACGCGTGTAGTCGCGGATGCGGCCGGGAACAATTTGAGGCTGCCTGCCACGGTGCTGCATGCTCTCCGCCTCGCTCCATTGCGCCGGACACTCCGCGGAGTCTGTCGTCTCCGCTCCATGGCGCACAAGCCGCTCGCTGGAGAGCATGTCAGACACCGGGCACGGCAGCATATCCTGTGCGGACGCAGCATCCTGCGAAAAACGCGCCATGCGCGCTAAGGTATCGTCGTGAAAGACCACGAGCTGTCTGTCTTTTGTGATCTGCACGTCGAGCTCGATCCCGTAGCCCGCCTCCACGGCCTTGCGGAAGGCCGCGAGCGAGTTTTCCGGGGCATCCGTCTGATTGTCGTGCAGTCCTCTGTGCGCGTACATGGGCGGGAGGAGCGCCCCCGGGCGCCTTGCCGCATTGTACGCGTCGCATGCGGGCACCCGAAAGAGCGCCTCGTACGACGGCCTTCCCGTCATACGCGGCATAATCATCAGAAAATAACACACGGCCAGCGCCGCGATGATGAGGATGATCATTACCGGATGCATGCTATTTCAGTTTTCCTTTTTTCTTGTAAACATCGCCTCTTGCGCCGGCAAGGAGCGTCATGACGACAACGATCCTGCCATTGATCAGCGTATAGATCACTCTGTAGCCGCTGAGCTTTATACGGTAGTATTGTGCGTGGCTGCCTTTGATTTTTTTGACATCGCTCCGCTCCGGATGATCGCCGGTCAACAGTTCATGGACAGAATCCTCAAATTGTGTTCTTACGGATTCATGCCGCTTAAAAAACTTGTCGGCCGCTTTCGTGTATCGGATTTCATAAGTAAAAGACATACGGTCTCCCTTGAAAATCAGGCCTTAAAGCGCTTGACCGTGCTGATTTTCAAATCGTCATCGGAAAGGCTGTCTATCTGTGACAGGATTTCGTTTGTCTCATCTTCGGAGGCGGCTTCCACATTTGCAGTCAGCCGGTAGAAGGGATCCTGTTTTGCACGTTTGAGATAGTCGTCCAGTGCTTCATTTACGACGTCCGTAATGGTTTTGTGGAATACATGAGCAACGGTTTTCACCTCGTTAATACGGCTTTCCTCCAGTTTGAGATTCATTGCTTTTGTGGCCATGGCAGATCCTCCTGTACATTACAGTATAGACGATAAAGATCGTAATGTCAATAAAGAAGGAGGCCATCGCTCGACAGGAATTTGGGTAAGTCAAAGGGGACGAAGTCAAAGGGGACGGTTCTCCTTGGCTTGTTTTCGGTCAAAAGGGACAGATCCCGGCGCGTCGCCTCACCAAAAAATAATCTAAATATAAAAAATATTGACAAAATATAAACAATGCGTTACACTGCATCCTGTGGGTCAGCCGTCAAAGGCCCCGCGGGATGCAGTCTTTTTTTTAGGATCGGCCGGTATCTGCGATCCGTCTGTGAAAATCTCCGGAGTATCCCGGACAGGACAATCCCTACAGCATGGCAATGAATAATGTGGTAAAATGGAGGAGAAAAATGACAGTGACAAATGTAAACGAGAAACACAAGGACAGGCTGTTTCGCGCCCTGTTCGGAGATGAAGCGCGGAAGAAAAACACGTTGGAATTGTATAATGCGATCAATCATACGGATTATACCAACGAAGACGACATAACGATCACGACGATTGAAGACGCGATTTATCTCGGGATGCAAAATGACATCTCCTTTGTGATCGCCAGCACCATGAATCTGTACGAGCATCAGAGCACGTACAACCCCAATATGCCGGTACGCGGGCTGATGTATTTCGGAAAACTGTATGCGAAGTACATCGAGGAGCACCGGGAGCTGCGCCCGTACGGCACACGCCGGATGGAGCTGCCCACGCCGAAGTATATCGTTTTTTACAACGGAAAGATGGACGCAGAGGACAGCGTGGAATTGAAGCTGACGGATTCATTCCGGTATCCGTCACAGAGCAGTGTGGAAGTAACAGCGACGATGCTCAATATCAACCACGGCAGAAATCGTGAACTGATGGAGCGTTCACGGACACTCAAGGATTACGCACAGTTTATCGACAGGGTAAGGGGCCTGGCAAAAAAAATGCCTCTGGAAGAGGCAATAGAAAAGGCTGTTGACGAATGTATCACAGACGGGATCCTGACAGAGTACCTGTCTGCACACAAGGCGGAGGTGATCGGTATGCTGACAAAAGAATACACGGAAGAAGAGATTGCCGAGATGTTTTTTGAGGATGGCCTTGAACAGGGAATAGAACAGGGAATAGAACAAGGAATAGAACAGGGAATAGAACAAGGAATAGAACAAGGAATAGAACAAGGAATAGAACAAGGAATAGAACAAGGAATAGAACAAGGAATAGAACAAGGAATAGAACAAGGAATAGAACAAGGGGAAGACCGCCTTGCAGCTCTGTGCAGCGCTTTGATCGCCGAAGGACGCAGCGATGATGCACTCAGGGTTATGCAGGACAGCGCTTACCGCAAAAAGATGCTTGCGGAGTACGAAATGCGGTGAGCCGGCAGCGGGCGGTGAGATAAAAAGGGGGAAGCATGAAAAAAAGAGTAGTTGCGGCACTTATGACGATCATATTGCTGGCAGGATGCGCGCAGGGGGGCGCACAGCAAAGCGGAGGAGAAAAAACAGGCACGCGGGATGACGGTGCTCTGCTTAATGAGATCACAGAGTCCGGGCGTGAAAGCATCTACGCCTCCCCCGCAAGCGTCACGGATCCGACAACCTATGCCGCGGCGGACGAGACCGCGCCGGCGCAGGATCTTTCCAATGTCATCAATCTGCATTACGCACACAGGGATGTGTATGACGGAGAACCGCTGTATCTCTTTCCCATGTTTACAAAACCGGGGGATGCGAGCCGGATGCTTGCACAAAACGGCTTTGTCGTGGATCGCGGGATGGAGAGGACCTTTCACAGAGAATATATACGCAATCAACCGCAATACATCCCGAGTTTTGTGACGGTCGACAGCATGATGCATACGTATCATCTGATGTTTTCTTATCTGCTCAGGCATACGGAGCGCGATTATCTTCATGAGGCGCTGGGACGTCTGAGCGAGGGGATGGTTGAAAACAGTCTGGTGCAACTGGAAATGCTTGCCGGAAGCGTCTGGGAAGAAGCGGCCCGCAGAAATCTTGTTTTTTTCTCGGTCGCCCTCAGACTGTATGACCCGCAGGCAGAGCTGTCCTTTCTTTCCGAAGAGGAGAGACGGCTTGCAGATGAGGAGCTTGCGCTGGTTATGTCCGCATCCGGATTTGCGGCGTCTCCGCTGTTTTCCGGGGAGGAGGACTACAGCCAGTACCTGCCGCGCGGTTACTATGAGGGTGATGAAGCGTTGGAAAGCTATTTCCGGATGATGATGTGGTACGGGAGGCGGCACTTTGCGCAGTCCGATGAATCGCTTGAACGCAGCGCGCTGCTGATGGTGCTGGCACTGAACGATGAGAGCCTGCCGGAGGAAGTGCTGTCCGACTGGGAGACGGTTTATGCCGTCACCTCTTTTTTTGCGGGAGAGAGTCTGGACCATCTCTACTACGATTACCGGCCGTTGCTTGCGGAGGCATTCGGTGAAGGCGTAAAGACCGCGGACCTTCCGGAAAAAGAGGATGCGTTTGCGACATACCGCGAACTGACTGCAAACAGCGCACCCCTGCATAACAACATGATCCCGGCGCCGGATGCGGGAGCGGTGACGACGAACGGAGAGGAAGGCTTCCGGTTTTTAGGTCAGCGATTTACACTGGATGCGATGATCTTTCACAATCTGATCTTTGACCGTGTGGGGCCGGATGCGGAGGGGCGGCTGCGCACCATGCCTTCGCCGCTTGATGTGCCCGCGGCCATCGGCTCCGATGCGGCACTTCGTCTGCTTTCGGAAAACAAAGACACGGCATTTGAAGGATATACGGAGCAGATGGAGACGATGCGCACATATATCGCGGCGTCTGAGGACAATTTCTGGACAGGCTCCCTGTATGCCGGCTGGCTTGATACGCTGCGGCCGCTATTGACAGATAAGGGCACGGGATATCCTTTCTTTATGCAGACGGATGCGTGGGCGCTCAAGAGCCTGGAAACGTTTCTCGCGAGCTTTGCGGAGCTCAAGCATGATACGGTCCTCTATGCAAGGCAGGATTACGGCGGCGCGGGTGACGGGATCGAGATCATCGAGTATGACGACCGGGGATATGTGGAAGCGGAGCCGGTGGTCTTTGCGAGACTCGCGCATCTGACGGGCGAGACAATCCGGGGGCTTGATGCCTTCGGGATGCTTTCCGACGATGACCGTGCCGATCTGGAAAAGCTGTCCTCGCTTGCGGAAAGTCTGTCGGTGATTGCCGAAAAGGAGCTGCGTAATGAGCTGCCGTCGGACGAGGAGTTTGAGCTGATTCGTTTGTATGGGGAGTCGTTGTCCTACTTCTGGAATCTTGCGTACACCGAAGATGCGATGCGTCTTTACGGGGATTCCTTTTCAGGATGGATCGACGAACACGACTTTCCTGCGGCGCTGATTGCGGATATCGCGACCGACGGCAGCAACGGTGAGATCCTGCATATCGCGACCGGCGGTGTGTCAACGATCTACGTTGTCGTGCCGGTGGACGGGACATTGCGCATCGCGGTGGGGACAGTTTACAGTTATTATGAGATCACGGATACGGAGCGTCTGACGGACCACACCTGGCAGAGGCGGCTCGGTCTCAGGTATGACTTTACCGCAGCGTCTCCGGACGGAGGGACGAATGCGTCATCACAGGAAGTCAATACCGTCGGTCCGAACGACAAGCCGGCATGGACGCTTTCCTACCGGCTGGAAACCGTGCCATATCTGTGGTAGGCCAAGGGGACGGTAAGCCAAAAGGGACGGTTCTCAGTGGCTTGTTTTCGGTCAAAGGGGACAGATCCCGGTGGCACACCACCACAGAACCGGCATAGTCAACAACACAAGATATGGTTGTGACCAAAGAGGTCACAACAAGGTAACAACAGAATCCCTGCACACAAAAAACACAACCCCCGGAAGCGGCTTTCCGGGGGGCTTTTTTTGTATATGTTTGCCATGAAACGCCCGAATTTCCTAATATTCCGCGGCATCGCAACCGATATAAATAAGAATGGTGTTTTAAGGGCCTGCGGTGCCCATGCGGGAGAGCGGATGCATTTCGACGACAATCACGCGGAAAAAACGCATAAGAGGCACGGGACGGGAGGCGGAGATCTGTCCCGACTGACCGGAAACAAGCCAGGGAGAACCGTCCCTTTTGGCAGGGCGGCGGCGTTGTTGCTGACGGTCGTGATGGTGCTGTCCGGCGTTGTTACGAGATGGCCGGAAAGTGCTGGGATTTTTGACCTGTGGGCGCGCGTTGATGATACGGTGCGGAGTGATATGCTGCCCGGGGAGGTGGAGGCGGCGGATGATACGGTTTATCCCAATGCGGGACAGGCCGGTTATTACTCGATGAGCAACCTGATTCAGAACGGACAGGTCAGGGCCAACAACTGGACCTCCCTGAAATGGCTCTTCGAGGATGTGCTCGCAAACAATATCGGTATCGCTGCAGGTGCGCCGGTCACGATCTATATCAACGGCGATCTGACCGCGTGGACGTCATTGACCGTCCCGACCAACCATCCTGTCCGCCTGATCGGAAACGGATCCACAATTTACAGACAGGGCAACGACCGCGGAAACGATTCCGATTTCGGTCCGTTCTTTATCGTCCCGGAAAATGCCGAGCTGACGATCGATACCGGCGTCCGTTTCTCGGGACAGCTGGTCGATATCTCCATGGTTGAGGTGGAAACGACCACGACGACGACCACCACCAGACCGTACCGTTCGGACATCCGCTATGTCCTTAATGATTATGTCATTCTCGGGGACAAGTATCTGTACTACAATACCGGAGACGGTGAAAAGTTTGTTGTGAGCGATCAGCGATACACTGCATCATTAAGCTCCTGGTGGAAACCTCTCCTTGCGTTTGACATGAGCAACGGAGGGCGCCAGATCAACGGCAGCCCCTCGTTTATCGCCGGCCGCTACTATACTCTCGGCTATGACGCCAACTGGGGCAACCGCGCGATCAACGGCGTCGATCCGACCCAGACTCATCTGCAGCGGCAGCTGGACACCCTGTCCGCTGCGGAAAAAAACCAGTATATCTGGTATTGTGAGGATATCGGCGGTGGAAAGGTGCAGCTGCGCAATGTATCGAGCGGCAAGCTCATCACCTATACGACGGACGACGGCGTCTTCCATCTCGGTGTGCAGACCACGACATCGACGTCCCCCGGCACCACGCAACGCTGGCAGACGTATCCCCCGCGCAACCTCGGAACATCTCCGGGGGATCACTTTAATGACAGTAACGGAAAAGGATATTTTATCACCAGCAGCGGCAAACTCAATATCCGCGGCGGACGCGGTGCCAACGCACCGGAGTTTTTCAATCTGTATCTCCCCGAAGGCTATAATGATGCGGCGCCCATCGTCATCAACGCCGGTGAGTTTAACATGTCCGGCGGTAAGTTTTATAATAACAACGTCGGGTATCTCGCGGATGAGAGTCATATCGTATCCACCGGTCAAAACGATCAAAGCGGCGCAACGACGCCGACCTTTTATGACGCGTCGGGCATGGCTTCAAACAACAGACAAAAAACGGGAACTGCCGGCGCAATCATCATGAACGGCGGTACCGGCACGATCACGGACGGCATCATCGGTACACCGACGGCGGCGGAAAATGACACGGCAAGACTCCACTACGCAAGAAACTTTCTTGCGACCGATACCTTTGACGGCAACCGCGGCTCAGCGGGCGCCGTCATACTAAAAGGCAGCTCCGTCCTGACCATGCAGGGCGGCGCGGAATATCCCGCGATCGCAGGGAACGCGGGCAGCGTCAACGGCACCGTGTTTGTCACCGGCAATTCCACCTTCAATTTCTACGGCGGCAAGCTCGTCGGCAATTTCAACTGGGTCGGCGGTGCGATCAATGTCCTCGGAGAGGGTACGGTCAATTTTGAATGTAAAAACGGCGGCGTGCCGCGCATTGCCGGCAACGATACCCTGCAGTGCGGCGGCGGTATCTTTGTGGGTTCCAACAACGTCCATCTGGTCTCGGGCGACATTTATGAAAACACCGCTGCAGACTGTGGCGGCGGTGTCTACGTCAGGGGACACGCTTCCACCATGGCGCGTACGCTCTACTTACATCACGCGACAAACATCTATGAAAACTGGGCGACATCAAGCGGCATCGACATTGGTGCCGTCCGTTCCTCATCGATCCACAAGGACCCTACCACGCGCGACGTGACGACTTATGGCAGGTCCTGGCAGGATATCCGCAATAACAATCAGACAAGCGACTATTTAAATAACGGCGGCAAAAACAACGTCGACAAGTATACGACCGGCTCCGGCGGCGGCATCTGGCTGTGTCCCGCAGGAAGCGTATTTATGGGCGCGGACCGCGGCACGGTGGTGCACATCGGATCAAACCACGCCGAGGTTCAGGGCGACGACTTTATGAAGGACAACGGCGCCGACGGCGGTATCCTCTTCGGCGACGGCACCAATGCCTACTGGGACAGCGGATGGTATCTGGACGCACCGGTAAAGGACGGACAGGGCTATACGGACAACCAGCAGAGAGCAAGACATACCTGGGACAATACAAACAAATTTATCGTTTCTGATTTTACCGCTTCCGCGTCCTTAAAGCTCCACAGCGAAAACCCCGCATCCTACGGCGCGGGCGAGCTCAATTTTTATAATAACACCGCGCGCAGAGGCGGAGGCCTCGGCGCCGACGGAACGATCGTCTTTTCCAAGGATGATACGACAAAGCCCGTGATCATGCAGGGGCAGATGATGTTACAAAAGGAGTTTGTTGGTGTCACCGAGCAAAGCATCCGCATTGAGGTTGCGCTGCGCCATAAGACAAACGGCACAACCGTTGCCGTCGGCGAATATCCGCTGGCAAAGGACGCGGCGACCGCCGCAGCCTACAATGAAAGCAAACAGGCGGAGGACCCGACGCTGTACGAAGCGGGCTACAAGGTAACCTTCGGCCTGCCGCACAGGCTGCCGGGTAATGACACACTCTTTAATGATACCGGCACGTGGAACGATAATTGGGAAATCGTCATCACCGAGAAAGATGAAGACGGCAATCCGATCAGCACGGACGTCATGACGCCTGAGCTTGGCACGATACAAAAGGGGGCGATGTCTACTGTGTCGCAGGGTAATGTCACCTATAAGACGGCAACCTTCAGCCAGAATGTGAAAAACATTCCGCCCGCGGAAATAGAAAAATATATCAACAACGTCGTCCACCATGATGTCATCGCCGAAAACGAAGTTTTCGAGTTTGAAATCATGGCAAAGATGGAGGACTATGCGCAGCGTGAGACGACGTCCTTTATCATCACCGACACCCTGCAGGATGAGCTTACGTTTTGTGACGTAAACGGTAATATCACGACTGACTTCAACAGTGTGGTGCGTGATATCTACTGGATGGAACCCTCCGATCATGACGGAACGGGAAACGGAAGTGTTGTGAACAACGAGGGTGCCTATATTGGCAACGCGGCGCTCATCACCAGAAAGGAAATCAGTGGGCAGACCCTGACGGTCGGATTTATCCCGAACCGGCTGAATGAAAACTGGAAGCTTCCGGGCAAATGGGTCCGCATCCGATTCTACGCGCGCTTCAAGGACAGCGCCTCTTATCAAAAGGCACTGACCAATGCAGAGAACCAGGCTGCAAGCGGCTATGCCGATCTCTCGGAGGGGACGGGCGCGAACGAGCGTGTCTACTGGCGAAATGTCACGGACAACGCACCGCTGACGAGCGTCCTTCCCGCGCAGGAAGAGCACACCGGTGTCGAAAACCACGCACACCTCTATATCAACTACGGCAACGGCGTCACGGTGGAGCAGGACTCCAACACCGTCACGGTCAAGCCCAAGGAGCCGACGATCGAAAAGTACGTCAACGATGTCGTGCACGCGGACCTCGCCAATTTCAACGAAAACTTTACCTATGACATCATCGCCTACGTGCCGGAGGGGGCGACCGAAGTTGTCATCACGGACACGCTGATCAGAGAGCTCGAGTTTTGCGGCAGGGGCGGTATGGCCGTTTCGTTCAGGGACGAGGGCGGTGCGCGTGTGCCCGACAGTACCAACTTCAACAATGTTATCTTTAACAGCCAGAACCAGAATAACCGCTTTGACATCCGCACGACCAACGATCATCTCGGAAACGGTCAGGGAACCGTCAGCAACCGGAACGGCGTCAGCGCGACCTTTGACGCGACGATGACAAACGGTACCGTGACAGGCAACGGCCGTCTCCAAATCGAAGAGACCACCGACGGGAGGCAGCGCCTGACCCTGCATCTGACAAGCGGGACGGAGGGCAACGCCAATGAGGTCTTTGAGGCGATGGACAGAAATGGCGCCCGCTGGATCCACTTCAGCTTTAAGGCAAGGATCCGTCCGGAGTATTATACGGAGATCGCAAATAAATTAAAGGGCGGAGATCTCTCAGCAAACACCGCGATCGGCTGGGATGTGATCGATACGGACGGCACGGTCTTAAGCGGCGCCGCAAGACAGGGCGCGGGAGGCACGCCGTCTGTCATCGATTACGCAAACGGCGGCACGCACGCGGGCGAGCTCAACAACGCACAGATGCGCGTCACCGTCACCAACGCCGCGAGCTCCGCGACGGGACAATACGAATCCAATACCGTCACGGTAAAGCCGGAGATGACATCGCTTTCCGTGACCAAGGACTGGCTCAATACGACGACGGCGCAGCTGCACTTTGAAGGCGATTATGTGCCGTACAATGAGGACGGCATCGCCTTCATGCGGGCCTTTGCAAACAGCATGGCGTTGCAGGTTACACAGAGCGGCAATGACAACGGCAACGGCGAAAAAACGCCGGAGCAGCTGGGCTTTGGTGATACGTACGAGATCGCAGATGTCGCGCGTCTGAACGGTCAGGCGGGGACGGATACCGACGCGCGTCACTGGGTGATCACGTATCGCAAGAAAGGAACCACCGCGGAGCAGGATGAGAGTCCGATTACCCTCACGATCACGACCTCCAACGGCGTCTTTACCTCACAGGGTACCACGCGCATCTCCTGGGAACTGAAATGGGAAAACCTGCCCAAGCTCAGCAACGGCACCTGGCAGGTCACGGAAACACGCATGGAGAATGATGGCTTTGAAGCACCCGTCTACAGCGGCATAGACACGGGAACCGGACAGAGCCTGACGTATGCGGCGCAGGGAGACCGCATCAGCAATACGCACAAAAACGACGAGACGACCTCCGTCTATGTGGAAAAGAAATGGGTCAATGCGGACGATTTGCAAAAGGACTGGGTTTCCCTCGTACTTTTTGCACGCTTCACGGGAGATAATGGCAGCGAAGTCATTATGGCCATTGACTCCCAGGGCCAGACCGGGCAAAACGCCGGTGCACAGGGGAAAGCTGACTGGAGTGATTACGGTAATTATTTCCCGAATACCATCAAAAGATACAGTGCCTTCCACAGCGGAGATGACGGGCGTGCCTGGATGCAGATCGGACCGAGCAACGATCCTGATCTCAACTGGAAGGGCTACTGGACGGGACTGCCCCTGTATCTGAACGGCGACGAGACGAGGCCGATCACCTACGAGGTCCGCGAGGGCTCCTTAAACGCGTGGCCGGGAGGAAACTCGGACTCCGCGTTTTACCGTGTCGGCGGTAATGAAAATAATTTCAGCGACTTCCTCTTTTACAACAGGGGAAAGGATTATACCTACAGCGTCACGGGCGGTAAGATCACGGTCACCAATGAGCAGGGCAATCCGGAGACCGTCTATAACTATACCCTGACCAACGAAAAGACGGTCGTGGAAAAATACGTCAACCAGGCCGTACACGCGGAACTGCCGGCCTTCGATGATGTATTCACATACGATATCCTCGCCTACATCCCTGCGGACGCAGAGAGCGCCGTCATCACCGATACACTGCCCGTCGCGCTCGAGTTTGTCGACGATCAGAACCGGACGCTCTATGCCTATAACGAAAGCACCGGGAGATCGGATACGGTAAACGGCAACTTCAACAAAAACAATGTCATCTATAGCGCCTACGGCAACGGCGTCGGCAGATATAATCTCGTCAGCAACAATGACCATCTCGGAAACGGCGCGGGGACGGCGTCCGGGACGAATGCCGGCAACGTTTCAAGCTTTGCGGCAAGCGCTGTCAATTATGATGTTGCGACAAAAACAGCTGCGGGTGTTCTGATCGAAGCCACGAATAAAGATGCGCCGCAGACCCTGACGATTGCGCTCAATACGGATGGTAATCAATGGGTCTTTAATGCGCTTGATGAAGGAAAGCGATGGGTCCACATCCGCTTCAATGTACGCATCCGTCCGGAATACTATGACGAGGTGATCGCAAGCCTTGCTTCCGGCACGCCCCATGCTTCGCTCAACTGGGATACGATCAGCAAGGACAATACACTGGGAACCTATGAAAAGGTCGACGGCGACGGTACCGTAAAGGGCGGCCTTGCGGAAAGCAACAAGTCCTATTTCGGATATGGCAGCGCGCATGCGGGTATCAGCAATTATACCTCGCTTCAGGTCAGCAATTATCCGGACATCGTGTACTCCAACACCGTCACGGTCACGCCGAAGACGACGGAAATTCTGGTCTATAAATACTGGCGCGACATCGAGACCCCGGATCAGATCGGATATTACAATTACACGGACAGCCGGTTTATTTACAATTCCAATGTGCCTTACGGCACGGATCCGAACGGCGCGGATGGTATCGCATTTATGACGGCACTCGCAAACTCCTTTATGCTGTCCGACGATCCCGTCTCACAGACGGCCGTGTATGCGGATTATTTTGAAGGATGGACGATGCAGGCTCCTGTCCGCGAAATGGAATATCTTGCGGCTGATCCCTCGAGAACCGCATACGCGGGAAGCGCCAGGCCATCCGGAACAGGAGAAAGAAAGCCGTGGTATGTCACATGGAAAAACGCACAGGGAGAGACACATCCGTCGGTGCTTGTTATTTTAACCGATCATGTGAAGGGAGATTATCTCGGTACGGGAAGCGCGGACACCTACCGCTGGAAGCTGGTTTGGTACAACCTCCCCGATAACGGCAGGACGTATCATGTCACGGAAACACAGCTGACCGGTTTTGATGCACCCGTGCATCCGGAAAGCTCCGCGGGAAAAGGATATGCGACAAACGGCGGAGGTATCCGCAACACACGCTTAAATGATGAAAGACTCTATGTCGACGTGCATAAGGAATGGGTCAATATCAATCCAGGCAATGCAAACAATACGAGTGTTGTCGTGAGGCTTGTGGCGAGGAAGGCGGACGGCACAATCATCCCTGCGGATGATATTACCTTCACGCAGGGCAACGGCGGACAGCCTTTTAATATCAGCAACATCACGCTGAATGCCGCAAACGGCTGGGAGGGCGGCTGGCCCCTGCTTCCGAAATACTACCGCAATGACTCGCAAAAGCTTGCGGATAATCTGATCACCTACACCGTCGAGGAGGTTTCCTATACGCAGGACGGACAGCCGGTGAGTACGGGCAGCGGCTATTCGTGGAGTGTCAGGGACAACGCCACGGGCAAGGTCATCAACCGCAACGGCACGGCAAACGACACAAACATCACCTTCGGGGATGCAACTGTTACCAACTACGACTATACGCTGGTCAACGAAAAGCCCGCAATCGAAAAATACGTCAACCAGGCGGTACACGCGGAGCTGCCTGCCTTTAATGACATCTTTACCTATGACATCGTGGCCTATGTGCCGGAGGGATATACTACGATCACGATCCGTGATCCTTTGCCTGCTGCACTGGAGTTTGTCGACAGCGCGGGCAACTCCATGTATACATACAATATCGCGAACGGCAGTTATACCAGAAACACGTCGTTTAACAAAAACCGCGTGGTCTACAGCCCGGTCGGTACGGAATATAACAAGATCGACGGATGGAAAACCAATGATCATATCGGAAGCGGCGAGGGGTATGTGGCCAATCTGCAGGCGCATGAAAATGACGGCGCCAGGATGCAGACCTATACGATCGGTGACAGTAACATGGACATTACCGCCGCGGACGGCGCTTCCGCACAGACGCTTACGATCAATCTCGGCAGTAATCATGGCCGGCTTGTTAAGGACAGCAATGACAATCACGGCGTCTGGATCCATCTGCGCTTCAACGCACGGATCCGCCCGGAATACTATCTGGCGATCATCAACCGGATGGCACTGACGTCCGGTGGATACAATACGACGACGGATCCGGCGCTTGGCTGGGCCATTGTAAGCAACGACGGCTATTTGGCGGGAGAAAAGACGGACGGTGACGGCACCGTCATCCAGGGAAGAAAGCAGACGGCAGAGGGCACCTATGTCTCCTACGGCACGAGACATGAGGGCGAGGGCAATTACGCCGAGCTGGTCGTGGACAATCAGCCGGAGATTTATTCCAATACCGTGACGGTTGTCCCGAAGACAACGGACATCGTGATCGACAAGCGCTGGATCGGCACGAGTGCCGCGGATCATTTCTTCCTGCAAAGCGGTTATGTGGAGCTTGCGAAGGGTATTCCGTACATCAAAGCACTTGCGGAGCACTTTATCGTATCTTCCGCAAACGTGCCGGATATCACAAAATACGGCGGCACATGGACGATGAATGATCCGGTTCGCTCGGGCAGCGACTGGAGCAACTGGACGATCACCTGGTCGAGAACGGAGAACGGACAGACCGTCACTGCGCCGGTTAAGCTGTTGATCCGGACGGACATCACGCCGCGCACCTTTGCGGACGGCAATACGGGCATCTGCTGGACCTTTACCTGGAGCGGACTGCCTATGTTGGAAAACCCGGCAACGGGCGCTATCCTGCCTTGGAATGTCGCTGAAAACGGTGCGTTTTCCTATATCGCCGCAGGCAATCGGATTACGTATGACACACCTGTCTACAAGGATACGGAGGACAATATCCTGGCAGGCGCGGCAACCGCAGGTGGCAGTGTTACCAATATCAGGATCCATGACGATACAACGCGCGTTGCGGTGAACAAACAGTGGCGCAATATCTCGCCCTCCGGCAATAATCCGGATCCGTCCAATCCGACGACGTACGTCGAGGTGGGGCTGGTCGCAACCTATACGGCACCGGATGGCACGAAAGTGACGATTACGGATATTGCATCCGATGCGTTCTTTGCGTCAAAGAATGTGACCGGGACGTTGAAGCTCATTCCGGAGGGCAGCTGGGAAGACGCCTTTGAAAATCTGCCGCGTTATTATCAGGGACATCTCGCACAGGAGATTTCCTACAGCGTCGTGGAAAAAAGAGCAGTCGACAATGGAGTGGAGATTACCGGCTTTACCTCGCGTGTGACGGACAATGCTGCAGGTGACGGGTATACAATCATCAATGAAAAGGAAGTTATCGAAAAATATGTCAACAGCGCGGTGCATGCCGAGATCCCGCAGTTCGACGATGTATTTGAATATGATCTGATGGTCTATGTTCCGGCGGATGCGACAAGTCTCACGATCACGGACACACTGCCGACGGCGCTCGAATATGTCGACACGCAGGGCCGCACGCTGTATACGTACGGCGGCACGGATGCCGGAGGCAATGCCATTCGAACACAAAATACCGGTTTTAATGCCGGCAATTCCCTGATCCGAAGCGTGCGGGGAGAAAATCCGCAGGCAGGAAGCGCGGATCTGTGGATTGTCTTTGATCATGACGGTTCGGGGAACGGCCATATCGGCAATGTCACGCAGCATGAAGCGGATGCGGGCGCCATGAAGGGAACGATGGCACTGCGTGACGGTGCGGTGCAGGTGACTGCCACGGACAAAGATGCCGCACAAACCATGACGATTACGCTCAACGGGACGGACGACGCGGACTTCTTTAGCTTTGTCAACCGCTATGACACCCGGTGGGTACAGATCCATTTTGCGGCGCGCATCCGTCCGGAGTATTACGCGAGAATAGTTACGCGCATCACGGAGGATCACGAGACCTTTATCAGCGCAACGGATCCCGCACTCGGCTGGGCGATCGTCGCAAGTGACGGGACCGTCGAAAATAATCACATGGAAATGGTTGACGGCGACGGAACGGTGACCAACGCGCACATGCAAACAGCATCCGGTGCGTACACGCCGCTTGCAAATATCCATGCGGGCGAGGGCAATTATGCGTCACTTGCGATCAACAACAACGCGCGGGCAGTTTATTCCAACACCGTAACGGTTGTGCCGTTCACGGAAGAGCTTACGGTCGACAAGCTCTGGGCGGAGACGGGAAGTGTACAGCGCCCTTCAAAGGAAACATGGAAGGACAGTCTTGTTCTGCACAGCAAGCTGACGTTAAACGGTGCAGTGCAGGATTATGAGCTGGAAGCAAAGGAGATGACTCCGGGCGCTACACCGGATACCTGGACCGGAGAGGTGACACTGCCCGGCAGCACCAACGTTACGGTCACACTCACAATAAGAGAAAGTGCCTCTAATCCTAACCGCTGGGAGGCGGTGTGGTCCGGTCTGCCGAGGCTCAACAACACGCATTACTACACGGTGACGGAAAATGCGCTGGACGGCTATGTCACCGCGTATGATAACAGCGATACGTCGCTGACCGGCTTTACGCTTGGCGAGGAAGCCGCTTCCAACGGCGATATCGTCAATACACAAAGAGAAGTCGAAATCCCGGTGACCAAGCTCTGGCGGGATACGACGCCTTCGGACCGTCCGGACAGCATCCGTCTCATCGTGACGGGAACTGCGACATACGGGTCTACCAACCAGTTTACGCATACGGTAACAAAAGAGGCGGTGATCGGACCGACGCCTGTTATCGACAATACGGATCCGAATAATCCTGTCTATACCTATACATGGCCGGATTCCGGTTCGGTTGCGACGATTACGGGGCTTCCGATGTACTTCTACGACGCGGGAGAAAAGACCTGGCATCTTTATACGTACACCGTCAGGGAAGCCTCCGTCTCCGGCTATCTGCCGACGGATGCAGATGGCAATGTTCTGACCGGAACCGGTCTGGATATACCTGTTAGCGGTGCCGCCGGAGACGCTTCCCGCCCGGTCACGCTCTACAATACGGAGGAAACACAGCTTCGCATCATCAAGAACTGGCGCGATGCGGACAATGCCGCCGGAAGGCGCCCTTCCTCGATCGAGGTAATTGTGCGCGGCACGAATCCGAATACGCATGCTCTTGTATATAACGGCACGCAAACGGCAACTGTTCTGACGGAGAGTGAGACGCTCGGCTGGACCTACACGCTGACGGGACTTCCGAAGTATTGCGATGACAATCAGACACCGGTGAAGTATACGGTGGAAGAGGTTCTTACGAGTCTTCCCACGGATTACCGGATCGTGGGAGAGGCGACCGCAGAGGCGGAGGCTGATACGACAAATCCCGGCGCCTGGAAGGCGGAGCTGACCAATGAAGAGTTGACGGATCTCACGATCAACAAAACCTGGCATGCCGCAACGCAGGCGGACAAGGTGGTCTTCCATGTATACGCCACCACCGTTACGCCGGCGACCGATCCGTCGGATCCTTCCACAATCACGCAATATGCGATTACAAGTGACCCGGCGAACGGCTATTCCGTGCAACAGGGCAATACAATGTATGTGGTTGAGCTGACACCTCCTGCCACAGCTGCGGATACCTGGTCAGAGACCATAAGCGGCCTTCCGAAATATGCGCCGGATACGGGACTTGTCCTCAATTATTATGTCAAAGAATACAGTGTGAAAAAGGGCAGTGACGTCGCTGAGTTTAATGCGGACGGTAAGGCGACGGCGGACGGTGTGACCTGGGTGATGTCGCCCAATACGTACACAACCGGACAGAATGTTGTGAACGGTACGGTCTCCTTCACCAATACGGCGGAGACGACGCTTAAGATTACGAAGACATGGGCAAAGGCGGATCCTTCAGACACGACCGCATTCCCCGAGGTACTGACCTTTAAGGTGACGGGTACCGTGACGGGAGAGGGAGGAAGCACGCTCACGGTCTTCCCGGAGACTACGTATAAGGCGTATGTAAAACGCGGAACTGACGCGCCGGCGGGCGTGGATGAAAATACGGACATCCTTGCGACGGAGGACACTACGAGCGGAACCGTCTGGACGGGGATTACGATTCCGGACTTAAAGACACACCATACCGACGGACAACGAATCACCTATACCGTGACGGAGGTCGTGCCGGACGGCTACCGCGCCACACCGGAAAGCACCGGCGTGATTCCGGCGGATGGGGCGGACAGCGTCGCCATCACCAATACCAAGGTTGCGACAACCAGGGTCCGTGTGGAAAAAATCTGGAGCCCGCTGCCGACGGAGGCGACACAAAGAAATGTCAAGGTGCATCTGGTCGCAACGATTACGACGGCGTCGGGAGATGTGCGGATCGATAATACCAACTGTACAACGGAACAGGACAACTATCCGGATTTGAGGGATGCGGTTAGTGTTGCCGGTGGCTGGGAGAAAACACTCGATTACGCAAGTGATCCTTCCATGACGGCGGAGTGGAACGATCTGCCACGCGGTGTTGTCAGGGCGGGAGACAGCACCAATACCCTGTTGCCGGTATCCTACACGGTGATAGAAACGCAGATGACCGCAACGGGTTATACGGCAAAGGAACCGATAGAAATGGTGTCGACGACAGGTGATAACGCAAAGACCGTCACACTGATCAATGCCAAACCCGCGATCGAAAAGTATGTCAATCTCGAGCGTCCGGTGGATGCGTCCGCGCGTCCCAATCCGACGGATCCGGTTACGGGTCTTGTCACACAGTACAGCGGCGACGACGGCGGCGTCCATACGGACCTTAACGCCTTTAACGAGGTCTTTACCTATGATGTCCAGGCCTACGTGACGCACGATGCGGACCGTGTCGTCATCACGGATACCTTAAATGAAGCGATCATGCTGGTGGATGTGACAGGTGCTGCCGTGGTCGCGGGAAATCTTACTACAGAGATTCATGTCGCCGCCAAGGACGGCAATGCGGACGGCTCGGCACCGGCGCTCTCTTCCCGCACGGGCTATGTGGCGGAGGGCGGCTTTGGACTGCCCGCAGGTGCGATCACGAAGACCATGACCGTGGTTACCAGTGTCTCCGGTAAGGAATTCCAGAAGCTCAGCGTTGAAATCAATCTGTTATCCGATACGTTTGCTTCTGATGAAGAACGCGATGCGCTGCGCGGCAAGTGGATCCACATCACCTTTAACGCACGGATTAAGCCGTCCTACTTAACGCCGGAGGCACTTGTCGGCATACAGGGCGATGTGTTGGCAAACGTGGACGGATATCGCCTGGTGCAGCAGACAGAGGACGAACCCGTCGAAGACGCCAAGATGAACAGGCTTAATGTGTCCACATGGCCTTATACGATGACATACCGTCCGGTTGATTACGGGACAGATCCGACGGTGGAGCATAACCACACCGGCGCGATCAACGGGGCGCATTATGAGATATGGTTTGACAACGCTGCATCAGCCGCTTATGACGAAGATTCCAACATTGTCACGGTCGACCCGCCGGTGACATCGGTCACGGTGACGAAGGAGTGGCAGGGGACCGTGCCTGCGTCGATAGACGAGACATATATCCAAACCTTCCTCTCCAATTTCGTCCTGCACCGGTCGGATCACGAAGCGGACGCGTATCTGTGGGGATCGGCAGATTATGATGCAACCGCCCCGGAGCAGACCTATCAGTGGACAACGGTTTCCCTTATGACCGGCAGCACGACCAAATACATCGTAAAAATGGAGCCGAAGACCGGTGTGACGCAGCATCTTGATCCTGCGGATGTGCGCAGCGTTGTTGTGGATACGGATCCGGACGGTGACAGCAGTACCAACGATCCGTGGAAGATCATCTTCAGCGGTCTGCCTCTGATCACGGGCCTCGATTACTATGTGACAGAGAAGGATCATGCATTCATCGGCTACCAGAATGCCTACTATGACAATAGTGCGTCTGCGGTAACGGGGGCGGTCGAGGACGGCGCCTATCACGAAGGCAGGATCGTCAATACGCAGGAGACCGATATCACAGTCACAAAGGCATGGCAGGACAGCAGCGGCAATTCCGTGGCGGCTCCGACAGACGCCGAGAGTGTCTCTGCCGAGCTGACGGCAACCTATACCTATGATGACCCGTCGACAACACCCGCGACGGCACATACCGTGGTCATTACCAAAGATACGGCGACAGATAACGGAACGGTTGTGGCAACACCTGACGCCGCGCAGACAGCACTGCAGGCATTGCTCATAGAAAAAACTTGTGGCGCATCAGAAAGCTGGCAGGCAAAATGGGAGCATTTGCCGTCCAGAATCGATACGGGCACGTCCTACGCGGAGATCAAATACAGCGTGGCGGAAACAAAGGTAACGATGACGAACGGCACGGAATCCGCGGTGGATTCGAACCGTGTGGTGGTCGGCATAACCAATCCGTCCTTCTATGAGGTTATCTATGACAGCGCCAATACCGCGGGCTTAAGCGGTGCGTCTGCCGCGACCACGATCACCAACAGGGAGACCTGGGAGAGCGTGAGCGTTAAAGCGATAAAGTCCTGGAACCCTTCGGCGCCATCCGGTGCGCAGATCACGCTGGAGCTGGTCGCTTCGTATCAGAACGGTACGAATACCGTAACACTCATCACAAATCCGGGAACGGGCGAGGTGCTGCATCCGGTGTTTATTCACGCGGGTAGCACCATCGATACCGCGCCGCGGACGCTTGACGGCACCGTGGATACAATCGAAACGACGGCATGGGAGGCTTCCTGGAGCGGCCTTCCGAAATACATCATTGTCGGTAACCGTTCCGTATCGATCGACTATACGGTACGAGAGACAACGACGACGGATAATTACATCACGACGGTCGGAACACCGGTGGTGGATGTGAGCGGCAATGTAGAGATTCACGTAACCAATACACAGGACAAGACAACGCTTTCACTGACGAAGGCCTGGCAGGATGCGGCGGGGAATGCAGCGGCACCTTCGCTTGCAGCAGGAGTTACGGATACGGAGGTTGAGACCTATGTCCGTGCGTTTGCGGAAAATCTGATGCTGTTTAACACGGCAGCACCGGAGACCGATCTGCTTGCGGCAATCAGTACAACGCCTGTGATCACGCCGCCCGATACGACTTTATCGCCACCTGCCGATACGACGTGGACGGTGGTCTGGAGTGACGGAACGGATAGCATCACACTGAAGATTAATACCGGCGCACCCGCGACAGGAACGCCTGAGAAGTATTGGTCTGCATCCTCCTGGAGTCTGACCTTTGAGGGGCTTCCTTATAATAATGGCGCGACCTACGGCGTAAAGGAAAAGGCACCGCTGACCGGATACATGACCGGCACATACAAAGACGGCGCAAATGCTGTCTCTGCACACGCGCCGGCAAACGGCACGATCACCAACAGGCAGCAGGATGCGACAAGGATCTCCGCGTCTGTCACCAAGGACTGGAGCGATGAGAGCAATCTCGACGGATCAAGGCTTCCGTCCGTGACCTTCCATCTGTATGCGACAACGCAGCCGGGCGATGCGACCTCCTTCCGCCTGGTGCAGGTTAAGAATACCGCAAGCGGCATGCCGGAGGTGACGACCTATACGGAGGAGGATTACAAAAATAATACACTTGGAACAAGTGCAAAGGACGATTTTGATATCGTTTTGAAGACGACCGATGCGGTAACGGGCAATGATAATCGGTGGACGATGAACGTCGGCAATCTGCCGCAGTATGATCTTTCCGTTGCGGGTACGCAGACCGCCTATACCTATCGGTTGCGCGAGGTGACGGATCTGACCGGTACCGGATATGCGGTGACAAATGCGACTGCAACGCCTGCGGATATTGCGGCAACCACCGGCAGTGCGTCCACACCGATTGCGTTTGCCGCGGTCGAAAATGAGCACACGCCGGAAAAGACCGAAATCCCCGTGACAAAGACCTGGGAAGACGGTCTCGGAGCCGCAAGGGATGCGGATACGGAAATCACGCTGACGCTCACGGCAACGCGCGATGAAGATGGAACTGTGATCGATATCCCGAATGTAACGGGACCGGTTACGCTGAAAAAGAACTCCACCGGCGTGACAGTCGGCGCGGGTGATACCACATGGTCCTATACGTTTACGGATCTTCCGAAGACCTTTGAAGGAAAGGCCGTGACCTACAGCGTGACAGAGACAGGCGTTTCCGCGAAATATGCGTATGAACTGACGACGCCTGCCGCAAAACAGACGGACGGCAGCTACCATACGGTGCAAATCAAAAACACGCTGGAGATCAATGTCAGTGTGAAGAAGGCATGGGATGATGACAACTACAGCGGACGTCCTTCGGATGAAGAACTGAAGGCGGCGCTCACGCTTTATGTGCTGGATGAAACGGATCCGGCAAATCCCGTGGAAACAGCGGTGGATGCGGCGTTGATTCCGTCCGGGCAGCCTCTCGTGACCGGCACGGGCAATGACCGTATAATCACATGGAACGGACTGCTGTATCCGGGTGAAAAATGCACCTACGTCGTGAAAGAAAAAGCGGATGCCTTTACATCGCTCGGATACTTTGCGCCAATCTATCCCGGCACGCCTTCGCAGGGCTATGCAAAGACACATACCGTCGCCGCACAGGCCGAGACGATCACCAACAGGCGCTATGACACCGGCACGGTCGGATTATCGCTTACGAAGAACTGGTCTGATAACAGCAATCAGGACGGCATCCGGCCGACGGAGGCGACCTTTATTCTGGTCGCGGGTCTTAATCCTGCGGGGGCGGACAGCGCGTTCTATATGGTCGATGTCACCAATCCGCTGGATCCCTCGATTGCCTGGGATTACCGCCTTGGAAGCGGCGATACGCTGTTTGACTATTATGACAATATGTCGGATACCAATAAGAGGAAGTACCACATCACGATCAAAAAGGATGATACGGATACCGATAATAACGCGGCATCATGGACGTATGCCGAGATCAGAAACCTGCCGAAGTATGCCTTTGTCAACGGCACGCAGCATGCCTATACCTACCGTCTGATCGAGGTCGACGTGGCGGCCGGCTATACGCCGACACAGCAGCCTGCGCCTGTCACAATTGATGGCAGCACCGCCGCCACGATCACCTTTACGGCAACCAATACGCATACGCCGGGAACGACGGAAATAACGGTCAATAAGAGCTGGGTGGGCGACGAAAACAATGGCCACAATACAAGAAAGCAGATCACGATACAACTGGAAGGCTACGTGGACGGCACGCTGTTAGCCGGCAGCGTGCAGACGAAGACCTTGCCAGAAGGCGGAGGTACGGACCTTAGCGACAGCGCGGACTGGAGTGTGATATTCACCGATCTTCCGCAGTATCATGAAGGAAAGAAGATCATCTGGCGCGTGGAAGAGGTGGATGATCCTTCAACATGGACACCGGCTTACACGGTGAGCGGTTCGCCCGCAGAGATTGACGGGACGACGGCAACTACGCACAATGTAACCATCACCAATACGATCAATCGTCCGGATCCGACGGATATCGTCTTTACCAAGACCTGGGCGGATACCGATATCGGCTGGGTCGATTACAGCGCGGGACGCCCGTCGTCGCTGACGCTTACGCTGACGCAGTCGGTGGATGGCGGAACGACATGGACGGCGGTCGACGGCGATCCGCAGCCGGTCGAAACGACAGACACAAACGGCAATCCGGTGTATACATGGGAGAATCTGCCGAAGACGACGATTGGCGGAACGGCCATCACATACCGTGTCACGGAAGCGGTACCGCAGGGCTATGTGGCGACGAATACGGCGGATGGAACGGCAACAAATTATGTGGACTTATCTGCAACCAACAGCTTTGCCGCAGGTCTGACCAACACGCTTGATACGACTGACATTACGCTGACCAAGGAGTGGGATCACGGGACGGCACCCAATGCCAGTCCGCTGAGTGCAAGGCCTGCGGAGATTACGGTGACCGTGACCGGCACCTACAACAACGGTCTGGCAATCCCGAATGCGACCTTTACCTACAAAATCGGACCGGGTCTGACGGATAACCTGAGCGCAAATCCGAGGACGCTTACAACAACGGTCGGTACAGACGGCAACTGGAGTGCGGTAACGATTAAGAATTTGCCGAAGTATTATCTGGGCAATCCGATTACATGGACAGTGACGGAAAGCACGGTGACAGCGTATGAGCAGACGTATACACCGGAAAACGGCAGAGTCAATGCGACGGGAGCAAATACGGATGTGACGATCAAAAACACCTATACCACAACCAATGAGTACGTCTCCATCTCCGGCACCAAGACCTGGATCATCAACCCGCTGCGTACGCGGTCGATGTCCGCGATGAGCATGCGTTCCTCCGCGCCCGTGATGTTGCAGATGTCGGCGACGGTGGAGGATCCCGTAAACGGCGGCACGACGGAGGCCAATGTCGAGGAGCCGGTGCAGCTCTTCAGCGTGTACAGCGACGCAACGAGCGAGGAGTATCTGGCGGATGAGAGTGAAAACAAGATCGTTGCAGATGTGACGGCGGCAGGCAGTGAAGAAGAACCGGAAGAAATCTCCTTTACCCTGCCCGAACAGCCCAAGTATGACGACGACGGAGAAGAGATCATCTACGAGCTCGAGGATGTGACGCCGGTGGAGACGCAGGAGATGCAGGCGACGGAAGAAACGCCGCCCGCACATGCGGCACGGGAGGATGCACCGCAGCCCGCACCCGCACGGGATTCGCTGACTTATACCGTGACGGATACGGAGATATTCGCACTTGAGGAGATCGCGGAAAAGATCGATCTTGCGGGCGTGATCGAATGGTCGCATGCGGACAGTGATCCCGCAAAACGTCCGGACACCGTATATCTGCGCGTGCGCGCATTGTCCGGAAGAGATACCGTCTACGAAGCGGTCTATGCGGTGACGCCGTATGAATCGGAGCAGGCACACTCGCCGTATCATATCGATGCGACGGTGGACATCCACGGCGCGTGGCACTTTACGATCGCGCATCTCGATGCGACGTACGGCGGCAGGGTTCTCGATTATACCGTGCAGGCGCGCATTGATGCGTATGAACAGATGCAGGGGACGGTCACGTACCGCGATGACGAGACACTGCTTTGGCAGGGCGCGTGGACGTATACGGGCGATGCCGCGACGGCAGACAACCACTACGAACCGCAGGATATGACGGAGCCCGGGGCGGATCCCGAAGACACTTTGGAAGATCCGTTGACGGAGGAGATCCCGGAAGCGGTGCCGGCGGATACTGTGCCGACGGACCCTGTGCCGACGGTGATGCCGGAGGATGCCGTTCCCGTGATGCCCGGCAGTTCGAGCGGTACGGAAGCGGGCACAACCGGATTTAGCGGCGCGACGGGAGAGAGCGGCACAGGCACCGGCACGGGGAAAGAGAGCGGAACGGAGAGCGGCATGACGCAGGAAGGCACACCGGACGCTTCGGATGATGCGGGGACGGGGGCGCAGGACGGCGTGCTGGGCGACCGCGTAGAGGTGATGTCGGTGCGCGGCGAGATCTTCTTTGACCATGGGGACAATAACGAAGCGGATATTCCGCGCACGATCCTGCTGCATGTGACGGGAGAGAGCGTATCGGCGATCGAGAGCGATATGTATTATACCGTGACGATCGATGACGCGGTGCGGATTGCGGGTGGTGTGCAGGCATATGAAGCGGGCGGTGTGTGGAGCTTTGTGATTCCGGGGCTGAAGCTCTACAACGACAACGACGAAAAAATCACGTATACGGTCATGCAGATCACGGATCCGGATACGGACTATGTCCGCGACACGGAATCCTTTACCCTGTCTTATGAAACAAACGGCAATGCGGTGATGGATTATGTACTCTATAACATCTATGAGTTGCCCGCGTTGCAGACGGTCGATATCGCGGCGCAGATGCTCAGGGCGCCGGTTGTGATGCGGCCGCTGGGTGCCTCCGTGCAGCAAAACACGACGATCCCCGACACGATCACCGTGCAGGTGACGGGTAAGCTTGCAGACGGCACGACGGAGGTCGTCGGCCCCGTGGAGTATGTGATCCGTAAGGATGACACCATCGCCGCAAGCGGAAATGTCATTACGATGACCGCATCCGGTGACAACTGGACTTTCACGATCAACGGCGATCCCGCGACGAACAGCGCACTTCCCGATCTGCCGAAGAAGTGGAACGGTGAAGATGTCTACTACACGATTGAGGAGATCAAGGTCGACGGAAAAGAAATCGCAACCTCCGGCTATACCAACGTCGAGACCCAGACGCCTGCGGCTTCGTCTGCTGTGGGAACAAATAACCTCATCACCTACAACGTCTCCAATGCCCTGCCGCAGCCGGAGCAGGTGTCGCTGACCGTGACCAAGAAGTGGCTGCGTTATGACAATACGGAAATCACCGGGGTTGACTTAAACGGCCTGCCCGCGGTGGTCGTGGTGCTGCAGGAAAGGGAGATGGGGACGACGACCTGGAAGGATGTCACAGAGGATGGAACGGCAACAGGCAAGCTCGTCGCACTCGAGCTCAACGCGTCCAACAACTGGACGGCGTCCTTCACGGGACTTGAAAAGCACACCGATCTTAATAAGACGACGCTTTACGAATATACGGTGCGTGAGGCGACGGCGGCGGATACCAATCTTCCGGCCGGCATGACGGCGACGGATCTTTCCACCATCCGCTTTACGCATGACGCCGCAACCGGTGTCGTAACGCAGCATGACAACACAACGGGCGGCACCGGCAACTTTACCTCGACCGTGACCAACAGGCAGCAGACGCCGGAGTTTGTCGATATCCGGATGACCAAGCTCTGGGCGGACGATACCGGGGAAGAGGACAAACGGTCCGACGTCACCTTCCGTCTGTACTATCATAACGGCACGTCCTATGTGCCCTATCCGGATGCGGCGACGCAAAAGACGGTTGTATTACGGGCCGCAGATTACGCGACGTCGGTCAATCCATGGAGCGGGACGGAGGAAAAGAATTTCTTCAGGGATCTGCCGAAATATGATCTGCTCGGCAGAGTCATGCGGTATCAGGTGAGAGAGGAGGCGGTTGCGGGCTATACGCCTACGTACAGTGTCACGGACGGCATCCTGGAGGGTACCGCAGTTTCCGGCGCAGGGACAGGTACGGCTGCGGCGGCACAGATGACCGTGACCAATACCAAAATCCCTTCGGTCGACATCGCCGTGCGCAAGGTCTGGAAGAACGCGAACGGAACGGACATGGATGCGCAGCAGCTTGCGGCACTCGAGAGCACGATATCCTCCGTTACCGTGCAGCTGAGGCGTCGTGCGGGGACAAGCGGTGCCTTTACGGACGTGCCCGGAAAGACGGCGACCCTCACAAAGACAGGACAGGGTACGTCTGAAGCCTGGGCGTATGTCTTTACGGATCTGGAACAGACGGACGGGGCCGGCGTCCCTTACGAGTATACGGTCGTGGAGACCCGGGTCACGGGCACGGGCGGCACCGATCTCACGGCGGCCTATACGGCGACGTATGCCGACGTGACGGGGGCAAACGTGCAGGTGATTCTGACTGCGACCGGCAATCCGGCGGACGGTGAGACCGTGATCACCAATACGGTCAGACCGGATGAGCCGCCGATCATCAAGACGGTCAATGACAAGACCCATGCGGATCTCGCGCTCAGAGACGAGGTCTTTACCTACAAGATCGTCACGCAGCTGCCGCTGACGACGGCGGGGACGCTGACGCATTTTGTCATCACGGACACGCTCGAGAGCGTGCTCGAGATCGCCGGCACGAGCGCGACGACGCAGGGGATCACGGTGTCTTCGCTTTCGCAGTCGGATGTGACGGTGACGGTGAACGGTGCGCGCGTCACGGAGACGACGGGGATGAGTCCTTCCGGCACGGAGGTCAGCATGGTTGCGTTTTCCGACAACAACCGGACGCTCACGGTTTCTTTACCTGCGGCGTATCTGACGGGGCACGGCGGAGAAGAGGTCATCGTGACCTTCCGGGCAAGGATCCGCGCGGGCGCTTCTCTTGCGGCTTATACGGACGAGAAGGTGCCGAACACGGCGACATACCGTTTTGACAATACGTCAAAGACCTCCAACGAGGTCACCGTGAAACCGCCGAAGGAGGACCCGCCGGGACTGACCAAGACCGTGAACGGACAGCAGACCTACAAGCTGCAGGCGGCGGAAGAGACGCTGACCTATGAGATCATGACGACGATCCCGCAGGATGCGAAGAAGTTTTCGATCACGGATGAGGTGCCGGAGGTGCTGCAGGTGACCGGCATGCTCGTGATCGTCGACGGACAGGTCATTTCCGAGCAGGTGCTCACGAACCGCGGACAGAACGTGACGATGTCGATCGAAGACGCTGCGCCTTATCGCGGCAAGACGATCAAGATACAGATCACGACAGAGTTTAAACCGGGTGCGGACTTAAGCGCCTATACGAGATACAATGTGGACAACAATGCGACGATGGAGCTCGACGGCAGGAACTATTCGACGAGCGAGCCGGCAAGGGTCAACGGCGAGGTGCTCTCCGGCGTGCGCACAAGAGAGACCGCGCAGTATGCGTCGCGCGGCGGCAATACGGGCGAGGAGGATCTGCTCCGGAATCATCTGATACTCCTGTGCGCGCTGTTTTCCATGATCCTGCTGCTCGCCGCCGGACACGGGAAGCGCCTCTGACCCCACTGACCGGAAACAAGCCACTGAGAACCGTCCCCCTTGACCGGAAACAAGCCAATGAGAACCGTCCCCCTTGGCATGCCCTTGACGTCCACGGGAAAAGATGATAAGGTTGATAAGTTAAAAGCGGCTAACTATAATTAGTCAAGTCTTACATCTAAAAAGGGGGGACAATCATGAGAAAAAAGAGTTGGAAAGCCGCGGCAGCGGTGCTTTGCGTATGCGCGCTTCTGGCCGCATGTTCTTCGTCTGCGCCTGCGGCGCAGAGCACACAGGAGACGACGCAGGAGGCGGCGGCGCCTGAGGAAACCGCGGAGGAGACACAGGAAGAGACCACGCAGGAGGAACCGGGTGCGGTGACGGATGAAAGAATCATCGCGGGTGCCGTTGCCATCGTGGAGATCCTCGATGCAATGGGCGTGCCGATGGTCGGTGTGCCGACCTCCGCCTACGATCTGCCCGAGAGCGTTGCGGACGCAACGAGGATCGGCAATCCGATGGAGCCGGACATGGAGGTCATCGCGTCCCTCGAGCCCACGGTGGTGGTATCGGTGCAGTCGCTCGAGGAGGATCTGCGCGCCGGGATCGAAGCGCTCGGCGCAGAGGCGTTATTTGTCACGCTGTCCGGTGTCGATGATCTCAAGGAGACGATCACGACGCTCGGTGCGCGCTTTGGCGTGGAGGACGAGGCGCAGGCGCTCATTGCGGATATCGAGACCAGGGAGGCTGCCGTGCAGGATCTTGCTTCCGGCAAGGACAGCCCGAGTGTGCTGATCATCTTTGGTGCGGGAGATTCCTTTATGGTGGCCTCGGAAAATACCTATGTCGGGGACATCGCAAAACGTGCGGGCGCGACCAATGTCATCACCGATGCGCCGGCACCCTTTTCTCCCGTGGACATGGAGTATCTCGCCGACAAAAATCCGGATTTCATTTTGCTGATGGCGCATGCCAATCCGGAGGCGTCGATGCAGGCGCTGCAGGCGGAGTTTGATACCAATGCCGCGTGGCAAAATTTTGATGCCGTCCAAAACGGCAGGGTCGTTGCGCTCGAGACCGGCGTCTTTGGCATGAGCGCCAATCTGTCAGCGCCGGAAGCCATGGAAAAAATGGCCGCGATCCTGTATGAATAACAGGCGGCGCATTTCTGCTGTTTTTGCCTGCACGCTGCTCGGTGTACTGCTTCTTAGCGTCATGCTTCTTGCGCTCACACTGGGCAGCGTGCGCGTACCCTACCGCGAGATTGCGGCCGCTTTTTCCGCAGACGCTTCCGGAACGAGCGGTATCATCCGGGATATCCGCATCCCGCGGATCCTGATGGCGGTCATGACGGGTGCCAATCTCGCGGTTTCGGGCGTGCTGCTGCAGAGCGTCATGCACAATCCGATGGCGGATCCCGGCATCACGGGAATCTCATCCGGTGCGAGCGTCGTCGTAATCACGATCATGCTGTATCTGCCCGGGCTCAATGCCTCGCGTCCGCTGTTCGGGTTTGCCGGCGGGATTCTTGCCTGTCTGATGATCTATTCGCTGGCGTGGAAGCACGGCCTCAGCGCCGTCCGCATCGTGCTCGCGGGTGTCGCGGTCAACTCGGTCCTCGGCGGCGTCACGAGCCTCATCTATCTCTTCAACAGCGAACAGCTCTCGGGCGTCCTGTCCTGGATGAACGGGGAGCTCGGGAAAAAGAGCTGGCAGCAGGTGGTCTACATGGCGGTGTATTCCGTTTTCGGTCTTGCATTCGCGTTTGCGATGTCGAGAAGCTGCGACATCCTCGCACTCGGTGATAAAAATACGAGAAGCCTCGGCTACAATCCCAATCTCCTGCGGGTCGTCATTTCCGCAGGTGCCGTTTTTCTGGCGGGAGTCTCGACCTCCTTTGTCGGAGTGATCGGATTTATCGGTCTGGTCGTGCCGCACATATCGAGGATGCTGATGGGATCGGAGCACCGCAGGCTTTTGCCCTTTGCCGCACTCCTCGGCGCGACGATGCTTTTGGCCGCGGATACCGTCGGCCGTATCATCATATCACCCTATGAGATTCCGGTCGGCGTGATTACGACGGTCAGCGGCGGACCGTTTTTTCTCTATCTGCTCAGAAAGGACAGCTCGGGATATGGAGATTAAGGATCTGGATTTTTCTTATGACGAGCGGCCGCTGATCCGTCATCTGTGCGGTAAAATCCTTCTGGGAAGAGTGACTTCGATCCTCGGTCCGAACGGCAGCGGCAAGTCCACGCTCTTAAATCTTCTGGTCAGGCAGCTCAGGCCGCAGGGCGGTTCCATCCTGATCGAGGGAACCGATTTGAGCAGTATGAGCACCAGACAGATCGCCAAAAAGATCGCCATGGTGCATCAGCAGAATACGGCGCCGAACGATCTCAGCGTCGAGCGGCTCGTGCGCTTTGGCAGGATGCCGCATCAGACCATGTTTTCTGCGCATGACGAGGACGCGGAGGAAGTGGTGGACTGGGCACTTGGCGTGACCAATCTCAAAGAGATGGCGGACAAGCGCGTGGGGCAGCTCTCGGGAGGAGAGAGACAGCGCGCATGGATCGCGATGGCGCTGGCACAGAAAACCAATACGCTCTTTCTGGACGAGCCGACGACCTATCTCGATATTTTTTACCAGCTCGAGGTATTGTCTTTGATCCGCAGGCTCAACCGGGAGTTCGGCATGACGATCGTGATGGTATTGCATGATATCAATCATGCGATCCAGTTTTCCGACAGTCTGATCATGATGCACGAAGGTGAGATCGTCTATGCGGGCGACGTGGAGGAGGGTATCACGAAGGAGAGACTGCAAGAGGTCTACGGCATCCGCTCCGTGGTCTGCTGGTCAGGAGAAAACAACTGTCCGTATATCATTCCGATCGTGGAGGATGCAACCGATGACACAAAGGAACCCCCGGGGGACAACCGGTGTCCCTAAGGGCAGTCAACCACACAGGAGGAATCATGAAAAAAGTACTGGTCACATATGCTTCAAAAACGGGAAATACCAAAAAACTCGCCGAGGGGATTTATGACGGGCTGCAGGATGCGGACAAGACGATCCTGCCGATGGAAGAGGCGCGGGATACGAAAGACTATGACGTGATCCTTGCGGGCTACTGGGTCGACAAAGGAGGCCCCTGCGCGGAAGCAAAGGAGTATCTTGGCGCACTCTCCGGAAAGAAGGTGGGACTGTTCTGCACGCTCGCGTTCTGGCCCGATTCGGAGCACGGATACGGAGCGATTCTTGCGGGCGAGGCGCTGGTCAAAGAACAAAATCATGTGATCGGCAAGTTTCACTGCCAGGGGAGAATCGATCCGGAACTGATCAAAGTCTTTGAAAAAATGCCGGACGACAATCCGCACAAGCCGACGCCGGAAAAGAGAAAGCGCTACCGGATCTCCGAAAACCATCCGTCGGCGGAAGACATCGCGTGTGCGGCGCAGATGTTTTCGGAAAGGATTGCCTATGATGTTTAAGGAGCGCATCAAGACCCACCACAGCGCGATGAGCGAAGGAAAAAAATATGTGCGCGGAGTGGCAGGAGTAAAGGAAGCGCTTTCTGAGGGACGCCTTGACGATCCGGGGAATGCGACGATCTATGTGCATGTGCCTTATTGCAGCAAGATCTGCAGCTTTTGCAACATGCGCCGTACCCTGCAGACACCCGACAGGGAGCTTGCACCGCTGATTGTGCGGGATATCGCGCAGTACGCGTCACTTCCCTACATCAGGGATACGCGTTTTGACGCGGTCTATTTCGGGGGCGGTACGCCGACAACGCTGTCCGCAGAGGAGCTGGTGAGTATTCTTTCCGCGATGAGGGAGCATCTGCATTTCACGGAGGATGCGGAGTTTACGATCGAAACGACAGTGACGGAGCTGACACAGGACAAATCGGACGCGCTGGTTGCGGCCGGCGTCAACCGTTTTTCCGTGGGCGTTCAGACCTTTGACGACAGGGGAAGAAAAAGCATGAACCGCACGGGGACCGGAGATGCGGCCTACAAAAGACTCGCCGCCCTCAGGCAGTATAAGGACGTGACGGTCAGCATGGATCTCATTTACAACTATCCGGGACAGACCGACGAAGATCTCGAGCGTGATCTCGACCGGATCGCCGCGCTTTCCCTCGACGGTTTTTCCCTCTATTCCCTGATCAACATGAAGGAGGCGTCGATCGGGGAGGCGCAGAACGAGGAAAGGGACGAGCGGTTTTTCATGCGGATCGCTCAAAAGATGCGCGGTGAAGGATATGAATTTCTCGAACTCACCAAGATGGTGAAGGGGGACCGGTACAAATACATCATGAACCGCCACAGGGCGGCGGATACGCTGCCGCTCGGCGCGGGGGCGGGAGGAAGCGTGGACTCCGTCGCGCTGATGACGCCGGTTGCGGTCTCCGAATACGCATCCTACGTGGAGGATTTTGATCAGCGCCAGGGCATGCGCTTTGCGAAAGAGTATGACGAGGTGACGCGGTTCAAGGGAGATCTGCAGACATGCCGCCTGCCGCGCAACGAAGCGCTCTACCGGGACAGGGAGGCCTACGAAAAGATGCGCGCGTCACTTCTGGAAGAGGGGCTGATTGAGCCGGAGGAAGGAGGCTATCGGCTGACCGATGCGGGGATCTTCTGGGGCAATACGATTTCAAGGAAGCTTTCGGAGTTGTTGTAACAGACTTGTTTTTCAAGCCCTTCTATATTAAAATAGAAGGGCTTCTTTTTTTATAACCAACGCTTTTTACAAAACAAGCAATCGGAGGAAAACCAGTATGGCGAAACGAGTGTACAAGTTTCACGAAGGAAACGCCGACATGCGTGCGCTGCTCGGCGGCAAAGGTGCCAACCTCGCCGAAATGACGGGGCTCGGAATGCCGATCCCGCAGGGCTTTACGGTCACGACCGAGGCCTGCACGGACTACTACAACCAGGGAGAGACGATCAACAAGGATACGGAGCGCCAGATCTTAGAGGCCGTCAAATGGCTCGAAAAGGTCAATGAGCGCTCTTTTGGCGATCCGGAAAATCCCCTTCTCGTATCGGTCCGCTCGGGTGCGCGTGCATCGATGCCCGGCATGATGGACACGATCTTAAACCTCGGCATGAACGACATGACCTGTGCGGGCTTTGCGAAAAAGACCAAAAATCCGCGCTTTGCGCGTGACTCGTATCGCCGTTTCATCCAGATGTTTTCGGATGTTGTCATGGAGATCGACAAGCAGAAATTTGAAAAGGTCTTAGACGACATCAAGAAAAAGAAGGGCGTCAAATACGATCTCGATCTCGATGCCGATGACATGGCGGAGGTCATCCGCCGCTACAAGCGCATCTACAAAAAGGAGATGGGCGTCGAGTTTCCGCAGGATCCCAAGATCCAGCTCATGGAATCCGTCAAGGCCGTCTTCCGTTCCTGGAACAATGACCGCGCGATCTACTACCGCCGCATGAATGACATCCCCTCCGACTGGGGCACCGCCGTCAACGTGCAGACGATGGTCTTCGGCAATATGGGCATGACGAGCGGCACGGGTGTTGCCTTTACGAGAGATCCCGCGACCGGAAAGAAGGGGATCTTCGGTGAGTATCTGATCAACGCGCAGGGCGAGGACGTCGTCGCCGGTATCCGCACGCCCGCACCGATTGCGCAGTTAAAGAAGGATCTGCCCAAGTGCTATGAAGAGTTTATGGCGCTTGCCAACAAGCTCGAAAAGCATTACAAGGATATGCAGGACATGGAATTCACGATCCAGGAAGGCAAGCTCTACTTCCTGCAGACGAGAAACGGCAAGCGCACCGCGCAGGCGGCGATCCAGATCGCCTGTGACCTGGTTGACGAGAGGATGATCTCGCAGGATGAGGCGGTCATGCGCATCGAGCCCAAGTCCCTCGATCAGCTCCTGCATCCCGTCTTTGATGCCGCCGCCTTAAAGGCCGCAAAGGAAATCGGTTCTGCGCTTCCGGCGTCTCCCGGTGCCGCCGCCGGCCGTGTCTATTACACGGCGGATGCCGCGGTCGAGCACGCAAAGAAGGGCGAGCGTGTCATTTTGGTCAGACAGGAAACGAGCCCCGAGGATATCGAGGGCATGCATGCATCGCAGGGGATTTTGACCGCCAGAGGCGGCATGACGAGCCACGCGGCGGTCGTGGCCAGGGGCATGGGCACCTGCTGTGTGTCCGGCTGCGGAGAGATCACCTTCCAGGAGGCGCAGGGCACCTTTACGCTCGGCGGCGTCACGGTACATGAAGGCGACTATATTTCCCTCGACGGCTCGACCGGCAAGATCTATCTGGGCGATGTCAAAACGGTGGACGCTTCGATCGACAAGAATTTCGGCCGCATCATGAAGTGGGCGGACGCGAAGAGACGCTTAAAGGTCCGCACCAACGCGGATACGCCTGTCGATGCGCAGCAGGCGGTCAAATTCGGCGCGGAGGGCATCGGCCTTTGCCGCACGGAGCACATGTTCTTTGAACCGGAGCGCATCCCCAAGATCCGCAAGATGATCCTTTCGACGACGCAGGAGCAGAGGAAGGCCGCGCTCGAGGAACTGATTCCCTTCCAGAGAGACGACTTTATCGGCATCTACGAGGCGATGGGCGCACGTCCCGTGACCATCCGCTTCCTCGATCCGCCGCTGCACGAATTTGTCCCGACCGAAAAGGAGGACATCATCGCGCTTGCAAAGGAGATGAAGCTCTCCGTCAAAAAGGTACAGGCGACCTGCGACGCGCTGCATGAATTCAATCCGATGATGGGTCACCGCGGCTGCCGTCTGGCGGTCACGTATCCGGAGATCGCCGAGATGCAGACACGCGCGATCATGGAAGCCGCGATCGACGTCAAAAAGCGCAAGGGCTACAATATTGTGCCCGAAATGATGATCCCTCTGACCGGCGAGGTGAAGGAGTTTAAGTTTGTCAAAGAGATCGTGGTCCGCACGGCGGAGCAGGTCAAGAAGGAAAAGGGCTCCAACATCAGATATCTCGTCGGCACGATGATCGAGATCCCGAGAGCGGCGCTGACGGCGGATGCGATCGGAAAAGAAGCGGACTTCTTCTCCTTCGGCACCAACGACCTCACGCAGATGACCTTCGGCTTCTCGCGCGATGACGCGGGCAAGTTCCTTGACAGCTACTACAAGACCGGCATCTACGAGTCGGATCCTTTTGCGCATCTCGACCAGACCGGCGTCGGACAGCTCGTCGCGATGGCCTGCGAAAAGGGCAAAAAGGCAAACCGTCAGATCCACTTAGGGATCTGCGGCGAGCACGGCGGCGATCCTTCGTCCGTTATGTTCTGTGACCGCACGGGTCTCGACTACGTGTCCTGCTCGCCCTTCCGCGTGCCGATCGCGCGTCTTGCCGCGGCGCAGAGCGCAATCGAAGCTGCGCGCGCAAGGAGAAAGCCCGCCGCAAAGAAAGCGGCCGCGGTGAAAAAGACCGTAAAGAAGGCGGAAAAGACCGTGGCAAAGAAAGCAAGCGCCGCGAAAAAGACCGTGAAAAAGGCGGAGAAGAAGGTCGCAAAGAACGTAAAGAGTGCGGAAAAGAAGGCGGCAAAGAAGGTCACGACCGCAAAGAAGTCGGTCAAAAAGATCGTAAAGAAGGAAACGAGCGCCGCAAAGAAGGCCGTTAAGGCCGCACAGAGCAAGGCGCGTAAGGAAACCGCCAAGGCCGTCAGGAGCGCAAGGAAGCTCGCAAAAAAGGCAACCAGCGCAAAGGCGGCAAAGAAGACGGTGACCGCCGCAAAGAAGACTGCCGCCGGGAAGCCGATCAGAAGAAAGAGATAAGCAGGCAGGAGAAGGAAGCATGCGGATCCTTGTGATTGACGCGCAGGGCGGCGGTCTCGGAAGACAGCTGATCCGCGCGATCAAAGAACAGGTCAAAGAAGCAGACATCACGGCGGTCGGGACGAACGCGACCGCGACCGCCGCGATGTTTAAGGAAGGTGCCGATCAGGCGGCCACCGGCGAAAACGCCGTCAAGGTGGCTTGTGCGTCGGCCGATGTGATCATGGGTCCCGTCGGTATCTGCATCACCGATGCCATGGGCGGAGAGATCACCAGAAAGATGGCGGTCGCCGTCGGCAGATCGCAGGCAAAGCGCATACTGATCCCGTACAATAACTGCAATACGCATGTGGTGGGCGTCGGAAAAAAGAAGACGGCGCAGCTGATCGCGGAGGCGGTGTCGGAGCTGCGGGGTTGAGCAGCGCCTGCAGGCGGGTACATACCTGCTCCGCAGCTTGACACACCCGCACCGGCTGCGCTACAATAGATAACGGCTTCAGGAAGGAGCCGTAACGCGCAGAAGCGCCGTAATACGAAACAGCAAAAGACAATAATCCGCAGAACATGAGGTACCTTCGAAGGTGCTTGGGATCCCGGAATGGTGTCCCGCCCTTGGAGGTGTTTTTTTATGAAAGAACTGACCGATCTCAAACGACTCACGATGAGCGCTGCCTGCATGGCGCTGTGCGTGGTGCTGCCGATGGCATTTCACGCGATTCCCAATGCCGGCAGCATCTTTGCGCCGATGCACATCCCTGTGCTCATCTGCGGCCTTTCCTGCGGCCCCGTACACGGACTCGTCTGCGGCCTTGCGGGACCTTTTCTCTCCTCGGTGCTGACAGGCATGCCGGGTGCGGGGTATCTGCCGGTGATGATGGTGGAGCTTGCGGCCTACGGCCTGCTCACCGGACTCTTTATGCGCTTCATCCGTACGGGAAAAAGCTATGCGGATCTCTATCTGAGCCTCATCCTTGCGATGGCGCTCGGACGCGTGATTGCGGGCGTCTTCCGGGCCCTGATATGGACGCCGGGGGAGTATGCGATCGCCGCATGGATGAGCGGTTACTTTGTCACGGCGCTGCCGGGGATCCTGATCCAGCTCGCGATCGTGCCGGGGATCGTCTTTGCGCTGATGAAGGCACATCTCGTCCCCGCGCGCGTACAGCCCGCAGCATGAAAGGCTGCATTTTTCAAAGGAAATGAAACAGGAAGCAGTCATCGATTTTTTTAATACGCTTGCACCGTCCTGGGATGCGCAGATGATTCGCGATGACCGGATCATCACGCGGATCCTCGACGGTGCGGGTGTAGGGGAAGGAGACCGCGTGCTCGATGTTGCAACGGGAACGGGTGTCCTGATCCCGGATTATCTTGCACGCGGTGTCGCGCATGTGACGGGGATCGATCTGTCGCCGGAAATGGCACGGATCGCACGTGACAAATACGCTTCCGATCCGCGCGTTGAGATCCTGTGTGCGGATGCCTGCACGCTTCCCGTTGACCGGTGTTATGACCGCATCATGATCTATAACGCGTTGCCGCATTTTGTTTCGCCCGCAGCGCTCTTTGCGCATCTGGGCAGGATGCTCGCGCCGGGCGGCACGCTGACGGTGGCGCACGGCTTTGGCAGGAAAAAACTGGACGATCATCACCGCAATACGGCAAGCGACGTGTCCGTGCCGCTGCCGCCGACGAAAGAACTGATTTCTTATTTACGGGAGTATCTTGACGTCACCGTAGTGATCGATACGGAGGAGATGTTTCAGCTGACGGGTATGCGCTGAGACTTCCTCAGGAGGCGAGAATCCGGTAGGCGCGGCGGTAATTTTCGTCGCGGCCGCTTGCAAGGATCTGTTCGATGTCCGTGCGCACCTCCGTATTGCTCAAGAGCTCCGCGAGATACGGTGCGTAGCGTGTGCCGCGTCCTTCAAAGACTTCACTGATATAATCGTCCAGAGTTTTTCCTTTTTTATAACTGCGGCCGACGTCGTCGGTGGAAGCGTCGAGGCAGTCGGCGCAGGTGACGATGTCGATGATCGCTTTTTCCGGCAGATGTGCGCAGGAAGTATTGACCGGATAGCCGGCGGATCCGTCATACCACTGATGATGGAAGCGGGCGACATTGGCATACCGCGCCGTCTCTTCATGATGTTCGAGCAAAAAGGCTCCGATCAGCGGATGCTGCCTGATCAGAAGGAATTCCTCGTCAAACAGATTTCTCCCGTAGGTCATGATGACCTCCGTGATGAAGAGCTTGCCAAAGTCATGGCACAGCGCGGCGTGTTTTGCAAAATCCACAATCTCTTCCTTATGTGCGAGAACATCATCCGTGTTTTCGGTTCCGCATACGCCGACAAACAGCTCCGGCTTTCTGAGGATGAGATGTCCGGTCATGCAGACGCTGAAATCGGACACGGAGAGTGTGTGCACATAGGTCGGCGGATGGAGCGATACCATGAGCCTGAGACAGAAGGTCTCAAAATCGATGCCCCCCGGCACATGCACAAAGTTTTGCAGGATGTCCGACAGATACGTGAGGAAAAACGACAGGCTGCCCTTTTTGGGCATCCGGTGCACATAGGAGATGAGGCCTGCGTAATAGGCCTCAAGTCCCGCGCTGTCTGCGGGAGGGATTTCCCTTCCCCTGAACAGCATGAAGAGTTCCATCGGTACCAGCAGATAGAGCGAACTGTTAAAGAAGGAATAATCGTCCGGAATGCATTTTTCATACAGCGAAAGGAGACGCTCTTTATAGGCGGCGGCATCCATCCGGCCTGCCTTGTAGGAAGCGCGCAGCAGGTGCAGATCGATCAGATCGTCGGACGAATGCGCGGAGAGCCTGTCATGTTCTTTTTGCCACAGCTCCTTCAGACGCACGGTATGGTCATGGATCACCCCGACCTCCTCAGGCGTAAAGCCACGGACATTGCCGGAGTAAAGGAGCTGCGAGATATATTGCAGCGTGCGGAAGTTGTGATAGGTCCAGTCATAGGACGGTGCGTTTTCGATATAAAAAGGATCCTCCGAAAGATGCAGCGCCATCAGGAGATGGTCGAGGTCTTTTTTGTTGATATCCGCATCCCCGTACGCGTCGCTCCGGTCAAAGAGTGCGCTCATGTAACGCGCGTTGATGAGAACGATTTCTTTTTCCCGGTCACCCGCAAGCTCCTGAAAACGGTCATGATGCAGATAGGAAAGCAGACGGAGTGCGGCGGAGAGCCCCTCGTCGCGGTATTCATAACAGATCGGCGCACAGAAATGAAAACGCTGCGTCATGTGCATCATCGCAAAGATCGCCTCGATCTGGGCGTCGAGCATCCGGAGGATGTCCGCTTCGTCTTTTTTTTCATCGGCATCGCGCAAAAGGCGCGTCGTCTGCAGATACCGCATCGGAAGATCGAGATTTTCCATGCTGTACGCGTCAAGGAGCGCGGTCGAAAATCCTTTGAGTGCCGCGGACTCCTCCGGCAGGAGCGGCGTATCCTTGCGGATGAGCGGCCACCAGTAGTCGGCGAGGATTTTGTTATTTTCCCGCGCGAAGGTGCCGATGCGCGCGAAGTTTCTCAGCAGTGTCTGCCGGTAGTCTTCGGCGCCTTTGATCTCTTCGATGACCGGTGATGACAGCTCACGGACTTTGAGCGTGAGAGAGATGTACCGTTTCAGTTGTTGGGCCGTAATGGTATCGGGCATGTCCCGTTCCTTTCCGTAAAAGACCATACCGCATTTATTTTACCACCAAACAGCAGCATTCTCAATCGGATACTTTGACCACGATCACGCCGTCGATGAGGGCAACACTGCCCTCCGCGGGAAAGAGAGGCATCGCGCGTACCGCCCCGTTGTCTTCGTCGAAGCGTATGACGGTCAGGTCCATGCTTTCAAAAAAGGAAAGATACGTCGCTTCCGTTCCGGGATAGCTGAAGGCCGTATGTCCCGGCAGGATATCGTCCGCTTCCGAAAACACGGCGGGTCTTGCGGTGTGGGGATTTTTGGCAAAGGAGCCGCAAAAGGCGACGGGCGTTGTGCCCGGTTCGTAACCGGGCGTCTCTTCGATGCGGTCGACGATGCGGTTCATGAGCGCAAAGGAAGCGCGCTCCGTCTGGTCCCTGCGGTAGTAGATCTGGTTGCCGAAGACGATCTGCGACCACGTGATGACGGCAAGGAGCAGGGGCAGGAGACGGCGCGTCTTTTGGATCAGGGATGTACCGGATGGTGCCGTAGTGTCATCCCGCCCGGGCAGTGCAAGCTCTCTGATGCAGACTGCGGCAAGAAAGACGAGCTGGCAAGCGTACATCATCAGCGCGTGCTCCATGCCGCGCGAAAGGAAACAGACGAGGTTGATGCCGAGCGGAAAGAGGAGAATTGTCACAAGCTGCAGGATGCGGGAGAGAGGGGCAGTCTTTTGTGCGCGATTGAGTTGCGCCAGATACATAACCGACAGCAGTAGCATCAGTGCGCAACATGCGGCAAGAAGAACGGACCAGAGGATGCCGAGGCTCAGCCCCGATACGTCGGGTGTAAGGAAGGGGGTCTGTGCAAAGAAATAACGGAATACATTCCGGTAGGTCACAAATAATGCCTCCGCCACGGAAGTTTCCGAAAAATCACCGAGAGAAGAAAGGCCGTGGTAAGACTCGGCCGTCGCGATCCGCAGCGCACCCTGCAGGAAGCGCCACACAAGGACATACAAAAGTGCCGCACAGAAAAAAAGCAGAACGGTGCGGAAGAGTTTTTTGAGTAAGGCGCGGATGTCTTCTCCTTTCGCGGCATCCGCAAGAAACGTAAGCATCACGAGTCCCGTTGCCACGCAGATATAGGCCTGATAGAGCCCCAGGGAAAGGACGAGCAGCAAGACGCCGCACACAAGATGCGATTTTTTTTTGTGCGTAAGGAGCAGGGTGCCCGCGACCGCACTAAGGAGCGCAAAGGCATAGAGATCAAACCACGGCAGAAAACCGCTCCCCGCAACAAGGAGCGTGAGGTTGCAGCTCATCACGGCCCCCGTCATCACAAGGGAGACGGGATCCTCAAGGGACAAAAATCGCGTGCACAGAACGGCCGATGCCGCGACCGCGGACACGGACAGGAGGCTTGTCAGAAACGGAGAGGGGAAGGAACCGCGCAGCAAAAGAAAGAGCGGCTGAGCGAAACGGCCGAGCGAAATCTGCCAGGCGATGTCGTCCTGATAGAGCATGTAGAGCGAATCTCCCGCAAGCAGCGGATGAAAAAAACGGTATCCGTGCATCAGAAAGAAAAAGAGTGATGTCGCGGATGCCGTAAGGATGTTTTTTTGTCGATTTGTCAGGGGCATGGCGTCCTCTTCCCGGTAGCTCAGGTACGCTATCCATTGTACAGGAAGAGGACGCGGATGGCAAACCGTTCAGCGGCCGGAAAGCCTGCGGACGAGATAGCTAAATTCGATCTGGTATTCGTCGCCGGCGTCGGGTGTGCCAAGATGCGCAAGTACCGTGTCAAGGGTCGCGTCTCCCCTGTGTGCGCTTCCTGAAAGGACGAGCGCAAATTCGGCGGCGGCGCTGGCCAGCCGGAAATTGTCATCCGGCGTATCCGTGTATACGTCCGCGTCGATGACGTGCGTGACCTCCCGGGACGCGCTTTCGCCGGGTGCCTTGCAGCGGATTTTTAAGAACGCGATCTCGCTGTCAAACGCATTTCCCGCGTCCGTGCCGTCCTGTGTGCCGTAGCGCAAGTCAATCGCTTCTTCGGAATCCGTGCGCACGATTTCATAGAGCGCAACGACCTGATGTCCCGCGCCGATCTCCGCGGCGTCTTTGGTATCGTCGGTAAAATCCGCGGCATCGAGCATCCGGTTTTCGTAACCGACGAGGCGGTACGCGCTGACGTATGCCGGATTGAATTCGATCTGCAGCTTGACATCGTCGGCGACGGTAACGAGCGTCGCGCCCATCTCCTCAACGAGGACCCTTCTGGCCTCGAGCAGGGAATCGATATAGGCGTAGTTGCCGTTGCCGTATTGCGAAAGGCGCTCCATCATGTCGTCGCGGTAATTGCCCATGCCAAAGCCAAGGACCGACAGATACGTTCCGCTTGCGCGTTTTCCTTCGATGAGACGCTGCAGCGTATCGGGATCGGAGACGCCGATGTTGAAGTCGCCGTCGGTTGCGAGGATTACGCGGTTGATGCCGCCTTCGATATGATATCTTTCCGCGAGCTCATAGGCGCGCTGGATGCCGCCTTCCCCGTTGGTGCCGCCGGAGGCCGTAAGGGAGTCAAAGGCGGCACGGATGGCATGGGTATCGTCGCCGGACGCGCCGGCAAGGACAGTCTCCACACCGTTTGCGTAGGTGACGATCGAGACGGTATCCCGTTGTGTCAGATGCGCGGTCATCTCGTTGAAGCTGCGCACGAGGAGGGGGAGCTTACCGGCGTCGTCCATCGAACCGGATACGTCGACGAGGAAGACGAGATTGGAGGCGGGGCGCTCCGACATGTCGATCGCTTTGGTTGCGAGTCCCACAAAGAGCAGATCGTGCGACTCGTTCCAGGGACAGGGTGCCATCTGTGTCGTGACGCCAAAGACCGCGCCGTCTGCGGGTCCCTGCAGATCATAGCGGAAATAATTGACAAATTCTTCCGGACGCACCGCACTCTGCGGAATGTCCTGCAGGCGGTAACCGTTTTCGATCATGCGGCGCACATTGGTATAGGAAGCCGTATCGACGCTCGCGGAAAAGGTCGAAAGCGGCGCGGTCCGTGTGAGAAAATAACCGTTTTCCGGCGCTTTTTCATAGGTCTCTCCGGGGCCGGGGGCAAAGAACGCATCATAACATTCCGTCTCGGAGGCATAGGATTCGACGAGGACATCTTCCGAAGCGTTTCCCCCGAGACTCATCATCGGTGCGCCCGCCTCCTGCGGGAGGCCTTTCTGGCCGGGACGTACGGTTACGGTGTCCGTGCTGCCTGTTTTTGCCGCGCAGCCTGCAAAGAGTGCGGTGCAAAGGGCCAGGGCCGTGAGGATGTGGCAGGTGTTCTTTTTCATGTCAGTGTCTCCCTTCTCATGTCTTATTGTGGGTTTTTCCGGTGTTTTTTCCCGGTCATTGGTGCCTCATCCTCTCAGACAGGAAACGAAACACAAATCTTACAGGATTTTTTGAAAAAAATGCACGGAATTGTGGTATACTGTTGCGATAGGGGGAAAGCATGGATCTCGCGGTTTTTTCAGACATACATTCCAATCATATCGCATTGCAGACATGCTTTGATTATTGCGTATCGAGAGGGATCACGCGGTTTGTGATGCTCGGCGATTATGTGACGGACTGTCCGTATCCCGAAAAGACGATGGAGATTCTGTACATGCTCCGTCAGTATTTTACCTGCCATTTTATCCGCGGCAATCGTGAACAGTATCTTCTGGATTACCGCAAAAAAGGGGAAAAGGGCTGGAAAAACGGTTCGGCATCGGGCGCGCTTTTGTATACGTACGAAAATCTGACGGTGCGCGATCTCAATTTTTTTGACGTGATGCCCACGACCGCGGAGGTCAAGGAGCAGGGAATGGTGCCCTTTGAGATCTGCCACGGTTCGCCCGCAAGCGTCTCCGAGCTGATGTTTCGGGACAAGCGCAATACGAGAAAGATCCTTACGCAGCTCAAGACGGAGTATCTGCTCCACGGGCACAATCATATCCAGGAGGCCTATGAGTACCGCGGCAAGCGCTGCTGGAATCCGGGCTCGATCGGGATTCCGTGGGAGCACGGCGGCAAGACGCAGTTTATGATCCTGCACGGCGACGGGGAGAGCTGGGAATACGAGCATGTGCAGCTCGAGTATGACAGGGAGGCACTGTTTAAGGAATTCGAGGAGTCCGGCATCATGGAACGGGCGCCGGCCTGGTGTGCGCTGACGATGCATACGCTGCGCACGGGGGTCGATCTCAACGAGACCGTGATGCTGCGCGCGATGCAGCTGTGCAAGGAGGAACGGGGCGAAGCCAAATGGCCCGATATCCCGGAGATCTTCTGGGCGTTTGCCCTGCGCGAGCGCCGGATCGACTTAAACGGCCGCGACATCCCCGTCCCGCCCCGCAAATCCGACTGATATTTTTGCACTACCCTTGACAGGGCTATGGAGAAGTGCTAAGATAGCATTTGTTAGCACTCTTGGCAAGTGAGTGCTAACCACCCAAAAGGGCTGTTTTTTATAAAGAAACAACAGGTATAAGGAGGAAAGAAGATGAAGTTACAACCGTTGGCAGACAGAGTTGTCTTAAAGCAACTCGAGGCAGAAGAAACCACCAAGTCCGGGATCGTTTTGCCCGGCAAGGAAAAAGAAAAACCGCAGCAGGCGGAAGTGATCGCGGTCGGCCCCGGCGGCGTCGTGGACGGCAAAGAGGTCAAGATGGAAGTCAAGAAGGGCGACCATGTCATTTACAGCAAATACTCCGGCACGGAGGTCAAGCTGGATGACGATGTTACCTATATTATTGTCAAGCAGAGCGATATTTTGTGCGTGATCAAATAAGCCCGGAACCGGGCCGCGCAAGCGGCGGCTTGCCGGGCGTACGGTATACAAACGAGAGGAGAAAAACAAATGGCAAAAACGATTAAGACAGGTGCGGATGCCCGCACTGCAATGGTAGCAGGTGTCAACCAGCTTGCGGATACCGTCCGCATCACATTGGGACCCAAGGGCCGCAATGTCGTTCTCGACAAATCCTACGGCGCGCCGACGATCACCAACGACGGCGTGACGATCGCAAAGGAAATTGAGCTTGCGGACGCGTATGAAAACATGGGCGCGCAGCTCGTCAAGGAAGTCGCCACCAAGACCAACGATGTCGCCGGCGACGGCACGACGACGGCAACGGTGCTCGCACAGGCGATGATCAACGAGGGCCTGAAAAACCTCGCGGCAGGCGCCAACCCGATCGAACTGAGAAAGGGCATGAAGAAGGCCTGCGACGCCGCGGTCGAGTCGATCGCCAAGATGTCCACCAAGGTCAAGGGCAAGGAGCAGATCATGCGCGTGGCCGCCGTTTCCTCCGGTGACGAGGAAGTCGGCCAGATGGTCGCGGACGCGATGGAAAAAGTGTCGAACGACGGCGTCATCACGATCGAGGAGTCCAAGACCATGCTCACCGAGCTCGATCTCGTCGAGGGTATGCAGTTTGACCGCGGCTACATCTCCGCGTACATGGCAACCGACATGGACAAGATGGAGGCCAATCTCGAGGATCCTTACATCCTCATTACCGATAAAAAGATCTCCAATATCCAGGAGATTCTGCCGCTCCTTGAGCAGGTCGTAAAGACCAGTGCAAAGCTCTTGATCATCGCCGAAGATGTCGAGGGCGAGGCGCTGACGACCCTCATCGTCAACAAGCTGCGCGGCACGTTTAATGTCGTCGCGGTCAAGGCACCGGGGTACGGCGACCGCAGAAAGGCGATGCTCGAGGATATCGCGATCCTGACCGGCGGCCGCGTGATCTCTTCCGATCTGGGCTTAGAGCTTGCCGATACGCAGATGCAGGATCTCGGCCGCGCCAAGAGCGTCAAGGTCGAAAAGGAAAACACGACGATCATCGACGGACTCGGCGCCAAGAAGGAAATCCAGGCGCGCATTTCCCAGATCAAAAAGCAGATCGAGGAGACGACCTCCGATTTCGATAAGGAAAAGCTGCAGGAGCGTCTTGCCAAGCTCGCGGGCGGTGTCGCGGTCATCCGCGTCGGTGCCGCAACCGAGACCGAGATGAAGGAAGCCAAGTACCGCATGGAGGACGCGCTCAATGCAACGAGAGCGGCGGTCGAGGAAGGCATCATCTTCGGCGGCGGCAGCGCCTACATCCACGCGATGAAGGACGTCGAAAAGGCGATCGAAAAGCTGTCGGGTGATGTGCGCACGGGCGGCAATATCGTGCTCAAGGCACTCGAGAGCCCGCTGTGGCAGATCGCGGTCAACGCAGGGTTAGACGGCTCTGTTATCGTCAACAAGGTCATGGAGTCCAAGCAGGGTGTCGGCTTTAACGCGCAGACCGAGGACTATGTCGACATGGTCAAGGACGGGATTCTTGATCCCGCCAAGGTCACCCGCAGCGCCCTGCAGAACGCGACGAGCGTCGCGTCGAGCTTCCTCACCACCGAAGCCGCCGTCGCCATCGTCAAAGAGCCCACCCCCCCGATGCCCGCGGGCGGAGGCATGGATGGGATGATGTGACGAAAGTGAGGAGAGCACCTCACGGAGGATAAGCGGCGCGCACTTGCGCGCCGCGGGAAAGAGAAAGTCGCTGACGCAAGCTTGCTTGCAGGCAGCGGCTTTTTCTTTTCCGCAGGACACGCAGTGTCCGCTTATCCGTTTTGCGAGGTATTCTCCGAGAAACGACAGCGAGGAAGCGCGAAGCGCTTTCGAGCATGTGCTCGTCAGGTTCTCACGCGCCCGCCCGCGCAAGCTTGCTTGCAGGCAGCGGCTTTTTCTTTTCCGCAGGACACGCAGTGTCCGCTTATCCGTTTTGCGAGGTATTCTCCGAGAAACGACAGCGAGGAAGCGCGAAGCGCTTTCGAAATCGCCGCAGGGTTATAGGTACAGGACACAGAGGACAGAAATACGCTTATCAAAATAGTTCTTTTCGATCAAATGACATAACTGATAGTAGCTGTCCGTCGAACCTGTAAATAACACAAGTTAGGTTATGTTACCATGACAATCGTATGTACCGCTCAGTGTTTTTCTGCCCATTGATGTATAACTATCTCTTTTGGCTGGCTTCTGCTTTTCCTCCGTTTTCTTCTTTTCTTTTTTGTGCATATCATGATTACGCTGATTCCTGTCACTATTCTGACTCAATGGTAAAACATTCATTCCTTCTCTCCTTCATAACGAGATCGATGGCGCTGTAAGGTCGTATGCATTTGTATTTAAACGAACATATCAAGAGAACTGTCTGCATTATCAGATAAATCGCTGACCGTTGTTCCGGATTCCTGGAATGATTTTAACGCAGAGGCATTACCAACTTTGTTAACATATGCCTTCATTAGCTTCGCATAGCTTCCGTGAACACGATTATCAGTCAACAAAAGACAGATGACGCCATGAACAGAAAACTGTATACGCTATCGCTATTATTTTTCAAAGGCGCTGTGGTTGGAACCGGTGCGATTCTGCCCGGTGTTAGCGGAGGTGTACTTTGTGCTGCTTGCCGGATTGGTGGAAAGGCTTTTTGCTGTCTCCGCAGAGATTGCGTTGATGCTCTTCGCTGGGCTGATCCTTGGGACGATCCCGGATATGATGATCAGTAGCGCAAGGCACACTGAAAAGAAAAGCTGGTCTCCATTAATTGTATCACTGGCGCTATCCTATATCTTTTTTCAATTAGTCAAATCTGGAGTGGGCACATCCATTCAGGCAACAGGAGGCTGGTACTTGTTTTGTGGCCTTGTGTGGGGACTCAGTCTTGTGATACCGGGACTCAGCTCATCGTCTATACTAATTTATATGGGCTTATATGAACCAATGACGGCAGGTATCGCGTCGCTGGATTTTGGAGTTATTATTCCGCTTTTGGGAGGTTTACTCGCAACGGTAGCATTGACGGCCAGAGGCGTCAATCAGATGATTGAACTTCATTATGGTCTTTTTTCCCGTATCATTATCGGCATAATGCTTGCTTCTACGCTGATGATACTGCCATCTGATTATGGCTCTATACTAAGCGGCGCGTTTTCAATTGTCTGTTTCGCGGCAGGTTTCCTCGTCGCACGCGGAATGGATATTGCAAAACTGAAGTTCGCAGAAAAGGAATGATTATCCGTTCATTACCGGGTAACAGTGTCGTTTTTTAGGTACATTTCAGGTTCATGGTGTAGAGTAACAAGAAAAGAAAGGATGTTGTATTATGAAACATAAAGCGGTTGTCCTGATTCACGGGAAACGTTCCATTAAGAAGCCGTGCGGGCAATACGATCACGCGGCTTGTTTACAGAATCGTAAGCGGCGTCAGGATACATGACACGCAGACCGGACTGAGAGCTTTTTCTGAAACAATAGCAAAACGTCTGTATGATATAAAAGGGGAGCGCTATGAATATGAAATGAATGTGCTGATGACATTTGCGAAGGAAAACAGAACCATTCGGGAGGTCTGGATTGAGACTGTTTACATTGATGACAATGCATCCCAGCGGGATAAGCGTCCAGGCGGAAGCAGACGGGACGGAGCAGGAAGGGGTAAACCGGAACGCCATTCAACCGAAAGTGATACTGAAACAAACAGCATGCAGAGGAAAGTGAAGGGCTGTCGCTGTATGAACCGGCGTCTTTCATGAAGGAACTCGGAGCGACAACAGCATATAACCTGGATGGTGGCGGATCCTCCACAATGGTTTTTCAAAACGAGGTCATCAACAACCCCACGTCCAGCGGAAACAGTATCAAGGAAAGGAAGGTGAGTGACATTGTTTATATCGGATGAGATGGTACCGGCACTAAAAAACATTTTGGCACAATTGTGTTTTGCCCTGTTTTGCGCACTGTTTGGCGCAATATACGAATGCTTCAGCCATGAGGTGTATTCTTACTATATGATTTATGCCTTTGCCATTCCGTTAGTACTGGCAGTACTCCCATTACTTGTAATCGTAGTGAGAGGAAAGGGTATTCCGCACAGAGCATTTCTGAAGCTTTGGAATTATGGAACAATTACGCTTACGGTTGGTTGTCTACTCAAGGGTATACTTGACATATATGGAACGACCAATCGTTTATTGTTTATTTATCCGGTTATATCCATGACATTGTACGGTATTGCGGTTCTTCTGGTTTTGCCCTTTAAGACAAAAAGAACAAGTGCAGAGAGAAATGCAGGGAACATGTATACTGACGATCAGGTCACAAATACCCTGATCCCCAATCATGAAATTGAGATGAAAGAAATGGTTTGAGAATGAAAACGGTTTCCATATACGGCAATCATGCCGCACAATTGGCAAAAGTGTCCGGAAGACTGGAGAAATACATTCTTGAAGGCGGGACGATCATTCAGGAGAAAACCGGTATGAATCCGGTTGAACATCTGAAGGCGCGAATAAAGTCAGAGAAAAGCATTCGGGAAAAATGCAGACGTCTCGGGATTCCCGAAACAACAGAGAGTATCATGGAAAATCTTCATGATGTGATTGGTTTAAGAGTGGTCTGCCCCTTTTTGGATGACGTGTATCTGATCAGGGATTTTTTATCAAAGAAGCATGATATTGATATTCTTGAAGAAAAGGACTATATCAGGCATGTGAAAGAAAACGGTTACCGTAGTCTTCACCTGATTGTCAGGCTGGATAGTTATCCGGCGGAAATTCAGATACGGACGATCTCCATGGATACATGGGCGGCTTTAGAGCATCATATCCGGTACAAGAAGGTTATTCAGGGGAACCGGTTATTGATATTCGACGAACTGAAACGATGTGCGGACGAACTTGCCTCCACAGACGTAACCCTTCAGACAATACGGCATATGGTTAACGGAGAGATTTGAAGAAAATGAAAGTTTTGCTTGCTGAAGATACACGTGATTTAAACAGGGGTATCACATATCTGCTTGAACATGAAGAGTACAAGGTAGACAGCGCATATGACGGTGCGGAAGCGCTTGCGTTTTTAAAAGAGAATGGTTACGATTGTATTATCCTGGACATTATGATGCCGCGCGTGGATGGCATAACAGTTTTGCGCGAGTTGAGAACAAGGCATATAATCACCCCCGTTCTTCTCCTGACAGCCAAGTCCGAGGTAGCGGACAAAATATCCGGACTGGATGCAGGGGCGGATGATTATCTGGCTAAGCCGTTTGACGCAAAAGAACTGATGGCAAGGATTCGAGCTCTTACAAGGCGCCGGACATCCGAAACGGAGGAGAGCTATCACTTTGGTGACGTTTCGATCAACTGCGGCAACTTTGAAATGACATCTTCGAGCACGGTGCGCCTTTCAAATAAAGAGCTCGAGCTTATGTTGTTTCTTATGACAAACCGGGATATCGGTTTGTCAACAGACTTTCTTTTGCAACATGTATGGAGAAATGAGAAGGATGCACAGGGAGATACCGTCTGGCTGTATATATCTTATCTGAAAAGAAAGCTCTCCGTGATTCATTCATCGACAATCATTACCGGTGAAAGAGGCGGCAGCTTTCAGTTGAAGACTTCCTTTGGAGGGACAGGATGCGTATTCTGATAGCGGAGGACGAAATTTCAACGGCAAAAGCCTTAAAAGTGCTGCTGGAAAAATCCGGCTATGCTGTGGACATCGTTCATAACGGAAATGAAGCCTGGGATTATATCAGTTCAGGTGCATATGACGGGATTATTTTGGACATCATGATGCCGGGGATGTCGGGAATGGATGTGCTCGTAAAAATCCGGAAACAAAAAATGAACACACCGGTACTGATGCTCACGGCAAAAGCGGAACTGGAGGATCGCATCGAGGGGTTGGAGTCAGGCGCTGACGATTATCTTCCGAAACCCTTCGCCACAAGGGAGCTGGTTGCGCGTCTGAAAGCGTTGCTAAGGCGCGGTGACAGATATATGGACACGGTTCTTCAAATCGGGAATCTTTTACTGGACGGAAATCGTTTTGAAATGTCGGTTCACGATCAAAATGAACGCCTGACGAATAAAGAATACCAGCTGATGGAGCTTTTTGTAAGGCATCCGGGAATGGTTTTTTCAACCGAACATCTGATGGAGACAATCTGGGGATATGATTCGGAGTCGGACATCGGGGTTGTATGGACACATATCGGATTTGTAAGAAAAAAACTTCGTCATCTGAAGGCGGATGTGGAGATCAAAACAATCCGCGGCGCCGGTTATTCGCTGGAGGTAAATCGATGCTGAAACGGATGCGGTGGCGGGTCATCTGGATGTCGATGACGGCTTTTTTTGCGGTGATATTGCTGGTTCTTTTACTTGTAAACAGTATCAGCTATATCGTCATTACGAAGCATGTTGACAATACCATCCTTTCCGTCCTTGCGTTTGAGCAGGCAGAACAGGAACACAGGGAAGCCGGCAACCGGGATCCGCATCAGTTTATGGAACTGCCGGACAGAGAAGCAAATTTTATGACGCGTTTTTTTACCGTGCGTTACGACGAAGAAGGAGAACATCCGTTTATTTCAACAGACTATATTGCGGCGGTTGATGCGGATGAGGCACTTTCCTATGCCGGCAGGGCCTTGGAGGGCGGAAGAGAAAAGGGATATCTTGATGTTTACCGGTTTAATGTTTATACAACCGCGAAAGGGAAGGCCGTTATCTTTTTGAATACAAAGAGAGAACTGGAACAGATGGCATCTCTTCTCCTGATTTCTTCACTTGTAGCGTGCGGAAGCCTGATCCTTGTTTTTGTTATTGTGTGGTTTTTATCGGCAAATGCAATTCGCCCGTTTGTCAAAAATGTTGAAAACCAGAAACAGTTTATTACGGATGCCGGACACGAATTAAAGACACCATTGACATCCATTACGACAAGCACGGAAATTCTCGAAATGGAATACGGGGATAATGAATGGACAGATAATATACGGACACAGACAAAACGTATGTCAAAACTGGTCGGGGAACTGATCACACTTTCGAGATTGGACGAAGCAGGGAGTGTGTTGCATAAGGAGTCTTTCTCTCTGAGTGACGCTGCATGGGAGATTGCTGAAACCCTGCAGCCTCAGGCTAAGGCAAACGGAAAAACCATAGATATCAGCATACAGGATGAAGTAACCTACAACGGTGACAAGTCACAGATTCAGAAAATGCTGTCCGTTCTTCTGGATAATGCGATCCGTTATTCTGCGGAACAGGGGACAATTGCTTTTTCGCTGCGTAAAGAAAAGAAGATTACTATTTCCGTTTCAAATAACTGCGTGTTTGACAATCCGCCTGATTTGAGTAGACTGTTTGAACGCTTTTACAGACCGGACAGCTCCAGGAATGTCCAAACAGGGGGAACGGGCATCGGATTGTCCATCGCAAAAGCGGTGGCTGAAAAGCACGAAGGAAAGATTGAAGCAAAGCTTTTGGACGGGAATACAATTATATTTGAAGTAACATTGTAAAAACGATTTAGATAAGCCGATATCATTTCAGTTTGATTTGAGGTTCCCGCGATAAGATAGGATTGATACCAGATTAGAAGAATAAAGAAAATGGAGGATGCAGAAAATGAGCAACGGCGATATATCCATGCGGAACCAGACATCGAACAACACATATCAAGGGTCACAAGATAGGAGTTATTATATTCCGAATGCAGAGTTCAGGGAGATATCACCAGTGCCTGCAAAGAAGAAAAAAAGTGTCTTCAGAAAAATGATAAAAACAGCCGGCATGCTTTTATTAATGGCCGCGATTGCCATAGGAGGTGGTGTGGCGGGAAGTCATTACGCGATAAACAGCCTCGCGACCACCGCAACAGATGGTAAAAATGCATCCTCGACAAATACGGAAATGCATACCGTATCCGTGTCTTCCGGGGAAATGCTTTCATCGGTTGAGGTGGCTGCGCAGATCAGTCCGTGTGTGGTATCGATTACTACCGAGCAGATGCAGGTCAATCAGTTTTGGTTTGGTCCGCAGATCGTTTCGGGAGCAGGAAGCGGTGTAATTCTTTCGGAGGACGGGTATATTCTGACCTGCGCGCATGTGGTATCCGGTGCAAGCACAATCAGCGTGACGACAAACGATGGAATTATTTATCCTGCCAGGATAATCGGAAGTTACGAGGATGGAGATATTGCCGTAATCAAGATCGATGCGGATAATTTGACGCCGGTACAGCCGGGCAATTCGGAAAGCGTGGCTCTGGGAGAACCGGTATATGCTGTCGGGAATCCGGGCGGCGATTTGAATGGTACAGTCACGGAAGGGATTATCAGTTCGGTAAACCGTACGATCACAATCGGCCTTGATCAGGCTGCCGCAGCACCCTTTGGAGGAGCTTATTCTCAGCAACGAGCGGTTTCAATTAATGTTTTGCAGACATCTGCGGCGGTATCACCGGGGAATTCCGGTGGTGGATTGTTTAACGCTTATGGCGAGCTGATAGGAATCGTCAATGCAAAAAGCAGCGGAACCGACCAGGAGGGACTTGGATTTGCGATACCGGTAAATACAGCGCTTGAAATCGCACAATCTTTAATCGAAAACGGACAGTATGTCCCGTCTTTCACCAGTGAAACCGCAAACCGGGCAATTTTGGACATCATGGTAACGGAGATTGATCAGTCGATGGCGGCAGCCTACCGGATGGATGCCGGTGTTTATGTTCAGTCGGTAACTGACGGTGGTGCATCGTCCGGCAAGCTTGAACAGGGAGACAGATTGATCGCCCTGAATGGCAATACAATAAAGAGTCTGGAGGATCTCAGCAAACAATTATCGGTTTATGAACCGGGCGATGCTGTTTCTGTCTCAGTCGAACGCGAAAACCGGATGATGTCATTTGACATTATCCTGGCTCAAAACAAACAAATAGACGGGATATGAATACCAAAAAAGGGATTGACTTGCCACGGAAGACGGGGAAAAGGGGAAAAGGGAGAAAATGCGGAAAATGGTGGATTACATCTTCAATTACGAGTGTTATCGTGGTAAAATCAGTATTGATAGGCGAAACAAGTCGGTGACAATCCGCTCGGAACGAGGAACAAGACATGGTATATGATACGATCATTGAAGAGGCTAAGAAATTGCCTGAGGAGGGGCAGGAGAAAGTGCTAAATCTTATCTATGCACTGTTAATCCCCCAAAATGACAACACGCGTGGAAAAACATCTAAAACCGTTACACGTAGGGGGAATATCCTTGCCGGAAAGCTGAAATATATGGCAGATGATTTTGATGAGACCCCGGAGTGCTTTAAGGAGTACGTCGGATGATCATTCTTGATACACACACTTTGATTTGGTTTTTGATGGACGAAGAGAAACTATCCGAGCCAGCAAAGAAGGCAATCCATGAAAGTGACGATGTATTTGTAAGTGTTGCCTCTTTGTGGGAAATTGCCATCAAGCAAAGCATCGGCAAGTTGGATATAGAAAGCACCATACAGGAGATTGCCGAAAGCTGTTCCAAAGAGTATATATCGCTTCTCAACATCACGCCCGAGCATATGGAAGGAGTGAAACATCTGTCGCATATTCATGGCGATCCGTTTGATCGGCTGATCATATCACAGGTTAAGTGCATAGAAGCGACTCTCATCACAAAAGATGAAAACATGCCAAAATACGGGATAGACGTTTTGTGGTGATGCGCATTCCGGTAATCAACATCTTTTTTTCCTGATCAGAGAGATCGGCAACAGACATCCCTCTTTTTCGCGCATATTCGCGAACACCTCTAAGATCCACCTTGACCCTATTGATGTTTGTCATTTCAGAGATGTCAGGAACATCAGCCAGGAGTTCCTGATAACGCTTTGTATTAAACTTCCTCGTCTGTCCATTCGAAATCATAAATATCCCTCAATTCCGCAGCTTCATCTTCATAGATTGCAATCTGATAGGAGTGAAGCATCGCCAGGTGCTCAGCGTGAAAAACTGAACAATAGTGCTTTACTAAGTCCATATTGGATGCATACCCGGTAACAACACCGCCATAACCGTATTCCACCGATTCGCCGGTGTCGTTATCCTTCAAACAGGGCGTTAAATCATCAATCCAAACATCAATCATATTGGCTCCCTTTATACCGATATTATACCAAAATATAAGCGCTGATGGAATTAAAACTTAAGGTATGATGGTGTAAGCTCACTGTCAGTTGGATAAAACGAGAATTCTCCCTTGAGAATGGCTTTGAACTGTTGCCGCATTCATCTTATCCAGTTTTTCTGTTCCCGTCAAATATTGCCGATCTGCTCCCGGATGGCCAGTGTTT
>JAFSLV010000005.1 GCA_017448245.1 Lachnospiraceae bacterium | reverse complement strand
CGTGCGTTACAGATGACATAGAAAAACCTCCGTAGATTTGCTGTTTGACGGCCGACTGACCGCCTGTGACGAAAACAAGATAACATACGGAGAATGATTTGTCAATAGAATATTTATATATAGTTTATAATTATAATCAGCACGCTAAGCGCAGACACCCTGTTTCTTTTGGAGACAGGCTGTGGTAAAATACCGGTATGGTCAGTGAATATACTTTGCCTCCGTATACGATGGATGACATCAACGCTTTTCTGGAACAGAAGGAGCGTTATTTGCAGGAACCCACGGTTCGCAATAAGCAGTGGCTTGCGTTTTATTATGACAGGGCCTATACTGCCGTGAAGCATCTTGTGGTCTGCGGGGTGATCCCGCAGTCTGAAATGTGGAACATTGTTCACAGGTTAAAAGCGATTCCGGAGGAAGCGGCCGGATGAATTTCAACTCCTGTAAGGAGCTTCCCAATAAGTATCTCGGCTCCGACCGCAAAAAAACAATTCTGATTGACGGTGACCGTTATCTTCTAAAATTTCCTGATCCTACGGGGGACTACCCGTTGGAACTCGAGCTTTCCTATATCAACAATGCGATTTCGGAGTATATTGGATGTAAAGTTTTTAAAAGCCTGGGGATTCCGGTGCAGGAGGTGTTGCTCGGCACATACAGCGAGCAGGGAAAAGCGGAAAAGATCGCATGTGCGTGTAAGGACTTTTGTACGGACGGGTTTTCTCTATATGAAGCGGAGGCGCTTTTGATCAGCAGAACGGAGGAGATCAAGACCAACCGGATGGAATTGGACTGTATTGTCAGCTTTATGGAGCAGATGGAGCCGGTTGCGGAAGAGTTAAAAGAGCGCTTCTTTGACATGTTTGTTGTTGACTGCTGGATCTGCAATGCTGACAGGCATAACAGCAACTGGGGTCTTTTGATTCATGAAACATCGGGAGAAATGAAAGCGGCTCCCGTCTATGACTGCGGCTCCGCACTGTCTCCGTTGCTGTCGGATGACATGCTGAGCGACGAGATGGCAAGGGAACACGCATTGGGGACACATTCCGCCATCATGCATCACGGCAGCAGGATTTGGAGCAGCAAATGTATTCTTGCGGCAGATCATACAATGGTGAACGATGCCGTGCGCAGGATTGTACCGCGTATCAATATGCATCAAATCCGGGCGATTATCGATGAAACGGAATATGTGAGTGGAGTTCGAAAGGATTTTTACAAGTCGGTTCTTCAATACGGATATGATCTTGTGCTTCGACCTGCGTACGAAAAACTCATATCAAAAAACGCTTGATATATATATATATATATCGTAGAATGAGATCAGGCCGCCGGCGGGCGGCCTTTGTTTTTCGCAGGAGCATGTAAGGAAAGGACGTGCCTGTGCGAAAGGACAGGGAGGATCCCCTGCCCGGTGGTACGCGCAAAATAAGCGGTGCGGTTTGCATGAGGTTTTCGCACCGCGTCTGACGGAGGTCAGCATGAAAAAGAAAATACGTTATCTTGCCATGTTACTGATGAGCACCGCACTTGTGCTTGGCGGCTGCGGTGGCGGAGCAAACTCTGCCGCGTCACAGCAGGCGGCGGAGGAAGCAAGCCGTCTTGCGGAGGAAGAGGCAAAGGCCGCGGAGGAAGCGGCGGCGGAGGCCGCAAGAAAAGCCGAAGAAGAAGCCGCAAGGAAAGCGGAAGAGGAAGCCGCGGCGGCGGAAGCGGCACTTGAAGCAGAGCTTGCAGAGTACGGGATCGAGCGTGTCGACGAGGGTGTGCTTGTCGACATCGCGGCATTGTGCGCGGAGGAAAAATATACAGAGGCCTGCGACATTATGCGGACAGACCCCGCGTATGAAGAGGCGGCAAAGGCGCTGGAAGCATCCGGCGAGGACCGTCTGATCGTGCAGACGGAGCACGGCAGGATCGGGATGTATCACGCGAACGGCAGCGCCACGATTTTTGTCGGCGACTACTTTATCTATTACGGTGACTACGCCGGCGATCAGAGAGAGGGAAACGGTGTCTGGATGGAAGCCGACTCCTTTGAAGGATATGAAAACTACTATCAGATCATGAGCGGTACGTGGGTAAACGATTTGCCGAACGGCACATTTGAAAGCAGGACATTATCCGGGGACGGCGGCGAGAGCGTAACGGAATATCCATACAAAGACGGAGTGACGGACGGTGAAAGAACATATACATGGACAGATGAAAGCGGGGAAGAACATGAGAATACGGAAACTTTTCGTAACGGATATTTGGCGTTTTTCGAGATAAAAGGGAAGTCATACACCATAGAGGATCTGAATGAATTAAATTACGAGTATATGAATCTTGGCGGAGATGTCGGATGGTATTATGAGTTTGTCGAAGAGGACGGCTCGGTTTTTTACACGAAGGAAGACGTAGTCTTCGCCGGCATGGATGAAAATTTCAGACAATATGTATCTCAACGGAATTATCTGCTCGGTTTCAGACCTTTTGAATAATCCTTCCCAAGGTATCCACAGGTAAGGTACAAGGGACAGGAAAAGGTCGCATATTCACGACGTTGACGGCCGCCGCGCCCGGTGTCTGTCATATCGTCCGGCGAGTGCATTTTGCGCCACGCAGGCAAGACCGGTGATCCTGAGCGCTGTTGCGCGAAAGGATGACGTCTTCGGGCTTGCCGGAGTGTCCGGCGCAACTAAGCGAGACGGATGATATGCAGCACCGTGGCAGGCGGCCCTTTCTTAACCGTGAAGCGCAGGCGCCCCGTTTCTTTTGGAGTCAGGCTGTGGTAAAATGGATACATTACGGGAGATAAAGGAATGGCGGAACTATTTTTGCGAAGACTACCATGACGAGATCAAAGAGGCGTGGGATAAAGCGGTTGTCGGAGAACCATTCAGGAGGTTGTCCTGATACTTGCGGATCAAAAGCAGACAGGCAAATCATAACAAAGGAGTGCGAAAGATGGGAAAGTTTAACAGAATCTTCGTGATCGTATGCGACTCGATGGGGATGGGGGACGGCCCGGATGCCGATAAGTTTAAGGGCGACCTCGGAGCGGACACGCTCGGACATATCGCGGAGACGGTCGATCATTTTCATATACCCAATCTGGAAAAGATGGGCATCGGCAACTTAAAGCCGATGGACAAGGTCGCAAAGGTTGAGCGCCCGATTGCGTATTATTGTCCGCTGGTCGAAAAATCCGCAGGTAAGGACACGATGACCGGCCACTGGGAATTTATGGGCTTAGAAACCGTCAAGCCCTTCATCACCTTTACGGATACGGGCTTTCCGCCGGAGCTCATTGCGGAGCTTGAAGCGCGCTGCGGAAAAAAGGTCATCGGCAACAAGGCCGCGAGCGGCACGGAGATCTTAGAGGAGCTTGCGGAGCGGGAGATCAACGAGGGCGACAAGATGATCGTCTATACGTCCGCCGATTCCGTCCTGCAGATCTGCGGCAATGAAGAGACCTTTGACTTACAAAATCTCTACCGCTGCTGTGAGATCGCGAGAGAGCTAACGATGAAGGACGAGTGGAAGGTCGGGCGCGTGATCGCAAGACCTTACGTCGGAAAAAAGAAGGGCGAGTTCAAGCGCACGGCCAACCGCCACGACTATGCCGTCAAGCCCTTCGGAAAGACCGCGATGGACGCTTTAAAGGAAGCGGGATACGACGTGCTTGCCGTCGGCAAAATCGTCGACATCTTTGACGGCGAGGGGATCACCTGGTCCGAGCACTCACAATCGAGCGTACACGGCATGGAGCAGACGATCGAAATCTGCAAGAGAGACGACTGGAAGGGATTTTGTTTTACCAACCTCGTGGATTTTGACGCGCTCTGGGGACACCGGAGAAACCCGCAGGGGTACGGCGAGGAGATCGAGCGTTTTGATGTCAAGCTCGGCGAGATGCTTCCGCTTCTCAAGGACGATGATCTTTTGATCATCACCGCCGACCACGGCAACGATCCGACCAATACCGCGCATACCGACCACACAAGGGAAAAGGTACCCTTTATCGCGTACTCGCCTTCGTTCACCGGGGTTACGGACGCGGCGGCTGCGGCGCTGCCGGAGCAGGAAAACTTTGCCTGTATCGGTGCGACGATCTGCGACAACTTCGGGGTCGCGATGCCTGAGGGAACCATAGGCACATCGATGTTGCAGCTGCTGCGGTGAGGGCCCGCACGGGACGTGTGCCCCCTGGGATCTGTCCCGACTGACCGGAAACAAGCCAGGGAGAACCGTCCCCTTTGACCGGTTTGACAACCGCAGGGGAATGTGATACTATACTCGGGCAGCAAGCAGGACGATTGTCCTCACCCCCGAGCCGCAGGCAACTCAAGGCGAGCGAAGGGCGTTCATACGTAAGACACCGGGACCGGCGGGAGACGCCCGGCAGGTGTTATGAGCGGATGATCATGTGAGGCGGTTGCGCAAGCGGCGGCCTTACTTTTTTTTGGTCACCGGGCGCACAACAAGGAGGTATAGGGAGATCGCACAAAGAGACACATTTTTTATCAATGAGCAGATCCGCGACAAAGAAGTACGCGTGATCGGAACGGACGGCGAGCAGCTCGGCGTCATGCCGATCGAGGAAGCGCTCCGGAGGGCCGAGGAGGCGGAGGTCGATCTGGTCAAGATCGCACCGGGCGCCAATCCGCCGGTCTGCCGGCTCGTCGACTACGGCAAGTTCCGTTACGAGCAGCTGCGCAAGCAAAAGGAAGCGCGCAGGAAGCAGCGCACCGTGGAAATCAAGGAGATCCGGATGTCGCCCAATATCGACACCAACGATCTCAACACCAAGATGAGCGCCGCCCGCAAATTTCTCGAAAAGGGCAACCGCGTCAAGGTGACACTGCGTTTCCGCGGCAGGGAGATGGCACACATGGGCGCAAGCGTCCATATTCTGACGGATTTTGCCAAGGCACTCGAGGATATCGCCGTCATCGACCGCCAGCCAAAGGTGGAGGGCCGTACGATGACGATGTTCCTGACCGAAAAGTCGGGAAAATAGAATCTATAGAAGGAGGAGCATCATGCAACAGAAGATGAAGACAAAAAAGTCCGCTGCCAAACGCTTCAAGGTCACCGGCACGGGCAAGCTGATGAGAAACAAAGCGTATAAGCGCCATATTCTGGCGAAGAAGACGACGAAGCGTAAGAGGAATCTGCGCAAGGCATGCGTGACGGACGAGACCAATGCCAAGGTAATGAAGAGAATCTTACCCTACGTCTGATCGTAAGCCCCGGAAGAAAACAGTCAGGAGGAAAAGAACATGGCCAGAATCAAAGGCGCCATCGGCGCAAAGAAAAGACATAAAAGAGTATTAAAGCTCGCCAAGGGCTATCGCGGCGCCCGTTCCAAACAGTACCGCGTGGCCAAGCAGTCCGTGATGCGCGCGCTCAACACCGCGTATGCAGGACGCAAGCAGAGAAAGCGCGACATGCGTGCGCTCTGGATCACGCGTATCAACGCGGCGGCCCGCATGAACGGGCTCTCCTACAGCAACATGATGCACGGACTCAAGGAGGCCGGTGTCGACATCAACCGTAAGATGCTCGCCGATCTCGCCGTCACCGATCCCGACGGATTCAAGTCCCTTGCGGAGCTGGCAAAGACGAAAATCGCGTAATGACTCAATCTGTGAATGATCATACAAATGAAGTGCGTGAAGGCGGGCGGATCTATGCGCTCGCTTCACGCATTTTTCCCCTGTTTCGCAGCATCACCGGAGAGGGCGTGCGGCAGACACTTGCCGTTCTCAACGAATCCCTTGCGGATTGCGGCGTGCAATTTGCGATCACGGAGGTGCCGACGGGGACGAAGGTCTTTGACTGGACGGTGCCAAAGGAGTGGCGCATCCGCGAGGCCTACATTGCGGACGAAAAGGGACATCATGTCATCGATATCAAAGAACATAATCTGCATGTCCTCGGGTATGCGACAAGCGTCGATTGCATCGTACCGCTGAAAGAGCTCCGTCAGTATGTCTATACACAGGAGGACCAGCCGGACGTCATCCCGTACGTGACATCTTATTACAAAGAACGCTTCGGCTTTTGCATGAGTCAAAACCAACTGGATGCGCTGCCGGAGGGAGATTACCGGATGGTGATCGACAGCGAGCTGTTCGACGGATCGATGACGATAGCGGATCTGGTACTGCCGGGCGACAGTGACGAGGAGATTCTGATCACCTCCTATACCTGCCATCCCTCGATGGCCAACAACGAATGCTCGGGCCCCGCACTTCTTACGGAGCTCGTCCGCTACGTCTGCTCGATGGAGAAAAGACGCTACACGTACCGCTTTGTCCTGAATCCAGAGACGATCGGCGCGATCACGTATCTTTCGACGCACCGGGCGCATCTGCAATCGCATGTAAAGGCGGGCGTCGTGCTCTCCTGTGTCGGGGACGACAGGGCTTATTCGATCATTCATACCAAATACGCGGACACTTTTACCGACCGCACGCTGGCTGCCGTGCTGGCGGACCGGCCCGGTGTACATGCATATAGTTTTCTCGACAGGGGCTCGGACGAAAGACAATACAACGCGCCCGGCATCGATCTGCCGGTGGTCGCTTTTTGCAGGACGAGACACGGCGTCTATCCGGAGTATCATACCTCCGCGGATAATCTCGATCTTGTCTCCCCCCGGGGGTTTCAGGGCGCCTTTGACGTGATGAAGGAATGGATCGACGGACTCGAGCACAACGCATACTACCGCACGACGGTATTGTGCGAACCGCAGCTCGGAAAGAGAGGTCTGTATCCCACGGAGTCCAAAAAGAACAGCTACGGCGGCGTCAAAACGATGATGGCGCTCATTGCGTATGCGGATGGCAAAAACGATCTCTTCGACATCAGCCGTCTCGTCCATGCGCCGGTGCGCGCACTGTTGCCGATCGTTGAGGAGCTGTGCGCACACGGTCTGATGGAGCGCCTATGAAGAGCTTTGACTGCGACCCGTTGCTTACACCGCTCGACATCCGTGCGGGAGAAATGATCTATGTATCTTCCGAACTGTTGCTCCCCATGTGGAGGGCCAAAAAAAGAGGAGAGGTTTTTGAACCCGACGAGCTGATCGATGCGCTGCAGCGCAGGGTGACAAACGAGGGAACGCTTCTCATCCCCGCCTATAATTTTGATTTCAGCAATAAGGGAAGCTATGACATCCGGCATTCCAAATCGAGTGTCGGACATCTGGCCAATGTCGCGATGGAGAGAAGTGACTTTGTCCGCACGCGTCATCCGATCCACTCGCTGATGGTGTGGGGCAGGGAAGCGGGGACACTGCAGGAGATGGACAATCTAAATTCCTTCGGGAAGGACACGCCCTTTGCCCTGATGATCGAAAGGGGAGCAAGGGAGATCGGCATCGGACTGTCCGCATACGGAAAGGCTACGACCTTTGTGCATGAGGTCGAGGTGGAGGCACGGGTGCCGTATCGTTTTACCAAGCGGTTTACCGGCAGCTACACGGACGAGAACGGTAAGACCATGGAACGCACCTTTCTCTATGCCGCACGCGATTACAGCCTCACCTATACCAAACACGAGGAAGGGCTGGCGCGTATTCTTGAAGAAAACGGCGCGTCCTTCCGGACCGAAGCGGACGGTGTCCCGCTCTACAGCGTGGATATGAAAAAGGCATATCCCGCCCTGTATCGCCTGTTCACAACGGACAGGTGCGAGGGATATCTGGATTTCAGTATTGACCGGGACTATTTGTTTGGCGGAGGCTATGAGGTCTGCAGGGACTGAAAGGGCATACGCCGCAAGAAGCATCGAAGGAAACATCGGAAACAGATAAAGAAAAGAAGACAGATCCCATGCAGGCTCTTACCGTCCTCGACTGGCTCGAGGCACAGGAAAAAAGAATCCCGGAGAAATGCGCCGTGATCGATCCGGAGGGAAGGATGACGTATGCCGCGCTTGCGAAATATGCGCGTTGTGTCGGCAGGGCTCTCGCAAAAGAAGACGTCGCGGGTGGCGCGGTCGCGATCTTTGCGGACAAGACCTGTCATACGTTTGCCGCGATGCTCGGCGTCCTCTATGCCAGTGCCTTTTACAGCGTGATCGACAAGGGACATCCCGCACCGCGTGCGCGCGCCATGGTTGAAACGCTCCGCGCAAAGGTGATTTTGTGCGACAGTGCAAGCGTGGAACAGGCAGGCGAGCGTTTCCGCGACATGTCCGTTCGTCTCATCGATCTGACGCGGTGCATGCGTGACAATGAACCGCAGGCGGATTCGCGGACAGATACCGCCAAAGACAGCAGGGATGAGGAGCAGAACGATCCGCTTCCCGCAATCCGCGAGGCCTTAACGGACAGTGCGCCGATGTATTGCAATTTTACAAGCGGCTCGACCGGCACGCCCAAGGGCGTACTGATCGGACATCGCTCCGTGACGGATTTTATTCCCGTGTTTACGGAAACCATGGGGCTGACGGAACAGGATGTCTTTGGCAATCAGGCGCCGCTTGATTTTGACGTATCGGTCAAGGACCTGTACAGCGCGCTGTATCTCGGCGCGACGGTCGCACTGATCCCGCAAAAGTATTTTATGAATCCCACGGCACTCACGGGATTCCTCGCCGCACACGATGTGAGCATCCTCATCTGGGCGGCGAGCGCGCTCGTCGTCCTCTCCGTCATGAAGGGACTCTCCCTTGCGCGCATGGAACGTTTAAGGCGCATCATCTACAGCGGAGAGGCGCTGCCAAAGACGCACCGGATGCACTGGCACGAAGTATATCCGGACGTCACTTTTGTCAATGCGTACGGACCGACGGAGATCACCTGCAACTGCACGTATCACGTGCTTACGGAAGAGGATATTCCCGCGGATGACGTGCCCGTCGGCATTGCGTTTCGCAACAAAAAGGTCTTTCTGCTCGATGACGAAGACCGCCTTGTTACGGAAAGTAACAGGCAGGGAGAGATCTGTGTGGCGGGCACCTGCCTTGCGATCGGATATCTCGGAGAGGCCGGCACGGAAGCCTTTGTGCGCAATCCAGTCAACGATCTGTATGAGGAGCGGATCTACCGCACGGGTGATATCGGCAGATATGACGACGCACACCGCCTCTTCTTTTGCGGCAGGAGAGATTTTCAGATCAAGCACATGGGACACCGGATCGAGCTCTTTGAAATCGAGCGTGCGGCGGAATCCGTCGAAGGGGTCGCAAGAGCCTGTTGCCTGTATGACGAAGCGGGAACGAAAATCGTACTTGCGGAGGAAGGCGTTGCGGATACCGGACGCGTCCGGAGCGCACTGAAGGAAAAGCTCCCGCGTTATATGCTGCCGGGAGTCATACGGTATGTGGAACACATACCGCTCAATAAAAACGGAAAGGCGGACCGGGCGGCGCTCAGACGCCTGACAGGAATGGATGAACATGCGTGAGACAAAAGAAAAGATCATTACATTGTTACGGGAGATCAACGACGGCGTCGATTATGCAAAGGAACAGGACCTGGTCGATGACGGGATTCTTTCCTCGCTCGAGGTGATGACACTGATCACCATGATCGAAGAGACTTTTGGCATCGAGCTGCAGCCCGCGGATATCAACGCGGAGCGTTTTGCGTCCGTTGACAGGATCGCGGAGATGATTGCGCCGTATCTGTCATAAGCGGGCAGTCAAACAGGAGACCTTACAGAACAACCGTTGCTGTCAGAAGCGGGCAACCACAAAGGAGGGGAATTACAAAAATGCTTGAGACACTCGAACCGAAGGCGGTATGGGGATTCTTTGAGGAGCTGTGCTCGATTCCGCACGGCAGCGGAAACTTAGAGCAAATCAGTGATCATCTGGTGCGCTTTGCAAAAGAGAGACATCTCGAGGTGATACAGGATGAGGCGCGCAACGTGATCATCAAAAAGAAGGGAAGCAAAGGATACGAGGACAAGCCTCCGGTCATCCTGCAGGGACATATGGATATGGTGGCGGTGTCGTCCGATCCCGCGATCGACATGAAAACGACGCCCTTGCGGGTCATGACCGACGGGGAATGGGTATGGGCGGACAAAACGAGTCTCGGCGGAGACGACGGCGTGGCCGTCGCGATCTGCATGGCGATCCTCGACGCGGACGACCTGGCACATCCTCCGCTCGAGGTCGTGATCACGACGGAGGAAGAGACCGGGATGGACGGCGCACGTGCCCTCGATGCTGCCGTATTGCGGGGAAAGCGTCTGATCAATATCGATTCGGAAGAGGAGGGGACACTCCTTGCGGGCTGTGCTGGCGGCGCAAGATTTCACGCGCGCTTCATGTATGAGCGCGTCAAGCGCAGCGGACGCAGGGCATCGCTTACGGTGACGGGACTGCTCGGCGGACACTCCGGCGTCATGATCGGGGAGGAGAGGGGCAATGCCAACGTGCTGCTTGCGCGCATCCTCTATGAACTCTACCGCAAGGAAAAGGCGGACTTTTCACTGATCTCGATGAACGGCGGAGAGGCGGACAACGCGATTCCTTCGGAGGCGAAGGCCCTCCTGATCGTGCCTTCCGATACTGGGGAAGCGGAGCTGCAAAAAACCGTCGGAAAAATCGAAAAGGAGATCGCGGCGGAGCTGTCCGGAAAGGATCCGGGGCTGAAGGTCATACTTACCATGGACGGCACGGGTACCTTTGACTGCTTTGACGAATCCTCCATGAAGCACGCGATCAAGCTGATCTGTTCGTTGCCGGACGGTGTCGAGGCGATGAGCGCGGAGGTGAAGGGACTCGTCGAAACGTCGCTCAATCTCGGCGTCCTGCGCACCGATACGGAAAGAAACATGATGACGCTTGCGTATGCCGTGCGTTCTTCGGTCGCCAGCGCAAAGGATCATCTCCTCGACCGGCTGCGGATGATCGCAAAGAGCGTTGGTGCCGTCACGGAGGTGACGGGGGACTATCCCGGCTGGCGCTATCTCGCGGAATCGCCGCTGCGCGACGTGATGAAAAAGGTCTACACGGGACTCTATGGCAAGGAACCCCGGATCGAGGCGATCCACGCGGGCGTCGAGTGCGGATTTTTCGCGGAAAAGATCGAAGGGCTTGACTGTGTTTCGATCGGCCCCGACATGGAGGATATCCACTCCGCGAGGGAGCGGCTGAACGTGCCGTCGACAAAACGTACGTACGAATATATCTGCGCCGTGTTGCAGGCACTGTGAACATCATGTAAAATATAGGAAGGAAAAAAGCAGCCATACAGAGGAACACACGGTATGAGCAAACAGGACGAAGCACTTGCTGCGACCGGAGGGAGCACCATGAGCATCAAAGACATATTATTCGGTTCGGAAGAAGAAAATGCCGCCGAGGCGCATCGCGCGGCGGTCAGGGCGGGCGATGTACCCGCGGACGAAGTAACGACGGACATGCTGATCGTCGACATCATCTCGCAGCATCCGATTGCCGCGCAGTTTCTGATGGACATCGGCATGGAGTGCCTCTTTTGCCCGGCCTCCCAGATGGAGTCGCTCGAGCAGGCCTGCATGGTGCACGGGATCGACGCGGAGGAAGTGGCGGCGGCACTCAACGAAAAGCTTGCCTCCTACAGGGAATAAGCGGGGTCTTCTGCACGGATGATGGATAAGATCGCGGTACTGATCCCCTGTTATAACGAAGAAAAGACGATCGGCAAGGTGGTGGCGGACACGAAGCGCGCACTGCCGGAAGCGGTCGTCTATGTGTATGACAACAATTCGACGGACAAGACGGTGGAGACCGCAAGGGACGCGGGCGCCGTCATCCGTTACGAGTACCGCCAGGGGAAGGGCAATGTCATACGCAGGATGTTCCGCGAGATCGAAGCCGAATGCTATATCATGATCGACGGCGACGATACGTATCCTCTCGAGAGCGCAAGGGAGATGGCGGATCTCGTTCTGACGCGTGGCGCGGACATGGTCGTCGGCGACCGTCTCTCCTCGACCTATTATCAGGAAAATAAACGCCCGTTTCACAATTTCGGCAATTCGCTGGTCAAGCACGCGATCAACCGTCTGTTTCGCTGCAACATCCGCGACATCATGACCGGCTACCGCGCCTTTTCCTACGGATTTGTCAAGACGTTCCCCGTGCTCAGCACGGGCTTTGAGATCGAAACGGAGATGACGATCCATGCGGTCAACAACAATCTGCAGATCGAAAATGTCATCGTGGAATACAGGGACCGTCCGGAAGGATCGGTCTCCAAGCTCAATACCTACAGCGACGGTATGAAGGTGCTCAGCACGATCTTCCGTCTGTACCGCGATTACAAGCCCTTCGGATTCTTCACGACGATCGCGCTGCTCCTTGCGGCGCTGGCGGCGGGCTTTATGATCCCCGTTCTGATCGCTTTCCGGGAAACCGGCATGGTGGAGAAATTTCCCACGCTGATCGTCTGCGGCTTTACGATGATCGCCGCACTCCAGTGTTTCTTTGCGGGCGTCATCCTCTCGAGCATGGCGACCAGTCACCGCAGGACCTTTGAATACCGGCTCAATACCTTAAACAGCAGGATGCACGCCGCACGGAACAGAGAGGAAGCGTGATGCGGGCCGGTATCGTCTGGCTCATCGCAATCCTGCTGGTTGCGCCGTTTTTGTCCGGATGTCTTCCCGTGCTCTTCTTTCCCGAAGAAAAGAGAACGCTCCACAGGACGTTTCTCCTCGGCGTACTGCTCGACTGGTTTGCGTTTGATCTGTGTGCGCTTTATTTTCTTTTTTTCGGCAATGTCTTTATCTCCTTTGAACAGACCTTCCGGACCTATTGCGTGGTGCTCGCGGCACTGGGCATCGCGGGACTCCTTGTACTGTTTTTCAAAAAACCGCTGAAGCTGCCGGACACCGCAGGCCTGCTGCGCACGGATCCCGCAACCGCGCTGTGCTGGCTCTTCTTTTTTGCGGTGCTTTTTGCACAGCTCTTTCTTGCGGTGACATATGCTTCCTTTGACGGGGACGATGCCTTCTATGTCGTCGAATCGCTCATGAGCGAAAAGACCGGCACGATGTACAATTATGTCCCCTATACGGGCGAGTCCGCCCGCCTCGACATCCGCCATGCGCTGGCTGTGATTCCGATGTGGGAAGCCTTTGTCGCAAGGGCAAGCGGGATCCACGCGACGATCATTGCGCACACGGTGCTGCCCGTCTTTCTGATTCCTTTGACGTATCTGGTCTATTACGGGATCGGAAAGAGTCTCTTCAAAAAAGACGAAACCCTGCTCCCGGTGTTTCTTTCGCTGCTTGCCATCTTCCAGGTGACGGGCAATACCTCGATCTATACGACGGAGACATTTTTTCTCACACGTACCTGGCAGGGAAAGGCCATGATGGGCAATCTCGTGCTCCCGATGATCCTGCTCGTCTTTTGCGCATTCTTTGCGGAGGATACGCAAAGGGCCGCGGACGGGCAGGGGACGCGCGCGGGGGACGTGCGCGGCGCGGTTCTGACGCTCGTACTTATCAACTGCTTTGCCGGCATGTGCACCTCGATGGGCGTGGTGCTCGCCGCGGGAGAGATCCTGCTGCTGTCATTGTTATACGCACTGAAGCAAAGACGCATGGGGGCGCTGTTGCCGGGGATTTTGTCCTGTGTGCCCAATGTGTGTTATATCCTTTTGTATATGAGGCTGAAGTAAGAGATGTCATTATTGCGGGAAAATATCCAGACGCTTTTGAGATATGCGGGAGAGGGCTTCCTCTTTGCGCTGTATATCCCCGCGTTTTTGTATCTGTGGCGCAGTGAAAGAGAGCCGTGGAAGCGGACCGTCCTCCTGCATGCGCCGCTTGTGCTGCTCGTTTTATTTTTCCTGCCGCCCGTTACATATCTCTACCGCGCGATGCTCGACGAGCAGGCGACGTATTACCGGCTGTTGTGGCTCGTTCCCTTCGGGATTACGATCGTCTATGCGGGGGTGCGGATCTTTGCCTCGCACCGCAGGATCGCCTATCTGCTCATGATCGTGCTCTTTGTCACGGGCGGACGCATCGTCTACCGCTCGGTACATGTGACGCGCGCGCAGAATGTCTACCATCTGCCGCAGATCGTGATCGACGTGTGCGACGCACTGAGGGCGGATTACGGAGAGGGCAGGCTGACGGCGGTATTTCCTCCGGAGATGGTGCACGAGGTTCGGCAATACGATGTCGATATCCTGCTTGCCTTCGGCCGGGGGGAGATCGATCCTTCGATGCACCGCTTCAATCAGATCCATGAAGCCTATGTCGCGGAGGGTCCCGTGCGGATGCGCACGCTCGACCGGCTGATGCGGGAACAACAGGTCGATTATCTCGTGTTGCACGTAAACAGGAACATCGACGCGGATCCTTCCGTGTACGGCTGGGAACCGGTCGATGCCGTCGGCGGATACCGGATCTACAGGAGTACGCAATGAACGGTGAGAAGAGGATCCGGGGCAATCAAAACAGAACCTCCCTGCGCGTTCTTCTGATCTTGCAGGGTGCGGTATTTCTCTACAGCATCAATACGGTCTGCGGCAAATACGCAAGCGCCGCCGCACCGTTCTCGGTGCCGTTTTTTGCGTGGCTCTTTGCGGAGGTCTTTTTCCTCGGCGTCTATGCGCTGATCTGGCAGCAGGCGATCAAAAAAATCGATATCGGCGTCGCCTACGCCGGCAAGGCCGTGGGGCTCGTCTGGGCGCTTCTGTGGAGCGTGGTCCTCTTTGCGGAGCGCGTGACGCTTCCCAAGGTTTGTGCGCTCCTGCTCATCATTGCGGGCACCGTCCTCATGAATGCGGGGAACCGCACGGAGGAGGCGGAGGACGGACAGGACGGAGCCGGACGGGGAAAGGAGGAAGCGCCATGATGCTCCTGGCCTTCTTTTGTCAGTGCCTCGCCTGCGCCTCCCAGATGCTGCTCAAGCTGAGCGCACGCAGGAAATACGCGTCAAAATGGAAGGAATATCTCAATCCCTTTGTGATGGGAGGCTACGCGCTGCTGGGTATCTGTCTGTTGCTGATGCTCGTCTGTTACCGGTACCTGGGCTATATGCAGACCGTCACCATCGAGCCGGTCGGCTACGTGCTGGTGTTCCTTGCCGGCATCGTCTTCTTCCGGGAGCGCTTTACCGGGAAGCGCTTCCTGGGCATGCTCCTCATCCTCTGCGGCATCCTGCTCTTTCATCTGGGCTGAGGAGGTCTTTTGCCTCCGCCGCGGGAGAAGGAAAAAGCAACCCCGAAGAAAATGACATATGTGTCGCAAAAATCCCGAAAAACTTGCAACATATGCCTAAAAATGGTAAAATAACTCTGTATGTGATGCAGGCGGTTTCGTAAGGGGCTGCCGTCACACAATGCAGGAGGCATTTTGTAATGAAGAGAAATGATGCGACACAGGATATGACCCGTTCGGTCGATGTCGATGATCTGTTGTTTATCGACGATTTTGACGACATCATCGAGACGGTGGAAAAGGCGGAAAAAGCCGAAAAACCGGGCGCACAGACGAGAAGGACCGAAACGGTCAATAAGGCAAACGGGAATAAAGTCCGCAGGGACAGTACCGCAAGAAGCGCTTCGTCTCCGGAGAAGGCAAAATCCGCGTCCGGGAATCACGGCCGCACGGTGACCCCTGCGCCCGCACACCGGACAAACGCTTCCAAAAAGAGCGCGCGCAGGAAGGGAATCGCCGGGATTCTGCTTGCGCTTTCAAAAAAAGAAAAGATGATTCTCGCCGGCGGTCTCGCCGCGATCCTGCTCTTTGTGACCGTGGGTTCGATTGCGGTGCGCGCGCACGGCAGGAGCACGGCGCTGCGTTCCTTTGCGGGCATCGGCCGGGGATATGACGCTTCGGTCGTGATCGGTGCGGAGGGACTCGTTGCCGCGGACACCGCGGCCCGCCTCGTGACGGTCGAGGAAGAGACCGAGGAGCATGAGGAGGAGATCCGTACGGTCGAGATCGATCTCGTCGTTCAGACGATCAAATCGGACTTAAAGATCAAATTTGTCGATAAGGAAACGGGACGCGTCGCGACGGGCATCGCCTTCGGCGCCAAGGTCACGGATCCGGAAGAAAAGGAAGAGACGCATTATGACACCGACAAGGACGGTGTGATCTATATCGACGGCCTTGCGGGCGGCAACTATCTCGTGGAGTTTGTGCCGCCGCGCAACGACAGGGAAGGCATCTACAAGGACGCGCAGATCGCGGCACGTTCGGTGACGGTCACGGATACCGTGACGATGGCGGCGGTCGACGTGTCGGACGAGGTCGTCGACGAGGCGGCCGCGGGTCCCGCGGGTGAAGCGGGCGATCTCACCCCCGTCGAATCGGTACCGCAGGATACGGTGGCCTGGGTCGAATCGACCAGAACCCCGCTCAACGGCGGAGGCACCACCTATCAGAAGATCGACCGTTCCCAGATCAGCGATCCGTATACCGCGGCAGCGGCGATGCTGACGCTTTCGGATTTTGTGTATCTGGATGATGAGCCGCCCGGCAGCGGCGATCCCGGCAGCGGTGATCCGGGCAGCAGCGGCGATCCCGGCAGCGGCAGCAGCAGCGGCGATCCGGGCAGCGGCGATCCCGGCAGCGGCAGTAGCGGCGGCGGCAATACCGGCGGCACGGGCACGACGACGCAGCCGAATTATGCGATTATTGCGTTCACGGTGACGAAAAACGATCTGTTCGTCGGTGAAAGCACGGAGTTTGTGTGTACCCCGAGCGGAGGTACGCCGGCATATGACTACAATACGGAAGCCTTGCGCATCGACGGTAACCGGATTACCGCATTGAAGGAAGGCTCCTATACGATCAGGGCGTACGTTCCGGGCAGCACGGGCGAGGTACAGACCGTTCTGATCAATGTCTTTTCCTCGGCGGGCGTCTCCCTCAATACGACGAACGCAACCCTGAAGATCGGAGAGACACTGCAGCTGTCGGCGGCACCGGCCACCGTCACCTACAGCTCTTCCGATAACAGTGTCGCGACCGTGGACGGCAACGGCGTGGTGCGTGCGGTCGGCACCGGTAACGCGACGATCACGGCGCAGGGCACGGGCACGTTCCGCGGCAGCGCCACGTGTAATGTCAAAGTCGATGCCGGCATCGACGAGTCCGCGACGCTCAAGGACAAAAACGGCAACATCGTCTACAAGCAGAATGGCAATACCTATGTGCCCGCGTCCAATGCGGACTACCGCGGCAGCATGCAGCTCTACATCGCCGTGCAGACCGCGACGCAGTACCGCTATACCGGATGGCAGACGATCGAGGGCAATACCTACTATTACGACAGCAACGGCAATTACGTCACGGGCAAGCAGGTCATCCGCGGCGTGGAATACAACTTTAACCAGAACGGCGTGTTATCGATGAGCGCCTCCAACGTCGGCATCGACGTCTCCGCGCACCAGGGCGTGATCGACTGGAACGCGGTCAAGAGCGCGGGCATCTCCTTTGCGATCATCCGCTGCGGCTTCCGCGGCTACGAGACGGGACGCCTCGCGGAGGATTCCACGTACCGACGCAACATCCAGGGCGCGATCAACGCGGGCATCAAGGTCGGCATCTATGTCTATTCGTCGGCCGTCAACGATGTCGAGGCCGTCGAGGAAGCGTCCTTTGCGATTTCGCTCGCACGCGGCTATAACCTCGCGCTGCCGATCTTTATCGACGTTGAGAATCCCGCGGGCGGACGCGCGCGCAATATCGACGCCGGCACACGCACGGCGGTCATCAAGGCGTTCTGCGGCACGGTCCAGAACTCCGGCTACCGCGCGGGCGTCTACTCCAACACGACCTGGTACAATTCGATGATCAATACGCCGGAGCTGACGGGCTATACGATCTGGCTGGCACAGTACAATGACCGTCCGACGTATACGCGCACCAAATTTGATCTGTGGCAGTATTCGTCCAAGGGACGGATCCCCGGTATCAATACCAACGTCGACATGAATTACAGTTACATCAACTTTTAAAGGGGATATATATGACCACCTTTCTGGTGACGGGCGGCGCCGGATTTATCGGCGCCAACTACATCCATTACATGTTCCGTACCTACGGAGACGACATCCGCATCATCAACGCGGACGCGCTCACCTATGCCGGCAATCCGGAAAATTTAAAAGAAATCGAGACGCGCGACAATTATACGTTTGTCAAGGCGGATATCACGGATAAGGAGGCGGTCAGCCGGATCTTTGCGGAAAATGACATCGACACGGTCGTGCATTTTGCGGCGGAGTCCCACGTCGACCGCTCGATCACGGATCCGGAAGTCTTTGTCCGGACCAACGTGCTCGGCACCGCGACGCTCCTCAATGCCGCGCGCGCCGCATGGGAAAAAGAAGACGGCACTTATCCGGAAGGCAAGAAGTTTCTGCATGTCTCCACCGACGAGGTCTACGGCTCGCTCCCCGAGGGCGAAGGATATTTTTATGAAGATACGCCGTATGCGCCGCGCTCTCCCTACAGCGCGTCCAAGGCGGGCAGCGACCTGCTCGTCAGGGCCTATATGGAGACCTACGGTTTTCCCGCCAATATCACCAACTGCTCCAACAATTACGGACCCTACCAGTTTCCGGAAAAGCTGATTCCCCTGATGATCCATAATGCGCTCGAGGGTAAAAAGCTTCCCGTCTACGGAGACGGCAAAAACGTGCGCGACTGGCTCTATGTCGAAGACCACGCCCGCGCGATCGACATGGTCATCAAAAAGGGCAGGCTGTTCGAGACGTACAATGTCGGCGGTCATAATGAAAAACAAAACATCGAGATCGTAAAGACCATCATCGATATTCTGAAGGAAGAGCTGCCGGAAGACGATCAGAGACGCGCGCATCTGACGTACGACCTGATCACCTATGTGGAGGACCGCAAGGGACATGACAGGCGGTACGCGATCGCACCGGACAAGATCAGAAAAGAGGTCGGCTGGGAACCGGAGACGATGTTCGCCGAGGGCATCCGCAAAACGATCCGCTGGTATTTTGAGCATGAGGAGTGGATGGCCCACGTCACAAGCGGCGCTTACCAGCAGTATTACGAATCGATGTATCACGTATGAATACGCGCCCGCAAAGAAGAGCTGCGGATTACGGGGGACTTGCCGTCTGTGCGGGTCTCTTTGTGTGTGTGTATCTGATTGTATCCTTCAAGCTCCATAACGACTCGCCGCAGTATATTGCCATGCATATCCACAGGGAGCCGGTGTATCCGTTGTATCTGGCTTTCTTTCGCGTGATTTTCGGGGAAGGAGACAGATATCTGTGGGCGGCGGGCTTTGTGCAGTGCCTCCTCAACGCGCTCGGCATCTGGTATTTTGCGGAACGGGTCACGCGCGTCATGTGGGGGACGCTTCCTTTGAAAATCGCTGCCTATGTGCTGGCGCTTCTGCCGCAGCCCCTGACGTATGTCTCGTCGGTTACCAGGTTTTACATGGCGGGCGACATCTGTTCGGAATCGATCGCCTATCCGCTCTTTCTGGTCTGCTTTGTGCAGCTCCTCCTCCTTCTTTTGTCTCCGGTTCCGGAGGACGGAAAAAAGGATTTTGCGCGCTGTATACGGTGCGCGCTGCTTCTGCTCCTCGCAAGCCTCGTGCGGGGACAGATGACGATCCTCTTCATCGTCTTTTTTGCGGTGCTCCTCGTGCGTGCCCTGAGGGGAGGCCTGGGGGGGAGCGCGTTTTTGCTAAAAGGAATCCTGTTACCCTTCCTTTCCATGCTTCTTTTGATGGGGGCGAGGAATCTGTCGGTCAAAACGTATTTTTACGCGCTCGGCAACGGCTTTGAGACCTATTCGATCGCCGCGGGGAACGCTTTTTCGGATGTGCTCTATGTCTCTGACCGTACGGACGGGGCATTCATCCCGGAGACGTATCCTTTGCCGGAGGGCCCCCGGATCACATTGCGGGAGTATTTTTACCGGATGTATGATAAAATGGATGAGATGCGGATGAACCGCCGCTACGAGAGCGGCTCCTTCCATGAAAGAAACCTGTTTCTCGAAACGTGCAACGATCCGCTCAAATACGAGGTGGGCGAACGCGTCGTGTATGAAAGCACGCGGCCGCTCGGCTTCGATTATAATGAAGAAAACCTGATGCAGGGGAGGGTGTTCTCGGCACTGCTCAGGGCACTTTTGCCGCATCTTTTCGGCGCGTGGCTGTCCGTCTATCTGCGGCACGTGTTTCAGGGCCTTGTGCGCTCCGTCGGCATCGCGCATCCGGTGCTGTCGTATGTGTTTTTTGCGCTGCTCCTTGCGGTCATGCTCTTTACGATCGCGCGCGCACTGCGCGGCCTGTCCCGTAAGGAGAGGATCACGGACGGCACGTGGATGATGCTTCTCGTACTGCTGATTACGGCCGGCAATGTCTTTGCCGTTGCGCTGGTGCAGTTTTGCATCTCGCGGTATATGTTTTATGTGTTTCCGTTGTTTTATCTCGCGCTGTTGTACCTGGCGCGGGAAGTACGCACAAAGGGGAATGAAGCATGAAGGGCATTATCCTTGCGGGAGGCTCGGGGACGAGACTCTATCCGCTGACCAAGGCGATCAGCAAACAGATCGTTCCGATCTATGACAAACCGATGATCTATTATCCGCTCTCGACGCTGATGCTTGCGGGCATCCGGGAGATCCTCGTGATCTCCACGCCCCGGGACATCGGGGTCTTTGAGGCGCTCTTAAAGGACGGCTCGCAGCTGGGACTGTCCGTCTCCTATGCGGTACAGGAAGAGCCGAGAGGCCTGGCGGACGCCTTTATCGTCGGCGCGGACTTTATCGGTTCCGATGCGGTCGCGCTGGTGCTCGGCGACAATATCTTTTACGGCCAGAGCTTCTCGAAGCTCTTACAGGAGGTGGCGGCCCGCGAAAAGGGCGCGACGATCTTCGGCTATTACGTGCGCAATCCGCGCGATTACGGCGTCGTGGAATTTGACGAAAACGGAAAGGCGATCTCGATCGAGGAAAAGCCCGCGCATCCCAGGAGCAATTACGCGGTGCCGGGACTCTATTTCTACGACAACGACGTCGTGGAGATTGCAAAAAACGTCAGGCCCTCCGCACGCGGAGAGATCGAGATCACGAGCGTCAACAACGCCTATCTCGAGCGCGGCGATCTGCGCGTCGAGGTGATGGGGAGAGGCTTTGCGTGGCTCGATACCGGCACGCACGATTCGCTTCTCGATGCCGCCAATTTTGTCGCGGCCTTCCAGAAGCGGCAGGGCCTCTATGTCTCGTGTGTCGAGGAGATCGCTTTCAAAAGAGGATTCATCGACAAGGAGCAGCTCCTTGCGCTGGCAGAGCCGCTCATGAAAACGGAATACGGCGATTATCTGAAAGAAGTGGCCGAAGGACTCTGAAGACATGCAAAACGGCATCATCCGGAAGGGCGTACTGCTCATCATCAGCGCGATCGTTTTGGTGTTTGTCATCGTCTACGCGACAAACCGAGACCGCTTTGGAAGAAACACTTCCACGGGTGCCGGCCAGGGGCTGACGCTCGGGGAAGAGGGACAGGAGACCGCCTACGGCGTACAGATCGGCAACAACTTAAAAGCGTTTTTGTCGGACGAGAGTTTTTTTGACGGAGCGGCCGTCGTCGAAGAGGTGCCCTATGTGGAGGAGGAAGGGACATCCCTTTCCCCAAAAATCACTGCCGAGGGCAACGTCATCATCATCCGCGTGACGGATTCCGCGGGACGGATGGTGACGGGCGAGTCGTTCAGCGTGACGATGACCAAGACCGATCAGAATACGCGCACGACGCAGCTGACCTTTGTGGATGACGACATGGACGGTGTCATCCGTTCCTCGACCCTGACGGACGGCGTGTGGGAAGTTATTTTGCGTCCGCTTGCCGGATATCTCGTGCCGCCGACGGGGACGAGCGTGCGTCTCGGCGACGTGACGGAGGAGGACGAAGAAGAGAGCACGGAGGAAGAGGAGCAGGATACGCATAATAACGAAGCGGACGGCGGGGACGATCCGGGCGATGTGGCTGGAGACGGCGGTCCGGATCAGGAAACGCGGGAAGATAACGGCGGGGACAACAACCGGAATACGGACGACGGGGAAGGAAACGGCAATGGGACAAATTAAAGTCGAAGGATGCGAAATCGAGGGACTCAAGATCATCACGCCCGAGGTGTTCGGCGACGCGCGCGGATACTTTTTCGAGATCTATCATGAGACACAGTTTCATGAGGCGGGGATCGACATGCGCTTTGTGCAGGACAACGAATCGGCCTCGAAAGGCGGCGTGCTGCGGGGGCTGCATTTCCAGAAGGAGCATCCGCAGGACAAGATCGTGCGTGTCTTTTCCGGCAAGGTCTTTGATGTCGCGGTCGATCTGCGCAGGGGAAGCGCCACCTACGGCAAATGGCACGCGGAGGTGCTCAGCGACGAGAACCACAAGCAGTTTTATATCCCGAAGGGATTTGCGCACGGCTTTTACGTGATGAGTGATCACGCGGTATTTACCTACAAGTGCTCCGACTTTTATCATCCGGAGGATGAGAGCGGGATTGCCTGGAACGATCCGGACATCGGCGTTGCCTGGCCCGTCCCTGAAGGAAAAGAGCCCGTGCTCTCCGAAAAAGACAAGGCCTGGGGGCGTCTGAAAGATCTATGAAAAAGTTCCTGACCCTGCCGGCGGAGCTCATCCAGAACCGGCGGCTGATCGCAAGGCTTGCGGTCAATGATTTTAAAAAGCGATACGCGGGGAGCTATATGGGCGTCATCTGGGCGTTCATACAGCCTCTGGTGACGATCGTCATGTACTGGATCGTCTTCGATCTGATCTTCAAGACGCGCGCGCAGATGCTTGCGGGAGGAACGGTGGTACCCTATGTGCTCTTTCTGACGACGGGGCTCGCACCGTGGTTTTTCTTTTCGGAGGCGCTCACGGGAGCGACCGCGGCGCTCACCGAATACAACTACCTCGTCAAAAAGGTGGTATTCAAGATCAGCATCCTGCCGCTGATCAAGGTGATCTCCGCACTCTTTGTGCATCTGGTATTTGTGGTGCTGATGCTGATCCTCGGTGTGATCTACGGTTACTATCCGACGGTCTATACGATACAGCTGCCGTATTATATGTTCTGCGCCTTTGTGCTGGTGCTGTCGATCGGTTATTTTACCTGCGCGGTGCAGGTATTTATCAGGGATCTCGCGCACGCGATCTCGATCATACTGCAGCTCTTCATGTGGGCGACGCCGGTCCTCTGGGACATCTACATGGTGCCGGAGTCGCTGCGATGGATCGTCAAGCTCAATCCGATGGTCTATGTGGTGAGCGGCTACCGCGCCTGCGTGTATGAGGGCAGCTGGTTTTTTACGCACAACGAATCGACGCTGTATTTCTGGGCGGTGACGATCGTACTCTTCGCGATCGGAACCGTGGTGTTTAAGAGAACCAAACCACACTTTGCGGACGTGTTATAACCCGTGCAAGCGGCCATGCAGCCGTTGTGCTTGCACAGAAGGCGGCATGGACATTTGCACGTAAGGAAGCATGTACATGAGTGATATCGCCATCAAAGTCACCAACTTAACCAAGGTCTACAAGCTCTACCGCAGGCCCTCCGACCGTCTGAGGGATGTGTTTCATCTGCTCAAAAAAGACGCCGTCTCCAGAAAGCGCGCCCTCGACAACGTCTCGATCAGCGTCACGCGCGGTGAGACCGTGGGCATCATCGGCACCAACGGCAGCGGCAAGTCGACGCTCTTAAAGGTCATCACGGGTGTCGTGACGCCGACGGAAGGAGAGGTCAGCGTCGACGGGCACATCTCCGCGCTGCTGGAGCTGGGCGCCGGCTTTAACATGGAATACAACGGCATCGACAACATCTACCTGAACGGGATGATGATCGGTTTTACCGAGGAGGAGATCGCGCGGCGGATGGACGACATCCTTGCCTTTGCGGATATCGGCGAATACATCCACCAGCCGGTCAAAACCTATTCGAGCGGAATGTTTGTGCGGCTTGCCTTTGCGGTGGCGATCAACATCGATCCGGAGATCCTGATCGTGGACGAGGCGCTGTCGGTCGGGGATGTCTTTTTCCAGGCAAAATGTTATCATAAGTTTGAAGAATTCAAAAAGGCGGGAAAGACGATCATCTTTGTCTCCCACGACCTGAGTTCGATCGCAAGGTACTGCGACCGCGTGATCCTGCTCAATCAGGGCAGGCTCATCGGCGAGGGATCGCCCAAGCAGATGATCGACGACTACAAACAGCTGCTCGTCGGTCTGAAGCCCGAAGACGCGGAAACGGGAGCGGTCTATGATGAAAATGCCAACCTCCTGTCCTACGGCGACGGCAAGGCAAGGATCACGGAGTTCTACGTAACGGACGAAGAGGGTCGCCGGATATCGACGATCTCGAAGGGGGCGACCTTTGTCGTGCACATGACGGCGGAGGCCAAAGAGGACATCAAGGCGCCGGTCTTTGCCTTTACCATCCGCAACGTCCAGGGCGTCGAGATCACGGGCACCAACACGATGGTCGAAAAGGCGTACCGGGAGCCGCTTAAAAAGGGTGAGGTCAAAAAGATCGCCTTTTCGCAGGAGATGCACCTGCAGGGCGGCTCCTATCTGATCTCCTTCGGGGTGACCGGATTTGAAGAAAATGACTTTAAGGTATATCATAGACTGTACGACGCATTACAGCTGACGGTGGTCTCGGACAAGGATACCGTCGGCTTCTATGACATGGAGAGTACAATCACAATAATATAAGGAAAGAGAAGGGGACGCCATGTTACAAACGGAAATGATCGGCCGGGTGGCGATGAATTACAAGCACTATACGGGGGCGGATCTCTACAGCGACGGCGCGGTGGAGGACGAGCTCTTAAACATCGTGATCAATCATCATCCGTCGGAGTACGGGGAGATCATCGAAAAGCACGCGTCGTGGCCGATTTTTTATCATCTGTCCGAGAAGCGCGGCAACATCGTCGAGTGGGTGCCGATCCAGCCGGGAGCCAAGGTGCTCGAGGTCGGCAGCGGCTGCGGCGCGGTGACGAGTGCCCTCAGCGCCAAAGGCGTGCAGCTCACCTGTGTGGAGCTGTCCAAAAAGCGCTCCCTCATCAACGCGCACCGGAACAGGGAACGTGACGGGATCACGATCCATGTGGGCAATTTCCGTGATATCGAGCCGGAGCTCGACCGCGATTTTTCGTATATCTTTCTGATCGGCGTGCTCGAGTACGGCGCCTCCTACATCGGCGGGGACCGTCCGTTTGAGAGCTTTTTGTACATGCTGCAGAGGCACCTGGCACCGGGCGGCCGCATCATCATCGCGATCGAAAACCGCCTCGGCCTCAAGTATTTTGCGGGCTGCAAGGAGGATCACGCGGCCAGATACTATACCGGCATCGAGGGCTATGCGCCGGAGGATCCCGCGCGCACCTTTTCGCGTGCGACGCTCGAGCGTCTCATCCGCAACGCGGGCATCAGCGAGTATCATTTCTATTATCCGTATCCGGATTACAAATTCATGACGATGCTGCATTCGGATCAGTATCTGCCAAGGGAAGGGGAATTTTCCGATCATGTCTACAATTTTGACAATGACCGGCTCATTCTCTTCAATGAAAAGAGGGCCTTTGATTCCCTGATCCGCGACCGGATGTATCCGGAATTTGCCAATTCCTTTGAGGTCGTGATCGGACCGCCGATCCCGACGATCTTTGTCAAATACAGCAACGACCGCGCGGACGATTTCAAGATCCGCACGGATATCGCGCTCGACATGCTCGGCAGGATGCAGATCCGCAAGTATCCGCTCACGCTCGCGGCCAAGGAGCATGTGCGGTCGATGTCGGATGCCTATACGACGCTGACGGACCGCTACCGCGGCGGCGACATCGCGGTCAACGACTGCCAGCTGGACGAGCTGTCGGATGCGGCGATCTTTTCTTTTGTCAACGGCGTGCAGCTCTCGACCCTGATGGACGCGTGCATCGCCAAGGGAGATCTGGCGGAATTTGACGCGCTGTTCCGGGAGTACCTGCGCCGGATCAGCTACCGTGAGGATTATCCGGCGGCCGATTTTGATCTGATCTTTTCCAATATCCTCGTCAACGGCCCGGTGTGGACGATCATTGACTATGAGTGGACCTACGGCAAGCGGATCGCGACCAGGGAGATCGCGTTCCGTGCGCTCTACTGCTATGTGCTCGAGGATGAAAAGAGGCGCGTGATCAACGTGGACAAATACTACGCGGAGCTCGGACTCGACGCCGCGGAGATCGCACAGCTCATGCGCGAGGAGGAAGGCTTCCAGAAATACGTGACCGGCGGCAGAAAATCGCTCGTCGAGATGCGCAATCTCTTGGGCTTTGCCTGCGTCGTTCCGGATCAGATCTCCGCACCGCAGATCGTGACGGAGCAGTCGATCCAGCTCTATTTTGACCGCGGCAACGGTTTTTCCGAGGAGGATTCGGTCTTTCCCAATATCCGTTATGACAAGGACGGCAATGCGCAGATGCAGATCCGTTTTGAAAACGGCATGAAGCAGGTCCGCCTCGATCCCGCGATGGCACCGTGTATAGTGACGATAAAACGCGTAGAATGGAACGGAAAAGCGATAAACGATGACAACGCGCCCGTGGCCGTGCAGCCGAACGGGGCATGGCTCTCGGATGACAGCATCGTCTTCCATACCGCGGATCCCAATATCACCTTTACGCCGGACAAGAAGGAGCTGTCCGACAGGAGAGGCAATATCCTCACCGTGCAGATCGGCATGATCCGGATTCCCGCGGACATGGCGGACAATCTCTATACCTATCAGATGGAGGCGCCGGAGGAGGAGCTGCAGGTGATGTCGGCCCCGCCCGCCCCCGCTCCGTTTATCACCACGACCGGCGGAGGGACGGAGGACGCTCCTGCCGCAAAAAAGGATCCGGAGACCTTAGCGTCGCTTCCTTTTTCCGCAGGCTCCGATGAAGAGGCCTACGAAGAAGACTACGAAGAGGACTATGAGGAAGCGTACGAAGAGGAGTATGAGGACGAAGAGGACGGTGACTACGACGACGAAGAGGTCGCGGACAGGGAGAGCGTTCCCGTAAGGGACAAGCGCCGGCGCGAGATCATGCCCTCGCCCGAGGAAAGCGCACGCAGACGCCGCAGGAGTAACCGCGCAGAGAGCGCGGAGCGCGAACGGTCGAGACGCTATTTCTTTGAGGAAGAAGAGGAAGAAGACGACGATCTCTACGACGACGACATAGACATCGAAGACGACGAGGGCTTTGATGCCTTTGAGGATTATGACGACGGAGAGGACGTGAGGGAAAGCCGCACAAAGAGCCGCAGGCAGAGGAAGCGCAGATGATCCGTCTGCTCAAGGAGAAGCTTGCGGACAGCGTACGGGCGGACTACGAAAAAAGAAAGCACCGTGCGGAAGCGGACAGTGATTTCCGGGCTTATACCGAAGAGGAGACGGAACAATGGGAGCGGAGGCTCCCCGACAAAGGATGCATCCCCCGGGAGGAAGCGGACAGGATCCGCGCGGCAAGGACACGGGAAGTATCCGTCAGCGTCATCATTCCCACGAAGGACCATCCGGAGCTTCTTGGGCGCTGTGTGGACGCTCTTGTGCGCACGATCGATCCGGAAAAAGAACGCGTCCGGTATGAGATCATCGTGACCGACAACGGAAGCAGCACGGAAAACCGTAAAATTATAAACGAAATATTGGATACAGCAAAGGGGTCTTCCGGTCCGTACGACTGCCGCTATCTGGTGCAGACGGAGGAGTTTCATTTCAGCAGAATGTGCAATCGCGGTGCAGCGGCATCGGGAAACGAACTTCTGCTTTTTTTGAATGACGATACGGAGGCGGACGGTGCGGGATGGCTTTCCGAGCTGTGTGCCTTTGCGCTTTCCGAAAAAGCGGGCGCCGTCGGCATGAAGCTCTGTTATCCGCACAAAGAAGGAGAGGTGCCTCGCATCCAGCACTGCGGTGTCGTCAACGAGTTTTACGGACCCGTGCACGTGCTTTCGGAATCACCGGACGATGTGCGCTATTTTTGGGACTATACGCGGACGGTCCGCGCCTGCGTCGCGGTGACGGGCGCCTGTCTCATGATCCGCAGGGAGCTCTTCCTCGAACAGGGAGGCTTTTGCGAAGAACTCCCGGTCGCGTTTAACGACGTCGACCTGTGCTATACACTGTATGAGCGTGGTTTACGCAACCTGTGCTGCAACACGGTTCACATGCTGCATCACGAATCGATGTCAAGAGGGGATGACCGCAAGGATGACGAAAAGCTTCTGAGGCTTTCAAGGGATCTGGCCATCCTGAAAAAGAGGCATCCGCGCACGTTTGGCAGGGATCCCTATTTTGACGCACGGCTCTCTACCGGCCCCTCGATCGTGCCTTTTACGGGAGGGAGCGACCGCCTTACGGGAGAGCTTGCAAGACAAAGGGGACGCGTGTTTTCCCCGGAAGCGTCCGCATACCGCCACGACGCCTGCGTTCATGTCAACGTGGAATACGCGGGACGCCTGCGGGACGGGACGGATGTGCGCGGTACCGGACAGGACGAAGGGGCAAAGGACTGGCTGATCCGCGGATTTTCCTTTGTCGCGGGTGCCGACAACGCGCTGTATACGCGCAGGCTCCTCCTGCAGCGGCTGCGTGAGGAAGAAGACGGCAGCACGTCCGGCGAGGGCAAGATCCTCTCCTTTGCGCTGACGGAGGAATACCGGCCGGACAAGGCGCTGAGGTTTTCCGACCAGTGCAACTGCGCGCTCGGCGGCTTTCAGACGCGGATCGGGGAAGAGGCGCTTGCGCCGGGCACCTACCGCATCGGGATTGCGGCGCACAAAAGATATTCGAGACAAAAGCTCTATCACTGGGGTGTGATTTTACTGCATGCAGAGTGAAGAAAAAAAACAACCGCATAACAAGGCGCTGCAGGAAGAGGCGTTTCGCAGCGAGGTGCTTGCGGAGCGCATCTCCGAACTCGAGGAGGAAAACGAGGATCTCAGGGAAGCGATCGGCGAGGTTGTAAGCTCCCCCGCGTACCGCCTTAGCGTGCCCGCACGCAGGCTCGTCAAACATGTCAGACGGCAGGTGACGCGCGTCACCAACCAGGGCTCCGTTTCCGGTGTCATCCGCAAGCTTAAGGAAAAGCGCGAAGAGAAAAAAGCAAAGCTCGCATTCGGGACAAAGAGCTTTCCTTCGGATGCCGTGCGGCTGGAGGAGGCCTCTCACGTATTTGCCGATCCTCCGCACTTCAGCATCCTGGTGCCGCTCTATAATACGCCGGAGCGTTTTTTGCGCGACATGATCGAATCGGTGCTGATGCAGACTTACCAGAACTGGGAGCTCGTGCTGGCGGATGCCTCGGACGAAGCGCATACGTATGTCGGCGATGTCGTAAAGGAATACATCGAGCACGAAAAGAAATTACGTGACGGTCATTTCCGCATCGTCTATGTGCGCCTGAAGGAAAACGGAGGGATCTCCGAAAATACCAACTGCGCACTGGCGGAGGCATCGGGCGACTATATCGGCCTGCTCGATCATGACGACATCCTGCATCCGGAGATCTTATATCTCTACGCGGAACAGATCACACAAAACGGCGCGGACTATCTCTACTGTGACGAGGCGACCTTTTCCGGCGCGAGCGTCGATCATATCGTCACCGCGCATTTCAAGCCGGACTACGCACCGGACACGCTGCGTGCCAACAACTACATCTGTCATTTCAGTGTCCTCAAACGCACGCTCATCGGGGACGGGCCGCTGTTGCAGAAAAAATATGACGGCTCGCAGGACCATGACATGATCCTGCGCATGACGCAGCGCGCGGGAAAAATCGTGCATGTGCCGCGCATTCTGTATTACTGGAGGAGCCACGCACAGTCCACCGCTTCCTCGATCGATGCCAAGACCTATGCGATCGAAGCGGCAAGAGGGGCTGTTGCGGACAGTCTTCAAAGAGACGGCTTTCACAATTTCCGGATCACGTCGACCAGGGCCTTTGAAACGATTTTCAAGATCTCGTACGAGATCGAGGGGACGCCGCTCGTGTCCGTCGTGATCCCTTCGAGGGATCACGCAACGGACTTAAAGCGCTGCGTGGAATCGATCGTGATGAACAGCACCTGGGACCATTACGAGATCGTCGTTGTGGAAAACGGTTCCACGGAAGAAAAAACGACGGAACTGTATAAGGAATTTGCCTCGGACGAATACGGCGGACGCGTGCGCATCGTGCATTATCTGACGCCCGAAACGGACGCGGGGGAAGCGTCGTTTTCTTTTTCCGCGGTCGTCAATTACGGGGTGAGTGCGGCAAAGGGCGAGTATGTCATCCTGCTCAATAACGATACGGAGGTCGTGACGCCCAACTGGATCGAAGAGATGCTGATGTATGCGCAGAGAAAAGACATCGGCGCGGTCGGCGCCAAGCTCGTCTTTCCCGACAAAACGGTGCAGCACGCGGGGATCATCCTGGGTCTCGGCGCACACCGGACGGCGGGGCATGCGCATTACGGCAAACCGAAGGAAAACTTCGGCTACATGGGGAGGCTGTGCTACGCGCAGAATCTCAGCGCGGTGACGGGCGCCTGCATGATGGTGAAAAAATCGCTCTATGAGGAGATGAAGGGATTTGACGAAGCCTTTGCCGTGTCGCTCAATGACGTGGATTTTTGTCTGCGCCTGAGGGAAAAGGGATATCTGATTCTCTTTACGCCCTTTGCGGTGCTGACGCATTACGAATCCAAATCGCGCGGAAAAGACGACAAGGGCGCCAATGCCGTACGCTACGGGCAGGAGGCGCAGGCATTTAAGGAGAGATGGAAGGCAGTGCTCGATGCGGGGGATCCGTATTACAATCCCAACTTTACACTGGACAAGGCGGATTTTTCATTAAAGATTCCCGTAACATACACACAAACGGAGGTGGGACCATGAGTGATGCGCAAAAGAAACTGGACTACTGGCTGAGCGATCCGTATTTTGACGAACAGACCAAAGAGGAACTCAGGGGGATCGCACAGGACGCGGCCGAGGTCGAGGACCGTTTTTACAAGGATCTGGAATTCGGTACCGGAGGACTGCGCGGCGTGCTGGGTGCCGGTTCGAACCGCCTCAATATCTATACCGTGCGGAAGGCGACGCAGGGTCTGGCGGATTATATTCTGGAACAGACGGCGGACTGTGCGGGGGACAGGGACAGGCTCTCCGCATATGTTGCCGAGCAGGGCGGTGTCGCTTTTTCCGAAGGCTTAAACGTCCCGTCGTGGAAGGACGACGGCGTTCCGGCGGTTGCGATCTCGCATGATCCCAGAAGGATGAGTCCGGAATTTGCCGACGAGGCAGCCAGGGTGCTTGCGGCCAACGGGATCCGCGCCTATGTCGTGGATGCGCTCCGTCCCACACCGGAGCTCTCTTTTATGATGCGCACGCTCCACTGCGTGGCGGGCATCATGATCACCGCAAGCCATAATCCTCCGGAATACAACGGCTACAAGGCGTACTGGACGGACGGCGCACAGGTCACGCCGCCGCATGATACGGGCATCATCGAAAAGGTCAACGCGATCACGGATTATTCGCAGGCGCGGACGATGTCCGGTGCGGAAGCCAAAGAGTCGGGCCTCTATATCGTCGTCGGAAAGGAGATCGACGATCCGTACATCGAGGCGCTCAAGGCGCAGATGCTGCATCCGGAAGCGATCGCGCAGGCGGCCGATCAGGTCAAGATCGTATATTCGCCCTTCCACGGATGCGGCCTTATGCCGGTGAAGCGGATTCTTTCGGAACTCGGTTACAGGCATGTGTTTGTCGTGCCGGAGCAGGAAGCACCCGATCCGGAATTTACGACGCTCGATTATCCCAATCCCGAGGATGAAAAGGCATTTGAGATCGCGCTTCGTTACGCAAGGGAACAGGAGGCGGACATCGTGCTCGCAACGGATCCGGACGCAGACCGTCTCGGCGTATACGTCCGCAGGGAGACGAAGGGAGGCGAAGCGGTCTATGAGCAGCTGACCGGCAACATGAGCGGCATGCTGATCGGAGAGTATGTCTTTAAGGAAAGAAAGGCGACCGGCAGGCTCCCGGAAAATCCCGCTTTTGTATCGACGATCGTGACGACCCGCATGGCCGTGCCGATCGCAAAGGCCTACGGCGCACGCTACATCGACGTGCTGACGGGCTTCAAATACATCGGCGAACAGATCAAGCTGTTTGAAAAGACGGGAGCGCATACCTATGTCTTTGGTCTCGAAGAGAGCTACGGATGTCTGGCCGGGATCCACGCGCGCGACAAGGACGCGATCGTCGCCGTCATGCTGTTGTGCGAACTCACCGCCTTTTACAAGACAAAGGGCAGGAGCGTGTGGGATGCGATGATTGATTTGTATGAGACTTACGGGTATTATAAAGAAGGACAGTTTTCGCTGACCATGAAGGGCGCGGAGGGCGCGGAGCAGATCCGCGCGCTGATGGACAGGCTGCGCAAGGATCCGCCGAAGAGGTTCGGTGATTTTGCGGTCGAAGAATTCCGGGATTACAAAACCGGAAAGACCGTGTCCTTTGCGGACGGCAGTCAGGGAGAGACGGGACTGCCCTCCTCCAATGTATTGTATTTTCGGTTGCAGGACGATGCCTGGTGCTGTGCGAGACCTTCCGGTACGGAGCCCAAGATCAAGTTCTACATGGGCGTAAAAGGCAAGGATCTGGCGGACGCGGGCGCGCTGGAAGAGGCGCTCAGCAAAGCCGTGCGCGCGGTGGCGGGCGCATAAAAAGGAGCGGACGCGATGGCAGGAAGAAGTTCCCCGAAAAATACCGTTTTGCGGATTGTGTTTCTTGTGCTCAGCGCGGGGATGCTGCTGCTCGGCATCTTTCTCATGCTCAACCGGACCAGGGCAAGAAGGCAGTCCGAGGAGGACAATCTGGTACTGACGCCGGTGCAGACGGTCACGACGATGAACCTCGACCAGACCTATCCCAATAACGAGCGGGATGTGGTCGCGATGTGGGCGCGCATCGAGCAGACGCTGTACAACGAGGAATATACCGACGCGGAGGCGGACGCGATGTGCGAGCAGCTGATGGTGCTCTACGACAACGCGTTTTTGCTCAACCAGCCCAATTACGCGGCGCAGCTGCGTCACGAGGTGCAGCAGAAAAAAGAAGACGGGATCACGATCTCCACCTATGTGGTCGGGGACCGTTCGAGCGTCGTCTATTTCAAGGATGACGAGGGATACGAGTGCGCGGGTCTCGAGTGTCAGTTTACGCTGATGAGCGGACCGACCAGGGCCACGCAGATCTATAATTTTATTCTGCGAAAGGACGAGACCGCCCGGTGGAAGATCTTTGGATGGTCCTTAAAGGATGACCAGACGATCCATCTGATCACGCCATGAAGGATGTGTGTATTCTGGGAATCGAAACCTCCTGCGACGAGACGGCGGCCGCTGTCGTCGTAAACGGCAGGGAGGTAAAGTCCGACCGGATCGCTTCGCAGATCGATATCCATACGATCTACGGCGGTGTCGTGCCGGAGATCGCATCGAGAAAGCACGTGGAAAAGATCACGGGTGTCGTCGGTCTTGCGATGAAGGATGCGGGGGTTCAGGCGTCCGACATCGACGCGGTAGCGGTGACGTACGGACCGGGTCTCGTGGGTGCCCTTCTCGTCGGCGTTTCTTTTGCCAAGGCGCTTTCTTTTGCGTGGAAAAAGGAACTCATCGGTGTCCATCATATCGAGGGACATATCTGCGCCAATTTTATCGAATATCCTTCCCTGACACCGCCGTTTCTGTGCCTTGTGGCAAGCGGCGGTCATTCGCATCTCGTCCATGTCAGGGAGTACGGCGTCTATGAGATCATCGGACAGACGAGGGACGATGCGGCGGGCGAGGCCTTTGACAAGGTCGCGCGCGTTTTAGGCCTTGGCTACCCCGGCGGTCCCGCAATCGACAGGGCGGCGCGGGAAGGCAACGCGGAGGCGTTTTCTTTTCCGCAGGCAAAGATCCCGGATGCGCCGTACGATTTTTCTTTCAGCGGACTCAAGAGCACGGTCCTCAATCTGGTCAACCGGATGCGGATGCAGGACCTTGCGCGCAGGGAGGAGGCGTCGCAGGCGGAGCTGCCGGTCGCGGATCTTGCGGCTTCTTTTCAGAAGGCGGTGGTTGATGTGCTGTGTACGCATACGATGGAGGCGGCACGCGAATACGACTGCGCCAAAATCGCGATCGCCGGAGGCGTCGCGTCCAATACGGCGTTGCGTGCGGCGCTCAGTGCGGCCTGTGAAGCGGAAGGAAAGGACTTTTATGCGCCAAAGCCCCTGCTGTGTACGGACAATGCGGCGATGATCGCCTCGGCGGCGTATTTTTCGTATCTTGCGCCCGCACTGTCGCAGGACGCACCGACGCGCAGGGCAGGCCTTGATCTCAATGCCTGTCCCAATCTGTCGCTCGGGACGAGAGAGAGGAGGTTTCACGGATGAGATGCGGTGTGGTCGTCCTTGCCGGAGGGAGCGGGTCGCGCTTTGGCGGCGGGGTCAAAAAACAGTATCTGAAGATCGGCAGGAAGCCCCTGCTTGCGCACAGCATCGAGACGTTTGAGCGGTGCGATGAGGTGGACGCGATCGTCGTGGTCGCGGCCGCGGGCGATGAGAACTATTGCCGGGAGCAGGTGATCGACCGTTACGGATACAAAAAGACAGCGGATGTCGTGACCGGAGGGAAAGAGCGCTATCACAGCGTATACGCGGGTCTTTCGGCGTTGCAAAAGCTCCGGAAAACGAAGGGCAAAAAAGACGCGTCCGCGGACGGCGGCTCCTTTGTGCTGATCCATGACGGCGCACGACCTTTTGTCACAAGCGCCATGACGGAGCGCGTGCTCGCGGGCGTGAGACAGCACGGCGCGTGCGTGTGTGCGGTGCCGGTCAAGGATACGATCAAGATCGCGGATGATGCGGGCTTTGTTACGGATACGCCCGACCGCCGGACCCTCTATGCGATGCAGACGCCGCAGGCTTTTTCCTTTGATCTGATCCATGATGCGTATGCCGCGCTCATCGAAGATGAAAAACGCTTTTTCGGGGACGCGCGCCGGGAAGAGGGCGCCGCCGCGGATGATTTTTCCCGCTTCCTTGCGCGCCTCACCGACGACGCGATGGTCGTCGAACACTATCACCCCGCGCAGAAGATCTTCCTCACGGAGGGCTCCTACACCAACATCAAGATCACGACCCCCGACGACCTCGCCGTCGCCGAGGCCCTCTGCCACGGCTGACCCGGACCGGTCAAGGGGGACGGTTCCCATCCACTTTTTTCCGGTCAGGGGGGACGGATCCCGGTTGAGATTTTTTGGGGCGGTGCTTGATGAATTACATAAAAGGTGATAAAATGTGAAAGTTGCCGGTTGGAACAGGCATGGGGAGACCTGCGGTCTGTCGTCCCGCAAAGCACGAAAGGATATACTCCGTAAGTGCGATACGCCAGACCTTCGGTCTGTCGTCCCGCGGCTTCGCCGCTTATGTCCGTCCAGTCGTAACTGCCGCCGCAAGCAAGCGTGGGGAGAGGACATCCGTAAGTGCGAGGTACGCCAGACCTGCGGTCTGTCGTCCCGCGGCTTCGCCGCTTATGCCCGTCCGTCATCGCCTGCCGGTCGAAGCAAGCTTCACCGTCAGCCGATATCCGTCCGGTCGCACTTACTCATTTACCGGGGCTTATAGCTCAGCCGGTTAGAGCGCACGCCTGATAAGCGTGAGGTCGGTGGTTCGAGTCCACTTAAGCCCATAAAGCCGGATTGCGCGGCTTTGCTTTCCTCGATAGCTCAATGGTAGAGCACGCGGCTGTTAACCGCGGGGTTGTAGGTTCGAGCCCTACTCGGGGAGTTTGAGGACCCTTAGCTCAGTTGGTCAGAGCAGTCGGCTCATAACCGATCGGTCCCGGGTTCGAGTCCCTGAGGGTCCACTCGCTGCGCTCGCGGACTGCGCATGCGGCAGCATGGTGCGAACAAAAGCGCAGTTTGCGCCGACGAGAGCCGGCATGGCGGAACAGGCAGACGCAAGGGACTTAAAATCCCTCGGGAGCAATCCCGTACCGGTTCAAGTCCGGTTGCCGGCAGAAAAAGGAGACAGTTCCGGTTGTCTTCTTTTTTTTAAGCAATCAGACAGCCCAGGTTTTTTTGAAAAACGAAAAAGTGTGTCAAGAAGACGATGCTTTTTGACACACTTCTACGGAGAAGGAGGGATTTGAACCCTCGCGCCGCTATTAACGACCTACTCCCTTTCCAGGGGAGCCCCTTCGGCCAGCTTGGGTACTTCTCCACGTCGGCGCAAACTACGCTTATGCTCGCGCCACGCTGCGCATGGCGCTCACGATCGCTCCGTTGCGCCTCCTCTTCGGGAAAAATGCAAGCATTTTTCCCGTGGCGCCTCCGGCGCATGAAATACTGTATCAAAGCGGAGTGGGCGGGATTCGAACCCGCGCGCCCTTGCGGACAAACGGTTTTCAAGACCGCCTCGTTATGACCACTTCGATACCACTCCAAACAAACGCCGGACACATTTCCGGACGCAAAAAACATCATATCACAGCCTGCCGCAGGTGTCAAAATATCTGTCTACTTTGACTGACAGACCGACAGGCGGGTGAGATCCGTCTCCTTTGACTGACAGACCGACAGGCGGGTGAGATCTGTCCCTTTTGACCGAAAACAAGCCAATGAGAACCGTCCCTTTTGACCGACCTCTTGACCGTAAATATAAATAAAGCATAAACATTGCGGCATTGACGCCGCCCCTGTTTCGTTGTACGATAGACAGGCAAATAAAAGCGTGCTCTTATGCAGAGTGGTGGAGATACATAGGATCGATGAAGCCACGGCAACCCCCGCAAGGGAAGGTGCCAGCCTGAGCGCACCGGAGGCAGATGCAGGACGGTGCGAACGATAAGAGGTGCGACAGAAACGTTCGCCCTCTTTCATCAAAAAGAGGGCATTATTATTTTCAGAAAGGAAGATGTGCCATGACCGACAACATCACGATCAACATCCAATCCAGTATCCGGCTCGATGCGGGCAAGCAGGTGTTGTACTTTGATCCGATCGAGATCGGAGAAGCGACACACGATGCCGACATCATCTTTCTCACGCACAGCCATTCCGATCATTTTGATCCGGAGTCGATTAACAAGCTGAGCAAGGGTCCGGACGAGACCTTTATCGTGTGTCCGTTTGAGATGCGCGACGAGGTGCAGCAAAAGACCAATGTCGAGCACAACGACATCGTGCCGCTCAGACCGGGAAGCGAATTTACCCTGAACGGATTTCCGATCGAGGCCATCCGCGCCTACAACATCGGCAAGGATTTTCATCCGAAGGATAATAACTGGCTCGGCTATGTCGTCACCGTGAACGGCATGCGGTATTATATTTCCGGCGACATGGATGCGACCGAAGAGGCACGGGCGGTCAGATGCGATGTCGCACTTGTGCCGATCGGCGGCAAGTATACGATGGACAAGGACGAGGCGGCGGCCTTTGTCAACGGCCTGAAGCCCAAGGCCGTGATCCCGACGCACTACGGCTCGATCATCGGCGAAAAAACGGACGGAGATGATTTTGCAAAAAAGATCGATCCGTCGATTCAGGTGGTTTTAAAATTATGGAAGTGAACAGCTGTCTCGACATCGCACCGGAAGTAAAGGAAGCGCTCGATCAGGGAAGGCCTGTCGTCGCGCTGGAGTCGACGATCATCTCGCACGGAATGCCTTATCCGCAAAACGTGGAGACGGCGCTCATGGTGGAGGATGTCATCCGCAAAGAGGGCGTACTTCCCGCGACGATCGCGATCATCGGAGGCCGTCTGAAGGCAGGACTCTCCAAAGACGAGATCGAATACGTCGGGAAAAAGGGGACCGCCGTCACCAAGGCGTCCCGGCGTGACATCGCATATCTTGTCGCAAAAGGAATGGACGGCGCGACGACCGTAACGACGACGATGATGATCGCGCACATGGCAGGCATTTCCTTTTTTGCGACGGGCGGCATCGGAGGCGTCCACAGGGGCGCGGAGACGACGATGGATATCTCCGCGGACTTAAGGGAACTCGCCTCGACGCCGGTGTGCGTGGTCTGCGCGGGTGCCAAGGCGATCCTGGATCTGAGGCTGACGCTGGAATATCTCGAGACACACGGCGTTCCGGTCATCGGTTTTCGGACGGATGAGCTGCCGGCCTTTTACTCGAGGCACTCGGGACTGTCCGTCGACTTCCGGGTGGACAGCGAAGAGGAGATTGCGGATCTCTTCCTCGCCCGAAAGGCGCTCGGTCTTTCCGGGGGGATGCTCGTCACCAATCCGATTCCCGAAGAATATGCCATGGACGGCACCGGGATCGATCAGGCGATCGAAGACGCGCTTCGGGAAGCGGAGGAAAAAAATATTCACGGCAAGGAGACGACTCCGTTTCTGCTCGAAAAGGTGAGGGAACTCACCGGCGGAGAATCGCTGGATGCCAACATACAGCTCGTCTGCAATAACGCGCGCGTGGCCGCAAGAAGTGCAAAGGCCTGTGCGGAGAAGCGATAGAAAGGGGAAAACAATGAGCCACTATATTTTCACATCGGAGTCCGTAACGGAAGGACATCCCGACAAGATCTGCGACGCGATTTCGGACGCGGTCCTCGACGCCTGCATGAAGGATGATCCGATGAGCCGCGTTGCGTGCGAGACGGCGACCTGCACGGGATTTGTGCTGATCACCGGGGAGATCACGACCAAGGCGTTTATCGATTTCAGCGGTGTCGTGCGCGATACGATCCGGGAGATCGGTTACGATTCTTCCGAGAAAGGATTTGACGCCAACACCTGCGCGGTTTTTGTCGCGATCGACGAGCAGTCGCCCGACATCGCGATGGGCGTGGACAAGGCGCTCGAGGCAAAAGAAAATAAGATGTCCGATGCCGAGATCGAAGCGATCGGGGCGGGTGACCAGGGCATGATGTTCGGTTACGCGTCCAACGAGACACCGGAATACATGCCGTACGCGATTTCTCTTGCGCACAAGCTCACGCGCAGACTGACCGAGGTACGCAAGAACGGAACGCTTGCCTATCTGCGTCCCGACGGCAAGAGTCAGGTGTCCGTCGAATACGACGAGAATCACAAGCCCGTCCGTCTCGAGGCGATCGTCATTTCCTCGCAGCATGATGAAAAGGTGACGCAGGATCAGATCCATGCGGATATCCGGAAGCATGTCATCGACCATGTGGTGGATGCATCGATGGTGGATGCGGGTACCAAGATCTTTATCAATCCGACGGGGCGCTTTGTGATCGGCGGACCGCAGGGCGATGCGGGTCTCACCGGACGCAAGATCATCGTAGACACCTACGGCGGCTCCGCCGCACACGGCGGCGGCGCCTTTTCCGGAAAGGACTGCACCAAGGTCGACCGCTCTGCCGCTTATGCCGCAAGGTATGCCGCCAAAAACATCGTCGCCGCGGGACTCGCGGACCGTTGCCAGATCCAGCTCTCCTATGCGATCGGCGTCGCGCAGCCGACCTCGGTTCACATCGATACCTTTGGTACGGGAAAGGTGTCCGATGACGTGATCGAAAAAGCAGTGAGGGAAAACTTTGACTTACGTCCCGCGGGCATCATCCGGATGCTCGACCTGCGCAGGCCGATCTACAAGCAGACGGCCGCCTACGGGCATTTCGGCAGGGACGATCTGTCGCTTCCCTGGGAACAGACGGACAAGACGGACGCGCTTGCAAAGTATCTGAAGTAAAAAAAGAGGAGAAAGAAGCGGGGGACGGCGCAGCTTTTTATGGCGCGGAAAAGAAGAAGTACAGTAGAAAAGAGATCGGCGAACAGAAACGGCGTGAGACGTTTTGTGCTCGTTGCGGTCTCTTTTATATTGGAGGTGCTGCTCCTTCTGCTGATCGTGTATCTCTTTAACGCGCGTGCGGAGTGGTTTGCGATGGGGCTGCGCGTGCTGGCGCTCCTTCTGGTGCTCGGTATTTTTTCACAGTACAAAACCAGCGCGCAGAAGATGCCGTGGCTCGTGCTCATCATGGGCTTTCCCGTGATGGGCGTGACGCTGTATCTTTTAAATGATCTCAATCTGCGTACGAGAAAGCTGCGCGGTACCTTTGCGGAGATCGACAGGAGGGTCTACCCGCTTCTGCCGAGGAACGAGGACGTGATCACGGCACTCGACAAGCAGGACCGTTCCGTTGCCAATATCGCACGCTATATCTGCACGCAGGGAGGTTTCCCCGTATACCGCGATACGCAGGCGGAGTATTATGAGTCCGGCGAGGACGCGTTGCGCGCGCAGATCGAGGCGATCGGGAAAGCAAAAAAATATATTTTTCTCGAGTATCATGCCTTTGAGGATGCCGAGGCGTTCCGCACACTTGAGGAGGCGCTGTGCGCCCGTGTGGAAGCGGGGGTCGAGGTGCGGATCCTCTATGACGATGTCGGCAGCGTCCCTTTTATCACCACCGATTTTATCGACCGGATGAGAGAACGCGGCATCCGCTGCCGGACGTTTAATCCCGCAAGGCATCTGGGCAATCTCGTGATGAATCACAGGGATCACCGCAAAATCACGGTGATCGACGGACAGGTCGCTTTTACCGGCGGATATAATATCGCCGATGAGTATTTTAACATCACGCATCCGTACGGACACTGGAAGGACGCCGGGCTGAGGCTGACGGGCAGTGCGGCCAAGAGCATGTGCGCGATGTTTCTCGAGATGTGGAATGTCACGCAGGGACTCAACCGCAACGATACGGACGATGAGATGTATGCGTACATCCATGCGGGTGACGCGGTGCGCTCCGGCATCGGCCAGATGGAGGATGCCTTAAAGAGGCAGCGCGACGAGGCGAGAGAGCAGGCGGGAGCGCTGCTCACGGGGACGTATGTGCAGCCGTATGCGGACGGACCGATGTACAGGGAGGCGCTTGCGGAAAATATCTACATCAGCATCATCGAGCGCGCGAGGGACTATGTCTATATCTCGACGCCGTATCTGATCATCACGGACGAGATGACGCATGCGCTCTCACTTGCGGCCAAGAGAGGTGTTGACGTGCGAATCGTCACGCCCGGGCATCCGGACAAAAAGACGGTCTACAGCGTGACGAGATCCTATTATCACGGCGTGACGAGAAACGGCGTGCGGATCTTTGAATATACGCCGGGCTTCAATCATGCCAAGCTTTTTTTGTCGGATGACTGTATCGCGACCTGCGGGACGGTCAATCTGGATTACCGGGGATTGTATTTACATTTTGAAAACGGATGTCTCATCTATCGCGGCAGGGTGATCGACGCGATCAAGGCCGACTTTGCGCGGATGTTCCGCGCGTCGGAAGAAGTCACCGAACGCTACGCCACCGGCCGCAGCCGCACGCTCCGCTTCGGACAGCTCATCCTGCGCATGTTCGCCCCTCTTTTATAGACCGGTCAAGAGGGACGGTTCTCAGCGGCTTGTTTTCGGTCAAGTGGGACAGATCTCACCCGCCTGTTTTTTTCATTTTCAGATTACCGGGCCCGAAGCCGTCGGGAAGGATCTCTTCCAAAAGATATTCTTTATAGTGGTCGCGGTCAATCGCAATGAATACCTGAAAAGACGCCGGGTCGCACCATTCCATCATCACCTGGCGGCAGACACCGCACGGCGCGGTATATTCCGTCACCTTTCCGTCCGGACCGCCGACGACCGCAATGGCGTCAAATTCTTTGACCCCTTCCGATACCGCTTTGAAAAAAGCCGTCCGTTCCGCACAGCTGCAGGGCGTATAGGCCGCATTTTCGATATTGCATCCGCCGTAGATGGTGCCGTTTTTGGCAAGCAGCGCCGCACCGACCTTAAAGCCGGAATAGGGCGTATAGCTGTATTGCAGCATATCCAGCGCTTTGTCGATGAGTGTACTGACGGTTTTGTTTGACAATTCTGACATTTTATCTTTCCTCCATGCGTGAGATATGTCCCGGCTGACCGAAAACAAGCCAATGAGAACCGTCCCTTTTGACCGGCTTATCGTTCGGCGATGACGCCGCTGCGGTAGGCGCTGATGAGGTCCTCAAGGTCGTGGATGCGCTCGCGCATCTCGCGGCCGGCGTCGGTATCGCCGACGCGCTTGCGGGAGGTGACCCGTGCCACGACGCGCTGGTCGGAGTGAATGTCGGACTCCGCCTGGATCGCGGCCTCGAGAGATTCAAACGGTTCGTGGGCGGCGAGGATGAGGCCGTAGGAGTTATAGATCAGCGTATAGCCTGCAATCCCCGTCTCCTTCTGGTAGGCCTTGGAAAAGCCGCCGTCGATGACGAAGAGCTTGCCGCCGCATTTGATCGGGCTCTCGCCGTTTTTGACCTTGACGGGCACGTGGCCGTTGACGATGTGCGCGTCCTCCACGTCGCCGAGGCCGAATTCCGCAAGGATCATGTCGACGGTCTTTTCTTCCTCATATAACGTATAGTACGGATTCTTCCCTTCCGCATGCGTTTCCTTTTCCGCGAGAAAATAGCGTTCGAAGGTCGCCATCTTTTCCTTGCCGAAGAGGGGCGAGTCCCTGTGCAGCCAGATCCACCACATGAGCGCCTGTCCGCGTTCCTTTTCCGCGGGATCGAGAGAAACAAATCCTTTACGGACATAATTCTCCAGCACCTCGTAGAGCGCGCGGCCCTTGTATTTCTTGCCAAAGACCGTGACCTCGCGCAGCGTGCCGTCCTCATTGACCGGTACACAGCCGTGATAGAGGAGATTGTTGTTGTAGACCTTGTAGAGCGCGCCGTTCGAAAGGAGGAACCGGGCGTGCGCGGAGAGCTTTTCGCTGCCCCGGAACGCCTGGCGCAGACGGTCGATCAGGTCCTTTTCCTGCGCGGTAAAGGCATAGGGGTCCTCCGGGTCCACGGTCGGGAAATACGTGTCGAGCATCTTGTAGGATTTTTTGCCCAGCCTGATTGTGCCCTTTTTAAAATCGATGCGATGTAAAAGATTGCGGTCCTCCAGATGAAACTCCGGATACTTTTGAATCATCTGTCCCTCCGCCTTGAACTGGAGGATGGACACCGCCTTGTGGATTTTGAGATTGATCTTCATCTCGCGGGGATCGGTTGCGGAATTGCCTTTGAGCTTGAAGCAGTCACAGGGGTCGTCTTCATAATGGCCCATCGCATAGGAAGCAAGGGGCAGCAGGTTGATGCCGTAGCCGTCCTCTAAGATATCGAGATTGCCGTAGCGCGCACAGATCCGGATGACGTTGCAGATGCAGGCGACCTCGCCGGCCGCGGCCCCCATCCAGAGCACGTCATGATTGCCCCACTGGATGTCGACGGAGTGATGCTGCATCAGCATGTCCATGATCAGATGCGGCCCCGGGCCCCTGTCAAAGATATCGCCGACGATATGGAGATGATCGATGACAAAGCGCTGGATGAGCTCCGAAAGCGCGATGATAAATTCCCTGGCGCGCCCGATCCGTATGATCGTATCGATGATCGATTCGTAATAGGATTCCTTGGCCTCGGCGTTTTCCTTTTCCATCAGGAGCTCTTCGAGAATATAATCAAAGTCCTTTGGCAGCGCCTTGCGCACCTTGGAGCGCGTGTATTTTTCCGTGGCGCCCCTTGCCACCGCGATCAGGCGGTAGAGCGTGACCTTGTACCAGTCCTCCGGATTTTTTTCTTTCTTGAGAATCAGACGCATCTTTTCCGCGGGATAGTAGATGAGCGTCGCAAGCGTCTGCTTGTCCCTTGCGCCGAGCGAGCGGCCGAAGACGTCGTCGATTTTGTGACGCACCGAGCCCGAGCCGTTGCGCATGATGTGGGAAAAAGCTTCGTGCTCACCGTGCACGTCCGTCATGAAATGCTCCGTTCCTTTGGGAAGATTGCAGATCGCCTCGAGATTGATCACTTCCTCCGCGGCCTGCGCGATCGAGGGATAGAGTTCGGCGAGTCGTTCCAGATAACGGGTTTCGAGATCCTTCATCACAAGTCCTCCGGGTTGTCTCAAACAGGCTGTGTAAGGTAACAACGGGATATGCTTAGTATACACCGACCAGCACACCGTGCACAAGAAAACGTTGGCCGGAATCGGCGCGGCCGTGGCAGGTGGACAGCGTCACGATCGTATCCTCCGTCGTGGGAGGCGTATCGGAGACCTGAGAACCGTCCGGCAGGCGGACGGATTTGTCGACGAGCATCTGCAGATACTCGCCGTAGGCGCTTTCATCCTCGATGCGCACATAGGTCTGTGAATCCTCGCGGTCCTGGTAATAGGAAAAAATACGGTACTTCCGGACGCTGCCGCCGGAGAGATAGACATAAAAGTACGGATAGGAGCCGATCAGCGAGGCGTCCTGCCCGTAGCGGTAGAGCGAACCGAACATCGAGCCGTCCTGCATGTTATGCCCGTAGACAAAGGTGTTCAGGGACGAAAAATCGGCCTTGTCCGTGTAGTCGACAAAGATTGCGCCGCCTGCGGCCTCGGTATTCAGAAACGTATGATTGAGATAATAGTCATTGTCCTCTCCCTGCACGAGCGGATAGGAGATACCGCAGCCCGGCAGATACAGCCAGCCGATGAAGTCTTCGTTCAGGGCATAAAGAGAGGCAAAATTGATCTGGAGCGACGGATAAAAGGCGTCGTTGTCTTTTTCCTGTTCCTCGTTGCCGGTCCAGGCAGCAGGCATCACGACATAGGTCTCCCGGATATCCGCGTATTCGCCTGCGGTCATCCGGTAGCCGATAAAGATGCGCACGAGCCAGACGGCGGCCGCGATAAAGATAACCACGCAAAAGACGATCAGATAGGTCAGACGCTCGTCGCGCTTGCGACGGGCCTCGCGTTCCTCGCGGATGGCAGCGGGATAGGTATTGCCCTTGCCGCTCTTGACGGGGATCGCCGTCTGCAGATCCGTGTAAGTGACCTGTTTGGGCTGTTTGTAGATCGTTTTCTGGCTTTTTTTGTGCTTCGGGCGCTTTTCGGGGCGCACGACGGTATCTTTTGCCCTGGGGAGTCCCGCTTTTGCCGTGCCGGGACGCTCGGAGGCTTTTGGGATGTCGAGGCGCTTCTTGCCGTCGAGATAGTCGTAGAGGGTGTCTCCCGCGCGCTCCATGTGCTTTTTTTGTTGTGTGCGGGTCCTTGCAGAGGACGGTGTGCGCGTGCGGCGCGTCGCGGCAGGCGCGGTGTGTTCCGCGGGAGCCGAACGGTGCGCTGCTCGGTGTTCCGCAGGTGAGCGATGTTCTGAGGCTGTCTGCGCAGCGGGAGCCGTGCGGGACGGCTGTGCGCGGTGCGCCGCGGGCTTTTTTGCCGTGCGCACAGGCGGGGACGTCCGCAGATCAAAGGCCGAAGCGTCCGGCGTCGTATAGGCCGCGCTGATGCGCTGTGCGGCGGGGGCGGATATGTCCTGCGCGGGAACGAAGAGATCGATTTCCCGGCGGCCGGAGCCCGGAGGCCGGGATTGCGTGTATTCCAGCGCCACATCGACCGGAGGGCGCACTTCGACAGAGGCGTCCTGCTTCTTTTCCGGAGCGGCGGCCGGTGCGGTCGCGGGCGTCTGAGGGAAATTTCTGTGAGATTTTTTGGCTCGTTGTGACTTCATACAGAACTGAAACTCATACCGTTTGTTCCCCGTAACAATTGTAACAATATTCTTTATAAGATGCACGCATTTTTTTTAGAAATATGTCGAAAGTCCGCATAAACACAAGAATCCGGAGTTGTTACAAAAGGATTAACGGAATTTGGTTTATGACAGATATGTCATACCATTTATGACATTAATGTCGCATAAAAAAACAAAAATGTCATTTTTTTTAAAAAAACGCTTGCATTCGCCAAAAAATGGTGGTATGATACATCTTGTCACGAGGTTTTGTTTGGGAGACCGTGTTCGAATTATCAATTTATCGTACATCGAAAAGTGATTGTTATTTCGAACATTTTGGGGTGGATGCGGATGTGGCCTCATGGGGATGGGGCCGGTGGTTTCCTGAAATATGAGGAAACCGTTGCCCGAAAGATCGGGCAGGAAGAAAGGAAGGCTTCGGTAACAAAATGAAAATCGCAGGTAAGGGAATCAAACGACTGATTGCATTCGGAATGGCAGCGGCACTCGTGGCCTCGCCTCTGCTCTCCAGAACCGTACAGGCGGACGAAACGTTGTATAAGGCGTGGAAGGTTGCAAAGGGCGGAAGCACGGATCCGTCAAAGCCCGTAGGCTTCTTTATCAAACAGCAGGACGACGAGAATGCGGAAGAAATGATCGCCTATTGTCTGAACGCAACGGATCAGATGCCCGATGAGCTGAGTGTGGTGGACAATACCGCCACCCAGCCGAAGGACCGTTCCATCAATTATAGAAAGAAGACCGTCGACCAGTCCAATATCTATTCGGTGATCGGCGATAAGAAGCAAACGGCGGAGGAAACCCCGGAAAAGGGCGAAGCCGTCAGAAGAAATCTGCTGTCCGTTTTACGTGACGGTTACCGCGGTCCCGGCAAGACTTCCGTCCACAGCTCGACGCTGACGGACGAAAGGGTATATTGGGCGGTCACACAGTTGGCCGTGTGGCACTATACCAACGGAAAGAATCCGGACAATCTGGATGAAATCGCCGCGGAATTTGCCCTGGAATGGGTGCTCCCGGAAGATGATTTGAACCCCCAGCCGCTCTGGCAATATATGAAAGAAACGGATGAGACAGCCAGACAGACGCTCAGAATCGCTTTTTCTCCTGAGGAAGAGCAACTCCTCAATCAGATCGAAGAAGGCGTGAAGGTGTATCAGGCGCTGGTGAGTGCCAGCCTCTCCACCGAGGAAGCGGCACGCTATGTACTGGATGTTTTTGTAAAATCGGGCAAAAACTCCAAATCACAGGAATATCAGAATCTGGCAAACTTTAATATCGTATCAGAACAGCAAAAGAAACCGGTCGTCCTCTCCAAGCAGGAGGCGGGCGGCGGTTCGGAACTGCCGGGCGCGACACTCAGACTGTTTATCGTGGATACGCTGAGCGGTACGGCGACGCTCGTGGAAAACGGTGAATGGATCAGCGGAACACAGCCCACCACTTTTGAGGTATATCCTGGTGCTACTTATAGACTGGAGGAGACACAGGCGCCCGAGAACTACGTGCTGCCCGATCCGCAGAAACTCCGGACAGAGTGGATCGAGTTTCGCGTAGACGCAAACGGGCAGGCGACACTGACCAACGGCTCGAGTCTCGGCGCAGAGAAAAACGGCGTGATCGTCATGTACAACAACAAAAAGCCCAATACGCCGGTGACCTTCTCCAAAACCGCCCTCGGACAGGGAGCAGAGCTTCCCGGAGCCACGATCGAGGTCTGGAAGACCGACGAGAACGGCAATCCTGCCGGCACCGCAGCGTGGAAAAGCTGGGTATCGACCGGTCAGGCACACGTGATCGACGAAGTCTTTGAGGGTTACTATCTCATGCGTGAGATCCGCACCCCTTACGGCTATGAGATCGCGGAGGACGTGCGCTTCCATGTCACGGAGCAGGCGACACTGGAGGTCTACGGTCCGAACGGCTGGAGCACGGAGCAGCATGTGCTGATGGAGGACGCGGAGTCGCCGCATTGCCCCGTGAAGTTCCTCAAGGTAAAAAAAGAAGACGGACAGCCTCTGGCCGGAGCGGTGCTGCAGGTGAAGTACGGCGATACCGTCGTCAAAGAGTGGACGAGTACGGGACAACCGGAGGTCATCGAACTGCCCGAGGTCTTTACCGATGAGGACGGCGACCGCAAGGATGATACGGACTATACGGAGTATACGTTTGTTGAAAAAACGGCGCCCGCGGGCTATCTCAAGACCAATGAGACCGTGACGTTCCGTGTGACCAGAACGACGGACGCAAGCGGCAATGTCAGTGCCGTTGTGCAGACAAAGGACGCGGCAGGAAACTGGACAGACGCGGGAGATACGCTCGTATTTGAGCTTGCCAATGAAAAGGAACCCGGCAATCCGGGCACACCGCCGTCGAATCCTCCGACGCCGCCCGGCAATCCACCGTCGAACCCGCCGACCAATCCGGGTACTCCGACGACACCGACGACACCCGTGACACCGACGACCAACACTCCCGCAACGCCCGGCGTGCTCGGCGCACAGCGCACACAGCCGGAGGACGGACAGCAGGCGGTTTTAGGTGCCAGACGCACCGGCGTACAGACGAGCGACGCATCTCCGGTCAAGCTGTTGCTGGTTGTGATGAGCCTTGCGGGTGCAGGCCTCATTATGGCGGTGGCTCAGTGGACAAAACCGCAGAAAGCCCGCAGATGCCCCAAGAACCGGGCACTCAAGCGGAAGATCGTGCGGAACCGATAAACAAGCTTCCCCTACTACCCTACAGTTTTACATAAGGGAACAGGGTCGGTATCTATGCCGGTCCTGTTTTCTTTTGTATGGGGCGTGAAAACGGCGAATATACAAATATCCATGAAATTAGGAAAATCTCGCTCAGAGGCCGTCAGACGGCGTGAAATGGCATGGATATGTAGCAGATATGCAGCAAGAATGTAGCGTCAGGACGGGTAGATTTTGTTCACGGCATCGATCAGGAGTTGGATGCCGATGTGGGTATAAACACGTTCCGTCATAGACATCGCGCCCTTATGCCCGAGAATCAGTTTTTGAGTGGAGGGCTCGACGCCCGCCTCAGCCATGAGCGAGGTAATGGGTCCGTTATAAGGAGGGCGCGGTGCTTTACTCCATGGGACTGCATTCCTTTCCTCTCGGACAAGTATGACATCACGAAGTACCCGAACTACAAATACACGGCGGATGCTGACGAGCGTAACACTTATGACATCGAAAAGGCGTTAAAGCCGAAGCGACCGAAGCTGAAAGCAAACGACAAATATCTGGTGATCGACGCGTATGCGCTGGAGCTGTAAGGAAATATGAATCTGAGTTTGGCTTATCATACGGCAGAAGATGACTTTACTTTTATGTGTCAGATTGCGATAAAAACAGCAAAAACTGCCGTTTTTAGCGCTCTCTGCCTTGAGAGCCGGCTCTAAAAATGGTACAATCATATTTGACATTGTACGATATCAAGAAGACCACTTGTAACATCATTAAGCAGGGATAGTATGATGGAAGACCGGCGAGAGATCATAAACAAGTTTATTGCAGAGGCCAAGGACATTTTGGGTGCGAATCTTGTCCGGACCGTTTTGTACGGCTCTTATGCGCGTGGGGATTTTCGCGAGAACTCAGATGTTGACCTGATGTTTTTGACTACTTCATCGGATGAAGAAATCAGAGAACAAGAGAACAGGTTATATGATCTGGCATTTGACTATGAGATGGACTATGGCGTTGACATCAGCGTTATTGTAAAGAGCAGAGATCATTTCGAGTACTGGTTGGGGGTACTTCCTTTCTATGACAGTATAGAAAGAGAGGGGGTGGTTCTGCATGGATGACCGAAAGAAAGATTTAAGCAAGTACCGTTTGGAACAGTCTGCGGAAACCATGAAGGCTGCAAATACGTGCTTTACCGGGAACCTGTATAGAGACACATTGAATCGTTCGTACTATGCAGCCTTTTACGCAGTAAAAGCTGTTCTTGCGTTGGATGGTGTTGACTTCAAACGACACAAGGATGCTGTTGCATATTTTAATCAGCACTACGTTAAGGAAGAAAAGTTCGAGCGCGAGATCGGTCGTAAGCTCGGCAAATTAAAGCAACTGAGAGAAAAAAGCGATTACGATGATTTCTATATTGTTTCTGCAGAAGAAGCGAAAGAGCAGCTGGAAGCATCTACAGAGATATGCGAGGCGGTTAGAGAATTTTTAAACTGTAAGTAATTGAATAATGTAATACGATCAGATAAAGCCGAGAGGTTTTTGAAAAACTCCCGGCGTTTTTTATGCCTTTTTTTAACGTGGAATTGAGCTGAATCTAACGGTAATCGACGCCAACAGGCGGTTTCGATTATAAGCAACCATCAATATCACAAAGAAAGTGAGGTACAGTATGGCAGATATGAACCGGAACTGTTCACGTTTGACAGACTCCGCGATGAGTATGGTGTCAATGCGATATGAGGTCCGCGCGGGATACCGAACAGTCTAAGCCATGCGCTTCATAAATAACCGCAACTGACAACCGATCAAAGTGTCGTGACGAAATATGCTTTGTTTGATATAGTAGTTAGAGATAGCTAACAAGCATATAGCAGGTGGAATCAATGGTAGAGAAAGACGATACGATTATTGAAGGCAAAAGGGAAACAGCAGAACTTGACTGGCCGCGTATCAGGCACCTGATGAAGCTTGGTTTGATTGCGGGCTGTATGAACCTTGCCGGAGATCTGCTGTTAGGGTATGGTGTAAGTGACCCATCGCAGGCAGGTCTTGCAGGCATGCTGTCGGCATACGTTCGCCTGTCCGACGCTCGTATCTTCTGGTCGTCCTTCCTTGGGTTTATCGGAATCCCTTTGGAAGGATTGTGCTGTTTCGCGATCTACCGCCTTATCAAGCCATATTCGGAAAAGCACGCGCATTTATACCGAAGCGGGATCATCGGATATGTTGCCTTCGCCGGGTGTGGCGTGCATGTCCCTTGTCTGGCAAGCGTATTCTTTTACAAATACATGATGCAGGCAAGTCCGGAAACGGCACTGGATGCCGCCGTGAGATTTGGCGCGTTCTTCCTGTTGCCCGGGATGGTAGCGTACAGCATATTTTGGTTCATTCAAAGCGTTACGCATATTCTCGCGTTTTCTAAGGGACTGACACCGTACCCAAAGTGGTGCTGGATCTTCTGCATTCCTGTGGGTATGGTGATCACATCACTTTTTAACCTGTTCGGAAATCAGGCATGGGTCAACGCAATCACGGCAGGATGGATCAGCATCGGCAATATCTGGATGTTTGGCGGTCTGCTGTTCATGATGAGAAAAGCAGAACAATAAGAAAAGGAGAAGCACGGAAATGAGCAAAAGACTATCCACTCCAATCGGAGAATTTGAAGCGCGGATCGATCAGGTATTTGATAAAAGCATATCTGCGCTCATGGCATGGATATGCACAAGTTTGTTCTGATTCTTTTTTTATCTTTCCTGCAGCGCAGCATTGACATCAGACATACCTGCGCTTAAAATATAACTAAGTTATATAACGTGATTATCACATGGAGGATGATAATGGCAAGGAGAAAACGATCGGAGCTCGGCGACGTGGCCACAAGGGACCGGATACTTGAAAGCGCAAAAAAACATTTCCTGAAAAGCGGCTTTCAGGCAGCGCCTCTGAGGAAGATCGCAGAGGACGCGGGATTCACGTCAGGCGCGTTGTACGGCTATTTTGCGTCGAAGGAGGAACTCTTTTACGCCATCACGGACCCGGTGGCAAAAGCTGCGATGAAGAAACTTGACAGCATCCGCGCGGAGATGGATACACCGCCGGCGGAAAAGAGACTCCTTTCAATGGGAAGGATATATTATCCGCACATTCCGGAGATCGTGGATGTTTTTCTTTCGGACCGGGATGCCGTTAAGTTGATCGTATATGGTTCCAAGGGAACGAAGTACGAGCACTTTGTCTACAACATTGTAAGCAGAAATATCGACGTGATCAATGATGCCGTGGGAAAGACGAAGGGCAGGGTTCACACGCTTGAGAGAGAAGTGATGGATACCCTGGTGGAAGGCTATATTTCCACGCTGGTGCGGTTGATCGTATCGGATAAGGATCGTGAGACGATCATCAAGTGTATGGAAGCGGTCGGGCGCGTGTACGAGAACGGAATCGTCGCATTGATGCATGTGGGTGATACAAAGAAGCGTTCGTCCGCGAAAGGAGGACGGAAATGAGTCAGAAAGTTAAAATTGAAAAGGACACAGTACAAGAGACACTGGTCATGCCGCTATACGGAAAGGCGTGGTGTGTAAAAAACTATCCTGATCTGTTTCATGATATGGACTGTCAGAAGATCATGGAGCAGTTAGACTATGATTTTTCTACCATGCGCGCGCAGGAGGGCAGCATCAGGATGAAGATCGCTTCCCTTGCGGCAAGTGTCAGACAATACGCACTCGTTCAGGAGATTCGCACCTATCTGAAAGATCATCCAAAAGCACTGGTGGTAAACTTAGGATGCGGTCTGGATACCGCCGGGCATCAGGCGGATAATGGCGAGTGCCGCTTTGCGAACGTGGATTTTCCGAACGTGATCGAAATCCGTGAGCAGGTCCTTGCGTCAACGGAGCGGGAAAAGAATATTGCGTCCGACTTAAATGACCATGCATGGATTGATCAGGTCGATTTCCGCAAGGAAGACGGTATCGTTCTGATCGCCTCCGGCGTCTTTTTATACTTCCGGAAAGAGGATGTCAAAAGGCTGTTTATCGCAATGGCGGAGCGATTCTCCGGCGGGAAGCTGGCATTCGATGGTCAGAACACAAGGGGAATGAAGGTGGATCTGAAAGCCATACGAGCATCCGGAATCGATGTCAGCACAAACTTTGCCCTCGATGATCCGGTCATGGAATTGAAAAGCTGGAGCGACCGTTTTGCTTCCGTAAAAAGCAACCGGATGTTTCAGGATTATATGAAACCGGACAAGCGGTTTGGACTTCTCTACCGACTGATGACAAAGTTTTCGGATGCAAACGGCATGTCTCAGCTGGATGTGATTGAATTTGCGTAAGGAGGCATCATGGCGAAGGAAGTGAAATATCTCAAGCAGGTGGTTGCACATCTTGAAAAACGCTACGGAAGCGAAAAGACAAAGGCGATAATGGGTAAGGCGCTCAGGCGCTATGACGAGATCGTGGAGGAAAACAAAGACGAGCCACAGGTATACCACATGCACACATGGCAGAGGATCTACCCGGCAATCGCCATGTTTGACGCCATGACCGGTGAGGGCATCAGCCGTGAGGCGACTGCGGATTTTTTGAACGATTACTACCGGTGGCGCGCAAGCGGGATGGCACCGAAGATCAAGGCGATTTTTATGATCCCGGGCGTGTACCGCTTCGTTCCGAAGTTTTTTTTCAATATGACGCAAAAGAGTTTCGGACCGCAGATGGGATTTCGATCCGAGGACAAGTATCTTGCCAAAGATGAGATTCGCTTTAACATGGTTAAGTGCCCCTACAATGATAAATGCACACAGTATGGCTGTCCTGAGATCGTGAAGGGGTATTGCGATGCGGATGACATCTGCTACGGAAACCTGCACCCGCGCCTGACCTGGGAGAGAACCAAGACCATCGGTCACGGGGATGATGTATGTGATTTTAAGGTGCGTGTTGTTGAGAAGGCGTGAACGATTTTGGAAGAACGTGGAGATTTCCGGATATTTGCGGGATAATAAACAACGATGGGATACCAATATACACCGGAAGATATGATCCGTCACAGTGATTTTTACGAATTGTACCGGAGACTGCCTGAGGATACAAGGAATAACATCCGGAAGAAGGTAAATGTCTTTATTAAGGAAAACCCTGACTACCGCCTGCCACTCCTGCTTGGTCCCGGATATCTGATGATGCACTGGCTGATGGCGGATCTCTATACATCGCTTGCGATCTATCTGGTGCGCAGGCAGGAGGGAGCGGAGCAGGAACTGCTTTTGAAGCAGATTGACCGCTGTCTGACGAAAGCCGGCAGGAAGCTGAACAACAAGATGAAGATCCTTATGAAGATCCCCGGCGCTTTTACGGCGGCGCGTCTTGTTATGCCAAAGGCGATGACACTTGCGAACGGACACGGATTTCAGGTAACGCCTGTAGACTACGGCAGAGACGGATTTGGATTTGATGTGACGGGATGTCCTTACAGTAAACTGTATGCAAAGTATGGTGCGCGTGAAATCGGCCCCGTGCTGTGTCGCTTTGATGAAACGATGAGTGCCGATATCGACGGGTTGACCTTTATCCGTCATGGAACACTTTGCAGAGGAGATAAAAAGTGTGATTTCCTCTATCGAAAGGATGATAGAAAAAAGCATCGGGAACGGCGCGGGAGTCACGCGTGCAAAATCGCGAAATGGAAGACGGGGGGTATCTTTACTTTTTAGAGTCTGAAACATCAAAATCTTTACTTTTTGCCACTTTTGTGCTAAAATAAGTAAAGATTGGAGGTGTAAAGCCAATGATTTCATATGAAGGGCTTGAAAACGCTCTAAAAGAAAAAGGTATCGGCAAGACGGAACTGTCTAAGCAGCTTGGTCTGTCAACCAGAACCATTGCAAAGATCGGAAAGGGCGAAAAGCTTTCCAGCCGAAGCCTGATAAAGATTGCAGAATATCTGGGAGTTAAGCCGGAACTTCTTATGAGAGAGGTGTCCGATAATAAAATCCTTCAGGTGCTTCGCGAAGAAAAGGAGATGAAGCTGTCCGGGGGGCTCTATCATGAACTGCAGGTCAGACTGACATATAATTCAAACCATATCGAGGGAAGCAAGCTCTCCGAGGATCAGACAAGACTGATCTTTGAGACGAATACACTTGATGTAGGTGACGGGATACCGGTGGATGATGTGCTGGAAACAGTTCATCATTTCCGGGCGATTGATTATGTGATCGATACAGCGGAGGATGAGCTTACAGAAGAAATCATCAAGCATCTGCATTATATTTTGAAGCATGATACAAAGGGTTCAACGCTTGCATGGTTTGCGGTAGGTGATTATAAGAAGCGTGCGAATGTTGTTGGCGGAAGAGAGACATCCAAACCGTCCGAAGTGCATAAGCATATGCAGGCACTGCTTTCACAGTACAATGCAAAGGATAATGTAACAGTAGAGGATATCATTGCATTACACGCTGAGTTCGAGTATATACATCCGTTTCAGGATGGTAACGGGAGAGTAGGCAGGCTTGTCGCGTTAAAAGAGTGCTTACGACATAATGTGATTCCTTTTATCATAGAGGATGCAAAAAAGAATTTCTATTACAGAGGTCTCTCTGAATGGAGAAATGAAAAAGGCTGGCTTACGGAGACATGTCTGGATGGACAGGATACATTTGTAAGGCTGCTTGATATGTTGGAAATACCATATGATCGCAATTAGCGACGGTGGTTATATACAATAAACTGATGGATCTCTTCGGAGGTCCATTTTTTACGCCATTATTCAGGGAAGGAGGGATTCCGATGGCGGGGAGAAAGCCGAAGCCTAATCCTGTTCTGGATACAGCTTTCAGGCTGATAGGCAGGAAGCCTATGTAGATGTGGAACGGGAGATGTGTGAAGTTTATCAGCCGTCTTGACCGGAACGGTCAAGATAACGTGGAGCGCCTTTATAATGGTGTCTACTATCTTTCCTATCGGACAATCCTTGGAACCAAAGGACGTGTTTCGATGGATCGTTATATTGAAAAAAGGCTTCCTTAAAGAATGTGGGTGACAATATGGACGGCAAGACGCATGTGTGGTCGATCCCGTTATATACACTGTTCAGATTTAAAGAGTATTTGTACAAAGAGATGGGATGGGAATAAGCAATAACTTTCAATATAGCCCACTTTATCGCTCACTCGCGATACAGAAAAAGAATGGTTCTCCGGTCTTGAATCAAAAAAAGATGTTCCGCAAAGCTTCCGGCATCGACTGAAACATCATCTCCACCACCGTCTCGGCCGGTGTGATATTGTCTTCTAAAAGCCATTCACGGGTCATGCCTACCGCGCCGTAGCAGTACAGGCGGATGCTGTATTCCGTTTGTACATCGAGTGTGTCGACACCGAGAATGTCTTTTGCCGCCTGCGCGTAACGGTCGGCAAAGTATTCCAGCATATATTGCCATAAAGGATTTTGGGACGTGTCTTCATAGGCGCGTTTGTAGAAGATGAAGTCCTTGCGCATTCTGTTCAT
>JAFSLV010000048.1 GCA_017448245.1 Lachnospiraceae bacterium | reverse complement strand
CGTTTATAAAACGCAATGGCACGCTCATTGCGTTCCAGCGTCCACAAATAGGTTCCGCCCATCTGCTGTTTTGCGTGTTCGACAAGTTCACTGCCGATGTCGCTACCAGGTGTCACCTTTTTCTACCGGTCGTATCATTCTTTTGTCTCAGTTTTCCTCATTCTTATTTGTGTCGCTATGCTTCCTCGTTTGCCACATTTCCCATTATCCGAATTTCTGTACCTTTGGCATTCAGACCGCTGTCCGCAGTATACCTCCACAGCACTTTTGGATACATTCCCATTTTTGAGCTGACAGTGTATCCGAGTTTCTTTCCAATATCAAGTAATCTTCCCGTGTCTTCTCGATATCATATATCCGCTTCAATCTCCCTGTTTATTATGATATTCCAACGTCTGTCAATGCTTCCGCTTCTTCTTCCATCCGATAAAAGTAAAGCCGGTGTATTCGCTCTTTCACAATATTTCGCGAGCGCATCCAGACTGTCTTCCCCGGCCACATGCTCCAATATCCACCCCAGCCTGCGCACTGCCGTATCAGAAAACAGCGGCGCATCCTTCAGAATATCCTCCCGGTATTCCGTGTTCTCCTCTGCCAATTCCGTAATGATCGTCGCTGTATTATCGATACCACCGCACTGCACCGGATCCGAAGCTGCCATCAGCATGGTTGTGCCCGGCGATGCAACATATGCCCTGCCTGACGAAATGGTGATTCTGCGCCTTGTGATTTTTGAAACATATGACCTGTCAAAGAATTGTAATCTGCTTCGTCCGATAACCCTGTTTCTGAGCATTTTGTTTGCGGCAAGCTGAAACACCTGTGGTGCCTGTTGACGCGCTCCCTGCAAGGCCGCAGCAGATAACCATCCGACACAATAGTCACATCCGTAGAATGACATCAGATCGTCTATATAATGCATCGGATCAGGCGCCTGCATTTCCCGATACTCTGCGGGAACCGCTACCCAAAGCCCTCTGGCAAGCGCAACAAAATGCCCCTTCTTGCGAAGGCGGACCATTCGCTGCGGAACCTCTTCCCGTGGGACACCAAATAAATGCGCACATTCCTGCGAACTGATCGTTGCAATACCATGGGAGACAAGCCAGTCGCACAAATCCGCCGGCTTCACGCTGTTTTGATGTTGCCTTTTAATGTATTCATTCATGTGCTATATTATAAACGATTTGTTTATTTTGCGCAATGTGTATATATCGGATAGCACCTTGGATCCCGGAAACGCGCCCTATGACTGCCATTTACGTCATTTTTACATTCTGATTCAATTTACTTGACCAATTGACGCGCTATACCCTGATGGCGATACTCGGGACAAATATAGAAATCCTCAAATACACCACTCGAGTGATAATCAAACGTCGAGAACCCAACTGTAATCGAGCAGCAACCTATCAGAGTGTTGTCCTTCCAGACTCCATAAAAAGAAATAGCACCTTTGTCGATTGCATTCGCTAAGCGATCTCTTCCCTCGTCATTCGGCGCATCCTCTCCAATTTCCGTCTTATATAGTTTTTGAAGAGTCCATAAAGCATCCCGGCATCACAGCTGATCCATGAAATGATTCAATCCTCGCAAAACTTCATCGGTGCCGATATTCGTCCAGTTTTTTTGGATGTTTGAAGGGCATGTACAAATGTGGTGTTCTCCAACACCGAAGAACAGCGACGTTTTATTGCGTTCAGATCGTTTTCTCTCATGCCCGGATCGTTGATAATATACACATCCAGGCATTGTAAGAGTTGTTCTCGCCTGATGGATTCTCTGAGGTAATACATATCGAAGACATCCTTGTATCGCGTTGAGAATCGGCCAAACTTAAGAAGTGAGCGCAATTTTTCACTGAACAAAAGTGCTAAAAAAGTGGCCTATGTCCACTTTTGAAAAAGAAAACAACAAAAAAACAATTTTCGTGTCTACTTTTCTTGACTGGTACAAACTGGTACACGCTACTGCGTATGGTTACACAAAAGTGCCCGCAGATATGGCGCAAATGTATTCGCTATTTTTGCGCAAAAGTATTCGCTCATATTGACTGAAAGCCAGAACAATGCTATAATTGATCCATCTGATAAAAGCAGGGGTGAACATGCCCATGAAAGACTATATTCCGCGTATTTGCGATGACGAACTCTCCTTAAAGCTGGAAGCCTTTGGTGCTGTGCATATCGTCGGTCCCAAGTGGTGCGGCAAAACGACCACCGCAAAGCAGTTCGCCAAGAGCTATATAGAGATGCAGGACCCCGACAAACGCGACATGTATCTGGAAACGGCAAAGATCAAGCCCTCCAATTTGCTTGTCGGTGAAAACCCGCGCCTCATCGACGAGTGGCAGATCGCGCCAAATCTGTGGGACGCCGTGCGCGTTTCCGTGGATCGCCGCGGCGAGGACGGTCTCTATATCCTCACCGGCTCCAACTCCATCGACAAGACCGGCATCATGCACACAGGCACCGGGCGGATCGACACGCTGACCATGTATCCCATGAGCCTGTATGAGACCGGAGAATCCAACGGAACGGTCTCTCTTACAAAGCTGTTCCAAACGAAAAGCCTGCCGGATGACGGCTGTGAGACGTCGCTCACGGTGGACGATCTGATTTTCGCAGCCTGTCGCGGCGGCTGGCCTTCTTCGCTGCGAAAAAAAAGCAAAAAGGCACAGCTTCTGGTAGCGCAAAGCTACTTTGAGGGACTGTGCCGCGAGGACATTTCCAATCTTGACGGAGTACGCCGGGATGAGACGGCGACCAGATTGCTTCTGCGTTCCTATGCGCGGAATATTTCCACACTTGCCTCCAACCGCTCGATCATACGCGATATCAACGCCAATTTCGATATGGGTGATACGACCTTTTATGAGTATGTCAAGGCGCTGAAGAAGCTGTATGTGATCCAGGATGTAGAGGCGTGGTGTCCGGCAATCCGCTCCAAAAGCGCCATCCAGGCCTCAGACAAGAAAGAGTTTGTAGATCCTTCTCTTGTGGTAGCGGCGCTGGGCGTTGATCCGGACTATTTCAACCTGGACCTTAAGACTTTCGGCTTTATCTTTGAAACGCTCTGTATCCGCGATTTGAAGATATACTCAGGCGCGCTCGGCGGGAGGGTGTCTTATTACCATGATCGTTACGGACTGGAGGCGGACGCTGTGCTCCACCTGCGGGACGGACGCTATGCGCTGATTGAGTTCAAGCTGGGCTCCGCCGATATTGACGAGGGCGCAAAGCATCTTTTAGAACTGGAATGCCTTGTTGCCGCTTACAACGAGAAGGAGCCACAGGCAAAGCTGCGCGCCCCGGATCTGAAAATCGTCATCACGGGAACGCAATATGGTTACCAGCGCCCGGACGGGGTGTTCGTGGTGCCGATCGGCGCACTGCGGGATTGAGCACTGACAACAAGGAAGTGATACTGCTATGGCAAAGAAAAAAGTAGAAGATAAAATAAATCTGGATTCCATCCTGTTCAAATGCCGTGATATTCTGCGCGCGGCGCACATTCCCGGTAATGCTCCGCATAACAACACCGCCCTTGATTGTGATTTGCCTGTTCATATCGCTATGTGCGATGGCATCTAAGATGACATCCTGGCACACTTTTGCATTTGCGTTCGCGTCCTCATACCCTTCCCGGTTTACGGCCACCAGCATCTCGGACAATAATGCCATGTTAAAACACCTCCATCTGCAGTGCAGTCTCGATCATCTTTTTCTTCGGAAGCAGCTCCATATATTCTTCTATGGTCTGGATATCAAGATTGTCAATCAAATTGCGGTAATTACGGAGAATCTCTTTATAATAATCAAACGGGAGCTGATTCTTATGGCGCAATAGTTCAATCAGCATCCGCTCTTTGTTATACATACGAATGGAAACCCCCTCCACAAAGGTTTCTTCTGCGCCGAGGGTATAGCTGGCGTTTTCAAAAAACTGAGTCACTCTTTTATCACGAATCTTTGAAGCATTTTTGTCCGTTGCAAGATAATACTTGTCCGGTATATCATCCGTAAGAGCGTGATAGTAGAATGCGCTGTTCATTGTGAAAACAGCAGCCGGATACTTCGCGGCAATGACGGCAAGCGTCGGTTCGTGCGGTCTGTCTGAATAAACACCCTTTTCAATCTTATACAGTTTTCCCGATGCAACCGCCTTCTTAACGTCTCTTGCCCCTAACGAATTAATGGCGCATTCTGCATATCGCATGATCATAGTATTCTCCACGTACCAAATATCCGTAAAATCATCAATCTTACTGCCTTTCAGTATCATTTATATCATATTATGTCCTGTGTGCAAGTAAAAGTCCGTAATATTAATCTTTTTACGGTTGTTTTAGTCATAATAATCCCCGATCAGATGATTCCGGTCGGGGATTTGTCAGTAATTACCGTATGATGTTGCGTCGGATTCCGGTGTATTAGTCTGTGTTCTTGCGTAAATCGCTGTCTTCATGATCAAGTCCTCCGTTTTCGTATGCATACCGATCCGTGACAGATTTCCGGAAACGCGCTTTGCGGCTGTCTTTGTGCATGTTCTTCCATTTTGTTCCTTATGAACCGTGCGCATTTACGCTCGGCTTGTATCCCCGGCTTGCTTGATGATTCTTTGTAAAAAAGAACCGTCCTCCGGCACGAGCCGAAGAACGGTTCCGCATGGTTATTTCAGATCAGATAAAACGTTTTTATCTCTTCATCGAAGCCGCACGGCGTCTGCGTCTGCGTGCGTGACGCGCGTCCGCGCCGTCAACATAGAGGAAGAAAAGCGCTGCCGCTGCCGCAAGCAGGATCGCCATACGCAGCGCTTCGGGCTGCGTATCGTCGCCTGTTTCGCCCTGGCGTGCACCTGCCGCTGCTGCTGTATCCGTACGGCGCGCGCCGAGGACTTCCGGCCGCTCCGTGCCCTGTGCGGCAAGAACCGCACCCTGACCCGTATCCGTCCGTACTTCACCGAGCACGGCGGGCGCATCCGCCGCTGCTGCCGGTGCCGCGGCGGCGGGCGCGGCGGCTGCGGGAGCCGCAGGCGTTGCGGGTGTTGCCGGCGTTGCGGGTGTCGCGGGGGTCGCGGACGCCGGTACCGTGACCGTCACCGTGGCGCCCGGTGTGACCTTGATTTCATAGCAGTTACCCTTGTAGGGATTTTTCTTGACATAATGCTGCACAACATCAGGATCATCCAGTGCGATGCTCACCGGATACGTGCCTGCTGCCGTGACGGGATTTCCGTTGTTGATGACAAACCGGAGTCTATCGTTCTGCAGGCTTTCGCCATCAACCAGCCCCTCTGCCGTAACCCCAAAGTTCGCCGAGGGAAGATCGGCAAGCGCAACTGTTGCACTCGTAATCGTGAGCGTAAGCGGCTTCTTTTCAATCGTCAGCGTGCCGGGAACAACACGGATACTGTAATTCTGTGTGGTAGGATAAGGACCTTTTGGATCTCTCTCAATCCTCAGTTGTTCTTCCGTGATGGCATTTCCAGCGGCATCGAGGATCGTGATTGCGTCGGCATAGGTACCGGCATCCGTCGATGTTTCGTTCGGAACACCGATGCGCAGATTCTCAAACCACTGATTTCCGGCGATACCTGTAAATGATCCGTCTTGTGTTATCCACTCGTTCCCGACCTTCATCCTCACCGTATACGTGAACGCGGGCAGTGCACCACCGTAGGTCATCGACGCATTATCGATGATGATCTCGATTTCGCGCTCCACCACCGTGATCGTAAATGACGTTTCGTCCGAATCCGTATAGCCGGGTTTTGTCGCCTTTACATATACCGTATTGGTGCCGTCCACCATCAGATGCGGTCTGTCGGTGCTCCACGTCGTACTTCCCCGCCTTCTGTAGAGGAAGGTCACGTCAGTTGTATCCACATCGATCGTTTTTCCCTCCGGATCCGTAGCCGTCACCTTAAATGTGTCATCGGAATTTCCGTCGTGATAGTGTCCGTCATACAGAGCCGTCTCACTCGCCCCGGAGGCATCGAGTGACAGCTTGCCGAGGCTTGTAACGGTGAGCGTATACGTCACCGGTATTGACGCATCGTAGTTCTTGTTGCCATCCACCGGCTTTGCCGTGACCGTGACCCTCTCCGTCCCAATCGCATATCTGTAGGGTTGTGTCACATCATCCGCCGTGCCGGGCTCGGCTCCGATTCTTGCGTGGCTTTGCCAATCCGCCCAGCTCAATGTCCCGGAAGATGCATAGGAGGGACCCGTCGGTGTGGCGGTATAGCTGATCTCGATTCCTTCCGTCACCCGGATCGGATTGCCGTTCTCATCTTTTATCGGATTGCCCTGCTCATCCGCAAGCTCCACATGCACATCCGGAGAGTACAGCGCACCGCCATATGGCGCACTTGCGCTCTTTGCAACGACGACAAGCCGCGCGGGGGTGATGGTCAGACTGCCTCCACTCATCTCTCCAAAACGGAACAGTTTATTATACTCATTCGTCCCGGTGGATATGTTGACCACCTTCAGCGGCCAGGAAAAGCCGACAGTATACGCATAGGTACCGACATCCGTTCCCTTCACCGTTGCGGGATTGATCCCTTCCACCCGGTACTCCTGTCCGTTGTATGAGAATGTCAACCCTGTTGAAGGAAGCCGATCTCCGTTTTTGTCGTATACAACCACCTCAAACAATTCATCCGGATCATCCAATACGCATTCGCTTCCGGTATAGGTGCGTGTCAGGCCTTCCGTTCCGCGAACGGAAAATGTGAGCATTTCATTTGCTGCCAGCGCGACGATCTGAGGACCGACACCGTTTGTGGCTTTCCTGATCCATCCGTCCCAGGAAAACAGTGTGCCGTTTACATTATTCCCTTCTTCGTCAGTGATCCAGGTTGCTTTTGGCCACACTGCCGCAAGCCCGGTCCCGCCCCAATCCGTTTCCGGAGTGGAAAGAAAGTTACCGGGGTCTGTACGGGATATACTGACGACGACTTCCAAACCGTCCACTGTATAAGATTTTCCTTCATACATGAACGATATCCCCGGGAAAACCTCTTCCGTTCCGTCCTTAAGGGTAACGACCGTTTCTAACAGCTCTTCTTTTCCTAATGTGATTTCCTGACCCGTGTAGGGATATGTTTTGCTTGTATGACGTACAGTAACCTTCACCGGCTCGGGCACCGGCACGATCTCCAGCGTAGCGCCGCTATAGGTCTGGCTCAGCGTAAACAGCTGTCCGTCCTGGTTTCTTCCTCTTTCGTCCATGCTACGGATCGGGACAGTGATCTGCCCGCCGGCTGCGTATGATCCGACATCCGTTCCTTTTGCCGTAACGGCAGCGGGTCCTCCCGTAATCGTCAGTTTGATTCCCATATACTCAAATTTCAGACCCGGGAACACCTCTTCCGTTCCGTCCTTGTACGTGACGACCGTTTGGAAGAGATCCTCTGCGCCCAGCGCGATTTCTTCTCCGGTATACGTACGTGTCACATGCAACCCCTCGATTCTGACGTCGATCCGGTCTTCGAGCTTAAGCGGTAAGATCGAAGGACCCGTGCCGTTGGTTGCAGGCCCGACATAGCCGTCCCAGTAGAAGAGCGTGCCGTTGACATCATTGCCCTCTGCGTCATAGATGCCGACTGCCTTGCGGTCGAATCTGCCGATCGCGTCCTCCACATCCATGCCCCATTGGGCTTCCGGCACGATCACGGATCCGGGACCGGTCGCTTTGCCGTCGCTTGTCGCTCCCTGCAGGAAGCGACTGGATACCGTATAGGTCTTCCCCTCATACGTAAATGTCAATCCGTCCACAGGATCCCCGTTATTCACGATGGTTTCAAACATCTGGTCACTGTTCAGCGCATTTCCCGTAAAAGGATAGGCATTGCTCGAATATCTGACCTTCACGGGAATCAGTGCCGGATTCTCGTTGATGGTAAGCGTGCCGGGCGTTACCGTGATCTCGTAGTTCTTCGTCACGTCATTGCCTTCCGCGTCAAAGACCACGCCTTCCTTCGGATTGCGGATGGTGACCTCATACGCACCGACAGCCCTGTCATGGTAGCCGTCCGTGCTCTTTCTTACATACTTATCCTGACCGGTAAAGAACGTCTGTCCCGGCACCTTTCCGTCGGGACCGTGCTCGATGATGCTGTATACGGGATCCGCCGCGCCGAACAGCTTCTGTGTATCTCTGACCTCGAGACGCATCCTGCGCTTTTCGATCGTGACGGTACCGTCCAGATAAGTGATCTCATAATTGTCCGTGACATCTTTGCCCGCGGCGTTGGTCACTTTTGCACCGGAAGGAACATTCCGGTAGGTACCGACATCGATCGCCGCGACGGGGTTGCCCTCCGCGTCCTGTGTTGTCGTAATGACGCCCGAAACCGTATCTCCCTCTGCGGCCGTCCAGTTATATTCCCACCAGCTTGGCTGTCTGATTTCTTTCCCCTGATAGATACTCGTCAGGCTGGAGGCGTGAATGCCGAGTTTCTTCTTTGTAACGGTGACCGTATAGGTTGCCTCTGCGGTCACAAAATTCCTGGCGGATACACGGACGGTAACCTCCATGGTGCCCGCATCGGTCAGCATGGGCTCTTCCGTGACCCAGGTCGCTCCGCCGTCCGTGCTGTATTCGACGGTCGGCGTATGGCCGTGAGCCGCGCTGTAATCAATGCTCTTTGCGCCGTGCGGCTTGCCGTCATATACATAGGTGCCGCCCTGCGCCGTGACACTAAGACCGTCTTCCGATTCCGATATCCGCAGGGCATAGCTCACCGTCTCCGATGAGGTATATTCCGTATTGCCTTCCACGGGATTGGCCGTCACGGTGACATTGGTGACACCTGCCGCAAAGCGGTAAGGCTGTGTCACATCATCCGCCGTGCCGTCGGCCGTCGAAATTCTTCTTTGACTGTTCCAGTCATCCCAACTCAGCGTGCCCGTCTTTGCATAGGAGCTGCCGGTCGAATCGGCCGTATAGGTGATCGTGAATCCTTCGGTCACGATCTGCTTTGTGCCGTTTTCATCCTCTACATATACGTAGAAGCTTGTGGGATACAGCGCGCTGCGGTTATAGGTCCGGGATCCGGCCTCCACATGTATCTTCAGCTGCTTTGCGGCAGAGGACTGCTGCGCGGCTGCCGCACCGTTTCCACCCTCGTTTATCTGTAACGTATGCAAAGACTGTACCTGTTCAGGATCGGAATCTGCGTTATCCGTACCGGAGGGATTCCCGGTGTCCTGCGCTTCCGTTCCCTGCGTGTCCCCGGCGTCCCCGGTTGTCTTAGTGTCCCCGGTTGATTCACCCGTGTGATTCGTTGTGTCCGTGCCTTCAGTACCGGAAGACTCCTTGTCTGTGGACGATCCGACGTTTTCCGTCGTGCCCGGCTCTTCCGCGTATGCGGTCAGCACGTTACCGTTGCTGCCCATGACCGATGTGAGGATCAGGACCAGGGCGAGCAGCTTTGCCAGTGTCTTTTGTTTTCTTCTCATGTTCTCTCCCTTCGGGGGTGTCGTACCTCTGGCATCCTTTGGCCCGCATACCATCACCAAAGCGCCGGTACATCATCGCCTGCGTTTACTGCTATCAGCTGTATCATTTTCTATCCGGGAAATTCAGGAACTCCAATATGTAAGATTTCATGGCAGAACAGGTTCCGCGGATTAGATCATTATAACAAAGCAGCTATCATGCAACCTATCATAATTATGGTTTTTTTTTATCTTGTCATTCTCGTTTTTTATGATCTGTTTCTGGTGTATAAGGTTATGTTATACAGGAATAACCATCAACTTCCCTCCGCCCGAAACCTACCATATCCTGTGTGGAATCCGTCAGATATCCGGACTATTTGTATTGACCGACACGGTCGTCGCGAATAATCCGGGCTCTGCCAAGGGGGACGGTTCTCAGTGGTTTGTTTCCGGTCAGAGGGGACGGTTCTCAGTGGCTTGTTTCCGGTCACTGAGAACCGTCCCCCCTGGCATTTGGTACACTTTTGGAACACTTCGGCTGATAAAATATAATTATATGGCACCTGACACCAGCGAAAAGGACGAGATCACGGGTTTTATGCGTAAAGACTTTTTCACCGTCAAAGCGGAGGAAAGTATCAGGGAGATCCTCCTTGCGGGCAGGCGAACCGCCTGCCTGCACATCTACATCAACGGACACTATTCCTTCCGCAGCCGGTACGGCAAGGCCAATGAAATCCGTCTCCTGCAAAAAATCGCTCTCCTGTTGAAAGAAGCCTTCCCGATGCGGCTGATCGGCCGCATCGAGGAAGACCGTTTTTCCGTGATCGCGCCCGAAGAAGGCGCAAAGGGTGCCGTAGAGCGTATCAACCGGCTGTTGCAGACGAGTTATCCGGAAGCGGGCATATCTCTAAAGGCCGGATGCTTCATCATCGATGAAATGAAGCCCGGCTTTCGTGTCACCGATGCCTTCACGCATGCGGAATACGCCTGCAACAGCATTGCGCTCTTTGACGATATCTGCTACCGTACATTTTGAGAATTGCCGGAAAAATGATACAGTAGTTATGTAGCACCCGGCGATCGCTCACAGGAAAGAGACGGCAGGCAGATCATGTTTCTCACGCGTATCCTGATCGATGTCCTCGGACATTCCATACAGATCCTTCCCCTGATCCTGATGTACTTTATGTGCGTCCCCGAGGAGCGCTTCCGCTTTTCCGCACGCACGACGGTCCGTTGGTTTCTTGTTGTTTTTTCATCGGGAATCCTGCTCTCTTCCGCCGCAAAGATTCTGTTCCTGCAGGCATATCCTTCGTTCAATCCGGATCTGATCACCTTTGCGTTTCTGATCCTCGATTTTCTTTTGATGATGATCGTTACAAGACACGTGGTCTACGTACACGCGGGACCCAATGCCGTCATCATCCTGCTCGGTTTTTTCTGGATGGCCATGATGTATACGATGGTCAATCTGTTGCTGATCGCGCATCCGCGCAGCGCCACCTATGACGGATGGACACTGCTGGCCTATGCCGTAATCACCCTATTTTCCTTTCCGGTCATGCGGCGCCTCATGGTTCCCTATGCCAAAGAATATCTGCTGACAAGAAACTTCGTGCGGCCGCAGGTCAAGATCATCATCTTTATCATGGCCATCATCTCCATCGTGCAGCTCCTCAGTGTCTCCCGTCACACGGACAAAGATGCTCTGCCGCTTCTTTCCCTGATGAGCGTCTGCATCATGGTCGTCTACATGCTGCTCATCCGCTACGTTGTGGTGGAGGAGCGCCGCACCGGCATGGAGCTGCAGCTTCTGACCTCGCAGATCGGTCCGCATTTCATCCTCAATACGCTCAATGCGATCAGCAACCTAGTCGACGAAGACCGTGATGCAACCATGCAGGCGATCTATGATTTTTCCGGCTACCTGCGTATGAACTTTGAAGCGCTCGACAAAAACACGCCCGTCCCCTTCACGGAAGAACTCGAGCATGTCAGGTTTTATCTTTCAATCGAAAAACTGCGCTTCCGCGAGGAACTCGAAATCGATATCGATACACCGGTGACGGATTTTATGCTGCCCGCCCTGACCGTGCAACCGATGGTGGAAAACGCCGTGCGCCATGGCCTGCGCGCCAAGGAAGGCGTGGGCACGCTGCATCTTTTGACACGCGAGACGGAGCAGGCCTATGAGATCATAATCAAAGACGACGGTGCGGGCTTTTATCTGATGCAGGAGCAGGAAGCCGCCGCCGCACTGCAGAATCACAGCGGCCATTACGGTATCGTCAATGTGCGTTCACGCCTTGCGCGCATGGTCAACGGCACGCTTCTCATCGAAAGCTTGCCGGGACTGGGCACCACCGTCACCATACAGATCCCCAAAAAGAAGGGGCCCCTCAGGCACATACGGAGGAACACATGAGATGAAGATACTGATTGTCGATGACGAAGCGGGTGCCGTCGAGGTGCTCGAAAAAAGAGTCCGCGAGGTCCTCGGGGATAGCGCCCGGATCTTTACCGCACGCAACGGAAAAGACGCGCTTGAGATCGTCCGCAAAGAACAGATCGATGTGATGTTTCTCGATGTGGAGATGCCCGGGACAAACGGACTCGATGTTGCCAGAAAATCAAAAACACTCTATCCGAAGACCAATGTCATCCTCTGCACCGCCTACGAACAGTATGCGCTCAAAGCCTGGGATCTCTTTATCAGCGGTTACATCGTCAAGCCGGCCTCGCCCGGGGATATCCGCAAAGCGCTCGGCCATCTGCGTACCCCCGTCGTGGAGCGTCTGAGGGTACAGTGCTTTGGCTACTTTGATATCTTTTTCCGGGAAGAGTCCGTCATGTTCAAAAGAAGCGGCTCCAGGGAAATGCTTGCCTATCTGGTGAGTCTGCGCGGTGCCACCGTTACCGGCGGCGAGCTGTGCGAGATCCTGCATGACGAGTCCGTCGACCCCAGGCTCAAAAGAGCACGCGTGCGCAAATATGCGATGGAGATCAGAAGCACGCTGTCTGCCCTCGGCTTTGATGATGTGCTCAGGCACACAAGAGATCATTACAGCATCAATCCGACGAGACTCGATTGTGACTACTATCGTTTTCTTGACGGCGACAAAAAAGCAAAGGAACTCTTTCAGGGCGAATTCATGCGCCAGTACAGCTGGGGCGAAGCAATACTCGCCCGTCTCGAGACGATGCAATAATCTCTCACGCCATACAGATAGAGACAGAAACAGAACCGGAGATGCAGATGCCGATGCGGTATCGATTGCGGTAGCGATACCGCATCGACCGGAAAGGAGGGGGGAGACTGACCGGAAGCGGTCAGTCCCCCTCATTATAACAACGGCAGATTTGGTGTATGCGGTATGGTAGAAAACCCGCCGTGCTATATCGGTTGTAAGCTACTCGATAATAAACTTGCTGATCAGATCGTTGAGGTTCTCCGACTGCGTCGAGAGCTCCTGTGAAATCGCGCTCGATTCCTCGGCGCTTGCGGCATTGCTCTGTACGACCTGCGAAATCTGCTCGATGCCGTTGTCGATCTCCTGCATCGCATCCGCCTGCTGCTGCGCCACCTCGGAATTCTGGCTCATGATCTCCTGGATCTCGTTGATGCCCTCCATCACTTTTTGCAGTGCATGGTTGGTCTCCTCCACGACCGTATTGCCTTCATTGACATTTTCGATCGTCGTATCGATCAGTTCCTTGGTGTGGCTGGCCGCCTCCGCGGACTGGCCGGCAAGCTTGCGGATCTCGTCCGCGACCACGGCAAAGCCTTTGCCGGACTGGCCGGCCCTGGCCGCCTCGATCGAGGCATTGAGTGAGAGCAGGTTGGTCTGCGAGGCGATATCCGCGATTGTATTGGAGATCTCCGCGATCTGTGCGCTTGCTTCCGTGATTTTGCCCATGGCGGCAACGACCTGCGCCATGTGCTCCGCGCCTTCGTCGGTGGAGCGTTTGACTTCACGCGCCACGCGCGCACCGTTCTCGACGGATTCGGAGAGTGTCCGGGTCTGCGCGACCACGGTCTGCACGCTCGCGGTGAGCTGTTCGACGGAGGCCGACTGGTCGGTCGCGCCCTCGGCGAGGTCCTGTGCGCCCTGACTCATGTTGGTGGCACCGGACGAAACCTGTCCGGACGCGTTGAGGATCTCTCCCATGGTCCCTGCAAGACCCGTGCGGAATTTGCGCAGCTCCGCGGCCACCGGATGAAAATCGCCTATGTAGCCGTCGGGATTCTGTGAACCGTGGATGAGATCGCCCGTCCCCAAGCGCTGCATGACACCCGTCAGGTCGCTGACGATGCCGTGCAATGTCGACGTCGTGCTACGCATGCTGTCGGAGAGTTCACCGAGTTCATCCTGCGATTCGTAATGGATCTGCAGATCGAGATGTCCTTCCGACATTTCTTTGGCGGCATTGGTCACCTCCGTCACCGGTGTGACAATACAATAGGTAAGCTTGCGCTTGCCGTCGTTGACGGTGAGGAATAAGAGGACGACCAGAACGACCGCCACCAGGGAAAAGACAACCGCGACCGCCAACGCAAGCGTATAGGCGCTTTCCGCATTGGCGTGGGAGCGGGCCTCCACCTCCAGGATATTATCCTTGAGCTCCGTCAGCCCCGGTACAATGACCTCTTCAAATTCCACATACAGATCATGCTTGTCCGCACCGTTCTGTACCATGGCAATCCATTCCTGTGCGCCGTCCACGACCTGATTATACGTAGCTTCCGTTTTTTTGACATACTCGCTGTCCGGATACATGGCATGCAGTTCCTCGATCGCGGTCTTTAACTGCGCCGAGTCACTGGTTGCCGCATCCAGACGGGCAAGCGACGTCTCTTCCGTCTCCGCCGCGATGACGTAGCAGACATTTTTGGCAAGCGACTGCATGCCGCCCCTGGCGTCCGCCACATACTCCGCCGTTGCGTAATACTTGTTATACATTGTCCGGTACTGGACAACACAATAGATGACGGTAAAAATCAAAGAAAGTGAAGCAATGAACATGAAGATCAACAGACGGTTGAATACATAAGAGAACTTTTTTTCGACCTTCAGATCCTTGAGTTTGGCGGCACTGAGGCCGAGACCCGAGACCTTTGGGCTTGCCGTGTTCTTCCTTGCTTCCTTTGCCATACATACACCTCCTGAGGAAAGATTACCGCGTATAATAGCATTATAAGAAAGCAAGTGTTCCAAAAGTGTTCCAAACCGGAACCCGTTATTTCATCGCACAGAACAGGCCCCCGTGCAGCCCGCACCGCAGAAACAGCCGCCTGTGCCTCTCACCGCCTTTCGCCTAAGCACACGGACCGCCCGTACCAGCGCTCCGCCGACCATAAAAAGAATCAGTATATCCCACAGATTCATCTGTCTTACACCTCCGTTTCCGCGGATCAGAATCCCATCAGCGTACCCGCCTGTGTCACGATCACCGCACACAGCCAGGCAACGGCGCATTGCCAAAAAACCATCATCAGCGCCCACCGTCCGCCGAGCTCCCTGCGGACGGCCGCAATCGCCGCCACACACGGCGTATACAAAAGACTGAATGTCAGCATCGCCGCCGCCGTCAGCGGCGTCAATACACTTGCGATACCGGACGAAGAAGGAAAGAGCACCTCCATCACGGAAATCACGCTCTCCTTTGCCATAAATCCGCTGAACAGCGACGTGATGATGCGCCAGTCGCCGAGACCCGCCGGACGCATCACGGGCGCCAGCACACCGGAGACTGCCGCAAGCATGCTCTCATGCGGTGAATCCGCCACGTTAAATCCAAATGTGTAGCGCTGCAAAAACCACACGACAATCGTCGCGATCAGGATCACGGAAAACGCACGCCGCAAAAAGTCGCCGACCTTTTCCCACAAAAGACGCAGCACGCTCTTTGCATGCGGCATCCGGTAGTTGGGCAGCTCCATCACGAAAGGCACCGCCTCGCCGCGGAACAGCGTCTTGCGGAATAAAAGCGCCACCAGCACCGCGACCGCCATGCCTCCCAGATACAGCACCGCAATCAGCCACCAGCCCGTTCCCTTAAAAAACGCACTCACGATGAACGCATAGATCGGGAGCTTGGCCATGCACGACATATACGGCGTCAGAAGAATCGTCATCCTCCGGTCTCTCTCGCTCGGGAGCGTCCTGGTCGCCATCACGGCGGGCACCGTGCAGCCAAAGCCGATCAGCATCGGCACGATGCTGCGCCCGGACAATCCGATCTTCCTCAAGAGCTTGTCCATAAAAAACGCGACGCGCGCCAGATATCCCGTATCCTCGAGCAGCGATAAGAAAAAGAACATGATGACGATCACGGCAAGAAAGCTGAGCACGCTTCCGACGCCTTCAAAAATACCGTCCATCACCAGGCTCCTGATATTTTCATTGACATTGCCCGCGTCCATGGCGCGCCCGCAAAGAGATGCCAGTGCTTCGATTCCCGCCGCCGTGAGATCCTGCAGCACGGGACCGATGAGACCGAAGGTCAGATAAAAAATCGCCGCCATGATACAGGCAAACATCGGAAGCGCCGTGTATCTGCCGGTCAGAAGTCGGTCGATCCTGCGGCTGCGCAGCTGCTCCGTGCTTTCTTTTTCCCGGACAACGCATGCATCACAGACCCTGCGCACATACGTATAGCGCATGTCGGCGATCGCGGCACTCCGGTCGAGTCCCCTTTCTTTTTCCATCTGCTCCACAAGATGCGCAAGTGTATGCCGCTCTTCCTCTTCGGGAAACAGCAGCCTTGTCACCATGGGATCGCCCTCGATCAGCTTGCTTGCGGCAAAGCGTCCGGGCATCCCTTCTTTTTCGCAACGGTCCTCCGCAAGATGCAGGATCGCGTGGAGGCAGCGGTGCACCGCTCCGCCGTGATCGGTCGCGTCACAAAAATCCTGTTTGAGCGGAAGCTCCCTGTACCTTGCGATATGGATGGCATGTGCGACCAGTTCCTCGAGTCCCTGATTCTTCGAGGCCGAGATCGGCACCACCGCGGTACCCAGCATCTGTTCCATCTTGTTGACGTCGACCGTCCCGTGATTGGCGGTCAGCTCGTCCATCATATTGAGCGCGACCACCATCGGGATGTCCATCTCGAGCAGCTGCATCGTGAGATAGAGTCCGCGCTCAAGGCTCGTGACATCGACGATGTTGATGATGGCATGCGGTTGTTCCTTCAGGACAAAATTGCGCGAGACCAGTTCCTCGCTCGAATACGGAGACATCGAATAGATGCCGGGCAGATCCGTCAGCGTCGTATGCGGATGATTCCGGATGGTTCCGTCCTTTCGCTCGACCGTGACCCCCGGAAAATTACCGACGCGCAGCGCCGCACCGGTGAGCTGGTTAAAAAGAGTTGTCTTTCCGCTGTTGGGATTGCCGACCAGCGCAAAGGTCAGCGACTCCTCCTCCGGGAGGGGGATTGCGTTACCCTCCGGATGGAAGGCGCCGCGTTCTTCGCCAAAGCCCGGATGCGCGGTTTTTTCTTCATACGGGGATGCCTTCTTTGGATGGACACCGGCGGACACGTCCTCTGTCCCTGCGCCGGTATCCTCCGCCTCCGTGCAGACCTCCACCGCGATCTTTGCGGCATCCGCAAGGCGCAATGAGAGCTCGTATCCCTGTACAAAATACTGTACGGGATCTCCCATCGGCGCGAATTTGACGACGGTCATCTCCGCACCGGGGATCACGCCCATGTCGAGAAAGTGCTGCCTGAGCGCGCCCTCTCCCCCGACGGACAACACCCGCACGGTCTGACCTGTTTTACATTCTTTCAGTGTCATATGTGTTGGTCTTCCTTATGTTTTTGCAATGCCTGTCCATATTACCATAAGTTGATTCGGGGATCAAAAAAGTCGCCGCTTTGGCTTTTGACACCCAAATCAAAATATGCTACGATGATAACATACAAAAAGTCAGATATCCATAATTTTTGTTTGCCATTATCCGCAGGAGGCATATCATGGATCCTATCCGATGGACCGGCAATCATATGCCGCACAGTAACGATGCGTATCTTTCCGTCATGGCGCTCACAAAGATCGACCGTGCCCGCGCCTTTCACCGTTCCTTCCCGCAATATGACATCACGCCGCTCGCAGCGCTCCCCCGCCGTGCCGAGGCGCTCGGCATCCGGGGCCTCTTCGTCAAGGACGAGAGCTTCCGCTTCGGACTCAATGCGTTCAAGGTGCTTGGCGGTTCCTTTGCGATGGCACGTTTCATCGCAAAAGAAACGGGGCACGATGTCTCTGACATGACCTTTGATACACTCACCGGCAATGCGCTCAAAGAGGAGTTCGGGCAGGCGACCTTTTTTACCGCAACCGACGGCAACCACGGCAGAGGCGTCGCCTGGGCCGCACGCATGCTCGGACAAAAAGCGGTTGTCCATATGCCCAAAGGGAGCACGAAGGCACGCTTTGATAATATCAGGAAGGAAGGCGCCGCCGTCACCATCGAAGAGGTCAACTACGATGAGTGTGTACGGATCGCCGCAAAGGAAGCGGCGGAGACACCGCACGGTGTGGTCGTACAGGATACCGCCTGGGAGGGCTATGAAGAGATCCCTTCCTGGATCATGCAGGGATACGGCACGATGGCGCAGGAGGCCTGCGAACAGCTCATTGCGCAGGGGGTTGCGCGTCCCTCGCATGTCTTTGTGCAGGCAGGGGTCGGTTCCCTTGCAAGCGCCGTCGTCGGATATTTCGTCAACCGCTTTCCGGAGAATCCGCCGGTGTTTGTCATCATGGAGGCGTCAGCCGCCGCCTGTCTCTACAAAGGCGCGGTGCAATCAGACGGCAATCCCGCGATCGTTACGGGAGATCTGACAACGATCATGGCAGGACTTGCCTGCGGCGAACCCAATACCATCGGCTGGGACATTCTGCGCAATCACGCGGACTTCTTTGTCTCCTGCCCCGATGAGGTCGCCGCACGCGGCATGCGGATGCTGGCCGCTCCCATGCGGGGCGATCCGCAGGTCATCTCCGGCGAATCCGGCGCGGTCGGTATGGGACTGCTCTCCTTCCTCATGCAGGACGCCGCATACGCGGACTTACGCACGGAACTTTCGCTCGGTGCGGACTCGACGGTGCTGCTGTTCTCGACGGAGGGCGATACGGATCCGGAACGTTATGCGCAGATTGTGTGGGATGGGGCTATCGCGTCATGATTCAGAAACTATATGAGAGGAGGAGTATTACAACATGTCTCTTGACTACGAACGAATTAAGTTAGCCGCAGCGGATTACGGGAAGGATATGAACGCCTTCCTCAGGAAGATGATTTCGATTCCCTCCGAAAGCGCGGAGGAAAAAGAGGTGGCGCACTGCATCAAAGAAGAGATGGAAAAGCTCGGCTTTGACAAGGTGGAGATCGACGGCCTCGGCAATGTCCTTGGCTGGATCGGTGAGGGCGATAAGATCATGGCTCTCGACGGACACATCGATACCGTCGGCATCGGTAACCGCGACAACTGGACGCACGATCCGTACGAAGGATATGAGGACGACGAGATCATCTACGGCCGCGGCGGCTCCGACCAGGAGGGCGGCGTGTGCAGTGCGGTCTATGCCGGAAAGATCATGAAGGACCTGGACCTCATTCCCAAAGGATACCGGGTGCTCGTCGTCGGCAGCGTCATGGAGGAAGACTGTGACGGACTGTGCTGGCAGTACATTTACAACAAGGATAAGATCGTTCCGGAATTTGTCATCTCCACGGAACCCACGGACGGCGGCATCTACCGCGGGCAAAGAGGCCGCATGGAGATCCGTGTCGATGTCCGGGGGATTTCCTGTCACGGCTCCGCCCCGGAGCGCGGCGACAATGCCATCATGAAGATGGCGGACATCATTCAGGATGTGCGCGCCCTCAATAACAACGGCTGCGAAGACTCGACCATGATCCGCGGCCTTGTCAAAATGCTCGATCCCAAATACAATCCCGACCATTACGAGGACGCACGCTTCCTCGGCCGCGGTTCCTGCACGATATCGCAGATCTATTTTACCTCGCCCTCCCGCTGTGCGGTGGCGGACTCCTGTGCGATCTCGATCGACCGCCGCATGACGGCCGGCGAGACCTGGGAAGGATGTCTTGAAGAGATCCGGGGTCTTCCCGCCGTCAAAAAATACGGCGATGACGTAAAGGTCTCGATGTATATGTACGACCGTCCGTCGTGGACCGGCGAGGTCTATGAGACGGAAAGTTACTTCCCGACCTGGATCAACAAAGAAAGCGCCGCCCATGTGCAGATGCTGATCGATGCGCATCACGCGCTCTACGGTACGGAGCGCACCGGTGCGCCCTCTTCCATGTCCACGCGCACGGGCAGACCGCTCACGGACAAGTGGACCTTTTCCACCAACGGTGTCTCCATCCAGGGGCGCTACGGCATCCCCTGCGTGGGCTTCGGTCCGGGTGCGGAGAGCCAGGCGCACGCCCCGAACGAAATCACCTGGAAGCAGGACCTCGTCACCTGCGCCGCGATGTACGTCACGGCACTGAATCTCTATGACGAGAGCAAAAAGACCGATGACGTGTCGGTCTATCGCGGCGGAAAAACGGATAACGATATTCAGTAAGCTGCAGGCATACTGCGACATCGGTGAACGGGAAAATGCATGGCATGTTCGATTTTGCCTTGAAAGGAGAATATATGAGCAACTTACAACCATACCTCGACAAACTTGCAACCCTTGACTTCAAAGCCATGTATGAAGGCGACTTCTTCCTGACCTGGGAAAAGACAGATGATGAGATCGCCGCGACCTTTGCGGTGGCGGATGCGCTGAGAGCTCTCCGCGAAAAAAATATCTCGACAAAGATCTTTGACTCAGGGTTAGGGATCTCGCTCTTCCGTGACAACTCGACCCGCACACGGTTTTCGTTTGCGAGTGCCTGCAATCTCTTAGGCCTGGAGGTGCAGGATCTCGACGAGGGCAAGAGCCAGATCGCGCACGGAGAGACGGTGCGCGAGACCGCAAACATGATCTCCTTCATGGCGGACGTCATCGGCATCCGCGACGACATGTATATCGGCAAGGGAAACCGATACATGCACGATGTCGTCGACGCGGTCACCGAAGGACATAAGGACGGCGTCCTCGAACAGAAACCGACGCTCGTCAACTTACAGTGCGACATCGATCATCCGACGCAGTGCATGGCGGACATGCTCCACATCATCCATGAATTCGGCGGGGTCGAAAACTTAAAGGGCAAAAAAGTCGCGATGACCTGGGCCTACTCTCCGAGTTACGGCAAGCCGCTCTCCGTGCCGCAGGGCGTCTCGGGACTGTTTACGCGCTTTGGCATGGATGTCGTCTTAGCGCACCCCGAAGGCTATGACATCATGCCGGAGGTGGAGGAAGTGGCACAAAAAAATGCCGCCGCAAACGGCTCAAGCTTTACGAAGGTGACTTCCATGGAGGAAGCCTTCCGTGACGCGGACATCGTCTATCCCAAGAGCTGGGCGCCCTTTGCCGCGATGGAAAGGCGCACGGACCTCTACGGAAAGGGAGACGACGCCGGCATCAGGGCACTGGAAAAAGAACTGCTTGCTCAGAACGCGAATCATAAGGACTGGACCTGCACGGAAGACATGATGAAAAAGACAAAAGAAGGCAGGGCACTCTATCTGCACTGCCTGCCGGCCGATATCACCGGCATCTCCTGCGAGGAGGGCGAGGTGGACGCTTCTGTCTTTGACCGCTACCGCGTACCGCTCTATAAGCAGGCTTCCTTTAAGCCTTACATCATCGCGGCGATGATCTTTCTTGCCAAGGTCAAAGATCCGGTCCGGACACTGAACGCGCTGCAGGAGGCTTCCGCGCCTCGTCGCTCATTCTGACAAAATCCTATCGCTCTTCACGGAAAAAGGCCCTGCCGAGACTCTCGGGGGGCTGATTTTCCGGTTTGTTGCGTTTGCTGGTAATGATGAGGACGAGCAGAGTGACCACATACGGGAAGACACGCACCAGCTCCTTGGTCGCGCGCGTTAAGCCCGGCAGATAGATATCCAGCACGAAGAGTCCGCCAAAGAGGAGCGATCCCCAGATCGCGTTGGTCGGCTTCCAGAGCGCCAGAATCACCACCGCGATGGCAAGCCAGCCCCTGTCCCCGAAGCTCCCGTTGGTCCATGTGCCGTTGAGATATTCCATGACAAAGTACAGACCGCCGAGTCCCGCGATCGCGGCTCCCGTGACGGTCGCCACATACTTATAGCGGCTGACGTTGATGCCTGCTGTATCCGCCGTCGACGGATCCTCGCCGACCGCGATCAGATGCAGTCCCCTTCTGGTCTTTTTGATGAACCACGTCACGACCACCGCGATGAGGATGCCGAGATAGGTCATAAAGCCGTGCGAAAACAACACCTCTCCGATCACGGGAATCCCCGAAAGCACCGGCACCGGTGCACGGAACACCTCCGCCGTCGTGCGCACGGAGATCTGTCCGACACCGCCCGCGAGCTTGCTGATCGAGCCGCCGAAGAAATTACCGAAGCCCACGCCGAAGGTCGTCAGCGACAGCCCGACGACATTCTGATTGGCTCTCAACGTGATCGTCAAAAAACTGTAGATCAGTCCGCCGAGCGCCGAGACCGCAATGCCGCAAAGGAGCGCAATCAGCACGCTGAATGTGCCGTTCGGTGTCTCAGTGGCGTTTTCATAAAAGAACGATCCCATCAGTCCTGCAATCCCGCCCATATACATGATTCCGGGAATCCCGAGATTGAGGTTGCCCGACTTTTCCGTAAGGATTTCTCCCGTTGCTCCGAAGAGAATCGCGATCGCCTGTCCGATCGCTGCGTTCAAAAATGCAATGAGAACGGTCATGACGCGCTTCCTCCCTTCGTACGCTCGATTTTGTAATTGATGAAAAACTCACTCCCGATCAGAAAAAACAACAGGATGCCGGTGATGATCTCCGACGCGTTTTCGTTTAATCCGAACTGCGTCGCGATCTGGATGGCGCCCTGCTGCATAAAGGCTAAAAACGCGCTGACCAGTGCCATCGCAAGCGCATTGAAATGACTCATCCACGCGACGATGATCGCGGTAAATCCCCTGCCGCCCGTGATGCCCGTCGAAATCGTATGTGACGCGCCGCAGACGATGACGGCGCCGGCCAGTCCGCAGATCCCGCCGGAGATCATCATGGTACGCAGAATCACCTTTTTTACGCTGATTCCCGCATAACGTGCCGTGTCGCGGCTCTCGCCGACGACGGCAATCTCGTATCCCTGCTTGGAATAGCGCATATAGACGGCGACCAGAACCGTGATCAAAACGACTAAGATCACGATCATCGCGTCATTGACACCGAAGAGCCGCGGAAACCATCCCGCACGGCTTGCCTGGTTGATGACGCCGACGGAATTGGAACCCTTGGGGGACTCCCAGAGGATGATCGCAAAATTGGTCACCTGGATCGCCACATAATTGAGCATCAGTGTGAACAGGGTCTCATTGGTATTGAAATATGCCTTGAAAAACGCGGGGATCAGTCCCCAGAGCATCCCGCAGAGCGTGCTGCACACAAGGATCAGCGGAATCAGCACACCCCCCGGAAGATACGCACCGGCACTGATCATGAGTCCCGCCGCGGCAATGCCTCCGACGAGAATCTGTCCCTCCGCGCCGATATTCCAGAAGCGCATCCTGAAGGCCGGCGTCAGACCGACGGCGACGACCAGCAGAAGCATCGTGGAACGTATGGTATTCCACAGACGGTTCTTTGATCCGATGGCACCGTCGATGATCGCCGCATAGACCCTGACGGGATTGTCTCCGGTGATGGCCATGATCACCAGGCCGCAGACGACGAGCGAAAGCAGTACGGAGACGAGACGGATCATCCACGCCTTTCCAAAGGAGACGGTATCACGTTTGACCAGATGAAAGCCGTGCTTCATGCCTCATCCTCCGTCGCCTGCGCACCGGATGCCTCCGGGGATATGCCGGTCATCATCAGACCGATCTCCTCCTTGGTGACGTCCCTTGCATTCACGATTCCCGTGACCCTGCCGCCCGCCAGTACGAGAATCCGGTCGCACAGACCGATCAGCACATCCAGATCCTCTCCGACACACAGGACGGCCGCACCGTTTTTCTTCTGTTCGTTTAAGAGATGATAGATCGTATACGACGACTGGATATCGAGACCGCGCACGGGATAAGCAACCATCAGTACCGTCGGCTGTGCCATGATCTCCCGTCCCACAAGAACCTTTTGGACATTGCCGCCGGAGAGTCTCCGGACGGGCGTCGTATATCCGGGTGTCACCACCTCCAGTTTTTCGACGATATTTTTTGCCAGATTGTGCGGCGTCTTACGGTTGGTAAAAAAGCTCTTTCCGTCGCGGTAGGTGCGCAGCGCGATATTGTCGTTGATCCCCATCGCGCCGACCAGTCCCATGCCCAGCCGGTCCTCCGGGACAAAGGACAATACCACACCGAGCCGGCGGATCTCGTTGACATCCATGCCCGTGAGCTGTTTCTCGCCGCCGTCCGGCGGATAGTAGATCACATCACCGCCCGCGGTCTGCCTGAGGCCACCGATCGCTTCGAGCAGCTCCTTTTGTCCGTTGCCGGATATCCCGGCAATACCCAGAATCTCTCCGCTGTTTGCACAAAAGGTCACGTCGCTCAGCACATTCAATCCGTCCGCCGACGTCACTGTCAGTCCGCGGCAGGCAATGCGGGGGCAAGGATGTACGGGGTCTTCTCTTCCAAAGTCGAGTACGACCTTCTCTCCGACCATCATCTCGGTCAGGGATTCCACCGTCGCGTCCTTTGTCTCCACCGTTCCGATGTATCTGCCCTTTCTCAGGACCGATACGCGGTCGGAGATCTCGAGTACCTCGTTCAGTTTGTGTGTGATGATGATGACAGACTTGCCCGCCGCCTTCATGTTGCGCATGACGGCAAAGAGCCGCTCCGTCTCCTGCGGTGTGAGCACCGCCGTCGGCTCATCCAGAATCAGGATCTCCGCCCCCCGGTAGAGCACCTTGACGATCTCCACCGTCTGCTTCTGTGAGACGGACATGTTGTAGATTTTTTCTTTCGGATCCAGCGCAAAGCCGTATTCGGACACCACCTTTTGCACATCCGCTTCCACCTGCGCCATGTGCAGGCGCTGTGCGCCGTCCATGCCGAGAATGATATTCTCCGCCGCCGTCATGATCCGGATCAGCTTGAAGTGCTGGTGCACCATGCCGATCCCGAGATCAAACGCATCCTGCGGCGAACGGATCGTGACCTGCCTGCCGTTGATGCGCACCTCTCCGTCATCCGGAAAATAGATGCCGGAGAGGATATTCATCAGCGTCGTTTTGCCCGAGCCGTTTTCGCCGAGGATCGAGAGGATCTCTCCCTTTCTGAGGGAGAGATCCACCCCGTCATTGGCTGTGACAGAGCCAAAACGTTTCGTGATATTTCTGCATTCCAGTACCGGTTCCTGTACCACTTAGTCCGCCTGTGCGTCAATGCCGTCGATGATCAGATCAAAGGCCGGCGCGCTTGCAAGCTCCGATTCATGGAAATATCCGTCGGAGACATACGGTGCGTATTTTTCGTAATCGCCGCCTTCCGCGATCAGCTCCTCGAGCGTCTTTCCTCCGACCGTAAAGGTCGATGTATCAAAGACATGGAGGGTTCCTGCCGTCAGCTGCGCTTCGACCTCCGCGACCTTTTCCGCGGTGCCCGCGGCTACGATGCCTTCGTTGAGTTCCGTGATCAGATTGACGCCCTCGGGATATCCCTTGGCCCAGTCCACATCGATCGGTGTGCCGTCGAGAACGCACTGCACCGCGTAAGTATAATACTTGGACCAGTCCACCGTCGCGCTCGTGAGTGCGCTGTCCGGTGCGGCGGAGATCATGGAGATGTTATATCCGACACAGGGGACGCCGCCTTCCTGCGCGCCCGTCGGCGTGCCGACCGTATCCGAGTGCTGCGACAGCAGTACGCAGCCGTCGGCGATCAGCTGCTTGGCCATCTCTTTTTCGAGGGAGAGATCGCCCCAGCTGTTGGTGTATCTGACCGTCATCGTCACGGTAGGGCATACGCTCCTTGCGCCGAGATAGAAGGACGTAAAGCCGGAGATCACCTCCGCAAACGGGAATGCGCCGACATAACCGATCATGGCGTCATCCTCAAGGATATCGCCGTTTTCGATCATCTCGTTGATCTTTAAGCCCGCCACGACGCCCGACACGTAGCGTGACTGATAGATGGCCGTAAAGTAATTGTGAAAATTGGGAAGACCGCTCATGGCCGCCTGATAGCCGGTCGCATGACAGAACTCCACATCCGGAAATTCCTGAGCCGCCTGCATCATGTAGGTCTCGTGACCGAAGCTGTTGGCAAAGATGATGTTGCAGCCCTGATCCACCAGATCCGTCGCCGCCTCATAGGTCACTTCGGTATCCGGAATATTGGTCTTGATGACGATCTGGTCATCAGAGAGCCCCAGCGCTTCCTGCATCCCGTAGATGCCCTTCAGATGCGCTTCCGTATAACCCTCGTTTTCGTCGCCGATGACGATGACGCCGACCTTGATGGCCGCCGCATCCGTCGCCTCACCTGCTCCGCCTGCGTCCTGCGCCTCACTGCCGCCCTGTTCTGCCGCGGATGATGCCTGATTGCCCGCGGGAGTCTGCTGCGCTCCGCCCGAGCATCCGGCAAGTGCGCCCATGACAAGTACACCCGCCAAAAAAACACCCAACATTCTCTTTTTCATAGGTACCTCCTCTGAGAGAAAAATAAATAAGAACACTTTAATCGTAACGAACGAAAAGACGGTCTGTCAATGAATATTATTGTGTTAAGTAACTATCGGTTTTTCCTACAGAACAAGACTGCGCCGCTTCAGAACAGCTGTGCGCCACGTACGTATTTGTGCAGGATACAGGTGGAATGACCCAGATAAATCACGCGTTCGAGACGCTCCGGCAACGTCAGTTCACTCATCAGCGGGGTCTTCAGCACATGGTCGTCCAGCACGAGGATATCCGCCTCGTATCCCCGGGCAAAGCTGCCGACCCTGCCGAAGAACGCGCCGCCCCCCACGGTCGCCATATAAAACGCCTCGGCAAACGTGAGCCACCTGAGCGAATCGTCCTTTAATCTCCAGCGCAGCTTCGAGTGCTGCACCGCCTCGCGCATCACCGCAAACATCGAAAGCGTCGCGCCTCCCGCGACATCCGTCCCGAGTCCGACATGCAGTCCTTCGTCGAGATAGTGTCTGACGGGTGCGATGCCGCTTGCGATATTGGCATTGGAGTCCGGACAGTGGGCGATAAAGGTGCCGCGTGCCTTCATCAGTTGAAGCTCCTCTTCGGAGGAATGCACGCAGTGTGCCATGACGCTCTTTGCCCCGGAACCGAGAAGTCCGTAACGGTCATAGGCGTCTCCGTAATGCGCACTCCACGGGCACAGTTCTTTGACCCATGCGATCTCTCCGACATTCTCCGACAGATGCGACTGCACGGGCAACCCCCGTTCGTAAGAGAGCCGTCCGAGTCCCTCCATGAGCTCGTCGGAGCAGCTCGGCACAAAGCGCGGCGTGAGTATCGGATGCGTATGCGCGTATCTGCCTTCGGTCTCGTCCAGCCACAGAACCGTATCCGCAAGAGACTTTGCGGCATTTTCCTCGCGCAGGATATCCGGCGAATTCCGGTCCATGTTGACCTTGCCGACATAGCTGATGATGCCGGTCTCTTCCATCAGGTCCATCAGTTGTACGGTCGTATCCCGGTGAATCGTCGCAAACATCACCGCGCGTGTCGTCGCGCTCCTTCTGATCGCGTCGCGAAACTGCGCATAGGCTTCCCGTGCAAACTGTGCGTCCGCATAGCGCGCCTCGATCGGAAAGGTATGGCGGTTGAGCCAGTCGAGAAGCTCCTCATCCATCCACATGCCGCGGAAGGCATACTGCGGCGCATGCAGATGCAGATCCGTCATCCCGGGAATGATCAGACGTCCCCGGTAATCCGTCACCTCCGTATGCGCAGCTGCTGCGGGAAGTGTTTCAAAGACCCCCTGACATATCCCCTTTTCCACCACAAGAAAACCGTCCCGCACGGCACGGATGCAGGAGGGACTCTCGGAATACAATATGTCTCCCTGCAGGATAAAACTGTCGGACAAAACGCATTCTCCTGTAAAAAAAACGGGATGTACCGCCGGGGCATATCCCGGATGCCTCACATATTTTATACGAAGAGAGTAAAAAATGCAATTTTGCCCATTTCCGGCTTTATCCGTTAACTCCGGTAAATTCCGATATCGCCTCGTACAATTCGTTCAGTTGTCTGGCCGACAGGCCGGATGGTTGATTTGTGGAAAAGAAAAAGCCGCTTATCTGTTCAGTTCAGAATAGATAAACGACCGGATTATCTCTGTATTACTTCTTTTTCTTTTTGGGCTTTGGCTTTATTTTCTGTCCCCTTGTTTTCCTGGCAGGCGGCTTGATTTCCGGCATCAAACTATGACGTGTCCCGATATTAGTGGCCACTATTAGGCATATGCGAATGCTCCGTCGCGCCGTTTCAACGCCTGGGAGAGAATGTCCTCCTCACCGTCCTCGTCATCATACCACTTCCATGATTTTACATATTTGGCAAACCAATCCTCGTCAAGCAGTTCCATATTCGCAACCCAAAGGCAGCCGAAGTCATCCTCTGTTCCGGAATCCTCAAATACAATCATATTTGTCTGCTTTTGCGGAACCTCTTTCAGGTTGTTGTAGGGATAAAAGTGCTGACGCACGCATTCATATATGCTCTCCGGCTCATACTCGTCGTCTTGTATTATCTTCTTCTTATCCATTTCAATTACTACTCGCATCATAGCACCTTCCTCCATTCGACGCCTGCTGATACTCATCATTATAAAGTCCCTAACGGGTGATCGCAAGCGTTTTCCCATTCAGATGTCAATTTGTCAGACACTGTCTGACAAATTAGATTATAAATGTCATTTGTTTCCTTTTCGATTATGCTGTCATATCTCTTTTTTTGCAAAAAAACGCCTGTCTGCAATATTCAATACAGACAGGCGCTAAGCACGCATTGGTTTCCTGCCCTACTATCCGTCATTTACGATCCGTCCCACTGTCTCCAGCAGCTTCTCCGCAGGGCAGGGCTTCTTCAGCACCTCCCGTACAATCCCGAATCCCTGTATGCCGGCCTCATGATGCGGCTCGATTTTATTGGTAAAGACGATGGTCGGCGTGCGGTCTTTCCGGCTGTACATGGACCCCACCACGTCCAGTCCGTCCTTTTCCGGCATATAGAAATCCAGAATGACACAGTCAAAGGTCTGT
>JAFSLV010000047.1 GCA_017448245.1 Lachnospiraceae bacterium | reverse complement strand
TTTACGGCACCGGGCTATACGGCCGTCACAGGAGGAGCTTTCGATGAAAATGAAACGGATGCTAACGCAATGTGCTATGTAACGGTTACCTTTTCCCCCGTTTCAAAGGCGTTTGAAAGCGCGGACGCATTGTATCGGAAGTTGTATGAAGGGAACAGCGGTGTCGGAATGACAGTAAACAAAGCGCTGATTGATTACGAGGGCGGGGCAAGGGACGAGATTATGAGCGTGCTGCAGCGGCTGGCGGCAATCATCATTTTGATCATCCTTGCGACAAGTGTTTTCGTTATCCGCAACAGCTTCCAAATATCCGTTTCCGAAAAGGTAAGGCAATACGGGATACTTGCAAGCGTTGGTGCGACATCAAAGCAGATCGTAAAAAGTGTTCTTTACGAGGGCTTTCTCCTGGGGGCGGTGGGGATTCCCCTTGGCGTTTTACTGGGTGTGTTTGCGGTGCGTATCCTGATGTGGATAACAGATGCGCTGATCGGCGGGGATGTGCTCCGTACGGGCTTTGTGTTCCGTGTATCCCCCCTTGCCATGATCGTGTCCGTTCTGGTTTCCGTGGTCACAATATTTTTGTCCTGCCTTATACCCGCAAGAAGAGCGGGCCGTGTGAGCGCGATAGAAGCAATTCGGGGAAACCACGAGACGAAAGACTTCAAAAAGAAAAAGCGCAGTCCGAAGCTGATAAAGCGATTGTTTGGCATAGGAGGCGTCATTGCGTCAAACAGTTTGCACAGAAGCAGAAAAAAGTATCGTACAACGGTGATATCCCTTGTGGTAAGCATGACGGTTTTCATTGCCATGTTCTGGTTTACGGAAACTCTCTCCCGCGCGGCGGGAAACGTATATGCGGACGCCGCGTATAATTTCGTCGTATCTTCTCCGGATTCTCCCGAAACGTATCAGGATATTGCAGGGCGTTTCAACCTGACGCCTGAACACTACAATTACGAATATGGAATGACACTGCGGTGGGATACCATGCGGTACGGAACGTCATTCGCACAGGAAGACAAGGATGCGGAAGGAAAGGAAATGGCGCTGCTTATCTTCCTGAACCGCGATTATTTCGAGATCTATGCAAAACGGTTCGGGGTCACGAAAAACTTAGAGCAGGCAGCAATCCTTGTTGACTATGGAATGGCGATAGAACCGGGCAGCGGAAAACGGACGATCTGCAGATTTTACGAAGCGATTTCCCCGGGGGATGAGATTCTGTATGAAATCCCTTCCGCGGATAATGAAGAGACTCCCGATATGCTTGCGATCGGAATCACGGAGTACCGAACGGAGATGTCCGATCTGCCGATGGGGTCGGAAGGCATTTTTTATCAGGGCGGTGTGATTTTTGTCTCGGAGGATTACGGAAAAGAAGATGATCTTCTAAGCAGGGCGCGGCTTTACAACATGCACATCCATACGGAAAAGCCGGATGAAATGGAACGTGAGCTGATGCGGCTTAGAAGTGAAAATGACCTGTATTCGGGAATCTTCGTATATAACATTGCAGGAAGCGCTGCACAGGAACAGCGGCTTTTGCTGGTCGTCAATATTTTTCTGTACGGATTCATTATTGTCATAACCCTGATCGGCGTCACCAACGTGTTTAATGCGATCACGACCAACATGCTTTTACGGGCGCGCGAATTCGCCATGCTGAAATCCGTCGGAATGACCTCGTCACAGTTTCGCCGGATGATCTTTTTGGAAAGCGCACTTTATGGCACCAGATCACTCGCGTTCGGCGTCCCGCTTGGTACGGTACTGTCTTATCTGCTCTACTCTGTTTTCAGCGAACAGTTTGACATGGGCTACCGGCTTCCTCTTGTCGCGATTTTGATTGCCGTTACAGCGGTCTATGCGATCACGGGTTTGACTATGTGGTATTCCATGAGTAAGATTAACGCACAAAATACGATCGACGTGATTCGTGCAGAGGCGGTATAATGCATCGGGTTTTGATTGTTGAAGATCATAAGGAAATTGCGGACGGTATTGTATATGCACTGGAGCAGGAGGGCTATACAACGGATGCCTGTACCGGTGTGTCATGCGCATACGATCTGATCGATACGGTATTGTTCGATCTTGCGATATTGGATGTCCGTCTGGAAAAAGGGACGGAGGGGTACGGAGTATGCAAACGGTTAAAGGAAGCCCAGCCGGATTGCGGCGTGATCTTTCTGACGGCCATGGAAGAAGAGAGCAATGTAGTGAAAGGGCTGGATACCGGCGCGGATGACTATATCGTTAAGCCGTTCCGGATGCGGGAGCTGCTCTCGCGCATCCGGGCTGTGCTCAGGCGTTACCGAAAGGGCGAGGAGGAAATCGTCTGCGGAGACGTGCGCATGGACCTGAAATCAAAACGCGTTTTTGTCAGACACGATGACACAGAGCGGGAAGCTGTTTTAACAGCGGCGGAATACAAACTCCTGTACTATTTGTTCTGTAATCGCGGAAGAACGCTGACCAGGGAGACGCTTCTGACCTATATGTGGGACTATGCGGGAGATATCGTGAATGACAACACGCTGACGGTCTGCATCAAACGGTTGAGAGAAAAGCTTGGAGAAAAAGCCGTGACAACCGTTCGCGGTATCGGGTATCGTGCAGATGGGTGAGAGGCTTGTGATCGTCATTCTGTGCATCGTTCTGACGGCTTTCGTCCTCTATCATTTCCGTGTCAGGCGGCGTCAGGAGGAGGAATTGAACCGCCTGATTGCTTATGTGCAAAGTATCAATCGGATGGTATATGACCTGCGCATCGACGAAAACGAAGAGGGTGCGCTTTCAAGGCTTTCCAATGAAATCTATAAAACCGCCGTGCAGCTGAAGGAGGCATCGGAGCGTAGCAGGGAGGACAATAAAAAACTTGCGCGCGCCCTGGCGGATATTTCACATCAGATCAAAACCCCCATGACCGCTGCACAGATTGCACTCGACAATCTGCTTGCACATCCGCAAATGGATGAGGCGGAGCGGATGGCATTTCTGCGCCGTATGGAACTTCAGCTTGGAATCGTCGAACAGCTGATTGTGTCGTTGCTTCAGATGGCGAAGTTTGACAGCGGGACTATCATCATGCAAAGGGAAGAAGTAAGTGCCAGAGGGTTTCTGGAACAGGTGATCGAAGAGATGGAGCTTTTGTTTGACGTTTACAGTGTCCGTGCGGTTTTGGAATGTGCAGAGAGTGCCACGCTTTTTATCGATGTGAAGTGGGAAAAGGAGGCATATAAAAACATATTGAAAAATGCTGCGGAGCATTCGGGGGAGGGCGCTTCGATTGCAGTATCGCTGGAAGATCTCCCTATGTTTATCTGTATCCGGATTTGTGACGAGGGAACCGGAATTCCGCAACGGGAACTGCCTCATCTGTTCGAACGGTTTTACAGGGGATCCGGCAGCGCCGACGGAAATATCGGCATCGGACTGAATTTTGCCAGGACGGTTTTTGAGGCGGACGGTGCGTCTGTAAAGGTTTCTTCAAACCCCGGAAGGGGGACGGTCTTTACGGTACGTTATCCCAAAATGACCAAAAAAGGTGGACGAATCCTTGACAACAGTACCAATATATAGTACTTTTTTTTGGAAAACGCGGGGGCCAGGCCATGATGAAATATAAGGGATATATTGCAAATGTGGAATATGACGACGAAAACAAGGTTTTCAGCGGAATGGTGATCAACACGCGTACCGTCATAACCTTTCAGGGGACGACGGTTCAGGAGCTGGAAACGGAGCTTCATCAGGATGCCGCAGTTGCCGCGGTGGAATTGGGATTATCCTTAAACAGTTTTGTCGAAAAATCCGTTATCGATGAGTTGGCCATGCTGGGCCGTCGCCCCCGGCAGGTGGTTAAAGCCTGACTTCGGTGACCGGCCCCGATCAGGGTGATTACTTGACGGGTGCGGCGCCGCCCTTCTCCTGGAGTTTTTCGACGAAGCGCGCAAAGCGGCTCTTTTTCTTTGGCTCCGTGACGACGGGCTTGCCGTGGAGTCCCTTGACCGCGGTGACATAGATGCCCGTGACCGTCGCCTTGACTTCCTTTTTGACCGGTACGTCATCAAATATGGAGTTTTCGCAGATGAGATTCATAACCTGCGGACCGACCTTGGCTTTTAAGACCGGCACCTTGGAGCGGCGTAAGATCTTTGGCGTCTGATTGACGACGGCCTCCGGGAGTCCCGCGTCCTTCATGCGGATCTTTTTTTTGTCGATGATAAACATGGACACCTGCTGCGAGGAGGTTGCGACCTGCTCGTCCTGAAGCTCCTGACGCTTTTGCATGCGGCGTCCGAAGAAATAAAGAAACGCGACAATGGCCAGAGTGACCGTCAGTATAATCAGAAATAGTGTAAATCCGTTCACGATGTTCTTCCCCCTGAAACACTGTTCTTTCGTCCCCATATTCTACCATCCGGAAGGGGTTACGTCAAAACCCTTTTTAAATGACGCCGGATATGATATATTTATAGGTACGGTTTTTATCAACACAAGGGAGAAAAATCATGAAAAAGAGACTGTTCCGATGGATTATGACAGGTTTTTGCGCGGCACTGTTGACCGGATGTTCTTCAGGCGCCGCAGGTGCGTCTTCTTCGGAGACGGCACAGAGCGGGCAGGGAGCAACGGCGGGCGCACAGGATACGCAGCAGGATACACAGGCAGATCCGGCGGCGGAGCTGATCGCATCGTGGGGCGCCCCGTTTCTCGATGACGCGGCGTATTTTGAAGGAATCGATCCGGAAAACTATGTCACGATCGGCGAATACAAGGGACTGCAGATCACGCTGTCTGCTCCGGAGGTCGACGAGGCGTCGATCGACCAGATGATTGCCTACTATGAGCAGCAGCTGCCCGGCGTCCCGGTGACGGACAGGGATATCTCGCAAAACGGCGACCGGCTGCTGGTGGATTTCAGCGGACGTTACAAGGATGACGGTACGGTCTTTGAGGGCGGTACCGCGCAGGACCAGACCGTGACGATCGGAGGAGCCGGCTATATCCCGGGCTTTGCCGAAGGCATGGAGGGACACAGGGTCGGAGAGACCTTTGACATGGAGGTGACCTTCCCCGAGGATTATCATGCGGAGGATCTTCGCGGACGCGATGTCATCTTTACCGTCACGATCAAGTCGATCAGCGCACAGCCTTCCTTTACGGATGAAAACGTCGGCGATCTGATGAACAATTCCTTCGGCGTGCCGGATATCCATTCGATGGCGGATCTGAGAGAGCATATCCGCGGCATGTATCTGGAAGAAGCACAAGCGTCCAATACCGAGATGACCTACAACCAGCTGATGGAAAAGTGTCTGTCGGAGGCGACCTTCACGGAGGAGATGCCGGAGCGGATCGTTGCGCGCTACATGTCGCTGATCTATTCGTCGGCGGAGCAGCAGGCCTATATGTACCAGCTCTACGGCAATCCGGATCTGACGGCGTACTCCCTGATCGAGCAGCAGATGGCGATGGAGGGATATGAGGGTACCGTCGCCACGTATCTGGAGGAACTGGCCGAAGAGCAGGTCAAGTCCATGCTTGTTTTTTGCGCAATTGCGCAGCGCGAGGAGGGGCTGGTGCCGACGGAGGCCGAGGTAGAGGAAAATGTCGCATCGGTTCTTTCGCAAAGCGGGATTGCGGATGAGGCCGCCTATGAGCAGAGCTACGGTTACAGACTCACGAGCATGATGCGCGAAAACCTGTTGTCGGACAATGTCCTTTCTTTCCTCGAGGAGCATGCGGAGATCACCTATGAATAAAATGACCACGGTAAGCGAACTGTTTGCGGACAGCGCATCCTTTGACGGCCTTGAGGTGACGGTCGGCGGATGGTTGCGCTCCAACCGCGATTCCAAGGCAGTCGGCTTTATTGTTTTAAATGACGGTTCCTGTTTTCAGACGTTGCAGATCGTCTATGAGAAGGAGACGATCGGGGATTTTGACGCGATCGCAAAGCTCAATGTCGGGAGCGCCGTGATCGCAACCGGCACCATCGTGCTGACGCCCGGGGCCAGGCAGCCCTTTGAGATGCAGGCAAAGGAAATCCTTGTCGAGGGGCCGAGCACCGCGGATTATCCGTTGCAGAAAAAAGGACATACGATGGAGTTTCTGCGCACGATACCGCATCTGCGCGCACGCACCAATACCTTTCAGGCGGTCTACCGGATCCGCTCGCTGATCGCCTATGCGATCCATACCTTTTTCATGGAGCGGGGATTTGTCTATGTGCATACACCGATCATCACATCGTCGGACGCGGAAGGCGCCGGAGAGATGTTCCAGGTCACAACGCTGCCGCTTGCAACGATACCCCTGACGGACGGGGAGGTCGACTATGCGGAGGACTTTTTCGGAAAAAAGACATCGCTGACGGTTTCCGGACAGCTCAATGTCGAGACCTTTGCGTTTGCTTTTCGTAATGTCTATACCTTTGGTCCGACCTTCCGCGCGGAAAATTCCAACACGACCCGGCATGCCGCGGAGTTCTGGATGATCGAGCCGGAGATGGCGTTTGCGGACTTAAAGGATGACTGTGACTGCGCGGAGGAGATGCTCAAATACATCATCCGTTATGTCCTCGAAAAAGCACCGGACGAGATGGCGTTTCTCAATCAGTTTGTCGATAAGGGACTGATCGAACGCTTAAAGGGTGTTGCGGAAGCGGAATTTGCGCGGGTGACGTATACCGAAGCCGTTGCTCTTCTGGAAAAAGAAAATGACCGCTTTGATTACAAGGTCTCCTGGGGGAGCGATCTGCAGACGGAGCACGAGCGCTACCTGACGGAGGAGATCTATAAGCGCCCGGTGTTTGTCACGGATTATCCAAAGGACATCAAGGCGTTTTACATGAAGCTCAATGATGACGGCAGGACGGTCGCCGCGGCCGACTGTCTCGTACCCGGCATCGGAGAGATCATCGGGGGGAGCCAGCGTGAGGATGATTTGGACAAATTGTCCGCACGCATGGATGAGATGGGGCTGGACAAGGAGGAGTATCAGTTCTACCTGGATCTGCGCAAATACGGAAGCGTGAGACACGCGGGCTTTGGGCTCGGTTTTGAGAGATGCCTGATGTATCTGACGGGTATCTCCAACATCCGCGACGCATTGCCTTTCCCGCGTACGGTGAAGAACTGTGAATTGTAAATGAACCAGTTGCTTTCCGGATCAGCCATACCGGTCTTGAGCTGCACGATCATACTGTGCGTATTTCTGATGATATACGCCGCCGCGGCAAAAAGACGTTCAAACTGGCAGCATGTGCTTTTTATGGCCATGGTGATCAACGGGGCGCTTTCTGCGCTCTTTGACCTGATCGGCAGCACGCCGGCCCTGTTCGGAGACGAAATCTCCGCACGGGACATGCAGGTGATTTTTGTCGCCAATATGCTCTATTACAGCGTTCATGCCATGGTACCCGCGATCTACGCGCGCTATATCATGCATGTGTTTTCGCTGACGGCCAATGCCAACCTTTTCTGGCGGTTCCGCTTTTTCTTTGTGCTGATCGTCACGGAAATCGTGGTGTTTCTCAATCCTTTTAACCAGAGACTGTTTACCGTTGATCCGTCCGGCGAGATCCGCCGCGGACCCATGGTTGCGCTGTTATATGCCGAAGGCGTGTTTTATCTGCTGATCGCGCTGTATACGATGCTGGTTTTCAGAAAGGCACTCAGGTTGAGGATGCTGCATGCGGTGGCGGTATATTATTTCGTGGTGGTGATCGGCTCGGCCATACAGCTTTTTTATCCGGCACTCCGTTCGGAACTCTTCTTCCAGGCCATCGCGTTTCTCGGACTCTTTCTTACATTCGAAGATGATGACACACGTTATGACGAGATCACGGGATTGTACAACAAGACGGCATTCCGATGGGATAATATCCGTCTGCTGAATACCAAACGTAACTATTATGTGATCAATCTCAAAATCAGAAATCTCAAATTCTATGCAAGGATCATGAATACCGAGGGGTATATGCGTCTGCTGCAGAGTATCGCGGAATGGATGAGCCGGTTGCGCAGGGGAAGCGATGTCTATCATTTTGACGACAATTATACGATGATCATCTATAAGAGCACCGAGGAAGAGATCCGGCAGCTGATTGACATCATGAAGGAGATGCTCGAAAAGGCCTGGTACTTTGATGAACTGGAGGCGCATTTCCGCGCGTTTATCTCCGTCGCCAAATGCCCGGAGGACATGAAGTCGGTGGACAGCGTGTTTGATCTGGTGGAATATGAAACCGGATCGGAGTCGGAACATGTGATCATACAGTACAGGGAGTCGCTCGCGCAGGTCAAGCGCGAGGCCGCCGTGGAGCGCGCGTTACGGAAGGCGATTCTGAACCGCTCCTTCCAGATCTACTATCAGCCGATTCACAACTGCGAGACCGACCGTGTCTGCAGCGCGGAGGCGCTCGTGCGACTCTTTGATGACGAGCTGGGGCAGGTACCTCCCGCGGAGTTTATTCCGATTGCGGAAAAGAGCGCGATGATCGTCGAAATCGGCGACATCATTTTTGAAAAGGTCTGCCGGTTTATCCGGGATTTCCATCCGACGCTTGCGGGAATCGAATATATCGAAATCAATATTTCCATGGCGCAGTTTATGTTTACCGGTCTGGTGGACCGGTTTGACGAGCTGATCCGCACATACGGCGTAAAGGCGGGCAACATCAATCTGGAGATCACGGAATCCGTTGCCTCCGATTCCTCGGAATCCTTTATGCGTGCGGTGCGGCGTCTGGCAGGCATGGGTTTTACGTTTTCGATGGACGATTACGGCACGGGGTATTCCAACATTTCGAGTATCCTGAATGTCGAATTCAAAAACATAAAAATGGATAAGATCTTTTTGACAAGGGCATTGTCCGACGAGGCGAGCGCAACGGTCTTAAAGGATACGGTCAAGCTGATCCGTCACCTCAACCGTAATGTGCTGCAGGAGGGCGTGGAGACGAGAGAAGAACTCAGCCTTGTGAGGGAATCCGGATGCAACCTGGTTCAGGGCTTCTTCTTCTCGCAGCCCTTGCCGGAAGCGGACTTTATGGAATACATACGTTCGTTCAATCACGTGGCCGCCGTCTGAGCGGTACGTAATACTTTTGCCCGGAAAAGCCGATATATAACAAAATGCGGGTATGTAAGGAAGGCCTGTCACATGGAACTGACGATTGCTTTTGATGTCAGCGCCTTTTTGCTGTGTCTGTTCTGCATGATGTATGAACTGCGCAAGCGGAAGGTGCGCAGCAAACAGAATATCGTATATCTGATGATGATCGGAAATCTCATGTGCTCGGCGGTGGTTGCGGTGATATCCAATCTGATCCAGCAGTCGCCCGAACTGCGCAGGGAAGCGTTCCGGCCTCTTTTGGTTGCGTCGCTGATGGCGTATTTTCTGATCCACAACGTACTGCCCGCGATGTATGCGCTCTATATCCGGATCGTCATCGGACTCGATGCCAACTCGACACGCGTGCGCCAGATGGTCTTTTTGCTGCCGGCGATTCTTGGGGTCGTGATTGTATGGCTCAATCTTCCGTTCGGGTGGGTGTTTGCCGTGACGGAGGATATGCGCTTTGCCCGCAGGGGCATGGAATACGTGCTCTATGCCTTCAGTGCCTTTTATCTGATTGCCGCTTTTTACTATCTGGCGCGCTATCATGTGGCGCTGCTGAAAAAGACCATGAACGCCCTGTATATGTATTATATCGTGACCATTTTCGGCGTTCTGTTCCAGCTGCTCTTTCCCTCCGTCAAGGTGGAACTCTTTTTTGAATCGATCGCCTGTCTGGGGTTGATGCTGACCTTTGAGGAAGATGAGGCGATGCACGATCCGGTGACGGGACTCTTAAACCGCATGGCCTTCAGGCAGGACGTGACGAGGCTTCTTGCGACACGCCAGGCGTTTTACTGCATCAATGTCAATTTTCTCAATCTGCGCTTCTACGCACGGATCATGAACGTGGAATCCTTTCACGAGCTGCTCAACAATCTGGCCGTCTGGATGAGGGAGTTCGGGCAGCGCGGCAACATCTACCATTTTGACGAAAATTATACGATGCTTGCGTTCGGGGCAAGAGAGGAGGAGATCCATGCGTTGACAGACCGGATGGCAAAAGACCTGGATGCGCCCTTTGCAAGCGGCGGCATTGACGCCCAGTTCCAGTCCTATATCAGCGTGGCAAAGGCCCCCGAGGATATCGACTCGCTGGATGCGGTGATGGATCTTCTGGAATACGCAAAAGACAATAAGGGTGCGCATGTCACGGTACAGTACAGGGAAACGCTTGCGTATATCAGGCGTGAGGCGGCCGTGGAGCGTGCGCTCAGAAACGCGGTGACGCATCGTGCGTTTCAGATCTATTATCAGCCGATCTACAGCTGTGAGACCGGAAACATCGTGAGCGCGGAGGCGCTGGTGCGTCTGTTTGACGAAGAGCTGGGGCAGGTGTCGCCCGGCGAATTTATTCCGATTGCGGAAAAGAGCGCACTGATCGTGGAAATCGGAAATATCGTCTTTGAAAAGGTCTGTCGTTTTATTCAGGAGCATCAACCGGAGCGTTACGGGATCGAGTACACCGAGGTCAACCTTTCGGTGGCACAGTTTATGCAGTCCAACCTGGTCGGAAAATTCGGCGAGATCCTTGAAAGATACGGTGTCGATGCCTCGCAGATCAATCTCGAAATCACCGAATCGGTGGCGAGCGATTCCGCGGAGCCTTTTATGCTGGCGGTCAGACAGCTGGAGCATATGGGATTTACTTTTTCGATGGACGATTACGGAACGGGTTATTCCAATATTGCAAGTATCCTGAACGTCAACTTCAAGAATATCAAGATGGACAAGAGCTTTTTGACCAAGGCACTCGACAGCGAGGAGGGAGCAACGATCCTCAGGGATACGACACATCTGGTCAGGCATCTGGGGAGAAACGCGTTGCAGGAAGGTGTGGAGACCAGGGAGGAGCTGAATTTTGTGCAGGAGGCCGGCTGCAACCTGATCCAGGGGTACTATTTTTCCAAGCCCCTGCCGGAGGCGGACTTCCTTTCCTTTATCCGCCAGTTCAATCAGAAAGAAATTGCATAAGAGCCTGTTTCGGGGGATAATATATTCATGGGGAATCAGATCATCGTCATACCATCCTACCATCCGGATGAAAGACTGCTCACGCTTGCGGATGAGCTGTGTGCGCATTTTGCGCCGGAGCGCATCCTGATCGTCGATGACGGGAGCGGTCCGAAGGACGCGCATTTCTTTGACGCCTGCAGGGAGAAGGGGGTCAGGGTACTCACGCACGAGATCAACCGCGGCAAGGGAAGGGCGCTCAAAACCGCGGTGGAGGATGTGAGGGAGCATTTCGGTGCGGACTGCGGTATCATCACCGCCGATGCCGACGGACAGCATCTGGTCAAAGACATCGTCCGCGTGGCAGAAGATATGGATGCGCATCCCGATGCGCTTGTGCTCGGAAGCCGCGACTTTGGAAAGGGGACGCCCTGGAAATCGTTGTTCGGAAACCGTCTGACGAGCTTTTTCTTCTTTGTGACGACCGGAAGAAAGTGCAGGGACACGCAGACGGGCTTACGCGGCATTCCCGCATCGCTGATGCCGCTTGCCGCCGTGACGGAAGGCGAGCGTTACGAGTATGAGATGAATTTTTTGATGGATGCGGCGCTCGTCGCTCCGTTTCATACGACGGTGATCGAGACGGTCTACTATGATGACAATAAGGGATCGCACTTTCATCCGGTCAGGGATGCCGTGCGCGTCTACGGCCGTTTTATCCGTTTTTTCCTTTCCTCCTGTGCGGGGTTTGTCGTCGACATTCTGATGTTTATGCTGTTTATGAAGATTCTGCCCGACACCTTTGCCTTTTTGCCGGCGACGCTGGCAGCTCACGGCACGGACCCGGTCGCCGGACAGGCCGTATTTGCGGGTACGGCGGCAAAAATCGTGGTCTCCACGGTTCTCGCAAGGCTGTGTTCGGGTATCGTCAACTTTTTACTCAATAAATATTACAGCTTTAAGAGCCGAAAACGTGCCGCGGGTGAAGCGCTGCGCTATTTTGTGCTGTTTATCTGCCTGATGGCGGCGAGCGCCCTGCTGACCGCGGCCTTAAGCCGTCTCACGCAGATGCCGACACCGACCAAGATCGTGGTGGATGTCGTGCTGTTTCTTGCGAGTTACCGCATCCAGAGGGCGTGGGTCTTCCGGCAGGCGCCGCCTGCCTGACGAGAGTGCATCACACGCGTCGCAAACCGGGCAGCGGCGATTTGCGCGGCGGCGATGCAGATTGTGAAAAGGCAAAGTAAAGAGACGGATCAGGAGGCGGGGTTGTCTGTCGTCAGGATTCTCAGAAAGAAAAACAGCAAAGCAACCTTACACCGTATTACGCATGAAAACGGCGTAACATACCTGTCTTTTGATTCGTTTTCGGAGGCGACAGGCACGCGCCATGCCTTTGCCACGCGGCTGGGCGGCGTGAGCCGTGCACCCTTCGATACGATGAATCTTTCTTTTACCAGAGGAGATGATCCGGATGCGGTAACGGAAAACTACCGGCGCATCACGCAGGTGATGGGCCGCGTGCCGGACGATGTCATATGTACCTTTCAGACCCATACCGCCCATGTCCGCAAGGTGACGCGCGAAGACGCCGGCAAGGGTGTTACACGGGACCGCGATTATACGGATACGGACGGTCTGGTAACCGATGAAGAAGGTGTCGTTCTTGCCTGCTTCTGGGCCGACTGCGTGCCGCTGTTATTTGCGGATCCCGTCCGGCGCGCCATCGGCGTTGCGCATGCCGGCCGGAGAGGGACGACAGGTGGTATCGGAAAAAAGATGGTTGAAGCGATGCATGCGTATTACGGCACGGACGCTGCGGACCTGCATGTGGCAATCGGCCCTTCGATCTGTGCGGAATGCTATGAGATCGGCACGGATGTCGCGGAGGAGGTATCGGTTGCATTTCCCGGGGCAAAAGAAACGGGCGTCCTCTTTCAAAAAGAAGACGCGCCGCGGGATAAATATCAATTGGATCTGTGGCTTCTCAACAGCCTGCTGTTGCGGGAAGCGGGCGTTCGTTCCGACCGGATCACCGTCACCGATATCTGCACGCGCTGCAACCCGGATCTGTTATTTTCTCACCGCGTGAGAGGTGAAGCGCGCGGCAATCTCGCGGCATTTCTGACGCTCGCCTGAGTCATCACCTTCCCCGCCGCCATCCGGCCGCAATGTGCCGGGCAGGCGCGTTATGAAAGCCCTGCGATACGCCGGAGCATCCGTTCATCCACGGCAAACGGCGCGGATGCCATCTTGGCCGGATTATGCAACAGATCGTCGACGGAAAGCGCAAGGATATCCTCTTCCACACGCTCCTTCCGGCAGGTCATGTCATAATAGAGCGCGAGATCGTCGACGGAAGAAAAGCCGGCCGTGGAAATCACGTAATCACGGTCCTCTTTTGAGGCCTCCGCCAGATATCCCGGCAGGAAATATCCGCAGGCCTTGCCGTGCGGCATACGGGTATTGTAGGTCAGTGCATAGCTGAGGCCGTGCGGCAGACTGGTGCCCGTGTGCGCAATCGCCATACCCGCCATGGTCGAGGCGTTGAGCATGTTGAGAAAGTCGGTTTCGTCCGCCTCTCTTTTTCCGAGCAGTACATCCTTCGAGCGCAGCCAGAGCCTAAGCCCCGCATCCACACACATCCGGCTCATATCGCTGGCCTTGGCGTTGATGCGGCTCTCCGTCAGATGCGCAAAGGCATCCATCGTGGTCTCCGCAAAGATATGCGCGGGCATCCCCTTCATGTATTTGCCGTCCACGAGCGCAAGAGCGGCAAAGATCTTGTGCGGTATCGCCATCTTGGTATGAAGATCGTGACGTGTGAGCACGGAGATGCCCGTTACCTCGCTTCCCGTGCCGCAGGTGGTGGGGACGAGCACTACGGGTACCGTGGCCGGGGATGCTTCGGAATCAAACAAAACGGAAGCGTCCGCGTCCTTTTGCCGGATCATCATGGCAATGGCTTTGGCCGCATCCATGGGAGAGCCTCCGCCGATGCCGATCACAAAGTCGCAGCCTTCCTTCAGGCCGATATCCCTTGCCCTCATTACCGTCTCTACGGAAGGGTTTTCCTCGACTTCGTTGAAGTGCGCGTTTCCGATACCGCCCGCATCCAGTGCGTTGCGGATGTCATCCAGGGAGCCGTTTTTGGCGGCGGAGCTTTTTCCGGTGACAATCAGCGCCTTTTTCCCAAAGGAGCAAAGCTCCTTTGCGTGGTTCCGTACACAGTCTTTTTCCGCGTAAACCTGTACCGGCATATAGAAAAACATGGGTCCGTTCCTCCTTTTCTTACCAGTATACCACAGAGTGATATCCTGTGCCTTTGGAGCCATTGCTTAAAAATATAGGAAAAATTCGCAAGATTGCTTGCAATCCCCGAAAGGTTAGTGTAAGATAACCTTCGTATCGGCCGAAAACGGCCGAACGGAGAGCCAAAAAGAGGAAAAACAAGGAGGAAGCACATGAACATCTTAGTATGCGTGAAACAGGTCCCGGATACGACAGAAATCAAGATCGATCCCGAGACCAACACCCTGATCAGACAGGGCGTGCCGTCCATCCTCAATCCGTTTGACGGATATGCGATGGAAGCGGCGGCAAGGATCAAGGACAAGGATCCGGACACCAAAATCTATGTCATTTCCATGGGACCCGAGCAGGCCAAGGCTGTCATCAAGGAATGCATTTCTCTCGGTGCGGACAAGGGATATCTCGTATCCGGCAGGGAGTTCGGCGGTTCCGATACGCTCGCGACCAGCTATATTCTGTCCGAGTCGATCAAGAAGCTGGAAAAGGACGAGGGTATTCGGTTTGACATGATCTTCTGCGGCAAGCAGGCGATCGACGGTGACACCGCACAGGTCGGACCGGAAATCGGCGAACAGCTGGGTCTCCCGCAGGTGACCTACGCGCTCGAAGCCTTTGTGGAAGGTGACGAGCTTCATGTGCATAAGGAAGTGGAAGGCGGCAAGGAAGTCATCGGTATCAAATTCCCCTGCCTCATCACGTTTACCAAACCCTCCTTTGACCCCCGTTATCCGACGATCAAGAGCAAGCTGGCTGCCAACAAGGCAGAGATCGGACTGATCGCCCCTGCGGATCTGCCGGATATCGACCAGACGAAGATCGGCCTGAAGGGATCGCCCACGCATGTCAAAAAGAGTTTTGTGCCCGAGCGCAAAAAGGGCGGCGTGGTGATCAAAGAAGACACACCCGAAGACAGCGCGAAGAAACTGTTCACGATGCTCAGCGATGCGCATGTGATTTGATGGAAAGAGACGGCAAGCGTACGTGCAGACAACATGCTTGCATGTTGATGCACGGACAGTTGCCGGGCAAGCGACATGAACAAGGAGGGCGGCAGCCCGGATTGTGAATGAGCGGTCAATTGCGGGAGTGCGAAGCACGAAGCGATTGACTTTCCAAGAAAAAGGAGATAGACATTATGGAAGCAAAAACAAAAGATTTATGGGTATTTGTGGAAACCAATGAAGACGGCTCTCCAAAGAACGTCGGCATCGAACTGTTGACACCCGGCCGCATGATGGCGGACAAACAGGGCGGCAAGCTCGTTGCGGTCGTTATCGGATCAGGCGTGGATGCGGCGGTCAGGGAAGCATCGACGCATGGCGCGGATCAGGTGATTGTCGTTGACAACGAAGTCTTCAAACACTATACGACGGATGCATACCAGATCGCACTGGTCACGCTCGTCGAAAAGTACGGACCGACCTCCATGATGATCGGTGCGACCAATAACGGCCGCGACCTCGGTCCCCGTGTCTCGAGCCGTCTGCAGACGGGTCTGACCGCGGACTGCACGGCGCTCGACATCAATGACGACGGCAATGTCGCATGGACGCGTCCCGCCTTCGGCGGCAACCTCATGGCGACAATCCTCTGCCCCGACCACAGACCGCAGATCGGTACGGTGCGTCCGGGTGTTTTCAAAAAGTCCGAGCCCGGTGAGGACAAGGCGGAGATCATCAGGGAAGATATTCAGATCGATCCGTCCGATATCCGCACCCGCGTGATTGAGCTGATCAAGGACATGGATGCGGAAAATGTGGATCTGGAGGGTGCGGAGATCATCGTCTCCGGCGGTCGCGGTGTCGGCGGCCCCGAGGGCTTTGCACCGGTCGAGGCACTCGCCAAGGTGCTCGGCGCGACGGTCGGCGCCTCCCGTGCGGCGGTGGACAGCGGCTGGATCAGCCACTCCCACCAGGTCGGACAGACCGGCAAAACCGTCGGCCCCAAGCTCTATATCGCCTGCGGCATCTCCGGCGCAATCCAGCATCTGGCCGGCATGAGCTCCTCCGATGTAATCGTTGCGATCAACAAGGACGAGGATGCGCCGATCTTCGGTGTGGCGGACTACGGTGTCGTCGGTGATCTCTTCCAGGTGCTTCCGGTGCTGACCGAGGAGATTCAGAAAGCCAGAGCGTAACCGGAACCCGTATAAAAACGATTGATATTTTTAAGCGGGGAGGCTTCTGCCTCCCCGCTTTTGACCCTGAAACCCAGTCGCCGTGTGGCTTTCAGACGCAGAAAAAAAGATTGTGCAAAATTAAAAAAAGGACTTGCAATCCGCAACATCCTGTAGTAAAATGGGTTTTGACCACAAGATATTGGGTCTGCCATTTTTTACACCACATTCAGACAATCAAATATCACAATCAGGTACAGGAGGCAACGGGCGTATTATGAACATCATCAAGAGAAGCGGTGAAGAGGTCGTTTTTGACGGTTCCAAGATCGTCGCCGCAGTGGAGAAAGCCAATCACGAAGTCACGGAAGACAAGCGTCTATCCGACGACGAGATCCGCGGGATCGAGGAAGGCGTCGAGCAGCAGTGTGTGGAGCTGAACCGTGCGGCGAGCGTCGAGGAGATCCAGGACATGGTCGAAAACGGCATCATGGATTCCGGGCGGTTTGAGGTCGCAAGAAAATACATCACCTACCGCTATAAGAGGGCGCTGGTCCGCAAGGCCAACACGACCGACGAAAAGATCATGACCCTCATCGAGCTCAACAACGAGGAGGTCAAGCAGGAAAACTCCAACAAGAACCCGACAGTCAACAGCGTGCAGCGCGACTACATGGCGGGCGAGGTCAGCAAGGATCTGACCAGGCGCTTCCTTCTCCCCGAGGACGTGGTGCGGGCGCATGAGGAAGGGATCATTCACTTCCACGATGCGGATTATTTTGCCCAGCACATGCACAACTGCGATCTCGTCAATCTGGAGGACATGCTGCAGAACGGCACCGTGATTTCGGAGACGATGATCGAGAAGCCCAAGAGCTTTTCCACAGCCTGTAACATCGCGACGCAGGCGATCGCGCAGATTGCGTCCAACCAGTACGGCGGGCAGTCGATCACCTTAAGCCACCTCGTACCGTTTGTCGATGTCTCCCGCAAAAAGTTCCGTGAGATGGTGCGCGAGGAGTTTAAGGCGGCCGGCATGAAGGCGGATGAGGAGCAGATCAACCAGGTAGCGGAGCTGCGTGTCAAGGAAGAGGTACGCCGCGGCTGTCAGGTCATCCAGTACCAGGTGATCACGCTGATGACGACCAACGGACAGGCACCGTTCATCACGGTTTTCATGTATCTGGACGAGGTTGAGGACGGTCAGATGAGAGAGGACCTGGCGATGGTGATCGAGGAGATGCTCCACCAGCGCATCCAGGGCGTCAAAAACGAAAAGGGCGTCTACATCACCCCCGCCTTCCCGAAGCTCATCTATGTGCTCGATGAGGACAATGTCCATAAGGACAGCAAGTACTATTATCTGACGGAGCTTGCGGCAAAGTGCACGGCCAAGCGCCTGGTGCCCGATTACATCTCCGCCAAGAAGATGAAAGAATACAAGCAGGGGGACGTATATCCGGCGATGGGCTGCCGTTCCTTCCTGACCCCGGATACGACCGGCATGGGTGAAGACGGCAAGCACAAGTATTACGGACGTTTCAACCAGGGTGTCGTGACGATCAATCTGGTCGATGCCGCCTGCTCCTCCGGCGGTGATGAAAAGCTGTTCTGGGAGATCATGGAGGAGCGCACGGAGCTGTGCCACCGGGCACTTCTGTGCAGACACGAGCGCTTAAAAGGGACCCCCTCGGACGTTGCGCCGATCCTGTGGCAGTACGGGGCGCTTGCACGTCTCGAAAAGGGAGAGACGATTGACAAGCTCCTCTATAACAACTATTCGACGATTTCGCTCGGCTATGCCGGACTCAATGAATGCACACAGTACATGAAGGGCGTGTCGCACACGGATCCGGAGGGCAAGGGCTTTGCGATTCAGGTCATGCAGTTTATGAATGACAAGTGCGCCAAGTGGAGAGCGGAGAGCAATATCTCCTTCTCGCTCTACGGGACGCCCTTGGAGTCCACGACCTACAAATTTGCACAGTGCCTGCAGAAGCGCTTCGGTATCATCGAGGGTGTGACCGACAAGAGTTATATCACCAACTCCTATCACGTGCATGTGACGGAGCAGATCGACGCCTTTACCAAGCTCAAATTTGAGTCCGAGTTCCAGGCGCTGTCACCGGGCGGGGCGATCTCTTACGTCGAGGTCCCCAATATGTCCAATAACATCGACGCGGTTCTGGCGATCATGACGTACATCTACGACAATATCATGTACGCCGAGCTCAATACCAAGTCCGATTACTGCCAGTGCTGCGGATTTGACGGAGAGATCCTGATCAATGAAGACGAGGAAGGCAAGCTCGTCTGGGAATGCCCGCAGTGCGGCAACCGTGACCAGACCAAGATGAATGTCGCCAGACGCACCTGTGGCTATATCGGCACGCAGTACTGGAATCAGGGACGTACGCAGGAGATCAGAGACAGAGTGTTGCACGTGTAATGTTTTATGGTGAAATCAAAAAAACAGATATTGCGAACGGCCCGGGCGTCAGAGTATCCCTCTTCGTCTCGGGCTGTACGCATCACTGTCCCGGGTGCTTCAATGCGGACACCTGGGATTTTCAGTACGGCAAATCCTATACGGAGGAGACGACGGGGGAGATTCTCGATGCGCTTGCGCCGGATTATATTGCCGGTCTGACGGTGCTCGGCGGAGAACCGATGGAGCCCGAAAACCAGCGCACACTGCTTCCCCTGTTCCGGCGCATCAAAGAGCAATATCCGGATAAAACGATCTGGGTCTATTCCGGCTATCTGTTTGACCGGGAGATCATGAGTACGCTGCCTGCGGGAACGGCGCTGGAGGAGGAGGATGCGGAGAGCTTTTCTGCCGGAGAGGGAGGAAATGCCGTGGCGGAAGACGGCAGCATCCGTTTTCTGTATCGCGATACAAAAGGAAACACGGTGTCGTTTCCCTGTGCCCTGCGCAGCGCACATTGCGAGGTGACAAAAGAGATGCTTTCCATGATCAGCGTCCTGGTGGACGGTAAGTTTGTCGTTTCGGAAAAGGACCTGACGTTGCGCTTCAGAGGATCCCGCAACCAGCGTCTCGTCAGCGTACAGTCCTCACTGGAGCAGGGAAAGGTGGTGCTTTGGGATGTATGAATTTGATTCACGGATCCGTTACAGCGAGACGGACCCGGAGGGGGTACTGACGATCGAATCGCTCATTGATTATTTTCAGGACTGTTCCACATTTCAGACGCAGCATGTGGGGGCGGGACTCGACTATCTCAAGGAGCGGCATCTGATATGGATTCTGAATGCGTGGCAGATCGATATCGACAGGATGCCGCGTCTGTACGAGAACGTGACCGTCGGCACGATTCCCTATCTGTTAAAGGGATTTACGGGACAGCGTAATTTTTATATGACGGGAAAAGACGGCTCGTTTTGCGCAAGAGCCAATTCGCTCTGGACTTTATTTGACCTGCAGACGATGTACCCCTCGCGTATCACGAAGGAGCATGAGGAGCGATACGAGATCGGGGAAAAAATCGACATGGAGTATCTTGGCAGGAAGATCACACTGCCGAAGACGGAAGGGGTCGCGGGCGATCCGGTGATCATACACCGGCATCATCTCGACAGCAACGGGCATGTCAATAACGGACAGTTCATCCGGATTGCACTGGATGCGACCGAGGCTGCGGACATCAAAGGCTTTGATCCGGCGCGGATCAAACGGTTGCGGGCGGAATATAAAAAGCAGGTGTTTATCGGGGACTATCTGACGCCGGTGATCTTTCACGGACAATCGGAAGAGGGAAGGGAGACCGTCACGGTCGATCTCAGGATGGAGGACACCTCCTGCTGCGTGGTGGCGCTGTCGTAATGCTCTTTCTTTTTTGCCGCTAAAGGAGCCGTGCCCTTCTCAGCGCACTGCGCAGCGCATTTCCGCAAAGGAGCGCGGCGGCGATTTTTCCCGCGTCAAATACAAGAAACGGAAGCACACAGATGGCCAGCGCTTCGGCAACGGCCATCTTGTTTTGTATGCAAAACCAGGCGGTGCCAAAGAAATAACAGGCAGCAAGGCCGAGCAGCATGCCTGCCGTCTGAAGGAGAATCCTGCGGGCGAAAAGCGTTCCTTCCGGCACGTTTCGTCCCGCAATCCGCACAAAAAGACTCGTCAGAAACGCGAGGAACAGATAACCGGTCAGATAGCCGCCGGTGGGGCCAAAGAGTCTCGCGGGCCCCGCGGTATATCCGGCAAAGACCGGAAGACCGGTCAGGCCGAGCAGAAGATAGAGGGCACAGGCCGCTGCCGCCTCTGCCGGCGGAAGACAAAAGGCGGACAGGAAGACCGCGAAGACACCGAGCGTCACGGGCACCGGCCCCACAGGCAGTGAAAACGGACAAAGGATACACAGCACGGCCGTCATCATTGCAATGACTGCCATCTTTCTGACTCCGGTGCTTCCGATTGCCGTTTCCATGAGACGCCTCCAAATTGTAAACAATAAACAAAAACATATTTACAATCAAAGTATACGCCTGTTTTCCCGGATGTCAAATAAAGAATTCATTATTTTGTCGACAAATTTTATTGTATTTTGTCGACAAAAGTGCTACGATCAACCTGTCTTTTGACCTGTATTCACACGGAGGAACGGACTTATGGAGATTCGATCATCTTACCGGTACGCACTGGCCTGTCCCACCAGCATGGGACTGCGCATCACACCCGTCGACCGCATGGCGGTGCAAAACAGCAATATGTTTTATCTGCAGGCGACCAGCGCGGAATCCAACGTGCTCAATGTAGCGTCGTCGCTTGGCAAAGAATGCCTTGTGCTGACGAAATTTGTCGAAGGCAGTCCGATGGCGCAGTTCATCAAGGCGCAGTTGAGGGCACGCAATATCCGCTTCGAGGGAGCGGAAGTCCCACAGGGCGGTCCCTGGGGATATCGCCATCAGTTGAATATCGCCGATTCGGGATTCGGCTTGCGTGCGCCGCGTGTCTGGAATGACCGTGCGGGAGAGGTCGGAAGGACTCTGTCCGTCAACGACTTTGATACGGACAGGATCTTCGGCAGGGAGGGCGTCGCCATCCTCCATTTGTCCGGCCTGATCGCCGCGATGAGCGAAGAAACCACGCAGTGCTGCCTTGCGCTTGCCGAATGCGCCAAGGAGCACGGGACGCTCGTCTCCTTCGACCTCAATTACCGTGCGACCTTCTGGAAGGGACGCGAAAAAGAGCTTGCGGACGCATTTCACGAGATCGCCTCGGTGGCGGATGTGCTGATCGGCAATGAGGAGGATTTTCAGCTGGCGCTCGGATTTCGGGGACCGGAAGCCGGCGGAAAGGATCTTTCTTCAAAAATAGAAAGCTTCAAGGGAATGATTTCGCAGGTCAGGGAAAAATACAAAAATGCCGCAATGTATGCGACGACGCTGCGCGAGGTGGTGAGTGCCAATGAGCATCTGTGGGGCGCCATTGCACTCAGCGGCAATACCTGGCATGTGGAGGAGCCGCGCCCCATTCAGGTAATGGACCGCATCGGCGGAGGAGACGGTTTTTCCGGCGGACTCCTCTACGGCGTACTGAACGGATGGGATGCCGAAAAATGCCTGCGGTTCGGTTGGGCTTCGGGAGCCCTTGCGGCCTCGAGTCTCAACGATTATGCGGAGCCCGCGGATGAAAAGCAGGTATGGGATATCTACGCGGGTAACGCAAGGGTACAGAGATAACGGGTAGTCAGAAAGGAGTCCATATGAGTCATTGTGACATCGGCCTGATCGGCCTGGCGGTCATGGGAGAAAATCTGGTGATGAACATGGAATCGAAGGGATTTCATGTCGCGGTCTATAACCGCACAACCGCCAGGGTGGATGATTTTATCAACGGCAGGGCCAAAGGAAAAAACATTACGGGCTGTCATTCGCTTGAAGAGCTGGTTGCGCAGCTGAAACCGCCGCGCAAGGTCTTCATGATGGTAAAAGCGGGCGAAGCGGTCGACAATATGATCGGACAGCTTCTTCCGCTTCTTTCCGAAGGCGACATCCTCATCGACGGCGGCAATTCCCATTTCCCGGATACCATCCGCCGCACACGGTATGTGGAATCGAAGGGGATGCTCTATATCGGCACCGGCGTGTCCGGCGGAGAGGAGGGTGCGCTGAAAGGGCCTTCCATGATGCCGGGAGGAAGCCCCGCGGCGTGGCCGCATGTAAAGGACATCTTCCAGGCGATCTGTGCAAAGGTCGAGGACGGATCGCCCTGCTGCGACTGGGTCGGAGAAAACGGTGCGGGGCATTTTGTCAAAATGGTACATAACGGCATCGAATACGGTGATATGCAGCTGATCTGTGAGGCATATCAGATCATGCGGGATCTTCTCGGGATGTCCGGCGACGAGATGCATGAGGTATTTAAAGAATGGAACGAAACGGAACTCGATTCATATCTGATCGAGATCACAAGGGATATTCTTGCCTACAAGGACGGGGAAGGCACGCCGGTTGTCGAAAAGATCCTTGATACCGCGGGACAGAAGGGCACGGGCAAATGGACCGGGATTGCCGCGCTCGACGAAGGCGTACCGCTGACGTTGATCGGCGAAGCGGTTTTTGCCAGATGTCTCTCCGCCATGAAGGAGGAGCGCGTGGCGGCGTCCCGTGCGTTCGGCCGAAGGATCACTCCCTTTGAGGGAGATAAAAAGGCCTTTGTCGAATCGATCCGCAAGGCGCTCTATGCCGCAAAGATCATCTCTTATGCGCAGGGCTATACCCTGATGCGTGCGGCAGCCAAAACCTACGGGTGGAACTTAAACTACGGCGGTATTGCGCTGATGTGGCGCGGAGGCTGTATCATCCGCAGTGTCTTCCTGGGTAAAATCAAGGAAGCCTATGACAACAATCCGCAGCTGACCAATCTCCTGCTCGATCCGTATTTTAAAAAGACGATCGAAGAACTGGTACCGGCCTTTCGCGAGGTGGCGGCAGCCGCACTCACACACGGCGTGCCGGCGCCTGCCATGACCAGTGCGCTGTCCTACTTTGACGGATATACCTCGGAGCGTCTGCCCGCCAATCTGCTGCAGGCACAGCGCGATTATTTTGGTGCGCATACCTACGAAAGAACCGACCGGCCGCGCGGCGAGTTTTTTCACACCAACTGGACGGGGCACGGCGGCGCGACATCCGCAAGCACCTATACGGCATGACCAAAGACAGAGGGTAAAGCGGGGAAAAATACCATGACGGATATATACAGAATCGCCGAATCGGAAAAAGGACTGGGCGAGAGAGAAATCGAGGCGGCATTAAGGGAAAGCCTTGCGGGGAGAAGCCTCAAAAAAGTGCTGATCATCCCGCCGGATTTCACAAGGTTTCATTCCAATGCCGGCTTCATTACCAACCGCTATTATCACCTGCTGACAAAGGCGGGTGCGGAGGTGGATATCATGCCCGCGCTCGGCACGCATGTGCCGGTGACACGGGAAGAGGCGGCGAAGATGTTCGGTGACATTCCGTTTTCGCGGTTTATCGTGCACAACTGGCGCAACGATGTCGTCAAAATCGGAACCGTCCCCTCCTCGTATGTTGCGGAGATCACGGAGGGATTGTGGCATACGGAGATCGACCTGGAGGTCAATCATCGTCTGACGGACGAAAACTATGATCTGATCATCTCCCCGGGACAGGTGGTGCCGCACGAGGTCATCGGAATGTCCAATCATGCCAAGAATATCTTTGTGGGCTGCGGCGGTTTTGGCATCATCAACCGCTCGCACATGGTCGGCGCCGTCTACGGGATGGAGCGCATGATGGGCAAGGATCACACGCCGGTGCGCAGACTCTTTGATTACGGGATGGAACACTACATGAGGGAGCGTCCCGTGCTCTTCGTACTGACCGTGACAACAGCGCCGGGCGGCAGGATCCGGACGCACGGACTCTTCATCGGCGAAGGAAGGGAATGTCTGACGGAAGCGGTAAAGCTGTCACAGAAAAAAAACATCGATTTTGTGGAGCACGGCCTGAAGAAGTGCGTGGTATATCTGGATCCGAAGGAGTTTCATTCGACCTGGCTCGGCAATAAAGCAATCTACCGCACGCGCATGGCCATGGCGGACCGGGGCGAACTCGTGATACTCGCACCCGGCGTGACCAGATTCGGAGAGGACGACGGGGTCGACCGTCTGATCCGCAAATACGGATACCGCGGAAGGCTGCGGATTCTCGAAGCATTTGAAAAAGAGGAAAACGATGACTTAAGGGAAAACATGGGAGCGGCCGCACATCTGATCCACGGATCAAGCGACGACCGTTTCCGCATCACCTATGCCGTACAACAGATACCACGAAGCGAGATTGAAGAAGCCGGCTTTGCAAGCGCGGATTATGACAAGACGGCAGCAATCTACGATCCCGCAAAGCTTTCCTACGGATATAATATCGTGAACGGCGAGGAGATCTATTTTATCCCCAATCCCGCACTCGGGCTGTGGATTAACAGGGAGCGGTTCTGACCGTGTCGGAGGGAAACAGCGATGAAGAAAAACGGCGATTCCCAGGTGACGGGCGCCTATGAGTACATCCGTGACCGCATCGTCACCTATGCGCTTTTGCCGGGGGAGAGGCTGTCCGATTATAAGATTGCACAGGCGCTTTCCATGAGCCGCGCACCCGTCAGGGAAGCGATTCTTCTTCTCGAGCGCGACGGTCTGGTGGCACTCGATGAAAAAGGGAAAAAAGCCGTTGCACAGATCACGCTGTTTGACGTTACGGATATTCTGCATGTCAGGGGTGCGCTGGAATCGGAGGCGCTCTCCATCCTTTCGGAAAAAGGCTGGCTGAAAGAGGAAGAAGAAAAAAAGCTGAAGGACATCCACCGGAGGATGCTTGCTGCCGCAAAGAATGGAGAGGTGCGCGACTGTTATGCGTATGATGATGCCTTTCATCATGCCTTTGTATCCTTTGCGGAATCTCCGAGGATCATCGAAACGCTTGAGCGGATGCGTCTGCAGATGCAGCGTGCCCGCTTTCTCAATGCCACGAACCCCGTAAGGCAGGAAGAGACCTGCAAAGAACACGAAGAAATCATACGGGCCATTCTGAAGAAGGATCTCCGGGGCGCCACCCGTGCGCTTCGGACGCATTTTTCCAACAGCGAGAGCGCGTTCCGGAAGGCATTAAACAATCAGGAGACGCTGACCATGGCGTCGATGATCCGTTCTCTCACGGCCGGACAGGTGCAGGGCCCGGGAAAACGGTGATTTCAAAAATCCGCAGTTGAATTGCCTCCCTTCTGTATGCTATATTTAGATGTACAATTATCATCCACACGGGGAGGTTTTTATGGATACAAACGAAGCGGCCACAGCGGTTGCGCAGGAAAATGAGGAAGTAAAGGAGCAGGCCGCGCAGGCGGTGGAGGAAACCGCAAAGGCCGTTACCGGGGCGGTGGAAACCGCGGCGGAAAATAAGGATGCCGTACAGGCCGCGGCGGATGCGGTGCAGGAGACGGCAAAGAACGTGACGGACGCGGTGGAAACGGCAGCGGAAAACCAGGGCGCCGTGCGCAACGCGGCCGAGGCTGTCGAGGAGTCGGCCAGAAAAAATGCCGGTGCCACGGCGGTAGCCGGGGAAAACAAATCCTCCATGAAAAAGAGGGAACCCCGCATCCCCGACTCAAAGGAAGAGTCCATGAAGGATTACATGGACGTCATCGATAAAAAACGTCCGGTCAAGGACGATACGAAGCAGATCGCGTGGGACAAAATGAAGGCGGCGATGGACGCGCATGAGGTTGTCGAAGCGCAGATCACGGAGGTCGTCAAGGCCGGCGTTTTGTGTCATCCGGAAGGACTGCGCGCCTTTATCCCGGCGTCGAAGCTCTCGCTCTCCTTTGTGGACGACAAGGACCTGCCGTCCTATGTCGGCAAGACCGTCAAGACGCATGTCATTACCTGTGATGCGGAAGAGAATAAGCTCGTGCTGTCCGTCCGTGACGTGCTGCGTGCCGCGCAGGACAAGGAGCGCGCCGAGAGGATCGCACAGGTCAGGGCCGGCAGCATCATGGAAGGCAAGGTCGAGAGCCTGACCGATTTTGGCGCCTTTGTCGATCTCGGTGAAGGTGTGACGGGCCTCGTGCACATCTCGCGTATTTCCCACAACCATATCAAGCATCCGAAGGATGTCCTGAAAGAAGGGGAGACCGTCAGGGTCAAGGTCGTCCAGGTCAAGGACGGCAAGGTGTCGCTGTCCATGAAGGACCTGGAAGAAGCGCCGGCAAAGGATGAGCCGGACGAGAAGTTTAAGTATAAGAGCGAAGGAGAGGCGACGACGTCTCTGGCGGATCTGATCAAAAAGGCGGGTTTCTGAGCGGACGGGGAGGTTGACACTTGGATCAAATAAACGAACTCCGCAATCTTATCAACGGGACCGATAATATCGTGTTTTTCGGCGGTGCCGGCGTGTCAACCGAAAGCGGCATTCCGGATTTCCGTTCACAGGACGGCCTGTACGCACAAAAATACAAATATCCGCCGGAGCAGATCGTGTCGCATACCTTTTATACGCAGCGCCCGGAGGAGTTTTTTGCGTTTTATAAAGACAAAATGCTCGCACCGGACGCCGAGCCCAATGCCGCACACAGAAAGCTTGCGGAATGGGAGGCTTTAGGCAAGTGCCGTGCGGTAATTACGCAAAACATCGACGGGCTGCACCAGAAGGCCGGTTCGAAAAAGGTGCTCGAGCTGCACGGGTCGGTACTGCGCAATACCTGCGAAAAGTGCGGCAAGTCATTTGATGTGCAATACATCATCGATTATGACGGCGTGCCCTGCTGTGATGATTGCAAAGGCAGGGTCAAGCCCGATGTCGTGCTGTATGAGGAAGGTCTCGACAGCAACATCATCTCCGAATCGATCGAGTATATCCGCAATGCCGATGTGCTGATCATCGGCGGAACCTCGCTTGTTGTATATCCCGCTGCGGGACTCATCGACTATTACCGGGGGCATAAGCTCGTCGTCATCAACAAATCACCGACGCCCAGGGACAAACAGGCGGATCTCCTGGTACAGGGGCCGATCGGCGAGATCTTTTCCCAGTTATAAAACAGGCACACTGTTTGAAACCGGACGGATGGCCGGTTTCTTTTTCACGAAAAGGGGGAGCACATGTCCGAAAAAAAGATCCTGATTGCGTTATCGAAAATGGAAGAGAGCCACCGGGCGCAATACGAGGAGGCCGCAAAGGGCGGGCGTGTCCCGTGCAGTCTTTTTTATAAAAAAACAGAGGATGTAACGGAACAGGATCTGGCAGGTGTCCACGGTATCATCGGATATGTGCCGGCGGATCTTTTGCATGCGGCAAAGGATCTCGAGTGGATCCACCTGACGTGGTCGGGCGTCGACGCTTTTATCAAGCCCGGTGTTCTCGGAGAGAACGTCATCGTCTGCAATGCCAGGGGGGCGCACGGTCTTGCCGTATCGGAGCACATGCTGGCCCTGACGATGGCGCTGGTGCGCAGGTTTCAGGAATATATCCCGCAATCGGAAAAACACGAATGGAAGATGGGCGGCAATACGATTTCGATCGAAGGAGCGACGATCGCCGTGCTCGGCATCGGCAATATCGGCGGCGATTATGCGAGAAAGGTCAAGGCGCTCGGGGCGCATGTGATCGGCGTGCGCCGCACAAACGGCGTGAGGCCGGAGGGGGTCGATGAACAGTTGACGATTGAGCATCTCGACGAGGTCCTGCCGAAGGCCGATATCGTTGCGATGAACTTACCCGGCGGTGCGGCAACAGCCAACCTGATGGACGAGAGAAGACTGCGCCTGATGAAGAAGGGCTCCTTCCTCATCAACGTGGGAAGAGGCACATCCGTCGATCAGGAGGCGCTGAAAAAAGTGCTTGACGAAGGGCATCTCGCGGGAGCCGGACTTGACGTCACCGTACCGGAGCCGCTGCCTGCGGACGATCCTTTGTGGGACGCCGAAAACATCATCATCACGCCGCATGTCGCGAGCAACTATCTGCTCGCGGAGACCTTTGAACGTTTTGTCAGGATCAGCGCGGACAATCTGAGGCGTTATGCAAACGGAGAAAAACCGGAAAACGTGGTGGACCGCGAAACCGGATACTGAACGCTTATGATGCGGAGTGCAGCACGGCGGGAGAGTCGATCAGAACGACGGACACGTCATTGACATTGGTACCGGTGGGGCCCGTTTTGATCAGGCCGTTCACGAGGTCAAGGGCGTGGTAGGAGTCGTTATTGTTTAATACATCATCGATGTGAATATTCTGTTCGAGCAGTTTGGACGCGGTGCTGCCGTCGACATAGCCGCCCGCGGCGTCTGTCGGTCCGTCGGTACCGTCGGATCCGACAGAGAAAACCGCGACATTCTGTAAACCGTCGATCGCAACGGATGCGGCAAGTGCCAGTTCCTGATTGCGTCCGCCCCTTCCTTCGCCCGAAAGATATACAACCGTTTCTCCGTGTGCGATCTTTCACTCGTTTCAGATCGAGGCAACATCCGATGTGCTGAGGGGGTTTGTTGCGGCATTTGTGACGGCGATCATTCTGCAGCTGCTTTTTTAAGGCCTGTGGCGGGCAAAGCAACCGGGTTTCCGTAAATATAAAAAAAATATAAACTTTTTTTTCGGAAAGTACTTGCATCGCGGGTAAATGTGTGCTATTTTATAAGTCCGTGATTATTGATTCCTTGCTCGGGGTCTGACCCGGGCCGCAGACCAAAAGGAGGGAACTGCATGAACAAGTATGAGTTAGCCGTCGTGATTAGCGCGAAGGTCGAGGAGGACGTGAGGTCCGATACGCTCGAAAAGGCAAAAGCGCTGATTGAGAGATTCGGCGGGCAGATCGGCAAGATCGACGACTGGGGCAAGAAGAAGCTTGCCTACGAGATCGACAAGATGTCGGAGGGTTTCTACTACTTCATCCGATTTGAAGCAGAAGCCACGGCACCCGCGGAAATCGAGTCACGCATCCGTATCATGGACAACGTCATCCGATACCTTCTGGTGAAAGACGACGAGGACAAACCGGAAAGGGATGACACACAAGATGAATAAAGTAATTCTTATGGGGCGTCTCACAAGAGACCCCGACGTCAGATACTCACAGGGTGAAAACCCGATGGCAATCGCCAGGTACACGCTCGCCGTAGACAGGAGATTTGCAAAGCGCGACAATCCGGACGCACAGACCGCTGATTTTATCGGTTGCGTGGCGTTTGGAAGAGCCGGCGAATTTGCCGAGCGTTACCTCAAGAAGGGCACGAAGATCTGCGTGTCCGGCAGGATTCAGACAGGCTCCTATACCAACAAGGACGGCGTCAAGGTCTATACGACGGACGTGGTCGTGGAGGATCAGGAGTTTGCGGAGTCCAAAAACGCACAGGGCGGTGCACAGGGGGGCGCAAGCTCCTACAGCGCGCCGCAGGGTGCCGAGACACCGATGCCCGCGGATGAAGGATTTATGAATATTCCGGACGGCATCGAGGAAGAGTTACCGTTCTCATAACGGTATCGCAGTTTAAACGGAGGATTGCAATCATGGCTTTTAATAAAACCGAAAGAGAAGGAAGTGCCGTCAGACGTAAGGGCGGTGTGCGCAGACGCAAAAAGGTATGTGTCTTTTGCGGCCAGGAGCATTATATCGACTATAAGGATGCCAATCTGTTAAAGAAATACGTCTCGGAAAGCGGGAAGATCCTGCCCAGACGCATCACCGGCAACTGTGCAAGGCATCAGCGCGAGTTGACGAGCGCCGTAAAGCGCGCAAGACATCTGGCGATCATGCCGTACGAGATCATCTAAATGAAATTTAAGGGCAGGGCACGGATTATTCCCGGTGTTTTCCTGCTGTTGGGACTGCTGCTCATCGCGCTGGACATCCTGATTCTGGTCAGATACGGGGTGGCACCGGGCTTTGTGGTGGCAGTCTTTACACTCTTTTACTTTCTTGTTCTGGGCGTTTTGTATTTTTCGCTGCGCCAGGCCTTTTTGGGTGAAATGGTCAATTTTGCAACGGAATACGGGCAGATTCAGCGCGTGCTTTTGCGCGAGCTGGATCTGCCTTATGCCGTTCTGGATGATACGGGGCTGATGCTGTGGTGCAATACCGCATTTGAGAGAGCGACCCGTGCGGAGAAGGATACGCAGTTCAGGATTTCGGAGCTGTTTGCGGATATCAAACCGGAGATGTTCCCTGCCGAGGAGGGAGAGGATGTCGAGGTTGCTTCCGATTTTAACGGGATGAATTACAAGATCCTTCTGCGCAGAATCTCCCTGGAGCACATGACGGGACCGAGCGAGCTCTTCGATGGCGCAAGGGAAGACAGTGCCCTGTTTGCCATGTATCTCTATGACGAGACGGCACTGCAGCTGGCGATCCGGGAGGTCGACGACCAGTCTCTGGTTGCCGGTCTCATCTACATGGACAATTACGACGAGGCGATGGAAACGGTCGAGGAGGTACGCCGTTCCCTTCTGTCCGCGCTGATCGACCGAAAGGTCAACCGCTACGTTGCGACCGGAGACGGGATCTGCCGCAAGATCGAAAAGGACAAGTATTTTGTTGTCATGACCAAGAAGGCCTGCCAGGCACTGATGGAGAGCCGTTTTGAGATCCTCGAGGATGTCAAGACCGTTTCGATCGGCAACGAGATGTCGATGACGCTGTCGATCGGCATCGGTTACGGCGGTCTGTCCTATGCGCAGAATTACGAATTTGCCCGCAATGCGATCGACCTCGCACTCGGCCGCGGCGGTGACCAGGCGGTCGTGAAGACCCCGCAGGATATTGCCTATTTCGGCGGCAAGTCGCAGAAGGCGGAAAAGAATACCCGCGTCAAGGCGCGCGTCAAGGCACATGCGCTGCGCGAGATCATCACCGCGGCGGAGTCCGTGATCGTCATGGGACACCGGATCGGCGATGTCGATTCCTTCGGTGCCTGCGTCGGTATCTACCGGATCGCAAAGGCACTCGAACGCAAATGCCATATTGTGCTGAATGACGTGACGACCTCGACACAGCCGCTCGTGGATCTCTTTAAGGACAATCCGGATTATGAAAGCGACATGATCATCGGCTCGCAGGAAGCGCTGACGAAAGTCGGAGATTCCACGGCCGTCGTGGTGGTGGATGTGAACCGCCCGTCGATCACGGACTGTCCGGATCTGCTGCACATGTCCAAAACAATCGTTGTGTTTGACCATCACAGGGCGGGCACCGAGGTCATCGAAAACGCGACGCTGTCGTATGTCGAACCCTATGCCTCCTCCACCTCCGAGATGGTGTCCGAGATCATGCAGTATATCGGCGACAATATCAGGGTGACGCCTTCCGAGGCCAACTGCCTCTACTCCGGCATCATGATCGACACCAATAACTTTGTGCAGAAGACGGGCGTCAGGACATTTGAAGCGGCGGCCTATCTGCGCAGGAGCGGTGCGGATGTCACGGTCGTGCGCAAGCTCTTCCGCGAAAATGTCGACGAGTACAAGGCCAAGGCCGATGCCGTGTCGCAGGCGGAGATCTATAAGGGCGCCTATGCAATCTCGACCTGTCAGGGAGAGGGGATCACCTCACCCACGATCATCGGCGCACAGGCCGCCAACGAGCTGCTCAATATCAAGGGCGTCAAGGCCTCCTTTATCTGTACGGAGTATCAGAACATGATCTTTGTCAGCGCGCGTTCCATCGATGAGGTCAACGTGCAGATCATCATGGAACGTCTCGGCGGCGGCGGTCACCTGAATATCGCCGGCTGCCAGATGGAAGAGACCTCCGTCGAGGAAGCGATCGCGGTGATCAAGCGCACGCTGGACGCCATGATCGAGGCGGGAGAACTGGAGTAAGTGATTCAGGTTTACGGGGTTGCGACGTAAGGAGCAAAAAAGAGCAGTCATAAAGGCCGTAAACAGGGCGAAGCACTTGCTGTTGAGCCCGTGAGAAAGAGTGTATTATGAAAGTGATATTACTTGAAGACGTAAAGAGTCTCGGAAAAAAGGGCGACATTGTCGATGTCAGCGACGGATATGCCGATAATTTTCTGATCAAGAAAAAGAAAGGCGTACCTGCCTCGGAGGGCAATCTCAAAAACCTCGCACATGAAAAAAAGAAGGAAGCGGAAAACGCGGCGGAGAGGCTCGATGCCGCAAAGGCCCTGAAAGAAAAAATCGAGCGGGTCACCACGGACGTATCCATGAAGGCGGGAGAAAACGGCAAGGTCTTCGGAAGCGTATCTTCCAAAGAAATCGCACAGGCGCTTCTTTCCCAGCACGGATTTGAGGTGGACAAAAAGAAAATTACCTTAAGCGAACCGATCAAATCGTTCGGTATCCACGAGGTGTCATGCAAGCTGCATCCGGAGGTCACCGCGACCGTCAGGGTGCAGGTCATCGGGGAATAAAAGGGGAAGCGCGCAGGGTATGGCGGAAGAAACCATCGTAAAAAGAACCGCGCCGCATGCGCCGGAGGCAGAGCGATCCTGTATCGGCGCGATGCTCATCGACCGGGAAGCGATCGAGGTAGCGTGCGAATATCTCACGGGAGAGGATTTTTACAACCGCCAGCTGGGCGTTTATTTTGATGCCATTGCGGAGCTGCACCGTGCGGGACGCGAGGCCGATCCTGTTACCCTGCAGGAAAAACTGAAAGAGAAAAACCTTCCGCCGGAGTATACGAGGGCGGAGTTTATCAGGGATCTGGTCACGGATGTCGTGACCAGTGCGCATATCCGCTCCTATGCACAGGCGGTACAGGACAATGCCGTCAGGCGCAGACTCATCCGCGTAGCGGAGGAACTCGCGACGGATTGTTATGCGGGCGGCAAGGAAATCGACGTGCTGCTCGATACGGCGGAGAAAAATATCTTTGACGTGACGCAGCAGTTCAACCGCGGTGAATACAAGCCGATCTCCCGGATCGTCATGGAAGGCCTGCAGCGCATTTCGGAAGCGGGCAAAATCAAGGGAAACATCACGGGACTGGCCACCGGCTTTTCGGAACTGGATTACGCAACGGCCGGATTCCAGCCCTCCGATCTGATCCTGATCGCCGCACGTCCCTCAATGGGAAAGACGGCGCTTGCGCTCTCCATCACCGATTATATGGCGTTTCACGACAAGCGTTCCGTCGCGATCTTTTCTCTCGAAATGTCCAAGGAACAGCTGCTCAACCGTCTCTTTTCCATGGAGTCGCGCGTGGGCATGCAGCAGCTGCGCACGGGCAATCTGTCCGATGCGGAGTGGGAGAGGCTCGTGGCCGGCGCGGATACGATCGGCGCATCACATCTGATCATCGATGATACGCCGGGCCTGAGCGTGTCGGAGATGCGTTCCAAGTGCCGCAAATACAAGGCGGAACACGGGCTGGACATCGCGTTTGTCGACTATCTGCAGCTGATGAGTCCCGGCCGCGGCAGATCGTCGGAGTCGAGGCAGCAGGAGATCTCCGAGATCTCCCGCTCGCTCAAGGCACTCGCGCGCGAGCTGAATATTCCTGTCGTTGCACTGTCGCAGCTGTCGCGTGCGGTGGAATCACGCACCGATCACCGGCCGATGCTGTCGGACTTAAGGGAGTCCGGAGCCATCGAGCAGGACGCGGACGTCGTCATGTTTTTGTACAGGGACGAGTATTATAATAAGGACACCGAAAAACGCGGCATCACGGAAGTGACGCTTGCCAAACAGCGTAACGGTCCTCTGGGCATGCAGGAGCTTTTGTTTCTGCCGGAGAATGCGCGCTTCGTCAATATCGAGCGCAAATTCAGGGAAGGTACGGACTGAGCGTGCGCCGAATATCCCGGGCATGACAAAAAAGCGGACATCAAAAAAGACGCGACGGCGTACAGCCTTCGCGTCTTCTTCATTGTCTTTGTGTTATGCCTGGGAAATCGCAGAAACCGGGCAGTCCTGTGCGCACGTTCCGCAGTCGATGCAGGCGTTTTCGTCGATCACATGCTGCGTGTCTCCCTGGGAAATCGCGGAAACCGGGCATGCCGGCAGGCACGTGCCGCAGTTGATGCAAGCGTCGCTGATTACATAGGTCATGGTCGCTCCTCCTTTCTTACGAAGCATATATGTGGCCGGACACTACGTCCGTTGCTTCCGATATCTATTATCGGACAAAATTCCAAAAAAATCAAGTTTCATACAAAATTTTTTTTGAAGTCAGAAAAGTTTGATAGTTCTAACTGAAGTTAATGGCTTCGAAGAAAAATTTGACGGGGAGAACCGCCGCTGCCCGATGGTCCGGAAAACGGTTGAAAGAGGCGTGGTTAGTGGCTTCTAACACATTGACATCGTTTTTTCCTTTTGTTACTATGAAAATGCGCACGCTCTGTACGCGCATAAAAATAGGTATCTTCTATATATCCAATGATTCACGATACGAAGGAGGGAATTTTATGGCCAGAATCATGAAAACCATGGATGGCAACGAGGCAGCCGCGTACGCGTCGTATGCGTTTACCGAAGTCGCCGCCATGTACCCGATCACGCCCTCGTCCGTCATGCCGGAGCATGTCGACGAATGGGCCACCGCCGGCAAGAAAAATATCTTCGGCCGCACGGTGCAGATCACGGAAATGCAGTCGGAGGCGGGTGCCGCGGGTGCGGTGCACGGCTCGCTCGTCGCAGGTGCTTTGACCGCTACCTATACGGCGTCGCAGGGACTGCTGCTCATGATCCCCGACATCTACAAGTGCGCGGGTGAACGTCTGCCGGGCGTCTTTAACGTCTCCGCCAGATGCGTGGCGACCCATGCGCTCAATATTTTCGGTGACCATTCGGATGTGTACGCATGCCGTCAGACCGGTGCGGCGCTTTTGTGTGCCTCCTCCGTGCAGGAAGTCATGGATTTGACACCCGTCTCGCATATGTCCGCCATCGAGGGCCGGATTCCGTTCATCAATTTCTTTGACGGCTTCCGCACCTCACACGAGATCCAGAAGATCGAGGCGTGGGACTATGAAGACCTCAACGAGATGGTCAATCACGACGCGATCCGGGCATTCAAGGACAACTGCCTCAATCCCAATCATCCGCGACAGATGGGCTCTGCGCAGAACCCCGACATCTTCTTCCAGTCGAGAGAGACCTGCAACACCGCCTATACGGAGTTGCCCGCGATCGTCCAGAAATACATGGACAAGGTCAACAAAAAGATCGGTTCGGACTACAAGCTCTTCAATTACTACGGCGCACCCGACGCGGAGGTGATCATCATCGCGATGGGTTCCGTCAACGAGACGATCGAAGAGACCATCGATCATCTGATGAAGCAGGGCGAAAAGGTCGGCCTTGTCAAGGTACGTCTCTATCGTCCGTTCTCCGCCAAAGCACTCATTGACGTGATTCCGAAGAGCGTCAAACGCATCCAGGTGCTTGACCGCACCAAGGAGCCCGGATCGCTGCACGAGCCGCTCGCGCTCGACGTGATCGCGGCTCTCAAGGGAACGGATCTCGAAAAGGCGGAGGTGTTCTGCGGCAGATACGGCCTGGGCTCCAAGGACACGATCCCCGCGGACATCGTTGCCTGCTTCCACAATACCGACAAGAAAGAGTTTACGCTCTCGATTTACGACGACGTGACCAACCTCTCGCTCGACCGCGGGGAGGACCTCATCACAACGCCCGAGGGTACGATCAACTGCAAGTTCTGGGGTCTTGGTGCGGACGGCACGGTCGGCGCCAACAAAAACTCCATCAAGATCATCGGCGACAATACCGACATGTACGCGCAGGCGTATTTCGACTACGATTCCAAAAAGTCGGGCGGCGTCACGATGAGCCACCTGCGCTTCGGTAAGCAGCCGATCAAGTCGACCTATCTCATTCACAAGGCCAACTTTGTCGCCTGCCATACGCCGGCCTACATCCGCAAGTTTAACATGGTGCAGGAGATCGCCGACGGCGGCACGTTCCTGCTCAACTGCCCGTGGTCCGTCGAGGATCTCGAAAAGGAAATTCCCGGACAGGTCAAAAAGTACATCCACGATCACAAGATCAAATTCTACATCATGAACGGTAGTAAGATCGGTGTCGAGGTCGGCATGGGACCGACGAGGATCAATACGATCCTGCAGTCCGCCTTCTTTGAACTCGCAAAGATCATTCCGGAAAAGGACGCGATGCAGTTTATGAAGGACGCCGCACAAAAGACGTACGGCAACAAGGGCGAAGAGATCGTCAAGAGAAACTGGGCGGCGATCGATGCCGGTGCCGACCCCAAGAACCTGATTGAGGTCACGGTGCCCGACAGCTGGGGGTCCGCGCCGGACGAAGGTCTCGATTTCAAGACCGCACAGGGAGACCGCAAGGACGTCGTCGACTTTGTCAACGTCGTGCAGGCCAAGGTCAATTCGCAGCAGGGCAACAAGCTCAAGGTGTCCGAGGTCATGCCGTATACGGACGGCTCGACGCCGTCGGGTTCCTCCGCCTTTGAAAAGCGCGGCATCGCGGTCAACACCCCGACCTGGAATCCGGAAAAATGTATCCAGTGCTCGATCTGCTCCTACATCTGCCCTCACGCGGCGGTACGCCCCGTTGCGATGACGGAGGAGGAAGCAAAGAACGTGCCGGAGGGCATGAAGTTTGTGCCGCTCAAGGGCATGGACGGCTATCAGTTCGGCATCGTGATTTCCGCCCTCGACTGCACGGGCTGCGGCAGCTGCGTCGCGGAGTGCCCGGGCAACAAGCAGGGTGACACGCTGACCATGGGACCGATCGGCGACAACGCCTTCGAGCAGGAGTTCTTTGACTACGCGGTGACGCTGCCGGATAAGCCGGACGTCGTCGCCAAGTTTGGTGAAAACACGATCAAGGGCAGCCAGTTCAAGCAGCCGCTCCTCGAGTTCTCGGGTGCCTGCGCGGGCTGCGGTGAGACGCCCTACATCAAGCTCGCCACCCAGCTCTTCGGTGACCGTATGTATATCGCCAATGCCACCGGCTGCACCTCAATCTGGGGCAATTCCTCGCCCTCGACACCGTACACGGTCAACAAGCAGGGACACGGCCCCGCCTGGGACAATTCCCTCTTCGAGGACAACGCGGAGTTTGGTCTGGGCATGGTGCTTGCGCAAAACGCACTGCGCGACGCGTTAAAGGAAAAGGCGGAGATCCTCGCCGACAAAGGCAATGCGCAGGCAAAGGAATGGATCGATACCTTCAGGGACGGCAGCAAAAACAAGGCGGCATCGGAAGCGCTGCTGGCGTCGATCGAAGGTGATTCGTCCGCGGAAGCAAAATACATCAAAGACAACAAAGACTTCCTCGCAAAGAAGTCGCAATGGATCATCGGCGGTGACGGCTGGGCCTATGATATCGGCTTTGGCGGACTCGACCACGCGCTGGCAAGCGGCAAGGACATCAACGTTCTGGTCGTAAACACCGAGGTGTATTCCAATACGGGCGGACAGTCCTCGAAGGCGACGCCCCTGGGCGCGGTCGCGCAGTTTGCCGCGGGCGGCAAGGACATCAAGCAGAAAGACCTTGCCTCGATCGCGATGAGCTACGGCTATGTCTATGTCGCGCAGATCGCAATGGGCGCCAACATGATGCAGACGATGAAGGCGATTGCGGAGGCGGAAGCGTATCCGGGTCCTTCCATCATCATCGCCTACGCGCCGTGCATCAACCAGGGACTCAAGGCCGGCATGGGCGCCGTGCAGCAGGAAGAAAAGCGTGCGGTCGAAGCGGGCTACTGGCATCTGTTCCGGTTCAATCCGCAGGCGGAGGGCAAGAAGTTCACGCTCGATTCGAAAGAACCGACCGGTGACTACCAGGCCTTCCTCGACGGCGAGGTCCGCTACCAGTCGCTCAAGCTCAAGAACAGGGAGCGTGCGGAAAAACTCTTTGCACAGTCCGAGCAAAACGCGAAGGAGCGCTATGCCTACCTGAAGAAACTCGAAACGCTCTACGGCGATTAAGCACAGTAAAGCACATTGCGCGGGATGCGCACATCCCGCGCCGCACGGGAATGCACAAAGGCTCCGGCTTCGGCCGGAGCCTTTTCCTTTAGAATATTGTAGAAAAAATAAATCGACAGAAGAAAAAAATTGACTTATTATGTAAAAAGTAATTCTTATGTGAAAAAAATGTGTTGTGTGACCTAAATTACTGAACAGTTTATTATGGAACTGTAAAGTATGTTTATGGGGAGGGGGTGCTCGTTTCCATGGCCGCAATCCACCAGGCTTTTCCTTTTTGGAACGCTCTTACCGAACTGCAGCAGGCCGCGATGCTCGACTATACCATTATCAGGCATTGCGCGCCCGGGGAATCTCTGAAAAAACGTGCCGGACTCTACATCGTCGGGGACGGCAGCATTGCGTTATACAGCAGTCATGAAAGCGGACGGCGCCGTGTGGTGTTTTCCGCACACTGGATGGAATGCCTGTTGCTGACACCGGCATTTCTGGCTGACAGCAGTACGTTATCACTGGAATTATTCGCAAGAGAAGTAAGTGAAATATGGTTTATTCCGTATGAAGAGTGGCAGGAGGCCGAAGAGTGGCTTCCCGAGATCCGCGATTATACCGTGGAGCTGATGTCCTCACAGATGAGTTCCCTGATCTTCGGGGTATCGGCGCGGATGGAGAAAAATATCAGCAAACGCCTTGCGCTGTTCCTGCACCGGTTCTATGAAAGAAGCAGGGCACACAACGGCGATACACTGCATATCAGTCATGAGGAGCTGGCGGAGCAGGTCGGCACCACGCGCGAAGCGGTGACGCGCAACGTAAACATCCTGAAAGATGCGGGACTCGTCCAGACCGGGCGGGGCAAGATCAGAATCATCGATCCTGACGCATTGCAGGCATATGCGAACACGGAGTCAAAGTTCGACGAGGAGGAATGAGATGAAACGATTTGCGAGTTTTGTGTTGGCAATGTGCATGGTTTTATCGATCCTTGTGGCGGTCGTCGCCAACGTCAACCACGGACACGGACCGGGTCATCACGGTGACGAGCACGGTGAGGAGCACGGTGAAGGTCACGGCGACGAACACGGTGAAGAAGGCCACGGGGACGAACACGGTGAAGAGCATGGCGACGAGCACGGCGAGAGCCATGGAGAAGAAGGTCATGAAGAAGAAGGCCATGGAGAAGAGGAACACGAGGAAGAGGAACATCATTAACCGGAAAGGAGGTTGAAGGAATGCCGATACTGCTGTTTGCGCTATGGCTGCTGTTTCACGAACGCCTGACGATCGATGTGATCATCACCGGCGTGATTGCGGTCGCGCTGGTCACATTGTTTCTGCGCGCCTTTGCGGGATGGAGCGTGCAAAGAGACATGCAGTTCGCTTCACGCGCGCTCGCGTTTCTTTTGTTTGTGATCCGGCTGATCTGGGAGGTGCTGAAAGCCAATATCAACGTGATCGGTATCGTGCTTTCGGACGAACCGGAAAGGAAGATCAATCCCGTGATCGTCAGACACAAGACGGGGCTGCGCACATCCATCGGACGCGTGGCGCTGGCCAATTCCATCACCCTGACCCCCGGCACGGTCACGGTCGACGTGGGGGATGACTGCGTGTATGTGCACGCGCTGGACGTGCGCTCATGCGAGGGGCTGGACAACAATCCGCTGGAGAAGCAGCTGGAAAACATGGAAAGGGGTCTGTGAGCATGGAAAATACGATTTTACTGGTCGCCATGGGCTTTTTATCCGTCACGATCTTTTTCTGTCTGGTCAGGGCGATCTTAGGTCCGAGAATGACGGACCGGCTCGTGGCCGTCAACATCATCAGCATCGAGGGCGTGGTACTGATTCTGCTTTTCGGGGCGTATCTTCACGACAACCAGTTCATGGATATTGCGCTGGTATATACGCTCCTGAGCTTCCTTGCCGTCGTATGTCTTGCGAGAAACATGCTTGCGCGTGCGGCAAAGAAAGAAAAGGAGGGAACGCATGGGACAGTTTAGACTGATCGCCGGAACGGTGTTTATCGTGGCGGGACTGTTCATTTTCGGCGTTGCCGTCATGGGGCTGTTCAGACTGAGATATGTGTTGAACCGCGTGCACGTCGCGGCAAAGTGCGATTCGCTCGCGATCATGCTCGTCTGCATCGGCCTGATGTTTTACGCGGGAGATCCCGGAAGCATCCTGAAGCTTTTGCTGATCACCGCCTTTGTGTGGCTCGCCAATCCGGTGGCCAGCCACCTGATCTGCAAGATTGAAGTGGAAACCAACGATCATTTAGAAGACGAGTGCGAGGTGGAGGAATTGCCATGACGCTAATCGAAGTATTGCTGTTGGTATTTCTGGTCGCATGTGCGGTCAGCGTCTTCTTCATCAAGCGGCTGCTCAACGCGGTGATCGTGTTTATGTCCTACAGCTCGATCATGGCGGTGCTGTGGATTTCGCTCGAGTCTCCGGATCTTGCGATCACGGAAGCCGCGGTCGGATGCGGTGTCACCACGATGCTGTTTATTCTGACACTGAAGAAGATCAATGCTTTAAGAGAGGAGGGTACGGATCAGGATGAGTCTACTATCTGAAGACGGAAAGAAAACCGTACTGTCCTTCGGTGACTGGGTCAACGCCAATTCGCCGGAGATTCCGCCGGAGATCGATTACGCCAAAGGCGGCGATCCCAAAGGGCCAGGCGCACACGGCCACGATGACCACGGTCATGAGGATCACGGTCATGAGGATCACGGTCATGACGACCACGGGCACGAAGAGGCGCACGGCCATGACGGGCACGGCCACGACGATGCACACGGTCACGACGCGCACGGAGAACACGGTCACGAGCACGCACATTTTGAGCCGCACGAGATCGTGATGCCCAAACGCGAAAAGAAACCGAAGGTCAAACGCGAAAAAGTACAACTTACGGGCGTGGAGCATTCCTACCGCGTATTCGCCGTGATCAGCGGCATCCTGCTGGCGCTGGTTCTGCTGGTGACGGTTGCGACACTGCCCCGGTTCGGTTCGGCGGATGCGCCGGCCGTCAATGAAGTCAGCAGACGTTATCTGGAACAGGGACTGACGGACACGGGAGCGGTCAATGCGGTGGCAGGCATCATCCTGGACTACCGCGCCTTTGACACACTCGGTGAGTCGGTTGTGCTCTTTACGGCGACCGTTACCGTGATCTTTTTGTTACAGCAGTCCAAGCGCAAAAACGGGGAGGAAAAGACGGAGGACGAGGTCGACGTCAATACGGGCGTACGCTCTCTTCCCGCCAAGGTCATCATCGGCATCACGTTTCCCTTTATTCTTCTGTACGGGATCTACGTGGTTCTGAACGGTCATCTGTCGCCCGGCGGCGGATTCTCCGGCGGCACGATCTTAGGCGGCGGCCTGATCCTGTGCCATATGGTCAACGGCGAGCGTTTCACGGAGCGTTTTATCACCGTCAAACGCTGCACGCAGATCATGGCGGCCGGGCTCTTCGTCTACATCGGCTTAAAGACCTACTCGATTCTCACCGGCGCCAACGGTGCGGCATCCGCGATTCCTCTGGGAACGCCCGGCTCGATCTTTTCGGCCGGACTGATTCTGCCGCTCAATATCTGTGTCGGCCTCGTGGTCGCATGCACGATGTACGCACTGTATAACCTGTTCACCAGCTGGCGGTCTTAGAGGGGAGGTACGGGCGGCTATGAATCTGTTTAACAATTACTACGAACTGGCTGCGGTGATCCTGTTTGCGATCGGTCTGTTGCTGCTTCTTCTGCAGCGCAATCTGATCAAGAAGATCATCGGTCTGAACATCATGGATACCTCGGTGTTTTTGTTCCTCGCGGCAAAGGGCTATATCGCGGGAGCCATGTCACCGATCATCCGCGACGGTCAGACGGACGCCTCACTGTACATCAACCCGCTGCCGAGCGGCCTGGTGCTGACGGGCATCGTCGTCGCGGTATCCACAACGGCCTTTGCCCTGGCGCTTGCGCTTCGGTGGTATCAGCAGTATCACACACTGGACATTGACGGAGTCGTCCTGAAAAACGTCCTGAAAGGAGAGAAATGAACAATATACCATTCATCTCAATTATATTGGCGATGATCGGTTCGATTGTCGCTCTGCTCCTCGGGAAGAAGCCAAAGACAGCGCTGGCGATGACGCAGATCATCCTCGTTGCGATCGCCGCGATGTCCGGCATGATGATTCCGTATTTTCTGCAGAACGGCGGGACCATTACCTACACGTTAGGTCACTTCCCGGCCCCCTGGGGCAACGAGCTGAGATTCGGTCTTCTGGAGGCGATCCTCGCCTGTGTCTTTGCGGCGGTTGTATTCCTTGCCATCATCGGAGGAAAGAACGGGATCAAAGAGGATATCCAGAGCGCGAAGCAAAACTGCTACTGCTCGTTACTGTTGTTACTGATGCTGTCGCTTCTGGCGCTCATCTATACCAATGACATCTTTACCGCCTACGTCTTTATCGAAATCAATACGATCGCGTCCTGCGGTATCGTCATGGTCAAGGAGAGCGGAGAGACCTTAAAAGCGACGATCAAGTATCTGTTCATGAGCCTGATGGCATCGGGACTGTTCCTGATCTCCATCGCGCTGCTGTACTCGGTCACCGGACATCTGCTGATTCCGCAGATGTCGGAGGCGATTGCGCATCTGACCGCGAGCGGCACATATATCTGGCCGCTGATGGCGGCGGCGATCATGATCACCGTATCGCTCGGAGTCAAGAGCGCGATGTTCCCCTTCCACACCTGGCTGCCCGACGCGCACTCGACGGCGACGACGACGTCTTCCTCGATCCTTTCGGGCGTGGTCGTGAAGGGTTACATCATCCTGCTGATCAAGATCTACTACAGGGTCTTCGGCATCGAGACAATCCGCGGCATGGGCCTTTTGCATGTGGTCTTCGCACTCGGCATCATCGGCATGATCATGGGCAGTATCTTCGCCATCCGCGAAAAGAACCTCAAGCGCATGATCGCTTATTCGTCGGTCGCACAGATCGGATACATCTACGCCGGTATCGGCGTGGGCACCTGGGCGGGGCTGTCCGCAGCGCTCTTCCATATGATCATCCATGCCTTTACCAAGCCGTTGCTGTTCAGCTCGGCGGGCGGACTGATCGAGGTATCCGGACACAGTAAGATGATCGAGGATATGCAGGGCGCTGCCCGCCGCAACAGATGGGCGGGAATCGGATTTGTGATCGGCGCCTGTTCCATGGTCGGCGTGCCGCTTTTCGGCGGATTCACCTCCAAGGTGTATCTTGCAATGTCCGGACAGGACAAGAGTATCATCTTTATTCTGGCACTGGCCCTGAGCTCCTGCCTGAACGCGATATATTATCTCCCCGTGGCGCTCAAGATCTGGACGAAGCGCACGGAGGAAAGCACTGCAGCGGCGGAAGGCGATGTGGCGCCCGCGGATTATGCGGTCTCCATCGGTTGCTTCTCCGCAATCAACATCGCGCTCGGTGTCGGCGGATTTCTGCTGGTATACATGCTGACACAGGGCGTTCAGATACTGTAATAGACGACTGTAACTGTAGTAGTAAAAAAAGAAAAAGAGAGGAGTTAGTTATGGGAATCGCGATTATTGTGTTACTTCTGGTCGGTGCAGTCGCCGCCTGGGTCTGCAAAAACGACAAGACGGCAAGAATGATCGCTCTGGTGGTGACGGCCATTGACGCCGTGATCGCCGTGGTCATGACGATGAATGTATCGTCCGGCGGAGAGCAGGTGATCCGTTTCGGATCGGGCTTTATCGCACAGTCCATCCGCATCGGCAAAATCGAGTGCTTCATGGCCTGCATCTTCGGTATCATCGGCTTCCTGATCGTGTGGGCATCCATGAGCATGATCTCGCACGACGTGGAAAAGGATCTGATCCCGTTCTATTATTTCCTGGTCCTGGCACTGCTCGGCACGCTCAATGCGGTGGTCTTCTTTGAAAGTCTGATCGGCGTCTTTGTATCGATCGAACTCTCCAGCTTTGCCGCCGCGGGTATTGTTATTGTCAAGAACCAGACGGAAAACGTACATGCCGGTCTGAAATACCTGTCGCTTTCGATCCTCGGTTCCTCGCTCGTGCTGATGGGCGTGGTCATCCTCTATGTGGCGACCAAGGGTCTGGACATCACGACGATCGGCACCGCCATCAAGGCCGCGGGCTTTATGGGAGAAAAATCCGCTTACGTGATCTGGGCATTTGCGCTGATCACCTCCGGTGTGGCGTTCAAGGCTGCCCTGTTCCCCTGCCACATCTGGCTGCCGGACGCACACGGCACGGCGCCGTCCCCTTCGTCCGCCATCCTGTCCTCGCTCGTTCTGAAGGCGTATATCGTATTCTATATGAAGATGGTATTCGGTGCGGTCGGCTTTGACATCATCGCCGGCTCCGGCATGCGGATCCTGCTCAATGTCGTGATGGTGGTCGGTGTCGTCGCCATGATCTGCGGCTCGGTTCTCGCCATTATGCAGACGGATATCAAGCGCATGATCGCTTATTCCTCTGTCGCACAGATGGGCTACATCTTCATGGGCATCGGTCTCGGCACCGAGTTTGGTCTCTTTGCGGCACTGTTCCACATCCTGGCACACGCGGTCACCAAGTCCGGTCTCTTCCTGGTAGCGGGTTCCATCATCGAGCAGACGCACAACCGCGACCTCAACAAGATGGGAGGCTTAGGCAAGCTCATGCCGATCACGATGGCGCTCTTCACGATCGGCGGCCTCTCCATGATCGGTATCCCGCTCTTTGTAGGCTTTAACAGCAAATGGAACTTTGCGACGGGTATCGTGGGAAGCTCCAACTACTGGCTGCTGATCCCGCTTTCGATCTCTGCTCTGCTGAACGCGCTGTACTATCTGCCGGTGGTCATCCGTGCGTTCTTCGGCAAGGAAGCCCAGGAAATCACCGAGCCCTTCGCTTCGAAGGAGCGCCCGGTCAAGGATCTGCTCCCGCTGATCCTGCTGGCGGTAGGCGTTGTGATCTTTGGTGTGGCTGCGGGACCGGTTTCCGATTTCCTGCACAGCGGTATTGAAGTGTTGTCGAACATCGGGCTGTAATACGAGGTGTTTTCACGGACAAAGGAGAGGATATTATGAATATCGCTTTACTCTTTCCGGTCGTATTCCCGATTATCATGGGTGTGCTGGTGCAGCCATTGAGGCTGCATGACAGGAAGACGCGGCAGATCTATGTGGCGACGACGGTCATCATCAACTTCCTGGTGGTGCTCGCCAATGCGATCACACAGCCGGACGGGGCATCGATGACCCTGCTGCACTTAAACCGCGTCGTGGACATATCGCTCCAGATCGACGGCATGAGCCGCCTGATCTCGATCATCGCCGGTTTTTTATGGTGCACGGCAGCGTTCTACTCCTTCGAGTATATCAAGCACGAGGGCAGGGACGAGCGTTACTTCACCTTTTTCACGGCGACGGTGGGCGTGCTGATCGGTATCAGCTACTCGGCCAACCTGCAGACACTCTATCTCTTTTATGAGATGATGACACTGATCACGTTCCCGCTGGTCATGCACTCCATGACGGAACAGTCGGTCAAGGCCGGAAAAAAATATCTGATCTATTCCTTCGTCGGCGCGACCATTGCGCTCGCGGGATTCTTCTTCCTTGCGGAGTTTTGCGAGACGACCAATTTTGTCGCGGGCGGAACGCTGATGCTGGATAAGGTCACGGGTTCGGGGCATCTGCTCCTGTTCCAGGTGATGGTTTTGCTCACAATTATCGGCTTCGGTTGTAAGGGCGGCATGTTCCCCTTACACGCGTGGCTTCCCAATGCGCACCCGGTGGCGCCCGCGCCCGCTTCGGCGGTGCTGTCCGGTGTCATCACCAAGATGGGCGTGCTGGCGATCATCCGCGTGATCTACTATATGGTAGGCGTGGAATTCTTAAGAGGCACATGGGTACAGTACGTGCTCCTGAGCCTGACCCTGTATACGGTGTTCATGGGTTCGATGCTGGCGTTCAAGGAAAAGCTCTTTAAGAAGCGCCTCGCGTACTCCTCCGTGTCGCAGGTGTCCTACGTTCTGTTCGGTGTGATGACGATGCATCCGGTCGGATTTGTCGGTGCGTGCCTGCACATCGTGGCGCACGCGACGGTCAAGAACATCCTGTTTTTGAGCGCCGGTGCGATCATCTACCGCAGACATAAGACCTATGTGACGGAGTTAAAGGGCATCGGGAAGGAAATGCCGATCACGCTGTGGTGCTACTCGCTGGCATCGATCGCCCTGATCGGTATCCCGCCGACGGGCGGATTTGAAAGCAAGTGGTTTTTGGCGACGGGCGCGCTGCAGGCCAATATCGGGTTCTTCTCGTACTTAGGACCTGCCGTGCTGCTGACATCGGCGTTTCTGACCGCCGGATACCTGCTTCCGATTATGGCCAAGGGCTTCTTCCCGGGAGAGGATTATCCGTATGACAAGTTCCAGAAGACCGAGGTCAACATGTACATGACGGTACCGCTCATCATTTTGACGGTTATTGCCGTGTGCTCCGGTATTTTCACCAATCCGCTGGGTAACTTTTTCAGTACGATAGCTGCAACGATCTTTTAGGATGAGAGGGGAGAGCATATGAGTGTTTTAATATTAATACCGATCGTACTTCCCATCATTGCAGGTCTCTATATGCTGAAGCGCGATTTTAAAGAGCGCGGCGCAAGAGAGCGGTACGTTGCAGCCACGGTCATCGTCAATGCGGTCTTTGTGCTGATGATTTCCTTTACGCTGCAGGGTGCGCAGCTCGTGCTGGCACCGCTCGTGGAGGGGCACGCGGTGATGTTTGCGGTCGACGGCATGGGCGGGATGTTTGCCTCGCTCGTCGCGGTGCTGTGGATCCTTTGCATCTTCTATGCCTTTGAGTACATGACCCATGAGGGGGGAGAAAACCGTTTCTTTGCCTTCTATACGATGGCGTTCGGCATAATGATGGGAATCAGCTTTGCCGGTAATCTGATCACACTGTATCTGTTTTACGAGTTTCTGACACTGATCACGGTTCCACTCGTGATTCACAATGAGAGCAAGGCCTCGACAACCGCCGCGCGCATCTATCTGATCTTCTCGATCTCGGGTGCGACGGTAGCCATGATGGGTATTGCGATCATCGCCTTCACCGGAGGAAGCACCGCTTTCGTGCCGGGCGGCGTGATGGCTTCGGTCACGGCCGGCGCGAGCGCACTGCAGATCGCCTATGTCTGCTGCTTCTTCGGATTTGGCGTAAAGAGCGCGATCATGCCGTTCCACGCATGGCTGCCGCAGGCGTCCGTTGCACCGACGCCGGTGAGTGCATTGCTGCACGCGGTCGCGGTCGTCAAGGCGGGCGTCTTTGCGGTGGCGAGAGTTACCTACTTCTCGATCGGCGCGGATACATTGCGCGGTACCACCGCACAGGGGATTGTTCTTGCGGCGAGCCTGATCACGATCCTGTACGGCTCCGCCATGGCGCTGATGCAAAAGCACTTAAAGAGAAGGCTTGCGTACTCGACCGTATCGCAGCTGTCCTATATCCTCTTCGGTCTGGCGCTGATGAGTCCGGAAGGATATCTGGGAGGCATGATGCATCTGGTCGGACACGCGATCGTCAAGATCACGCTGTTTTTGTGCGCGGGTGCCATTATCTACAAGACCCACAGGGAATATGTGTGGGAGCTGAGAGGGATCGGCAAAAAGATGCCCGTGACGATGGTGGTCTTTACCATCGCTTCGCTGGCGCTGGTCGGGATTCCGCCGCTGCCGGGATTTTTCAGCAAGTGGTTTTTGACGGTGGCAGCCTTCGGCTCGGGGTCTTCCGCGCTCGGCTTTGCCGGCACGGTGGTCCTTGCCATCTCCGCGCTGCTGACGGCCATTTACCTGTTTAGTATCTGTGTCAATGCGTTCATTCCGGGACAGGGATTTGATGCTTCCGTCAACAAGGACGTCAAAGATCCCAACCGCTATATGACGGTGCCGCTCACGATTCTCGCGGTCGCAATCGTCGTATTCGGCGTTCTGGTGGAACCGATCACGCAACTGATGGCGCTGTAATCATAGCGAGTGACAGAAAGGGGGAATGATCCTTGAACACGCATGTATTACTACCTTTTTTGGTCTTCTGGCCGATGATCGGAGCGCTGTGCAGTTACCTGATCGGCAGAAGAAACAAGGACATGAGGGATTACTTCGCGGATGCGATTACCGCGGTGGAATTTCTTGTGGCGATCTATATGGTCACCGTTGTCATGGGTCAGGGAACGCAGTATTTCCCGATCTACTGGTGGGGACACGGAGAGGGTCTTCTCTTTGAGATGGACGGCTTCCGCAGTATCTACGCGGTGATCACCACACTGATGTGGATGTGCACGACGATCTTTTCCAAGGAATACTTTGCGCACTACCGCAACCGCAACCGTTATTACTTCTTTATGCTGTTGACGGAAGGCGCGACGGTCGCCGTGTTCATCTCGGGCGACGTGCTGACGCTGTTTACCTTCTTTGAGGTGATGGCATTCACGTCCTATGTCATGGTCATCCATGACGAAAAGCCCGGCGCCCAGAGAGCGTCCGAGACCTATACCTACCTCAATGTGTTCGGCGGTCTCGTGACCCTGATGGGAATCTTCCTGTTGTACAACACGATCGGAACGCTGCGCATCGACGAGATCAAGGACGCCTGCGCGGCACTGCCGAGCAAGGCACCGCTCTACTGGGCGGCAGGCCTCATGATCGTGGGCTTTGGCGGAAAGAGCGGCATGTTCCCGTTGCACGTATGGCTGCCCAAGGCACACCCCGTGGCGCCGGCGCCCGCATCGGCCCTGTTGTCGGGCGTTCTGACCAAGACCGGTGTCTACGGTATCATCATCATCTCGGCGCATATGCTGTTTGGTGACTGGGTATGGGGATGCATTCTGTTGGGCATCGCGGTGATTACGATGTTCGGCGGCGCGTTCCTCGCACTGTTTTCGGTCGACCTCAAACGCACGCTGGCCTGCTCATCGATGTCACAGATCGGCTTCATCCTGACGGCTGTATCGATGCAGTGTATCCTGATGAGCCAGGAGGCGACGGAGCATTATCACTTTATGGCACAGCAGGGTGCCATCCTCCACATGATGAACCACTCGCTGATCAAGCTGGTGCTCTTCATGTCGGCGGGTGTCGTCTACATGAACCTGCACAAGCTCAATCTCAACGAGGTGCGCGGATTCGGCTATCGCAAGCCGCTGCTCAAATTTATCTTCGGCATGGGCGTGCTGGCCATCATCGGTATGCCGTTCTGGAGCGGTTATATCAGCAAGACCCTCATCCATGAGTCGATCGTGGAGCGTATCTGGACGTATCACGACTTTGAGTTTGCGGCTCATGTATTCCGGATTGTGGAATCGATCTTTACCCTGACCGGCGGTCTGACGACGGCCTACATGACCAAGATCTATATCGCGGTCTTCTGGGAAAAGAATCCTTACGACCAGGAATACATGGACAGCCTCAACAAAAAGTACATGAACAAGGCCAGTGCGATCACGCTGACGCTCTGCTCGCTGATCCTGCCCTTCCTGGGGATGACGGTCTATAAGACCATGATCCCGCTTGCCGATTATGCCAGAGGCTTCTTCTACGGGCATGAGCCGGATCACGGCGTGGATTTCTTTGTCTGGCAGAATGTCCGCGGCGCGGTCGCATCCCTTGCCATCGGCGCGATCATCTACATCTTTGTCGTGCGCGTATGCCTGATGGGAAGAGACGAAAACGGCAAGAAGGTCTACATCAATGCGTGGCCGAAGTGGCTGGATCTGGAAGACAAAATCTACCGTCCTGTCATGATCGGGATCCTTCCGTTCATCGGCGCGTTTGTGACACGTACGATCGGCTCCGTGGTCGAAGTGATCGGCCGGATCGGTTACAACGTGTTCTGGAAGGTCAGAGACTTTTACATGCCGCGCAAGCCCAATGCGCATGAATTTATCGCGAAGTCCAAAGAGTGGTATCCCCTGCATAAGGTGGACGGCCGAAAGAACATGGCAAAGATCCAGGCGGAATACGATGCCAGCGGTCTCGACACCTGGGACAAGGAAGAGGATAACCGCACCGTCACGCCGCTTGAGCGGATTCCGGTACTCGATGATATCGAGGACGCGTTAAAGGCACGCGCGGATCAGCCTTCCATGGTCGAGCGTCTCATCGCATGGGTCAGGAAGATGAGAGATACCGGATATCACATTCCGTTCTTCCACAGGCTGTTCGACCGCAGCGTCGGAGATTTCGGCGACGGTCCGGAGCATACCGGTGCGGCAACGCTGGTCCGTCAGACGTTGGCCTACGGTCTGATCATCTTTGCGCTCGGTCTGCTTGCGGTGGCGGCTTACGTGATGATTGTGACGCTGTAGGGTCTTAAGAAACGGAGGAAATTGAAATGAGTAATAACGAAAACAAGGTGGAGGTTATGCCGGTCGGCAATACGCTGCGTGCGATTGTATTTATGGGACTGGGACTGGTATCCATCATCATCGGTCTGATTCTGACGCCGTCCATGGCACAGATCGCGGAAGGCTTCAGACTGCAGCAGACGGCATCCGGACTGCTCGACCTGAACACGTTTCTGGTCGTCGGTGACGGACGTCTGGGGGTACCGTTTATCAATGCCGGCATCCTCGTCATCGTCGTCATGCTGAGCTACCTGATCACCAAAACGACGGTCAACGGCGGCTCGATCGCCGCGGCGTTCATGGTCTTCGGCTTTGGTTTCTGCGGCAAGACCTTATGGAATGTATGGCCGCTGTTCTTCGGCGTGCTGCTGCACGCCAAGCTCAACAAGAAGGCGATCAATACCGTTACGGGACTCGGCTGGTTTTCGGCGGCACTCTCCCCGATGGTCAGCATCATGACCTTCTATATCGTGCATAACGGCTCGTCTAACGAGACAATCGGAGAGACGGCGCGCTTCTCGGGGCTCGGATTTGTCCTCGCCATCGTGATCGGTCTGATTGCGGGCTATCTGGTGGCGGTATTTGCGGGCTTCCTTCCCGACAAGCACACGGGACTGACCTTGTACAATGCGGGCTTTGCCGCAGGCCTTGCCGGCTTCCTCATCTTTTCGATCATGAAGGTGATCGGCCTCGGACATACCGGCCCCGGCCCCTATCATGATTTCCCGAACATCAACAACAAAGCGCTCGCCATCGGTATCGCGGTGCTTCTGATCTATCTGATGCTCTGCGGTCTGCTGATCGCGGTCAAGGAACGCGGCAAAATCGATACGATCGTCGCGCACAAGTACGCCGGCTCAGCGGTCGAGCAGTTTGGCTTTGGCGCAACGCTCGTCAATATGTCCGTCTGCGGCTTCTTCTGCCTGCTGTACTGGGCACTGACGATCACCGCCAACGCACACGGCCCGCTCTTTGCCTGCCTGTTTACGGTGACGGGCTTTGCCGCAAACGGCATTTCTGTCCGCACAATGGCACCGATCTTTGCCGGCGTCTATGCGATGAGCTTTGGACTGACCGCCATTAAGGCGCTTCTGACCGGCGTGCCGGTGCTCGAGACCGCTTTTGCCTATGTCGGCTCCAAGAACATGCTGATCGCCGCGATCTTCGGTTGCGGCATGGCGCCCGTCGTTTACCGGCACGGGGCGCTGATCGGATTCTTTGCGGGCATGATACACAGCGTGCTGGTACCCAATACCGGCGGGCTGCACGGCTGGATGAATCTGTATAACAACGGATTCTGTCTCGGCCTCGTAGTGACATTCTTCGTTCCGATGGTAGTGGCCTTGCTGCGACGGAACAATCAGGAGAAACAATAGAGAAAGAAAGGGGGTAAACCGGAAAAAAGAAGAAGAGAGTATTGTCGGAACCGTCAATGTAACCGGAGGTTTTTCAAAACAAGAAGAGAAAAGGAGAAGGCTATGAATTTACATGATCCCAGTGTAAAAATTACGGATGCGGAGCAGGCGCTCCAGTTTCTGAAAGAGGGCAATGCCCGTTTTATGAAGGGCGAACTGTCCGCAAAGGACAACTATGAGGAGATCCGCGGCGCGCTGACAGGCGGCCAGAAACCGTTTGCGATCATCCTGTGCTGCGCGGATTCCCGTGTGGCACCCGAGATCTATTTTGATCAGAAACTCGGCGATATCTTTGTCATCCGTAATGCCGGCAACGTCGTGGACGAAGTGGTGCTCGGCTCGATCGAATACGGTGCGGAACACCTCGGAAGTCCGCTGGTCGTCGTTGTCGGACACACCAGCTGCGGCGCCGTTACGGCTGCATGCGAGGGCGGGGAGCTGCCTCCTAACATCGAAGCCATTGCCGCCAAGATCAAACCGTCTGTCGGCGGCGAAGCCGTCAACGAAGTGGCCAAAAAGAATGCCAGGGCGATGGCGGCCCAGATCAGCGCGGACGAGATCATCAAGCATCTCGGCACGAAGGTAATGGCGGCGATTTACGATATCGGCACGGGCGAAGTAAGCTGGTTATAAGATTAACCGGCAGACCACGCATAGAAAGTCCCTCCTTGGTACAGGCGGGCGGCGCAAGCCGTCCGTCTGTCGTTTTATTTATTTTTCGGGGGGAAGGGCCGTGGCAAAGAAAATGATATCGGAGACCTCCCGCTCCTCACCGTGCTGGACGCGGTTGATGAGTTCTCCGCCGAGGATCGTGCAGCAGGTCTGTCCGCCGTCGAGGGCATAGGCCGTGGTGCAGCCGTAGGAGAGCATCGTCTCCGTCTGTTCCGACAGCAGGGAAAGTGCCCAGTAGGACGGTCCCTGCTGGTTCATATTGAGCGTGAGATAATGTGCGCCGTCGTCCTTTTTGCCGATGGCACCCCGTGCGTAGCGTTCGTGGATTTCGCCAAAGATATAGTTTTCGGGAGACACGTCAACACCGTTTTCGATGAGCGCGGGTCCGAAGCAGACAGAGAAGCGCACATTGTGTGCATCCACGTAGGCCTGTGCTTCCTCCTGCGTCGCAAACTGTCCCCGGTAGGCAAAGAGCATCTCGCCGTCCGCGGTAAAAAAGCAGCTGTCGGTGGTATAGGGTTCAAAATGACGCACCTCTCCGTCATAGACATGGATGCCGTTATTGCGGCCGGGATGGTCGTAGAGGTCTCCGCCGATCGCAAGCACCGCCTGCGCTTCCCGCGCAAGCTGCGTCGCGAACAGATACTGATTGCAGTCATAGGTGTCATTCACGATTTTGCGGCACAGCTGCGAGGGATCCGAAAGAAAGATCTCGGAGACCGTCTCCGCACATCCGTAGCGTGCCTCCTTCCAGACAATCACCAGGATCGTTTCATCCAGATAGGCCCGGATCGGTTCTCCCGGAATAAAATCGATGTCCTCCCGGTAATACATATCCCTTCCGTCGATGAGCTGTACGGCAAGCGGCGTTGCAAGAAGCCGCGTGATCTCTTTCGGGTCCTCCGTTTCCATATAGGCGTTTTCGTCGGGCGCGGGTCCGAGATGCGTATCGGGTGGCAGCGAATAGTGCTTACGCACATAGGTGAGCGAAGCGGAGGCCTCCTCCAGGAGCGTATCCGCAACGAGCAAAAAATCCTCTCCCGCAAAAGCGAGCGCAATCCCCGGAGCGGAAGAAACCTTCCATCCGTCCGCCGTGCGCGCATAGGTCACGGAAGTCTCCGTGGTCTCAATCGCCGTCACGCCGTGACCGAGTACCTCCTTCAGAGAAGCAAGAAATACTTCCTCCACGATCTCTTTGCGAAAGGAAAGCGTGTCGTCATAGATCTCATCCGAGCGCGAAGACGATTCCACGAGTCCGGCAAGCATCTCCTGCATGCGTTCTTTCAGCATGGGCAGCAGTGCATCAAAGGAGGGGGAGGCGCAGGAAAAAGACTGGAGGGCATCGTTTCCGCGGCGGATTGCCGCAGAGGATGCCCGGATGGAGAGCGTATCGTAATAGGCATCATACAAAAGGGCGGCCGCCGCATCGTCCGCGGGACGTATTGCACGCGTAAGGAGAGCACCCGTCCCGCACAAGGTATTGGCGCGCAGCTCGTCTTTTGCAAAAAGGCCGTCCGAGAAGGCAAAGGAGATCTCCTTCACAGCAAGATCCATCTGCCGGTTGTGCCATACGAGAATGCCGAGCGCAAGTACGGCCAGAAAGGAGCAAAGCGCAACCCCGGCAAGAATTTTTTTACGGTTCATTGTCTGTGCTGTTTTAATACCTGCAGCGCATGATCCCGGATCACGATCTCTCCGTGCTCGCCGAGATACTGCTCGCTTGCCGTTTTGGCAGGCTCCTCGGTGCCGTATTCGGAAACCGTGAGACAGGTCTGCGCAAAGATATTGTCCTTTTTATGATTCTGCCGGTGCAGCACCAGCATGTAACGTCCCGTGTCCTTATGGCGGTAGAGCGTGTTTTTGCCGCCGTACGAAGAATCGACGCGGGCAGCCACGGCAATCACGTCCATCAGCAGGTCAAAGGAAAAGATCCGGTAGGCCGCATCGTCCGAATAGGAGGGAGACTTGCCGCCGCCGACCTTTTTTTTGACCTTTTTGGCACCGGGCTGCTCGTTCTGGAAGAGACCGGACATGCCGCCTTCCTGGATGCGCGAAAACAGCGACGAAAAATCATCCTCTTCCTCGTCGTAGGTGTCAGGGTCTTCGATGTAGACACTGGGGGCAAAGTTGGCAAAGCGCGTATCCAGCTCTTCCGGATCGTCGCATTTGGTAATAATGAGCACCAGACAATCCGACGCCCACGGGATCGCCTCGATCATCAGGGGCATATCCTCCGCCTCAAAGCCGAAGCTGTCATATGCCTGCTCCATCATATCCTGAAACAGGGCTCTGGCCTTGTCGGTGCCGTAAGCGAGCTCGGACACCTTCATGTCCCGGCGGATCAGATCTTCCCTTGTCAGCGTGCAACGGATCTGGTAATCATTGATCTTTTCAATCTTCATGGTTTCACTCTATATGATTACAGGAATAATGTCAATACCGTCAGCCGTTCATAAATGAACTATAAAACAATTATAAAAAAATACTTGCAAAATAATAAATGATGGTGTATACTCATTTTACAGACAAAACGGTCGCGCAGGTCAGGAAAGGAGGAGGTAAAGGGCGCCGGAAGACACATCTGAAGGGCAGATCAAGCCCGTCCGCGCGGAATCGCGCACAGATCACCTGATTGTAACGTAAAAAGCCTGATTGCAATTTTCCCGTTGTAACCGTTGATTTGCATTCTTTCGGCGATGACCGCCCGTCCGTCCTTCCGCCTGTCGTCCGTGGCAGGACATCAATATCACGGAAAAGAAAAAGGTTCCCGCCCGGGATTTAGCTCCGGACGACAGCGGAATTGTCTGGTTTATGGTATACTGTTTCTATGCAGAAAGATATCCGTCGAAAAGATACCCGGCCACGGAAACGGGTGTCTGCCACACAACAGAGAAATACAACTCGGCAGAGAAATAAGAGGAGACGTCGCAAAAAGAAAAGCCGCCTGCTACCGGTTCTTTTGACGATCGTCTTTATTTTGTTGATCGGCGTCGCCCTGGCAGGCTATTTTCTGTATCAGCGGTATTCCTACGGTACGGAACGGGCGGACCTCGGTGCGTATTTTCCCGCATCTTCACCGGACGCATATCCGGTCTTCTACGGCGGAGAGCCTACGGAAACGGAGGCGAGACGCTTTGACGGTGTCGCGTATCTGACCATCGATGACGTGCACGCGTATGTCAGTAACCGCTTCTACTACGGTGAAGCGGACGGGATCTTTGTCTTTACGACACCGACGGAAATCCTCACGAGTACCGTCGGCAGCAATACGCAGGTATCCTCAGGCGGTGAAACGAGAACGTTTCCTTATGTCATCTCCCGGATCGAGGACGGCACTCTCTATGTTGCAGTCGATTACGTGGCTTCCTTTTATAATGTGACCTGTCAGGTATATACGGAACCCAACCATATCAACCTCTATACGGGACTCGTGACGCAGGAAACGGCGCTGATCACCAAAGATACAGCGCTGCGTGTGCGCGGCGGGATCAAGTCGGAGATCTTAAAGGATCTCGAAGAGGGGACCCGGGTGATCATCCTCGACGAATCGCTCGGCGACTGGATCAAGGTGCGCACGGAGGATGCCTTTACCGGCTATGTCGAGAGCAAAAGACTCTCCGCCAAAGAGCCCCATACGTACGGGAGCGACGCCATCCCGGAGACGGTCTATCCGTCGATCTCCAAACCGTACAAGATCTGTCTCGGCTGGCACCAGATCGGAGGTCCCGCCGGCAATGACACGCTCGAGGAGGTGTTGCAGAACGCACAGGGTGTCAATACGATTTCACCGACGTGGTTTGCGCTCTCCGACAACGCGGGCAATATCTCGAGCTTTGGATCGACGGATTATGTGGAGCGCGCCCACAATATGGGCATCGAGGTCTGGGCGCTGGTATCCAATTTTGCCAACGAAGGGATCGACGTGCAGGAGGTGCTTTCGCACGCGGCCTATCGGGCGCGCCTCGTCGACAATCTGATCAATGAGGCAAGGAGGCTCTCCATTGACGGCATCAATGTCGACTTTGAGGAGGTGCCGGCGGAGGCGGGAAGGGATTATATCCAGTTTATCAGGGAGCTCTCGATCGCGTGCCGCAGGGAACAGCTCGTTCTTTCGATCGACAATTATGTACCCTACGGCTTTAACGATTACTATGACAGACGCGAGCAGGGAATCGTTGCGGATTATGTGATCATCATGGGATATGACGAGCATTACGGAGGCTCACAGGAAGCGGGCTCCGTTGCGTCGATCGAGTATGTACGCTACGGAATCGAGGCGACCATCGCGCAGGTTCCCGCGGAAAAGGTCATCAACGGCGTGCCCTTCTATATGCGTGTCTGGACGACGTCGGGCGGCAGCGTATCGAGCATCGCAATCGGCATGGCACAGGCGCCGGAGACGATCAGGGAGTACGGATTTGATCTGGTCTGGGACGATGGCTGCGCCCAGTATTACGGAGAGGTCACAACGGCTGCCGGCAACCGTGTGCAGATATGGGTCGAGGACAAGGAATCGATCGAGGCCAAGATCGCCGTGATGCGCGCCAACAATATCGCAGGCATTGCCGGATGGAGGCTGGGACTCGATTCCGCGGAAGTCTGGGATGTGATTGCGCCGTATTGCAGGGAGTAGCCCTGCATGAACCGTGTGGATACGCAGATCCTCAGGATCGATGATACACTTTCTTCCGAAGAAAGATCCTTGGCGCTTGCCCGTGCGGGCAGTGTCCTTGCTGCGGGCGGCCTTGTGATCTTTCCGACGGAGACCGTCTACGGACTCGGCGCCAATGCGCTCGATGCGCAGGCGGTGCGCCGGATCTACGAAGCCAAGGGACGCCCTTCCGACAATCCGCTGATCGCACATGTGGCGGACTTTTCGGAGATTTCCCGGGTGGCCTGTCTGTCCGGCGGGGAGATCCGGGACAAAGCGGAGACGCTGGCCGCACAGTTTTGGCCGGGGCCGCTGACCATGGTGCTTCCGAAACGAAAGGAGGTCCCTAAGGAAACCAGCGGGGGACTCGATACGATCGCCGTGCGCTGCCCCGATCAGGAGATTGCGAGGGAACTGATCCGGTGCGCGCACTGCCCGGTTGCCGCTCCGTCCGCAAACCGTTCGGGAAGGCCTTCGCCCACCGAGGTCTCCCATTGTATCGAGGATATGGACGGCAGGGTCGATCTGATCATCGATGCGGGACGCTGCAGCGTCGGGATCGAATCGACGATTGTCGATCTGACGGGAGAAAAACTCTCCATTCTCCGGCAGGGCATGATCGGCGCCGCACAGATCGCAAAGGCATTGTCCGTCCCGCTGCGCAGTATCACGTATCCACAAACGGGCAGGGAGGATCCGCCGAGAGCCCCCGGTATGAAATACCGGCATTATGCGCCCAGGGGAGAGATGACCGTCTATACCGGTACAAGGGAGCAGATCACACGGGAACTGTGCGAGGCACTCGAAAAAGACCGCAGGGCCGGCAAAAAGACCGGCGTTTTATGCGCGGACGAACGCGTCGCATTATACAAAGCAGATGTTATCATAACATACGGTAGCGAAAAAGACTATCCCGCCGCGGCCCGTCGTTTGTACGGTGCGCTGCGCGAGATGGACGCACAGCAGGTAGAGGCTGTCCGCGCGGAGGCCATCGACCATCCGGCGCTCATGGATCGTTTGCTGCGCGCTGCCGGACAAAACGGAGGTCAGAGCAATCAATGAGTGAACAGACAGGAAAGGTTGTGGTCATGGATCATCCCCTGATCCGGCACAAGATCGGCTACATCCGGCGCACCACGACAGGAACCAAGGACTTTCGGGATACGATCAGCGAGATTGCCATGCTGATCTGCTATGAAGCCACCAGGGATCTGGAATTGCAGGAGGTCGAGATCGAAACGCCGATCTGCAAGACCACGGTCCGGGAGCTCAAAGGGCGGAAGCTGTGTATCGTGCCGATCCTGAGGGCGGGTCTCGGCATGGTCGACGGGATGCTCGCCATGATCCCCGCGGCCAAGGTCGGACACATCGGTCTGTACCGGGATCCCGGGACCTTACAGCCCGTGGAGTACTATTGCAAGATCCCGCCGGATTCCGGAAACCGCGAGATCTTTATTGTCGATCCGATGCTGGCGACCGGCGGCTCCATCGCGGCTGCCGTTCAGATGCTCAAAGAACGGGGCTGTAAACACATCCATCTGTTATGTATCCTTGCGGCGCCCGAGGGCATCGAGTATCTGCAGAAGACGCACCCGGATGTGGACCTGTATATCGGGGAGGTGGACGAGCGCCTCAACGACCACGGCTACATCGTACCGGGACTGGGGGATGCGGGAGACCGTATTTTCGGGACAAAATAACGGGAGTTATTCATGAAGAAGAACGACTTTATCAGCTGGGACGAATACTTTATGGGCGTGGCGATGCTCACGGGCCTCCGGTCCAAGGATCCGAGCACCCAGGTCGGCGCCTGCATCGTCAGTGAGGACAACAAAATCCTCTCCATGGGATATAACGGCCTGCCGACAGGCTGCTCCGATGAGGAGTTTCCCTGGGAGAGGGAGCATGAGAATCCGCTGATGACCAAGTATCCGTACGTCGTGCACAGCGAGCTCAACGCCATCCTCAATTACCGCGGCGGTCATATGGGGCTCGACGGCGCCAAGATCTACGTATCGCTCTTTCCGTGCAACGAATGCGCCAAGGCGATCATCCAGGCCGGCATCCGTACCGTGATCTATGATTCGGACAAATACCACGATACGCCCCAGATGCAGGCTTCCCGCCGTATGTTTGACGCGGCGGGCGTGCGTTACTACAGCTATTCGCGGTCGGGGAGAAAAATAGAACTGGATATTTGATTTTTTTTATTGTCCGTGCTAAAATAGGTGTCCCGGAGTGAAAAATGACACAGATGACAGCCTCCGGACGTTTTATGATGCGTAACAATTGGAAGCAACAACTTCATCCGTTTCTTCTGCGCTTCGTCAGATGTATGGCTTCGATAGCGCTTGTTTTTGTACTCCTTTCCGGGAGTACGCGGCTGTCGCATGCCACGGAATCGACCCTGCAAAAGCTCGAAGAGGCCAGAAGCCGCAGACAGGAGACCCAGGGACAGCTCAATGAGATCCAGCAGGATATCGACAATCTCAATTCCAACCGCGATGCCCTGGAGGAGGACCTCGACGATCTGAACAACCAGCTGCATGTGGTCAGCGAAAACATCGCCTCTCTGAGCGAGCAGATCACAGAAAAGCAGCGTGTGATCGAAGAGACCCAGGCGGCGCTGGATGAGGCGACCGCCGTCAAGGACGCACAGTATGAGATGATGAAGCTGCGCGTGCAGTTTATCTATGAAAAACAGCAGTATGTCATGACGGACATGCTCATGCAGAGCGGCTCCATCACGGACTTTCTCAACCAGAGCTCCTACATTGAGGCGATGAGCGCCTATGACCGGGAGATGCTGACGCAGTATAGGCAGGCAGAAGAGCAGATTGCGTTTCAGAAGGCACAGCTTGAGGCGGAGATGCAGGAGCTCCAGGCGATGCAGGAGGAGCAGTCGGCACAGCAGGACCGTTTCTTTGACATGGTGGTCATCACGAGCGAGAATATCGCAATGTACGGTGACGAAATCGCCCTGGCCGAGGCCGAGGCCGAGATGAAGCGTCAGGAACTGGCCATCCAGCAGGCGGAGATCGCGGAGCTGGAGGCAAAGATCCGCGAGGAGCAGGGGATCAGTGACGAAGCGCGCAGAGGCGTGTGGAGAGATTACGGCGACCTGTCTTTTTCGGATTATGACGTCTATCTGCTGGCCAATATCATCTATTGCGAGGCGGGCAACCAGCCCTATGAGGGACAGGTGGCGGTCGGTGCGGTCGTCATCAACCGGCTGCGTTCCTCCAGGTTTTCACAAAACACGATCGAGGATGTCATCCGGGCGCCGTACCAGTTTTCACCGGTATCTTCCGGGAGATTTGATCTGGCGCTTGCCAGAAACGATGCAACGGACGCCTGTTACCGCGCGGCACGCGATGCAATGGGCGGCTATTCCCCGGTCGGCAACTGCGTCTTTTTCCGGACGCCGGTACCGGGACTCGAGGGAATCGTCATCGGCGGACATGTCTTTTATTGAGAAATATCAGGTAAGATGCATGAGCGGCGCCGCAAGACGCTCTATGCCGTCCTTGTAGAGCTCCCTGAGAAGTCTGTCCGTTGTGCACAGACTTTTTTTTAGAAGCGTCTCATCGAGAAGACCTGTAGTATAGGCATGTGCCAGCTCATCGAGATCGAGCACCTCGATGCGGCCGTCGGCAAGAACGTCGACATCGGTCAAAAGATCCGTCATGGTCAGCGTTGTCAGGTCCTCGGAAAAAGCATAGTCGGCAATGTCAAAGTACCAGTGACAGCTGCCGTCGGAATGGAACATGCGCGAGAGCTTGAGGTTCTCTGCGAGATAGTAACAGGAATAACCGTGTGTGAGATCGGGACGCGGACGCAGTGCGTTCCATGATGTGACGATTCTTTCGTCGGTGCGCGAAAGAATCACGTCATCCTTTAAATGAATCACTTCGGAGGGTATCAGACGTTTGCGCAGGATGATCAGGTCACTCATTTATCCATCTTACCCAAAACGCGCGGAAAAGTCAAAGCAGGAAATGTCCTGCCGCGGCAGACGGAAACGTACGGAACAGAACACCGTTTATGAATCATAAAATCACGATCTGGATCATACGAATCATAGTTGCGATTGTCATTTTTGTCATGACGCTTCTGATCGCATTTCAGGTGCGCAACCGCGTGGAGGCGGAGGAATCGATGCCGATGCCCGCGGCGCGCTTTCCCGTTATCCATATGGTGCAGGGTGCGGAGGTCACCAGTCTTTTGCACGGATACGCGTCGGAGAGGGACGTATCGGCGGTGCGGGGTCCTTTGTATATTGCGGGAGAAGACCGCAGGGTGGATTTTGTGATCGACTTAAACGGCCTGCAGGTCATCCGGTGTCTCTTTGAGGTGCGTACGATGGACGGGGAAAACCTGATCGAGCAGTCCGAGGTCGAATCGCTGACGGATGACGGCTCGGGCCGGGTGCGGGCATCCCTGAGTGTCAAGGATCTGATCGACTACGAGGAGGAGCAGATGCTGGTGCTTCTGCTCGTGACGCCGGAGGAAGAGACCATCCGGTACTATACGCGCATGATCTGCTATACGGACGAGGAAGAGACGTATGTGGACGAGCATCTGGCGTTTGTCCGTCAGTTCCATCAGAATACATTTGACAACCCTTCCTTTGTACAGCCTTATCTGGAAACCGACAGCGCGGGGAGGCGTGACACGTTTCCGCAAGTGACGATCCGTTCCGGCATCGAGGCCGTCACATGGGAGGGGGCACGGATCGTCTCACATACCACGCCGGAGGTCATGATTACGGATCTTCATCACCGGTATGCGTCCCTCACGCTCGATTACACGATCACGCTCCTGGAGGAGGAAGAGGAAAAGGTTTTTCGTGTCACGGAGGACTATTTTACCTACCGCGGCAGGGACAAGATGTTTCTGATTGATTTTTCAAGAACGATTTCTTATGTATTTGCGGGAGACGAAGATGATTTTGGCGCGGAGCGCGTGGAATTGTCGTATCAGTCCGAAGTGCCGGAATATGTCGAAAGTGAAGGCGGCGGCGCGATTGCCTTTGTCAACGAAGGAAGACTCTTTGTGTATCAGTTTGCGGAAAACAGGCTGACGACCGCCTTCGGCTTTTACGAGGGAGACGGGGAGGAGGATGTGCGTCTGATCCGGCAGGGAGCAAAGATCAATGTGCTCCGGATCGATGAGTCGGGCAATGTGATGTTTTCCGTGACGGGCTACATGAACCGCGGGCGGCACGAGGGAGAGGTCGGAATGCTGGTGCTGTCCTTTGACGCGGTGCAGGGCAGTGTCGAAGAACTGGTCTTTATCCGTTCCTCGCAGTCGGAGGATTTTCTGATGGCCCGGGCAACGGATGCGGTCGGCTATGTCAGTAACCGCGGGATTTTTTATACCGTTATGGACGGCGATCTCTATGCGATCAATCTCTATGAGGGGATTGTGCGGATGCTTGCGGAAGGCGCGGGGGAAGGTAATTACAGCGTCTCTTACGGCGGCAGCGTCTTTGCCTGGCAGGAAATGAGGGAATCGCTGCCCGCACATATCCGTGTGATGGATTTTGATACCGAGATCCGCCGTGAAATCACGGCAAAGGAAGGAGAGAGCGTACATCTTATCGGATTTATCGGAGATGATCTGATCTACGGCGATGTCAGAGAGTCGGACATCGGACCCGACGGAATCGGCAGTATACAGTATCCGATGTACAGGCTGCTGATTGTACAGCCGGATCTGACGGTGATGAATGAGTATCTCAGCGGCGATGCGCCCGTCGTCAGCGTGATGACGGAGGAGAGCCGCATGATCCTGCACCGCATCCGAAGGGGAGAGGACGGTGTGTATACAGAGGCACCAGACGACCAGATCATGCGCACCGATGCGCCGGAACAGGGACAGAGCGTGCTTGCCTTTACGGACAGCGCAAACGGACAGACCGCACAGATCACGCTGAGGAAAACGATCGACAGCGAAAAATGCAAACGGTTCTTTGCGCCCTATACGCTTTTGGAACCCCACACGCCGGATGTCGGGATTGCGCCCGGGCATGCGGACAGGTTTCTGTGTATCGATCATGCACGGATCGAGGGCATCTACATGCGGGCGTCGGAGGCGGTCAGTGCGGCATACCGTCTCTACGGTCAGGTGATTGACGGCCGGAACCGCTACGTGTATTACCGCGGCAACGAGACCGAACGCAATCAGATCATGACGCTGACGCAGATGGTGGAGGGAACGGATTACAGTGACCGACCGTCGATGGAGGCGTGTCTCGAGGTGATGCTGACGGGAGAGGGGCTGGGCACCAATGTGCGCGCGCAGCTTGCGGGAGGAAAATCGCCAGAGGAGATTCTGAAAGAGGCGATGCCGGAGGCGTGCGTTCTCAATCTCAACGGCTGTCCGATGCGGACGATTCTCTTTTATGTGGATCTGATGTGTGACTATCCGGTGATGGCGCAGACGGGACCGGACCAGTACGTGCTGGTCATCGGATTTAACAGTACAGAGCTCGTATTCTTCAATCCGGCACGCGGGACGGAGTCCGTGTACAAGGTACCCGCAACACAGGCGCAGGAACTCTTTGAAGAATACGGCAATCACTTCCTGACATATGTCAAATGAGGTAGGATCAAAGACCTTAGTCGATCGGATCCTCGTCCGGCATTCCCCTGCGGTACCGGTCAACCAGTGTGTTGATGCGTTCCACCGGATTGAGAAGATCGGAAAGTGACGCGTCGTGATTGAGCGTGTCGATGATATAGGCGATGTATTTGCTCATGTCACAGCTGATATACCATTCTCTCGACAACAGCTCCGGTGACTGATAGATCAGATTGGTCGTCAGGATCCGGTCGATCAGACCTTTTTCAAAGGCTTCGTCAAACTGTTCCAGACCATGCGTAAAGAGACCGAAGGTCGCAAAGACAAAGATCTTTCCGGCCTTTCTTTGTTTGAGCTGTACCGCGACCTCGATGATGCTCTCACCGGAAGAAATCATGTCATCGATGATGATCATGGTCTTCCTTTCGACGCTGGTGCCGAGGAACTCATGCGAAAGAATCGGATTGCGCCCGTCCACGACCGTCGTATAATCACGGCGCTTGTAGAACATGCCCACATCAAGGGAAAGAACACTGGCCAGATAGACGGCGCGCCCCATACCGCCCTCGTCGGGAGAAATCACCATCATGTGACCGGCGTCGATGGTAAGACCCTCCACATTGAGAAGAAGTCCCTTGATAAACTGATAGGTGGTGCGTACCGTTTCAAAGCCGTGAAGAGGAATGGCGTTTTGCACCCTGGGATCGTGCGCTTCAAAGGTGATGATATTGTCAACGCCCATCCGCGCAAGCTCCTGCAGCGCAATCGCACAGTCGAGCGATTCCCTGCCGCTGCGCTTGTGCTGTCTCGACTCATACAGATACGGCATGATCACCGTGATGCGCCTGGCTTTGCCGCCGACCGCCGCGATGATCCGCTTGAGATCCTGGTAGTGGTCGTCGGGAGACATGTGGTTGTCTTTGCCAAAGAGCTGATAGATCTCCGAATAATTGGTCACGTCCACCAGCAGATAGATGTCATCGCCGCGTACCGATTCGTTGATGACGCCCTTGCCTTCGCCGGAGCCAAACCGAGGAACATCCGCGCTCAGCAGGTAGGAAGCTCTTTCGTAGCCGGTAAAGGCAAGAGAGCCCTTATGCTCGTTTTCGCGTTCCTTGCGCCAGCGTACCAGATAGAAATCGACACGTTTGGCCAGCTCCGTGCATCCGCGTAAAGGGATGATACCGAGCGTTCCGACGGGGATGGTATTGAGGTCTCTTTTTTCCTGACGACGTGGCATGGGATCGGTCCTTTCAAATCGTCTGAAGCAGCCGGATGTCCCTGCCGCTCAGTTCGCAGATCGTATAGTTTTTGGCCAGCCGCGAAAAGACGCGGTCACTGTAACGGGCCCTGAGTTCGTCGAGATCAAAGTTGGTGGAGATGATCGTCGCGTGCTTTTTCAGATCGCGTTCGTTGATCAGATGGAAGAGCTGCGTCGATACAAAGGCGTTGGTCAGCTCCGTGCCGAGATCATCGATGATCAGAAGATCGCAATCGATCAGCTCGCGCGTCAGGGCGCCCCTCGGGCGGTCCGCTTCCCTGTCAAAGGTGGCGGCGGAGAGCTCTTCAAACAGCTGCACCGCACTGTAGTAGCGCACAAGGGCGCCGCGTTCCATGAGTTTACCCGCGGTCGCGATCGACAAAAAGGACTTGCCGCTGCCGACGGGACCGAAGAACAGGAGGTTACCGTATCCTTCTTCCGTCTGAAAGCCGTCGATGAAGCGCATGCACCGGGCGAGCGCTTTTTTGAAACGGCCAAGATCCTCCCCTTCAAAGTAACTGTCACTCATGATATCGAAATTATTGGTGGAAAGCAAGGTCTTCAGATCGGAGGAGGCATACAGAAGATCATGTTTTTTCTGTTCAAAGCAACGGCAGCGCGTCTGCCCGACGTAGCCCGTATCCTGACAGTCGGGGCAATGAAAAGGAACGTCGAGATAGGAGGCGGGAAAACCGTTTTCTTCCAAAAGTCTCCTTTTCTCATCCGACGCGCCGGTATAGATGCTTTTTAAGCGTGTCAGTGCGTCCTTTTGCCCCTCGACCATGGCGATGCCGGCGCGCGCCCCTTCCTCCGGGATGAGCAGATCGATTTCCCGAAAGCGGGGAATCTTTGCGTAGACCTCTTCCGTGCGCTGCGCGATCATCCGCGCGCGCGTGCGGCGCAGACGGTCATATTCCTGCATGATGGTATCGTGTTGTGCGTTCGTCAGTGCCATCGGCGTCTACCTGTTGCTGACAAGCTTTTGCTTGAGATCTTCAAAATCATAGTCATGCTGCTGAAAGCGGTTGAAGCGGTTGCGCGCATCGATCTGTGCATCGGATTTGGACGCCTTTTGCCCGGATTCGCCCTGCGTGCTCTTTTTGGCACGCTTTGCCTGTCCGGACTGACGATGTGCGTCGTCGAGTCTTGCGATATCCGGTTTGGAGTGTACGCCCTTCTCATACCATTTGCGCAGAATCCCGTCGGCATATTCCACACGGTGCGACTGCGTGTTGGAGACCGTCTTTTTGCAGGCCTCCTCCACGACGTCCATCGGAAAATTCCAGACCGAAAGCCATTTTGAAAAATACTCTGCTTCAAAGGAGGTCGGCGCATTGGTCAGACCGAGGGCGCGCATGATCTCATAGAAGCGCCTGTCATAACGCGACGCTCTTTTTTTGGCGTCCGCAAGTGTCCGGATGCCTTCGCCGTGCCAGGCGATCGCCGTCTTTTCGAGATAGGAACCGAGGCGTCCCCTGGCATTCTCCGCCGTATATTGTAAGAGATAATCGATCAGGTCCACGGGAAACGCAAGCTCTTCATAGATATATAATACGGTCTGCGTTTCGGTGGAGGAGAGGGTACGTTTGAAATACTGCTCCGCGGCAAAGAGCGTCATGGAGAGTGCCTTGTCTTCGGAGAGCCTGGCCATTTCCATCGGGGAATACTTACGCTTTTCGGGGATCCTGGGGATGGCGGCCTCTTCCTCAAAGGAGGCCGCATCGTCCGGCGGATCCTGCGCAAAGCCGTCCGCTTCCGCAGAGGACTCTTCCTTTTCCGAAAGATCCTCGAGACAGATCTGGGAGAGTCTCTTTTTGGCGTCATATTCGAGACGCACGAGTCCCCGCTTTTCCCAGAACTGCAGTGCACGCTTGACGTCTCTTTCCGTATGATTAAAATGATCCGCGATTTCCGGCACCGTGGTGGCGCGCCCGGACTGAAGTGCGCGTAAGAGATACAGATAGATCTTGATCTGCGCGTCGTTGGCGTCTGTCATAAATGTATCTATGAACACATTCGAGACGGCCGTTATTCCCGACTCGTTACCGCTTGCGATTCTTACCTTCCCCAACATATACTGCCAATACCCCTCCGGTCATTGATGTGGGATCATTCTATCACAGCGGGAAGCAAAAAAAAATGGTGCAAAACGACAAATTTACGGGGACGGTTTTACGAAAGTGCATTTTGCAAAATGGATGTGGACAGTGTGGATACGGTGGATAGTTCGCGACCTTTTTTGCAAAACCATTGTTTTGGCATGTTTCACGCGGCACGTCTTTCCCCGTCTTATCCACCGCCAAAGTGCGAAGCGGCGTCCCCCGGACGGTGGAAAAAGGGGACAACACGATCACGCAAGCAGTTCTTCGCCGATTTTATAGACATCCCCCGCCCCCATGGTTATCAACAGGTCATCTTTCGTGCATTTTTCAGAAAGAAAATTCTTGACTTTTTCAAAGTTTTCGAGTAGCACGCAGTCTCCGTGGAGCCTGCGGATCTCGTCGCGCAGGTCCGCGCTCGAAACGCCGTAGATGTCCTGCTCCCTTGCGGCATAGATCGGCAACAGCACGACGTGGTCGGCGTGCGCAAGCGCCGTCGCAAAGGCGTGCAGAAAGACCTTGGTCCTGGTGTAGGTGTGCGGCTGGAAGACGCACCAGATCTCACGGTGCGGAAAACGCGAGGCCGCAACGAGCGTCGCCTTGATCTCCGTCGGATGATGCGCGTAGTCGTCGACGACGGTGACGCCCCTCCACATCCCCTTTTTTTCAAAGCGGCGGTGTGCACCCGAAAAAGCGGAGAGTCCTTTCAGGATCGTCTCATCGTCGATTCCCATCTGTTCCGATAGCGCAAAGGCGGCGAGCGCGTTTAAGACATTGTGTCTTCCGGGAACACGGAGCGTGACGGCAAGAGACGGCTTCTTTTCCGCATCGTGCCCGTTTCTTACGAGGGTAAAGGAAGCGTTGCCGTTTTCGTTGTAGGTGATGTCCGTTGCCTGATAATCGTCCGTATCCGCCGCGCCGAAGGTGAGGATCCGCGCCTTCACGTCCCGCGTGATGCGTTTTAGGACATCGATCTCCCCGCCGATGACGAGGGCGCCGTCCGCGGGAAGGAGCTTGGCAAAATTATGAAACGAGTCATAAATCTCGTCGAGGTCCTTGAAAAAGTCCATGTGGTCGGCCTCGACATTTAGAATACAGGCGAGCTTCGGATGGAAATGCAGAAAACTGTTGGTATATTCGCAGGCCTCGGTGACGAGCTGCGCGGAGTGGCCGATGCGGATGTTGGAGCCCAGGGAGTGATAGACGCCTCCGATCATGAGGGTCGGGTCAGTGTCCGCCTGCAAGAGGATCTCCGACACCATGGAGGTCGTTGTTGTCTTTCCGTGGGTACCGGCGATCGCCACCGGCATCTCGTACGTCTTCATAAGCTGTCCGAGGAGCTCGGCTCTCGACATCATGGGGATCCGCGCTTCCTTTGCCGCCGCGTATTCCGGATTGTCGTCATGGACGGCGGCCGTAAAGACCACGAGGTCCACCTTCGGGGAGGCGTCGAGGATCTGCGAAGCCTCATGTCCGATATGGATCGTGATGCCGAGCCCCTGTAACAGGTCCGTCATCTCGCTCTCCGCACGATCCGAACCCGACACGGTAAAGCCCTTGTCCCTTAAGATATGTGCAAGCCCCGACATGGACACGCCGCCGATGCCGATGAAGTAGACGTGCAGGGGGTTAGAAAAATCGATTTGATAAGCCGTTTCTTCCAAAACAAAGCCTCCTCACAATTTGCGTCTCTATAGTATAGCACATACCTGAAAAGGGTGACAATTTCCGGTCAAAAAGGGGACGGCCGCGGCCGTCCCCTCAGACTGTTGGCGTTTTTTTTGGTTATGCAGTCTGGCCGAGCATCCAGATGGCCTTCGAGAACATCCCGATGTAGTCGTCCATCTTGGCGGAGACAAGGTAGTTATTGGCCTTGTCGGCAGCAGCCTTTACGGCCTTGACCTCGTCGAGCAGATGCTTGTAATCCGCAAGCACCGCCTTAAAAACGGTTGCGGACGAGGTGAACGCCCCCTTGGGTTCCGCGATAGAGGAGAGCTTTAAGAACTCCTTCATGGTCGATGCGGGCTTCATCTTGTTCATCAGCATGATCTCCGCAACCTCGTCGATCGCCTCATTGATCTCGTCGTAGTACTCCTCGAGCTTGGCATGTACGGTAAAGAAGTCGCTGCCCTTGACATACCAGTGAAAATGCTGCAGTTTATGATACTCCACGACAAAATCCGCCAGTAATTTATTGAGTTGTTTTTCCATGAGTCTACCTCCTACAAAATCAGTAATGATTATCAGTATCACGCTAATCATACTCCCCGTATGGGATTTTGTCAACCACTTCACCAAAAATTTAGGTTTTTGTATAAGTTAAAATGATAATGTCTCCTCTGTGCCCTGCGGGCATCCTGTGCAAAAAGCGCGCGGATGTGGTAAAATAAAGTACATGGCACAGCTTGGATTTGACAACGAGCAATACCTGAAGCTCCAGTCGGAGCGGATCAGGGAAAGGATCGCACAGTTCGGCGGCAAGCTCTATATGGAGTTCGGGGGCAAGCTTTTCGATGATTATCACGCGTCGAGGGTGCTGCCCGGTTTTCAGCCAGACTCCAAAATCCGGATGCTGGCCCAGCTCAAGGACGACGTGGAGATCGTCGTCGTCATCAACACCTCCGATATCGAAAAGAATAAGATCCGCGGCGACCTCGGCATCACCTACGACATGGACGTGCTGCGCCTGATCGATGCGTTTCACGGCTACGGGCTCTACGTGGGGAGTGTCGTGCTCACAAGGTACGATGCCTCCGACATCGTGTCGGCGTACCAGAAAAAACTGGAGTCGCTCGGTATCAAGGTCTACCGGCATTACACGATCCCGGGATATCCGCTCGATGTGCCGCTCATCATTTCCGAAGAAGGATACGGCAAAAACGATTATATCGAAACCAGGCGTCCGCTCGTCGTCGTGACGGCGCCGGGACCGGGGAGCGGCAAGATGGCGACCTGTATTTCCCAGCTCTACCACGAGCATAAGCACGGAATAAAAGCGGGCTATGCCAAGTTTGAGACCTTCCCGGTCTGGAATCTGCCTCTTTCGCATCCCGTCAATCTCGCGTATGAGGCGGCGACCGCCGATCTCGACGATGTCAACATGATCGACCCCTTTCATCTCGAGGCCTACGGGGAAAAAGCGGTCAATTACAACCGGGACGTCGCCGTTTTTCCGGTGCTCAACGAGATGTTCAAAAAGATCTACGGAGAGTCGCCCTACCAGTCGCCGACCGATATGGGCGTCAATATGATCCGGGCCTGCATCACGGATGACGAGGCGGTGCAGCGCTCGGCCCGACAGGAGATCATTCGCAGGTATTATAAGGAACGCTGCGAGCAAAGAAGGGGATCGGATGTGCAAAGCGGCATCGACAAGCTGGATCTCCTGATGAAAAAGGCGGAGATCAGCGTGCAGGACCGTCCGGTGGTCGCCGCCGCCAATCTCAAGGATGAAACCACGGGAGGCCCGGCTGCCGCGATCGAGCTGCCGGACGGACGGATCATCACCGGCAAGACCTCGTCCCTCATGGGGGCATCGAGCGCGATGGTATTAAATGCCTTAAAGGCCCTTGCGGGGCTCGATGAAGACCTGGAACTCATGGACGCCTCGATCATCGAACCGATTCACAAGCTCAAGGTGGAGCATCTGGGCAATCACAATCCGCATATGCACATCGGCGAGGTGCTGATCGCGCTTACGATCTGTGCGACGACCAATCCCGATGCGGACAAGGCCCTGCAACAGCTCGACAGGCTCGAGGGCTGCGAGGTGCACTCCTCCGTCATCCTCTCGCAGACCGACGAAAATACCTTTCACAAGCTCAAGGTTCATCTGACCTGCGAGCCGAGATACCAGACATCGAAACTTTTCCACGGATAGGAAGTCCGGAAGGCGCTCGGACAATCCAGGAAAAAAGAAATTGCCGCGGCATCAGTCGCGGCTGTTTTTATAATGGTAAAAAGCGCCGAGCAGGCCGGCCTGACGGGTATGCGCGCCGGTCGCGATAAAGGAGCTGCTTGTGATCGGATCGATCAGGTATTTTTCCATGGACGCACGGATTTTGGGGAGCAGGCTGTGGTGGGAAGCGACGAGGCCGCCGCACAGCACGACGATCTCCGGATTGATCACATAACAGATCGTGGATATGCCGCGTCCGAGGACGTCGCACATCGCATCGATCGCCTCGATACAGTCGCGGTCGCCCTTCATGGCTTCGTCAAAGATCTTCTCCTCATTCCAGTTGAGCCCGAGCGTCCCCTTGATCGCCGCGACCTTGCGCACGAGTGCACCGGAGGAGGCGAGCGTTGAAAAGGTGGAGCCGTACATCGGAAGATAGCCGATCTGACAGGCGCTCATCGCATAGCCGTGCCAGACCTTGCCGTCGATCAGAAAGCATCCGCCGACGACGTCTCCCGCAGAGAGGCACAGACAGGAGGAGGCGTTGATCGCCGCACCCGACGTGTATTCCGCAAGACCGATACAGTTGACATTGTTTTCCGCTTCGCAGGGGAGGCCGCATCCGCTTTCGACGAGCTTTTTCCAGTCCGTGCCGGTATAGCCCGGCATCGACTCCGGAGCGTAGTAGACATAGCCGTGCAGCGCATCGACAAAGCCGGCGGTAGAGATACACACACCCTCCGGACGGCAGCGTGCCTTCATTTCCTCGATCAGGGACAAAACCGTATCCACGATACCGGGACCGCCCTCCGCGGGTGTCGGCGTCCTGTCCTGAAAAAAAATATCGGCATGCTCTCCGATGATGCCGTACCGGATGACCGTATCATCGATATCAAAGGCGATGTATTCTTTCATATGCATTATTTTATCATAAAAGTGTGCTATCATGGAAATGCAGGCAGGACGCCCGCGAACAAAAAAGGAGAGAGACGGATGATCATCAGCGGCAGAAGGGTATTTATCGACGGGGCATTTGTCCCCGCGCAGCTGAAAACGGAACACGGCAGGATCACGGCGGTCGAAGCCCGCGGAAAGGACGAGGCGGATGTCGATTACAGGGACGCGAGGATCGTGCCCGGTTTTGTCGATGTGCATTGTCACGGTGCTTTTTCGTGCGATGCGGGTCACGGAAAAGAAGAAGAGATAAGGACCTGGGCCAAAAAGATCGTCCCGGAAGGCGTCACGACCTTTCTTGCGACAACACTGACCGCAAAGGAAGACGTGTTGACAGCGGCGCTGCGTGCGGTTGCCGCGGCAAAAAAGAAGCACCGGCCGGGGGCGGACGGTGCGGACATTGCGGGGATTCATCTGGAGGGTCCTTTTCTCAATGCCGCATATAAAGGCGCACAGCCCGAAGACGCCATTGTGGCGCCTGACATCGGGATGTTTGAAAGGCTTTTTATGGCTTCGGAGGGTCTCATCCGCATCGTGACACTGGCACCGGAGTGCGATGAAGGGCTGTCGCTGACAAGGTATCTGGCGGAAAAAGGCATCGTCGTCTCCGTCGGACACAGTGCGGCGACCTGTGCACAGGTGGAGCAGGCCGTACAGGCCGGCGCAAAGAGCATCACGCATACCTTTAACGCGCAGTCGCCGTTTCATCACCGGGAGGCCGGCGTTGCGGGTGCGGCGCTTGCGATGGGCGATCTTTACAGTGAGATCATCTGCGATCTGCGTCATGTGTCAAAGGAAGCGCTCCGTATCTTTTTCAAATGCAAGGACCGGGACCGCACCGTGATGGTGACGGATGCGTTGTTATGCAAAGGAAGCGCGCCCGGAGAGGTCTTTGAGTTCGGCCCGCACAGAATCGCGGTGGATGCGGACGGCTGCGCACGGATCGAAGGGACGGATACGCTGGCGGGTTCCACGCTCCGGATGGACGAGGGACTGCGTAATCTCACGAAGACGGCAAAGATCCCCTTTGCGGATGCGTTGATGTCCGCAACCGCCAATCCCGCAGCACTCATCGGCATGGGAGACCGGATCGGTGCGATACGAAACGGGTATGATGCGGATCTGTGCATATTGGGGGAGGATGACTCTGTGCAGGATGTCTGGTGCAAGGGCATCCGGCAGGAGAATGTGGTATAATGAGAAGGTAGTTATTACCATAAACAAAGGAGGCGTATTATGAAAAGAAAACTGGTGATGTTGTTGACGGCGGCCACCATGGTCGTCTCTCTTGTTGCGTGCGGAGGGGGCGCCGGGGGAAACGCCGGCGGTGCGGCCTCGCAGGCGGCGGGAGGCGCTTCTTCGCAGGAAAGCGGCGGCGCAGAGGCAGGCGGCGCGGAAGCAGGCGGTGACGTGATCACGCTCAAGGTCTGGGGACCGCAGGAGGAGCAGGCTCTCTTACAGGAGATGACCGAGTCCTTCAAGGCGCAGTATCCCGACAAGACCTTTGAGATCGAGCTGGGTGTCGTGAGCGAGGCGGACGCGGTATCCCGCTATTCGGAAGACCCCGCAGCAGCGGCGGATGTTTTTGCCTTTGCCAATGACCAGCTCAGAGACCTGGTCAACGCGGGTGCGCTCTATGAGGTCGAGCGCGAGGCGGACCTTGCCTATATCAACTCCGAGATCAACGCGCTCGCGATCGATTCCGCGACGCTGGACGGAGCGATCTGGGCCTATCCGGAGACCGCGGACAACGGCTATTTCATGTACTATGACAGCTCCGTCTTTACGGAGGCGGATATGGAGTCGCTGGATGCGATGATCGCCGCGGCGGATGCGGCGGGCAAAAAGATCTTTATGGACGTGAGTAACGGCTGGTACATCGCGTCCTTCTTTATCGGCAACGGCTGCACGCTCTCCCTCGCGGAGGACGGCACGCAGCAGTGCGATTTCAATAATGCGGCGGGGTTAGCGGCCGCACAGGGCATCCAGGCCTTTGTCGACAGCAGCGTCTTTGTGACGGGCGATGACTCCGTCTTTACTGCGGGCTTACAGGACGGCTCGATCGCGGCAGGCGTTTCCGGCACGTGGAATGCGGAGGCGGTGCAGGGAGCACTCGGAGACAACTATGCGGCGACCAAGCTCCCGACCTATACGACGGGCGACGGCACACAGGCGCAGATGGCTTCCTTTGGCGGCACCAAGCTCATCGGTGTCAACTCCCAGTCCGCGCATCCCGCGGAGGCAATGGATCTGGCGATGTGGCTGACCAACGAGGAAAATCAGATCCGCCGTTTTGAAGCCAGACAGATCGGACCCGCCAACATCAAGGCGGCGGATTCCGATGCGGTGAGAGCCAATATCGCGCTGGCTGCGCTTGCGCTGCAGTCGCAGCACGCGGTTTCGCAAAAGGATGTCGGCGGCGCTTACTGGACGCCGGCGGAGGCCTTCGGCACGACGCTGGAAGCGCATGACACGAGCAAGGATCTGCAGACGCTACTGGATGAGATGGTCGCACAGATTACAAGCGGCCAGTAAAAAGCGCATACGGGAAAGGGGCGGAGGTGTCCGCCCCTTTCTTCATACCGCAGCCGCACAGGATGTGTGTCCATGAGCATTCCGGTGCGCGGAATGCGACGGAGGAGGTTACGATATGCAGAAACGGGCGCATACGGAGGGGATCGGGTTCCTCCGGTATTTTGTAAAGGGAGATCTGTTAACGAGACTCTCCTTTTTTCTCATGGGGGCGGGGAGTCTCTTTCGCGGACAGATCGTAAAGGGGCTCCTGTACCTGGCAATCCAGGCGGGATATATCTATTACATGATCACCTTCGGTGCCTTTTATGTCATAAAGCTCCCGACGCTCGGCACCGTGACGCAGACAAAGGAATTTGACCCTGCTCTCGGATTTTCCGTGATCAAGCCCGGCGACAACTCCATGCTGATTTTGCTCTACGGTGTGATGAGTCTTCTTCTCGGGATCGTCGTGATCGTTTTTTATCTGATGAATATCAAAACGGCGTATGTCAATCAGGTGACGCTTCGCGCGGGCGGGCGCCTAAAGAGCTTTCGGGATGATCTGAAGGATCTTTTGGACAGCCGCTTTCATGTGACGGTGCTGACGCTTCCCGTGGTGCTGGCTGCGGCCTTTACGGTGACGCCGCTCATCTTTATGATTCTGATGGCGTTTACCAATTACAACCGCGACCACCAGCCGCCGGGCAATCTCTTTACCTGGATCGGCCTGCAGAACTTTACGCAGGTGCTCTACGGCAATCCGTTGTGGTCGAACACACTCATCAGGCTCTTTTTGTGGACGATCGTCTGGGCGTTTTTTGCGACGTTTCTCAATTACATTTTCGGGATCATCCTGGCGCTGATGATCAATAAAAAAGGGATCCGCATCAAAAAGTTCTGGCGCACGGTCTTCATCACGACCGTTGCGGTGCCGCAGTTTGTGTCGCTCATGCTGATCTCGAAGTTTCTGCACGACCAGGGCGCGCTCAATACGCTGCTCATGAACCTCGGGGTGATCAGACAGTTTATACCGTTTTTGTCCAACGGCATGATCGCCAAAATCACGGTCATCGTCGTCAATCTCTGGGTCGGCATCCCGTATACGATGCTGATCTCTTCGGGCGTGCTGATGAATATCCCGGAAGACCTCTATGAGGCGAGCCGCATCGACGGTGCGGGAACCGTGGCGCAGTTTTTCAACATCACGATGCCTTACATGCTGCAGGTGACGACCCCGTATCTGATCACGCAGTTTGTCGCCAACATCAATAACTTTAATGTCATCTACCTGCTGACGCAGGGGGATCCCAAGTCGCTCAATCTCTATCAGGCAGGCGAGACGGATCTGCTCGTCACCTGGCTGTACAAGCTGACCGTCAACGAACAAAACTACTCGCTCGCTTCCACGATCGGCATCATCATCTTTGTGATCTGTGCCGCCGTGTCGCTTCTGACTTATAACAGGAGCCGTGCCGTGCAGGAGGAGGATCAGTTTCAATGAAGAAAAAAGAGAGCATCTCCAACGCGGGGATTTATGTGATTTTATGCGTGATGTCGCTTATCTGGCTCTTTCCGATCGTGTGGCTTATCCTGCAGTCCTTCCGGGAGACGCCGCAGGGCGCGTTTACGAAAAACTTTCTTCCGCTGACCTATACGACGCAAAACTATACAAAGCTCTTTACGGATACGACGCTGTTTAATTATCCGCGATGGTTTCTCAATACGCTCGTTGTCGCGGTCGCTTCCTGCATCATCACGACGGTGCTGGTGTTGCTTACGGCCTATGCGTTTTCGAGGCTCAGGTTTGCGGCAAGACGGCCGATGATGAATGTGATCCTGATCCTCGGGATGTTTCCCGGCTTTATGTCGATGATCGCGATCTACCACATCCTCAAGGCGATCGGACTCATCCAGAGCCTCTTTTCCCTGGTGCTGATCTACTCGGGCGGTGCGATTACCAAGTACTACATCGCCAAGGGATTTTTTGATACGATTCCGCGCTCGATCGACGAGGCGGCCTTAATCGACGGCGCCACCAAAAACGAGGTCTTCTGGAAGATCTCGCTCCCGCTCTCCAAACCGATCATCATCTATACGATTCTCGAGAGCTTTATCGCGCCGTGGGTCGACTTTATCGTGGTGAGCGTCATCATGAAGGACAATTACAACAATTACACGATTGCGCTCGGGCTCTACCAGATGCTGACGAGGGAGAACATCACAAAGTACTTTACGCAGTTTTGCGCGGGGGCCGTGTTGATCGCGATCCCGATCACGGTGCTGTTTATCGTGATGCAGAAATACTATGTCGGAGGCGTCACCGCGGGGGGAGCCAAGGGGTGAGAGCTCCGGGGGAGCTCTCATATAGCACCGCTGCTGCGCTTTGACGCATACACCGATGCTTCGATGCGCAGAACACTCCGGCGAGCCTGTAGTCTCGCCTCCGTTGCGCATAAGGCGCATCTTGTGTATACGTCAAATGCTTGCACGCGGTGCATATACGTATTGGCTGAACTGTGCACTGAGGCCTTACGTGCGACAATTGAAAGTGTACCATGGTGAAAAGGATGAGAAGATTCAGAGGAAAGATCGTCGAGGTGATAATCTGTATGTCAATCATGGGGATGATGACAGGTTGCTCCGGGAACAGGGAAGGTATGTCTGCGGGACAAATCAAGCAGGCGCTGCCCACGGGCGTCGTATATGAGATCTTTGTCGGTTCGTTTGCGGACTCCGACGGAGACGGGATCGGCGACTTAAAGGGCATCGAGGGAAAGCTCGATTATCTGGTATCGCTTGGCGTAAGCGATATATGGCTCACTCCGATCCATCCGTCGCCGTCCTATCATCATTACGATGTCACCAATTACGGCGCGATCGACCCCGCCTTCGGTACGATGGAGGACTTGTCCTCCCTGACCGGCGCGATGCATGCGCGCGGCATGAAGCTCTATCTCGATCTCGTGATCAATCATACCTCCTCAGAGCATCCGTGGGTGAAGGAACATCCCGACTGGTACGCGGAGAAAAACTTTTTCGGGGAGCACATGCCGGAGCTGGACCTCGACAACGGGGAGGTACGCACGGAGATCGAAAAGATCGTCAGGCGCTATCTGGAGCTCGGTATCGACGGCTTTCGCCTTGACGCGTCCCTGCATTATTACGAAGCCAATCACGAAAGAAACATCGCCTTTTTATCCTGGCTGAACGGGACGGTGAAGGCAATCAACCCCGAAGCCTACATTGTCGCCGAGGTCTGGGCGGACTTTTCGTATGTGAAGGACTATTACGCAAGCGGGATCGACAGCTTTTTTGATTTCGGTCTCTCGGACGCGACGGGAGATATCGCAAGCGCTGTCAAAACAGAAAAGGGCGCATTGCTCGCACAGCGCATGGCGGATCACGTCAACGCGATCGGGGCTGTCGGTGCGGACGGTGTCGACGCCGTCTTTTTGTCCAATCATGACCAGGGCAGGAGCGGCGGATACTTTATCAGGGACGAGCACCGGCGCCTTGCCGCGGCCGTCCTCCTGCTTGCGCCGGGAAAACCCTTTGTCTATTACGGGGAGGAGATCGGCATGCGGGGCTCCGGCCGCGATGAAAACAAGCGCATGGCAATGCAGTGGGGAGAGGGAGACGAATGCCTGTCGCCAGCGGACTGTGATTACACATCCCAGGTAACGGATACTGTCCTGTCAATGGAGGCGGATGAGACCTCGCTCCTTCATACCTACAGAGCGCTTCTTGCGGAGAGAGCAAAGTATCCGTGGCTGGGTGAAGGCGGTCTCCGTGCGGAAGCGGTGGACGTCGGCGACAGTGCCGTCTTTTGCCTGCATGTGACGGGAGAGGGCGCAGGAGAGGAGGTGTATATCCTTCACAATTTTTCCGGGAAAGAAGTGAAATTGACGATACCGCAGACGGAGAAAACGGTAACGCTGAAGGGATACGCCTCCGCCGTCGCGGACGGATGAGGCCCCTTATTTTTTTTTCGCGGAGCGCACGGCCTTTTGGGCGGCCTTCCTGCGCGGAGAGGCAGCAGGGCGGGCCTTTCCTTCGGTCATCCGGTTGTATTCCTGCCTAAGCTCAATCATCTGATCACGCAGCATGGCCGCCGATTCAAAGTCGAGATCGGTGGCGGCGCGGCGCATCTTTTTCTCAACCTCCGCGATGAGCTTTTCGAGCTCCGGTAAGTCCATGGACTCCGGATCCTTTTCAAACTTCACCTGTTCCTTTGTGACCTTTTTGGTGATGGAGATGAGGTCGCGCACGGCCTTTTTGATGGTCTTTGGCGTGATGCCGTGTTCCTCGTTGTACTTTTGCTGGATCGCGCGACGGCGGTTGGTTTCGTCGATCGCTTTTTGCATGGAGTCCGTCATCTGATCGGCATACATGACGACATGTCCCTCGCTGTTACGCGCGGCACGCCCGATCGTCTGGATGAGGGAGGTCTCCGAGCGTAAAAAACCTTCCTTGTCGGCGTCGATGATCGCGACCAGCGCAACCTCCGGGATATCGAGACCTTCGCGCAGCAGGTTGATGCCGACGAGTACGTCAAAGACATCGAGCCGCATGTCACGGATGATCTCCGCGCGCTCTAAGGTATCAATATCGGAGTGAAGGTACTTGACGCGGATACCGGCCTCGTGCAGATACTCCGTGAGATCCTCCGCCATGCGCTTGGTGAGTGTCGTGACGAGGACCTTGTTTTTGGCTTTGGTCGTTTTGTTGATTTCTCCGATGAGATCGTCGATCTGCCCCTTGACCGGGCGCACGTCGACCTCCGGGTCAAGGAGGCCGGTCGGACGGATCACCTGTTCCGTACGCAGCAGTTCATGTTCTTCTTCATATTTGCCGGGCGTTGCGGAACAAAAGAGCATCTGGTCGATATGTGTCTCAAACTCCTCAAAATTGAGCGGACGGTTGTCGAGGGCGCTCGGCAGCCGGAAGCCGTAATTGACGAGCTGCAGCTTTCTGGAGCGGTCGCCGTTAAACATCCCGCCGACCTGCGGGATCGTCATGTGCGATTCGTCGATGATCATCAGAAAATCATCCGGAAAGAAATTGAGGAGGGTGAGCGGAGGATCCCCCTCGGCACGAAACTCGAGATGTCTGGAATAATTTTCGATGCCGGAGCAGAAGCCGGTCTCGCGCATCATCTCCACATCGAAATTGGTGCGCTCTGCGATACGCTGTGCCTCGATCAGCTTGTCTTCGCTCTTAAAATAGCGGACACGCTCCTCGAGCTCTTTTTCGATATTGTCACAGGCGAGGTTGATCTTGTCCTGCGCGACAACATAGTGGGAGGCCGGCCAGATCATGACATGGCTCAGCTCACTGTGGATTTTTCCGGTGAGGATCTCCGTTTCGCAGATGCGGTCGATCTCGTCTCCGAAAAACTCAACGCGCAGGAGAAAGTCTGATCCCTGTGCGGGAAAGATCTCGACCGTATCACCGTTCACGCGGAAATTGCAGCGCTCGAGCGCCATGTCGTTGCGTGCGTACTGGATTGCAACGAGGTCGCGGATGAGCTGTTCCCTGGAAATCCGCTGTCCTGGCCGCAACGAAATCGACATGCCCTTAAACTCATCGGGGGAGCCCAGACCATAGATGCAGGAAACGGAGGCCACCACGACCACATCCCTGCGCTCCGCAAGGGACGCCGTCGCAGAGAGGCGCAGCTTGTCGATCTCTTCATTGACCGCGGAGTCCTTGGCGATGTAGGTGTCGGTCGAAGGCACGTAGGCTTCCGGCTGGTAGTAGTCGTAATACGACACAAAATACTCCACCGCGTTCTCCGGGAAGAACTCCTTAAATTCGGAATATAGCTGGCTTGCCAGTGTCTTGTTATGCGCGATGACAAGCGTCGGCTTGTTCAGCGCCTGGATGACGTTCGCCATCGTAAAGGTCTTGCCGGAGCCCGTAACGCCAAGCAGCGTCTGGAACTGGTTGCCTTTCTTGAAGCCGTCAACGAGTGCCGCGATCGCCTGCGGCTGGTCGCCGGTCGGTTTGTAATCGGAACGAAGTTTGAAGTCCATGGGGTGGTTTTTCCTCTAAAATGCTGTTTTAATAAAACGCCTATTCACCAAAAATTCGTAAAACAGGACAAAAACAGGGTGGTGAATAGACGAACTTTTTCCGTTTTACGAATGCATGTCACCTTTTTGCTATCTCAAAAACGCCGCAACACCAGATAACACAAGGCATCACGGGATTTGCAAAAGTCACCTCTTTTTGCGTAAATCCATTTTACCAACAAAAAAAGGAAAAGTACAGGCGGCATAGTGCCGAAACTGCGCTTTTTCCTTTCTTTTTTAAGTGCATCATCGAGCGAAGCGATGACTTTTCATCGATGTGTTTCGTTATGTAAAGAACACCTCTGTGTTTGCAACCGGATCATCGTCATCCGTATCTGACGGCCCCACATCCTCATCATCCATCAGCTCATCAATAAACGGTTGCAGTTCATCAATACAATCCGCGATGATATTACGCTTATCCCCGTAAACATCAATCGTGATGATCTCCTTTGCGTGCCCCATAAGCTTAGATACCGCTTTCGGGTTAAAATCATTCTTCAACAGAAGCGTACAAAAGGTGCTTCTGAGGTGGTGCCAGCTGACATTCGGCAGATTGTTCTCCTCAAGAAGCTTTTTATAATGCTTCCAGTGAAAATCCTTGGAGCGCGGACGTCCGTATGTAGAGCAGCAGATGTAATCCAGATCCTGAAACTCCCGTTTTCTGCGACTTCTGCGCTTTTCATAAAGCTTTCGCTCTTTCAGAATCGCTTCAAACACCATATCGGGAATCGGCAATACCCGGTAGCTGGAGGGTGTCTTCAAACCAACTTCCTGTTTAGTAAATGTCTTTGGAGCGAAATCCTCTTTTTTTGAACGAATCTTCTTGCCAAGCTGTCTCCTGACGGTCAGTGTACGATTGATATAATCCACATCACTGTATTTCACGCCGTTGATCTCGCTTCTTCGCAGTCCCATCAGCACATTCAAGAGTACCTGCATATGAATCGGCGTATCCCTGCTTGCCGTAATCAGGACCAGCACCTGTTCCATCGTCATCGTCTTTTGAGAATCGATATCTCTTGTATGAAACGGTTTTTTCAGAACCTTCTTCGGAAGTCCGACATCTTTCGCGGGATTCTCTGATATGACCTTTTTGTCAACGGCATACTGCATTGCCGTATTCATGACTGTTTTGATCAGACGTGCCACTGAAACGGAATATGCAGTCTTCATGTTATACAGTTTCTGCACATCACTCCGGCGGATGGCGACCATCTTCTTTTTTCCCAGAACAGGAATGATATGGTTTTTCACGACACTCCGGTATGTCGCGTAGGTCTCACTGCTGCCCACACGGCTCTGTATATCCTCCTCCACCCATATGGTAAAAAAAACCTCTACGCTGAGATTCGAATACACCACATACTTACCCGAAGACAGCTCACCCACCGTGATATCGCGTGCGCTGACCGCTTCCCGTTCAGTCAAAAAACCAGACTTTTGCTGTTCCCTCGTTGTTCCGTCCATATAGTGCAGTACCACGCGGTATCCATATTTACCACGTATACGCATAACAGGTTCCACGTTCCATTCCACAAAGTTTTGCAACCCCGGTTCTAAACGCATTATCAATCATCCTCCACAGGAAAGGCATTGTTCATGAATGCCAGAATATTCTCGTTTTCATCCATCATGTCACAGTAATACTCAAACGTCGTATGGATCGAGCTGTGACCGAGCAGAGCGGAAATCTTCACCAAAGGAACGCCCTGTTCGATCAGAATTGTCGCATACATATGCCGGAGTCCGTGGACTGTGATATGCGGCAGGCTGTTTCTGCTACAGATCTTTGTCAGCGCAGTATTCAATGCAGTCATACTGTGTAAAAGGCCATTGGGCTGACAGCTGATATAGCCTCCATCCCTGTACCCATCACCGAAACGCTGCCTGTTAAAGTCAATCAGCGCCTTGCGTCTGACCAGTTCTTCCGAAATAATCCCCGGCATGCGGATGGTTCTGTAACTGTTTGAAGTTTTGGGTTCCTTCTCTACCAGCTCATACTTCTCTATCTTATAGCCTGAGCCCCTGGCAATCTTCACTTCCGGTCCCACCTGCCGGTTTACGGTGACAGTATCTTCCTCCAGATCAAAGTCTGAAAACTTGAGTCCCATGATCTCACCTTTACGGAGCCCGCAAAAGAGACCAAGCAGTATCTCAAGATACCATTCCGTCTCCCTCGCGGCACACAGCAATACTTTCAGCTTGTCTTTGCCAAGTATCAACACCTTCGGTTTCGGTCGTCTGTATGGCTTCGTGGAAATAACCGGATTATTCTTTACAAATCCCTCCACAACAGCGTCTTTCATGGCAATATACAGGATCGTACGCGCCGTATTGCCTGCGGAAGGAGATATCTTTGCGGCATTGTCCAAAACACTGTTCAGGTAGTCCGCATTCACGTACTTCGTCTTGATGTCATACTCCATATTCGGCAGAAGAAGATTGTATACAGCGTATGCGCCAACCATCCTTGTGGTGCTCTCGATCCGTTCTGAATAGACTTCCTCAAACCAGTAGGTAAGATAGTCTCTCAGACTGATATTGTCATCCACGGAATTCGCCAGATGGAAACGCCGATAATCTTCTCTGAATGCCGCTTCATGCTGCCGATAGCTGCGCTCCGCATCCCTTGCGTTCGCAAAGCCGCCCTTCTTACTGTACTTAACGCTTCCGTCCGGGCACAGCGTTTTTGTCCGGTGATACCACCCGTTGTTTTCGAAAAAAGCAACGTTCCTCTGTTTTTCAGATTGTTTCATATTTTCCCCTGTATCAATCGCATCCATCCAGCCATTTATCAAACGGTTTTTTGGGAATCTTAAACAGCCGTCCTACTTTGATGACCGGAAAAGGTTCACGTTTTTCATAAACATCCAGCAGGAAACTGTACGCGCAGCTGCGTCCGATTCCCAGAAGTGTCTGTATTTCCGCGACCTCATAAACCTTTTTATCTGTCTGTATCATTTCCATTTTGATCACTCTCCTCAACGGAAAATGTGACCGCATGGCATATTTACACCATAGCGCCACATGTTGTACTCGTCCATGATATCGCGGATACGGCTAAGTGCGCCGTATCCTTGACATCATGTTTTCAATCGTTCGTCCTATTTGTCCCCGACATCCCGGACGGTGGGAAATCATCAGACGACCGGCAGCTGACCGGCTCCATAGGCATCTAACCTCTCCGGGTGTCTCCCCGAGCCGCCCTCATTGCGTGCGGCGGTTATGGAAAACCGCTCTTGCTGTGACTGGACGGAAGTATCATTGTCCCCGCTGTCTGTCATCGCCCTGCCGGTCGCTGTCCGGCATTCCGGATCGGATATTTGTCCGCTCACCTCTGCGCGTGATCATTTCTTGTTTTGTCATCAACGCTTTTGGGTCTTGGCGTATCCTCCGAGTGGCTGTCATCCTCATCGGATGTGACATCGGGAATGTGCCTGATGAATGACGTATGCAGTTGTCGTAATAAAGAGGAAGAAAAACAATCCTCTATAAGTAGCTCACGGGAGAGGCCAAAAACGAACAGCTTTATGCTTTTTTAAGATTTTTCTTCTGATACGTCGAATCAGATGCTGTGCATACCGCTCTGTGATGCCGAGTAATTCACCGATCTCCGCAGCCTTACAGCCATTCCGGAAATATAACTCTCCGATAAGCTTTTCGCGCATGGTCAGATTATGACTCAGCTCTTTCCACAGTTCGTCCTCGCGATACCCATCGAACCCGTCCTTTGCCTGGAAGAGCTCCCCGTTCAGGTTATACGCATCCAACGAGCAATGCCTGCGCCGCTCTTTCTGATTATTGTTTCGCTCACTTCGATCCATTCCACGCAGAAGCGGTACCCATTTCCGTATGTCCTCTTTGCTCAATCCGTTTTCGTTCGAGATCGAAAACATCATGACATCTCCGTTTGCAAACTCATATCTGTATTCAAAACGTTCTTTATCCATGGTATCCTCCAAAGTTTTGAGATGATTAACAGTTTCAAAACTCAGATTCACGGATACCTGGCGATATACGCCTCCCACCTGTGTTTCATGGCTCCTCCGCAGGAGCGGGAAAACGGGAGCCATATATGGTTCAGAAACAAAAAAACAGGGCAAAACGCCCCGCAAACCTATGAAATCCAATTCATAAGATTACGGTTCCCGTTTTGCCCTGTTCCTGATGACCTGTGACAGGTCAAATACAATCAGCTGACAACTTCTTAACGTCCGGTGCGCTTCCTGGTAGCGTATTAGTGGCTACGTCTGCGCCATATCCGGATGTCTCATTCTATATTCAGTTTTGTTGAATTCCGGTTCAGTTACCCGATCACTTATTTCCGCCTGTCCTCGGGAAAATCTCCGCTTATCAATGCCGTTTGATTACATTCGCTGATTACACCTGCAAGCTTTTTTAAGTATTGCCGCACCTGCTTTTCCGTCTGATAATCCTGCCGTCTGCGTGAAGGAAATGTCACTACAATGTGATTCTCAACCATCACAACGATCTTTGCATGGCACTTTTCGCATTCCCAGAGAATTTCTGCCTTTCTGCTTTGCGCGATCTGTTTCCCGCAAAGTGGACAGCAGGTATAACTCTTATAGTCTCTCGGCTTTTTACGCCGTTCCTGCTGGCCCCATGAGGATGCCACCTTTTTGAACAGATTATCTGTCCTTATCCTCATGTCACTGTTTTGCGATTTTTGGCTCTTGTTCTGTCTTTGACTCATAATAATGCACCATATGAAGAGGGTGTATCAAATTCCCTTGTCTGCTGAATTTTGATACACCCTCTGATGTAAGCCATTCCCTATGAAGTTGCTGTCCGTCCCTTAATCCTGGCTTTCGCTTATCAACCATACGTACTCCTGTTGCTGAATTATATTTCACCGATAACTGTATTTTACTGTAATTCTCTCCGGGCCACACATCCTTTACACTAATAGGGAGGTGTAATTTAATGCATGACTATGTGAAAAATCTTGCGGACGCTGTGCGTGCCGCAAGGGAAAATGCTTCCATGTCACAAAAGAAACTGGCCGAACTTGCGGAATGCGACGACCGTACCATACTCAACATTGAAAACGGTCGGGGCAATCCTCAGTTCCATACGCTCTGCACGATCATGGAATGTCTGGACATCCCCTATGAACAGATATTCGACAAGCATTCCAAGTCAGCTTCTTTTGAGAAAGACCGCCTCACCCAAATGATCCATAACTGCACCGACAAGGAAGCCCGCGAACTCCTTCCTGTCGTTGAACCCCTGATTTCTCTTGTGAAGAAGAGGAATTCTGACAGAAAAAACGCTACTGCTAAAAACTGATATCTGACAGGGCGGGAGTGGGGATCTCCCGCCCTGTCTGGTATCTACCATAATGGTAGTACATCACGCCTTTTCCCAGTCAATTGATGAAAGCTGCTTGATCAGATCCTCCTCCGAGGAAGCGGCTATGGAAATACGTTTTAGCTGCTCCTCCTCAGACTCTGCTTTCTTTTCCTCGGTACGCTTTTCTTCGGCCTTCCTTTCAGCCGCCTTTTTGTCTTCCGCGCGTTTCTCCCGCGCCGCTTCTATCTGTTCGCGCTGTTTTGCCGAGGATTTTTCCAGCTCCGCAAAAAACGATGTGCTACCGTCTTTATTCAACACGATGGATAAATTGGTCAATGTTCCATTCTCGCCGCCGTCCTCTGTATAACCAAACTCCTTACTGATTCTTTTGGCCGTTTCGATCGCGGATTCCATCTGCTTGATCTTTCCGTCGGCATACTCATCATCGTTCGCCATGCGTTCCAGCTCATCAACATCAATCACAACCGAAAAGTCCTTGTCACCCTTCTTCAACATCTGATCTCTTTCTTCACTGTTGCCGGCGACAAAGAAATCATAGTCTCCATATTGTTTCCGCAAGGTGTCGATATAATCCTGTGCTTTCGCGGAAAGCTTTGATTCGGTTCCCTTGTTTGCTTCCAATGCAGCCAGCCCGTCTTTGGAAAACTCAACGGATGCACTGTCACCGTACCCGGCGGAACCATTACGGACAGTGTTCTTTATGCTGGCTGATGTCTGACGATTTGTAGGTCCCGATGTATTATAAATCTGGCTGTAATTTGAGTTGATCATTGTTGACATAGATACGCCCTCCTTGTTACCTGCCGAGATCGGTTTCGACGTTTATACCGTGGTGTCGATCACCGATGTCGTTCCGTCATCATTCAGCCTCCTGCCTGTCGCGGCTTCCGCCTGTGCCTTCGCCCTTTCCACACCGCTCATCTGTGTCGTATCCTTATCCTTCAAATAGCCGTCAAGATAGGATTTTCCCGAAGATGTCGTGCTGGAAGTCTGTCTCTTCCCGATAGAAGCCAGATGATTGTCAAGGAAGCCAGTCTTCTTTGTCGTCGTACCCGTAGTTGTCGTTGATGTACTTGATTTGGACTCCGACGACGCGCTTGAAGAAGAGGTCGTTGTCGAGGACGAGGTCTTCCCGATATTCGCCAGATGGTTGTCAAGAAATCCCTTCTTCTTGTTTTTATCAGCCGCATCTTTCGTGCTTACGATATCATTCGCGTTCGCTGTCGTTCCGGTCTTACGATAAGCATCCAATGCGGTTTTGTTTCCGACCTTGTTCACATAC
>JAFSLV010000046.1 GCA_017448245.1 Lachnospiraceae bacterium | reverse complement strand
GGTTATACGATTTTAATTGCATTATCCTGCATTATGGTGCAGGAATCTTCGTATTTTTGTTGTACTATTGTTGTACCTGACATCCCTGTCGTGCGCTGCAGCCCGCTTCGGTAATGGCTTTCAGCTCGCATGTACTTCTTCCGACTTACTTAAAGAACGTCCCCAGGATCCCCCTGCCGAGGCTTGCGCCAAGGTTCCCGCCGAGAGTCTTTCCGAATTTGCCAAACATCGAGCCCGCGCTCTTTCCGACTTCGCGGCCCACGGTTCCCGCGACTGCGTTGCCGACGCTCTTTGCGGCGCGTTTCTTTGCGGCCTCTTCCTTTGCCGCCTCGCGCTCTTTCGCTTTTTCCGCGGCGGCGGCTTCCTTTTCCGCGGCCTTTGCGGCGGCGGCTTCTTCCTTTGCCTTTTGTTTGGCTTCCTCCGCCTCCTGTTTGGCGGCCTCAAGCGCCTCCGCGTCCTCTATCTTCTTTCTCTGTAAAAACTCATACGCACTGTCGGGATCGAAGGCTTCCGCGTACTTGATATAGAGCCCCGACGCCTTGATCATACCGGGCCGCTTTTCCTGGTCGAGCGCACTCAGCGACGACTGCGGCGGCAGGATTGTCGCCTTCTCCGCCATCATCGGGATGCCGTCCTCGCCGAGGAAGGAGACGACTGCCTCACCGGTGCCGAGCTCCAAAATCGCATCATAGGTCTTAAAGGCGGGGTTTTCGCGGAAGGACTCCGCCGCCGCCTTCACCGCCTTCTGGTCGGCCGGCGTATAGGCTCTTAGCGCATGCTGCACCTTATTGCCGAGCTGCGCGAGCACGCCGTCCGGAATGTCGCGCGGATTCTGCGTGCAGAAATAGACACCCACGCCCTTGGAACGGATGAGCTTGACGACCTGCTCGATTTTGTCAAGGAGCACCTTTGGCGCGTCCGCAAAGAGGAGATGCGCTTCGTCAAAGAAAAAGACCATCTTCGGTTTGTCGAGGTCTCCTACCTCCGGCAGTGTCTCGAAGAGCTCTGAAAGAAGCCACAATAAAAATGTCGAATACAGTCTGCCGTTATGTATGAGACTCTCGGACTCCAGCACATGGATCATGCCGCGTCCGTCGGAAGCGGGAGAAAACCAGTCGCTTACATTGAGCGCCGGCTCCCCGAAAAAGATATCGCCGCCCGCGCTCTCAAGCGCGACAATCGCGCGAGTGATGACGGACAGCGACGCGGGAGACATCTTGCCGTAGCTTTCGGCAAACTCCTTGGTGTTTTCCGACACATAATTGACGCAGGCTTTTAAGTCTTTGGTATCGATGAGAAGCCATCCGTTTTCGTCTGCGATCTTAAAGATGATCGTCAGGATGTCCGACTGCAGATCATTGAGCTGCAGGATCCTGGCAAGAAGAAGCGGCCCCATCTCGGAGATCGTGGTGCGGAGCGGGATCCCCTTTTCGCCGTAGATATCCCACAAGGTCACGGGAAAGCCTTTCATTGCAAAGCTGTCCGCGTCCGCGCCGCAGACCGAGAGTCTCTCCCTGATCTTGTCATTCATCCCGCCCGCTTCCGCGACGCTCGCAAGATCTCCCTTGACGTCCGCGAGAAACACCGGCACGCCCATCTCTGAAAAAGACTCCGCCATGACCTTTAAGGTGACGGTCTTACCGGTACCCGTCGCACCCGCGATCAGTCCGTGGCGGTTGGCCATCTTCGGCAAAATCACACACTGTTTTCCATCCCCGGCTGTACCTGCCCATACGGTTCCTTCTTTTAACATGATGACTTCCCCTTTCGTACGATTGTTATGGAATAAAGAAAAAAGATCCTTTATCTCGCAGGGACAAGCTGTTCCCCGTCCCACATCCACAAGGTCTGTCTGCCCTCGGAAGCGTTGATGATCAGACGTCCCGCGTCAAATCGCATCGCTTCCGCGTGCTCCGTCAGCGCCGCGGAATCCCACAGTTCGTTCATCCCGCGCTCCGCTCCGTCAAAGACCGCGATGTGCTGCGTAAAGCCAAAACCCTTTTCCTGCGCAAGTCCTTCGCTCTCCGCACCGTCCGCGCCCCTTCGCCAGTACAGCATCACCACCTCCTTGATGCCGTCACCGTTGATGTCCGTCCAGATCGCTTCCTGCACATGATACGAAGACGGTGCGCGGTAGACCTCGCTGCCGCTCGAGTACACGATCAGCTTGTGTTCTTTTAATACCACCGATTCAACGACACCGTCCGTCCTGTCATCACTGGCTTCCACCCGCTCGTTCCACGTGATCCACCGTGGCAAAAAAGCACCGCGCCACCAGAAAAATGAAAGGACGCCCGCCGCGATCAGAAGCACCAAAACAAGGACCGGAAGTATCAGGTACCTGTATCTTCTAAGCATACGCGTAATCTCCGTCAGCCAAAAATAAGACCGTCCTCTCGGACGTTTTTTATTATAGCATATCCCACAAATATAAGCATAAAAACGCCATTTTATAATTTTTTTAGTAATGATTACTGTTTTTATATTGACATCCTCTCCGCCCTGTGCCACAATGGGTTTTGTTGTAAAGAGTAACCGCAGTTTTATTACAGAAAGGGGATTACACATGTCTTTAATCGGAAAAGAAGTCAGTGATTTTACGGCTCAGATGTATGTCGGCAACGATTTCAAGGAAGTCAGCAAAAAGGATCTGAAGGGCAAATGGAGTGTGTTCTTCTTCTATCCCGCGGACTTCACCTTTGTATGTCCGACGGAGCTCGAGGATCTGCAGAATAACTACGAGGAATTCAAAAAGCTCGGATGCGAGATCTACTCCGTATCCTGCGACACGCATTTCGTGCACAAGGCCTGGCACGATCACTCCGAAAAGATCGGCAAGCTCACCTATCCGATGATCGCGGATCCGACACAGGCGATCGCGCGTGACTTTGAGGTGCTGATCGAGAGCTCGGGGCTTGCGGAGCGCGGCACCTTTATCATCAATCCCGACTGCAGGATCGTCGGCTACGAAGTCAATGACGGCAACGTCGGCCGCAACGCCGAAGAACTGCTGCGCAAGGTCAAGGCCTTCCAGTTTGTGCATGAGCACGGCGACCAGGTCTGCCCCGCCAAGTGGCAGCCCGGCGCAGAGACCCTGAAGCCTTCGTTGGATCTGGTAGGAGCACTGTAATGTCTGAATACAACATGAAAGATTTCTATGACGTGATCGTCATCGGCGGTGGGCCTGCGGGCCTCACCGCCGGTCTCTACCTCGCGCGTGCCTGTTACCGCGTCCTCATCGTCGAAAAAGAAAAATGGGGCGGACAGATCACGATCACCTCGGAGGTCGTCAACTATCCGGGCAGTGCGCCGGTCTCCGGCACGCAGCTCACGGAGCAGATGCGCAAACAGGCGGAGCATTTCGGCGCGGAGTTTCTGATGGCGGAGGTGACTTCGCTCGATACCGCTGACGATGTCCGCACGGTACATACCAATAAAGGAGATTTCCACTGCTTTGGGCTTGTACTGGCAACCGGTGCGCATCCGCGCATGATCGGTTTCAAGGGCGAGGCCGAATACAAAGGACACGGCGTGGCATACTGCGCGACCTGTGACGGTGAGTTTTTCACCGGCAAAGAGGTCTTCGTCGTGGGCGGCGGCTTTGCCGCCGCGGAAGAAAGCGTCTTCCTCACCAAGTACGCTTCGCACGTCACGATGCTGATCAGGGAACCGGATTTTACCTGTGCCAAGGCGGTCGCGGACGAGACCAAAGCCAACGAGCATATCTCGATCCACTACAACACCGAGGTGGTCGAAGTATCCGGCGATTCGATTCTGCGCAAAATCGTCTACAAAAATAACGAGACCGGGGAAGTCACCACCTTTTCTCCGGAGGGCGGCGACACCTTCGGTGTCTTCGTCTTTGCGGGCTATGCGCCTTCGACGGAGCTCGTCAAAGGAATCGCGGAGATCAACGAACAGGGCTACATCGTCACCGACCGTTCGCAAAAGACCTCCCTCGACGGACTCTATGCCGCGGGCGATGTCTGCATCAAGCCGCTGCGTCAGGTCGTAACCGCAACGGGAGACGGGGCGCTGGCGGCAACCGAACTCGAAAAATACGTTTCGCAGATGCATAAGAAAACGGGCATCGTTCCGGAGCAGCCCGTCAAACGCTCGGAAATGCACGCACCGGTCGACGCCGCACCCGCGGAGAAAACGGCCGACAAAAATGAGCTCTTTTCCGGCGACATGCTCGCACAGCTCCACACCGTCTTTGACAAGCTCGAGGAACCGTTGGTGCTGCATGTCTTCCCGGACACCCGTGCGGTCTCCGAAGAACTTGCGGGATATATGGATTCGCTCGCGGAGCTGACGGACAAGCTCTCCGTCACCAAAGAAGCCCCGGCGGATGATCCCGAACGTCCCTTTGTGCGCGTCGAAAAGAAAGACGGCGCACCGACCGGCGTCACCTTCCACGGGGTTCCCGGCGGACACGAATTTACCTCCTTTGTGCTGGGACTGTACAATTCCGGCAGTGCAGGACAGCGTATCACGGACGAAGCACGCGCAAAAATTGCGGCGATCGACAAGGACACGCATCTGACGATCTGCGTCTCTCTCACCTGCACGATGTGTCCGGAACTGGTCACAAGTGCCCAGCGGATCGCCACGCTCTCCGAGCATGTCACGACCGACGTCTACGATCTCAATCACTTCCCCGCGCTGAGGGAGCGCTACAACGTGATGAGCGTACCGTGTTTCGTCATCAATGACGGCGCACCCATGTTTGGGAAAAAGGATGTGGACGAGCTGCTGACACTGATCTGATTTCCTGATGTTTGACAATAACATCTGCTATATGTAAAAATGGTCTCACGGGAGTTTTCTTGTGAGACTGTTTTTATGGCCTATTATAACGACCTGGACTTAAGCACTTTTTATGATGTGATCATCATCGGCGCGGGCCCGGCCGGTCTGACGGCTGCGCTTTCGCTCGGGCGTGCCTGTTATCGTGTCGCCGTCATCGAACGGCAAAAACAGGGCGGACTTGTTTCCGTTGTTTCCGAAATCGTCAACTATCCCGGTACACCTTCCATCGGAGGCAGTGACCTCATCAAACAGATGCGCTCGCACGCGGAGCATTTCGGTGCGGAGTTTATCAATACGGAGGTCACGGCGCTTACGGATATGGAGGACGATATCAAGACCGTCGTCACCAAAGATGCCACCTATCACTGCTACGGCGTGCTGCTCGCGACCGGTGCGCCGCCAAAGGACGTCGGTTTTAAGGGCGAGGCGGCATACCGCGGCAGGGGCATCGCCTACACGGCGCCGGTCGACGGCGAGTTTTTCACCGGAAAAGAGATCTTTGTCATCGGCGCAGGCACGACCGCGGCGGAGGACAGCGTCTTTTTGACCAAATATGCCTCGCATGTGACGGCGCTCGTTCCGTCCGAGGACTTTACCTGCGATGCGGCTTTCTGGACAAGAGCCTTGGAGCATCCCCACATCACCGTCATCAAAAATATCGAGATCCTTGAGGTCACGGGAGACAGTCTCATCCGCTCGCTCGTCTGGAAGGACCGTGCCTCCGGTGAGGTGACTACGTTCCGGCCCGAGAGCGGCGATACCTTCGGCGTCTTTATCCTGACCGGACATCTGCCCGAGACCGGACTGGTCCGCGGACTCGTCGATCTCGATGCACTCTATTATGTTCCCGTCGACCGCAGACAGCGCACCAACCTGCCCGGTCTCTACGCCGCAGGAGATGTCTGTTCCTACACCTTCCGTCAGGTGCTGACTGCAGCCTCGGGCGGAGCGACCGCGGCGCTCGATCTGATCAAATTTGTCTACCGCATGCAGACCAAGGTCGGCATCTGTCCGGTGCAGCCCGTCCGTCGTGCAACGCTCCACAAAACCGTCGACGGCGCTCCCGGCGGAGAATCGCTTGAAAAGAAATCTCTCTTTGCGCCTGAGATGCTCTCGCAGCTCTATACGGTCTTTGCAAGATTCGAAAAAGATCTGGTTCTGCATCTGTTCCCCGATGCGCGTCCCGTCTCCGGTGAACTCATCTCCTACATGAATTCGCTCGCCGGTCTCGAGGACAAGCTCTCCGTGCGGCTCGAAGATGTCACGGACGATGAGCCTGAATTCCGTCCCTGCGTGCGCGTCGAATATACGGACGAAACACCCTGCGGCTTTGCCTTCCACGGCATGCCGGGCGGCAACGAATTCAACTCCTTTATACTCGGACTCTACAACGCCTCCTGCAGCGGGCAGGCTGTCTCCGATACCGCCATGGAAAAGATCCGTTCGATCGATCACGACATACACATCGACGTATTCGTCACGCTCACCTGCACGATGTGTCCGGATCTCGTGACCGCCATGATGCGCATTGCGACGCTCACACCTCATGTATCCTGTGATGTATACGATCTCAACCACTTCCAGTCGATCCGCGAACGGTACAACGTGATGAGCGTTCCCTGCTATATCATCGAGGGACGTGAGCCGATGTTCGGTTTAAAGAGTGTGGACGAGATTTTGGAAGTTCTCTGAAAAAAGATCCCTTATCCCAGTGCGACATCCAGCATCATCATGATCGAGAATCCGACGGCAAAGGTCAGCGTGCCGAGATCGGAATGTTCACCGACGCTCGTCTCCGGGATCAGCTCCTCCACCACGACATAGATCATCGCACCTGCCGCAAAACTCAGCAGATACGGCAACGCCGGGACAACGAGTCCCGCAAAGAAGATCGTCAGCAGTGCACCGATCGGTTCCACCACGCCCGACAACACGCCGCCGACAAAAGATTTGATCTTGGAATCACCGTTTGCGTGCATCGGCATGGAGATGATCGCGCCCTCCGGAAAATTCTGGATCGCTATGCCGATCGCCAGGGCCATCGCACCGCCGATCGTGATCCCCTCGTTTCCCGACAGATAGCCCGCAAAAACGACGCCGACCGCCATGCCCTCCGGGATATTATGCAGCGTGACGGCGAGGATGAGCATGGTCGTGCGCTCCAGGGTCGATGCAGGACCCTCGGCCTTTTCCGCAAACGTATGCAGATGCGGGATCACATGATCGAGGATGAGGAGAAACACAATCCCCGCCCAGAATCCGATGACTGCCGGGATAAAAGACAAACTGCCCATTCCGGCGCTCTGTTCGATCGCCGGAATGAGCAGACTCCATACACTGGCCGCTGTCATGACACCGGCCGCAAATCCCTGTAAACCTCTCTGCACCCTGTCGTTGAGCTCGCGCTTCATGAAAAAGACGCAGGCCGCACCGACGGAGGTGCCCAGAAACGGTATGAGGATGCCGCCGATTACATCATGCATGGGTCATTATTTCACGTTGAACGCATGGATGCCCGGATACTCCGCACCCGCACCGAGCTCCTCTTCGATACGCAGGAGCTGGTTGTATTTGGCAACGCGTTCCGATCTCGACGGCGCACCCGTCTTGATCTGTCCGGTATTGAGGGCAACCGCGAGGTCCGCAATCGTCGTGTCCTCTGTCTCGCCGGAACGGTGGCTCGTGACGGAGGTATAACCCGCCTTCTTGGCCATCTTGATCGCCTCGATCGTCTCGGACACGCTGCCGATCTGATTGAGCTTGATGAGGATGCTGTTGCCGACGCCCATGTCGATGCCCTTCTTAAGGCGCTTCGTGTTGGTCACAAACAGGTCGTCGCCGACGAGCTGCACCTTGTCTCCGAGGGTCTTCGTAAGCTTCTGCCAGCCGGCCCAGTCTTCTTCGTCGAGACCGTCCTCGATCGAAATGATCGGATACTTCCTGCACAGATCCGCCCAGTATTTGATGAGGGAATCGGACGTGTAGCGTTTCTTTGCCTTGGGCAGGATGTACTCGCCCTTCTTCTTGCCCTTCCATTCGCTGGCCGCGGCATCGATCGCGATCTTAAAGTCCTTGCCGGGCTTGTAGCCGGCCTTTTTGATCGCGTCCATGATATATTTGAGCGCATCCTCGTCGCTGGCGAGATTCGGCGCAAAGCCGCCCTCGTCGCCGACCGCCGTGGCGAGCTTCTTGCTCTTTAAGATCGCCGCCAGGCTGTGGAAGACCTCCGCACACCACCGGAGCGCTTCCTTAAAGCTCGGTGCGCCCACGGGCATGATCATAAATTCCTGGATGTCAACGGTATTGGCCGCATGCGCGCCGCCGTTTAAGATATTCATCATGGGAACCGGCATTTTGGTGGCGCTGATGCCGCCGATGAAACGATAGAGCGGGATATCAAGCGCATCCGCCGCCGCTCTGCAGGTGGCGATCGAAACCGCCAGGATGGCATTGGCGCCGAGCTTGCTCTTGTCTGCCGTGCCGTCCGCCTTGATCATCGCGCCGTCGACCGCGTAGATATCCGCCGCGTCCATGCCCAGAACCGCCTTGCGGATCGTGGTGTTGATGTTTTTGACCGCCTTTGCGACGCCCTTGCCGAGATATCTCTTCGGATCCTTGTCCCTGAGTTCGAGTGCCTCAAACTCTCCGGTGCTCGCTCCCGAAGGCGCCGCTCCCCTGCCGGCAAACACGCCGTAATCGGTCTCGACCACGACCTCGGCCTCGACGGTCGGATTGCCTCTGGAATCCAGAATCTCTCTGCCCTTGACGTCGACGATTTCAAGATAACTTGCCATACATACACCTCGTTTCTATAAAGAATGGTTGATGGTTCGCATGAAACATACCTATTTTAACACAGATTGACCTGTTAGACAAAATGTGTCCGCAACCGGTGTGTCATCCCGCGCCGCTTCCCGACACCCGTTCCGCGTCGTCGAGCACTCTCGCAAATTTGTCCAGTGCGCGTTCCACCGGGTCGGGGGTGGTCAGATCGACACCCGCATGCTTTAAGGCATCGATCGGATAGACACTGCCGCCGAGCGACAGAAACTCCAGATACGGCTTTACGGCGCTGTCCCCTTCCGCAAGGATCGCCTCGGAGAGCGCGACCGCGGCGGAATAGCCGGTGGCATACTTGTACACGTAGAACTTCCGGTAGAAATGCGGGATCCTCGCCCACTCGTGGATGATCTCGTCATCGATCACGATATCCTCTCCGTAATAATCGATGAGCAGCTCCTTATAGAGACCGTCCAGTGCGGAGACACTCAGCGCCTCGCCGGCCTCGTGCATGGCATGCGCGCGCATCTCGAATTCGGCAAAGAGGGTCTGCCTGAAGAGCGTCCCCTTAAAGCCCTCCAGATACTGGTTGAGCAAAAACATCCGCTCCTTTTCGTCCGATGTCTGCTTTAACAACTGTTCGACCAGAAGATTTTCGTTGACGGTCGAAGCGACCTCCGCGACAAAAATCGAATAACCCGCATAGTGCGCCGGCTGGGTGCGGCGGGCCAGGTACGAATGCATGGAATGACCCATCTCATGCGCAATCGTCGTCACTGAGCTGTAATTGCCGCGGAAATTCAGCAGGATATACGGATAGGAACGGTAGCTGCCCGAAGAATACGCGCCGCTCCGCTTTCCCTTATTGGGATAGACGTCGATCCATCCGTCCCTGAACGCCCCCTCCACCGTGCCGCGGTACTCGTCGCCCAGAACGGATACCGCGTCGAGCACGGTTTTCTGTGCCTGCTCATAGGTGTATTCTTTGTCAAACGACGCAACGAGCGGTGCATAGATGTCATAAAAATGCAGCTCGTCCACGCCCAGCAGCTTTTTGCGCAGCCGCACGTAACGCTGCAGGTCCGGCGTATGGCGGCGCACCGTTTCGATCAGATTGCGATAGACCGTCACCGGAACGTTGTCGGCAAACATCCCGTCTTCCAGGCTGCTGGCGTATTTTCTGATCTTCGCCATGCTGCAGGCATTTTTGACATGATACGAATAGGCCGTCGCAAAGGTATTGATGTGCTCACGGAAGGTCTTGTAATAACTCTCATAGACATTTTTGCGCAGGGTGCGGTCGTGGGAGGTCTGCTGCTTGACAAAGGAAGCGCCGCTGACCTGTTGCATGGCGCCGTTTTCGTCTGCGGCATCCGCAAACAAAAGATCCGCGTCCTCAAGCATCCGCGCGATTTCACCCGGTGCGTCTCTCGACTCCGTCAGGCTTGCGAGCAGCGTCTCCTCCCGGCCTGACAACGTATGAGCCTTGCCGCGCACAAGATTTTCCATGTAAAACGCATACGGTTGTATCAGCTCGTCCCCGACAATGGAACGGAGCGTTTCTTCGGGAAGCGCGAGGATCTCCGGCTCCGCAAAAGCGTCCGCCGCAAACAGTGCGGCATATCCGGTCGAGATCCTTGCGTACATCGACTGTGCCTGATCCTCCCTGAGATCTTCATCCTTGCGCTGAAACGCGTAGACATACAGATCGGATACCCTGCTGCGGACCTCCGTCACATGATCGAGATACTTACGGATCGTTGCCGCGTCCGTGAGCGTCCCCTCATACGACTTTAAGGAGGCGATGTCTTCCTCCAGTGTGGCAAAGGCCTTCTCCCATGCCGCGTCGTCCGCAAAAAGAGAAGACAGATCCCAGAAAAAAGCAGGGTCCATCTCCTTTCGTTCTTTCAATTCTTCCGCCATATCGGCTCCTTTCTTCCGGTAAGAGTTCAGGAACGGGGCAGCTCCAGGAGCCCCACGCGCTTCCTTGCCTTACGCAACGTCTTCCACGAAATCGCCCGGGCCTTTTGTGCGCCTTCAAGAATCTGTTTCTCAAGATAGGCCTTGTCGGCAATCAGTCTTGCATACTCCGCACGCACGGGCGCAAGCGCATCGGCAACCGTCTCTCCGACCGCCGTCTTGAAATCGCCGTAGCCCTTTCCCGCAAATTCCTTTTCGATCTCTTCGTTTGTCTTGTCCGCAAGCACACCGTAGATCGTCATCAGGTTGTTGATGCCGTCCTTCCCTTTGCGGAAGACGATCTCCTTTTCCGAGTCGGTGACCGCGCGCTTAAACTTGTTCATGATGACCGCCGGATCGTCGAGCAAAAGCACCGTCGCGTTTTTGTTCTCGTCGGACTTGCTCATCTTTTTTGCCGGTTCCTGCAGACTCATGACCTTGGCGCCGGCCTTCGGGATGTAGGCATCCGGGATTTTGAAGGTCTCGCCGTAGAGATTGTTAAAACGTGTCGCAACGTCCCTGGTAAATTCCAGATGCTGCTTCTGGTCGGCCCCGACGGGCACGAGATCCGCCTGGTAGAGCAGAATGTCCGCCGCCATCAGCGCGGGATAGGTAAAAAGACCCGCGTTGATATTGTCCGCGTGCTGCGACGACTTGTCCTTGAACTGCGTCATCCGGGAGAGCTCTCCTATCTGCGAATAGCAGTTGAGGATCCACGCAAGCTCCGCATGGCTCTCCACATGCGACTGGATAAAGAGCAGACTCTTTTCCGGATCGATCCCGCAGGCAAGGAGCAGCGCAAAGGCGGACAACGACTGCTTCTTCAGAGTCGCCGGATCCTGCCTGACCGTCAGCGAGTGCAGATCCGCGATGAAGTACGCACACTCATACTCCTCCTGCATGATGTCCCAGTTACGGATGGCGCCGATGTAGTTGCCGAGGGTAAAGATCCCTTCCCCCGATGGTTGGATACCGCTTAAGATTCTCTTTTTCATACCCCCTATTGTACCACAAAATCATGCCAAAGGGGACGGTTCTCATTGGCTTGTTTCCGGTCAAAGGGGACGGTTCTCATTGGCCCCATTCCGGTCAAAGGGGGCAGATCTCTTCCCGCCGGCCGCATTTTGACAACCGTGCCTCCCCGCATTTATAATAATTCCTGTATTGTATGAAAGCAAACAAGCGGAAGGAGGGCATGTAATGGCGCAAAAAATGGTTCCCGGAACGGGCGGCGACCGGTACGTACCTTACGAAAACCGGTCAGGCGCCGAGTCTGTTGTCTATTTCACAAGAGATCTCTCTGCGGAAGGGCTCTTAAAGATCTATGATAAAATCGCTTCCGTTCTCACCGGAAAGGTGGCGGTCAAGCTCCACACGGGAGAGCCGAACGGTCCCAACATCATCCCCCGTCCCTGGGTCAAAGAACTGCTCGATGAGCGCCTGAAGAACGCGACGATCGTCGAGACCAACGCCTATTACGAGGGCGGGCGCTATACGACGGAGGAACACAGAAAGACCCTGGAGACCAACGGCTGGACCGCCTTTACCACGGTCGACATCATGGACGAGGAGGGCACCGTGATGCTGCCGGTCAAAGGCGGCAAGTGGTTTACCGAAATGAGCATGGGAAGCCATCTCACCAATTATGATTCCTTCCTTGCACTGACTCACTTCAAGGGACATATGATGGGCGGCTTTGGCGGCTCCAACAAAAACATCGGCATCGGTTGCGCGGACGGACGCATCGGCAAGGCCATGATCCACACGCGCCCCGGCGGCGACCAGTGGGGCATCGCCGAGGAGGAGCTGATGGAGCGCATGGCGGAATCGACCAAGGCCACGATCGATCATTTTGCGGGCAAAATCGCCTACATCAATGTGATGCGCAATATCTCCGTTTCCTGTGACTGCGAAGGCGTCGCGGCGGAGCCGGTCGTCACCCCCAATATCGGGATCGCCGCCTCCCTCGATATCCTCGCCGTCGACAACGCGGGAGTCGACATGATCTTTTCGCTCCTGCCGGGCGACCGCGACGCGATGGTCGAGCGCATCACGTCCAGACACGGCCTGCGCCAGCTCTCCTACATGAAGGAACTCGGCATGGGCAACGACCGCTATGAGCTGATCGACATCGATAACGGCGACGTGCGCATCACCGCGGAAGACGCGGTCAAGGGAGTCGTTCCTTTTTCGGAGGTCTGAGCGCCTTACAGATTGCCGAGGAGCTTATCCTTGAGGATTCCGACACATTCTCTTAAAATGTTATGCGGATAAAAAAAGACACGCGAGGGTGCGGCAATGCCCCTCGCGTTTTGTATCCCCTGTTTTTTGGCAATCGCAACGCCGCGGAACAGATGAAAATCATTGGTGATGATCCCGACACTCTCCTCTGCGGGATCCAGGAGTTCCATGCAGTTGCGGATGTTGCCGATTGTATTTTCCGATCGTTCTTCCGTTATGATCCGTGAAGCGTCGATCCCCAGCGCCACGAGATACTCCCGCATCACGTACGCTTCCGGTGCGTGCTCGTTTTCTCCCTGTCCGCCGGAGACGATGCAGCGTGTCCCGGGATGCGCACACAAATACTCGTATGCCGTATCGAGCCTGTGCCGCAAAATGATACTCGGCCCCGTCGGATGCACCTGTGCGCCAAGCACGATCACGACGTCGAGATCCTCATCGGTCGTATCGTCAAAATGCGAGATCACCAGCGCACTGCATACACATACATACAAAAGTCCGCACAGGATGACGCACAGGGCCGCCACCGACAGCGCACGCGGGATTTTGGAAAAAAAGTCAAAACGGATCGCCGCCGCAAGGGCCACAAAGAATCCCGTGCCCATCCACCATACAAGGAAAAAGCGGTTGCCGCTGCCCACACCGCGCACCGCCGTTCCGTAGAACGCGCACAGTACACCGAGCGCGATACAGATTGTCTGTAACATCACCTTCATCGGATTAGCGGTTTATTGTTTCCTCGCAATCGCTTTCTTTACCTTTTCCGCAATATGCGCAGGTGTCAGACGAAAGCGCTCTTCCAGATAATCCTGCGGTCCGACCTCGCCGTACTCGTCCTCGACGGCGACGTATTCGACCGGCACCGGATGCTTCAAAGAAAGCAGATCGGTCACCGCACTGTAGAGACCGCCGATGCGGTTGTGATTTTCCGCGGTCACGACGGCGCCGCACTTTGCGGCCGTCTCCAGCACCAGTGCGTCATCAAGCGGCTTGACCGTAAACATGTCGACCACCGTGACCCGGATGCCCTCTTCTACGAGCGTCTGTGCCGCCTTCATCGCCATGCCCACCATGATACCGCAGGCGATGATCACCGCATCCGTTCCCTCTTCACATGTCACGATTCCCTTGCCGGGCGTAAAGGTCTGTCCTTCCTCATACATTCTGTCATTGCTCTTCCGGCCGACACGGATATACTTGACGCCGGGTAAGTCCTTGCACTGCGGAAGGATACTCTTGAGCATCGCCGTATCCGTCATGTCAAAGACATACGCACCCGGAATTGCACGATACAGCGCCATATCCTCAAACGGCATGTGCGTGCCTCCGTTATAGGCCGCGCATACGCCGGGATCCGTGCCGATGATCGTCACGGCATTCCCCGCATAGCCGATCGACAAAAAGATCTGGTCAAAGGAACGTCTCGACGCAAACGGCCCGAAGGTATGCACGATCGGCTTGAAACCGACCACGGACAGCCCCGCGGCGATGCCCATCATATTGGCCTCCGCGATGCCGACATTGAATGCCCGGTCCGGATGCTCCTTTGCCCAGGCGGTCGTACCGATACAGCTCATCAGATCGGCATCCAGATATACCACCCTGTCGTCGCTTTCGGCAATCTGAGGAATCGTGGCACCCAGCACGTCTTTAAACGCAACGTCTTTTTCTCCGTTATATACAATCTTCATCCTGATGCCCCCTTCCTCAACCGAGCGCCGCGAGCTCGTCCCTGAGACCTTTGAGCCACTCGTCGTATTTCTCCGTCGGCACGTTCATCGAGTGATTGGAAAACGTCTCCTCGACCTCTTTGATGCCGCGGCCCTTGACATTATCCAGCACGATGGCGACAGGCCGGTCGGTTGCTTTTTTGGTCAATGCCTCATGCAGCGCGCCGATGTCTCCCGGATCCACGCGTACCGCGTCAAAACCGAAGGCTTCGAGCTTCAGGCGGAAATCAAACGGATTGAGGATATCTTTGGTAAAACCGTCGAGCTGCTTTTTATTGTCATCCACGATCCAGACGAGATTGGTGACCTGTTTGGCCGCCGCAAACATCGCCGCCTCCCAGACCTGTCCCTCATCGGATTCGCCGTCACCCACGATCAGAAACGTCCGGGAAGAAAGACCTTTGAGCTTGTCTCCGAGCGCAATGCCGACCGCGGCAGAACTGCCCTGCCCGAGCGATCCCGTCGTCATGTCGACGCCTTTCGTCTTGTTGCGGTCGCAGTGACTCGGAAAACTGGTCCCCGGCACATTGAGTGTTTTGATGTCCTCGTACGGAAAAAAGCCCTTGAGCGCCAGCGCCGCATAGATGGCGGGTCCCGCATGCCCTTTGGAACAGACGAGCTTGTCCCGGTCCTCCATCTGCGGATTTTTCGGATCCACCTTCATCACTTCCCAGTAGAGCACCGCCAGAAGATCCGCGATCGACAGCGATCCTCCGATGTGTCCGAAACCGAGCGCACGAAACTCCTCCACCGCACCGATGCGGATCTCGAGCGCTCTTTTGCGCAGTTCTTTGATCTTTTCACTGTCCAGCATATTCTACCTCCGGAAAATCAATCCTTGCAACGCGGCAGGGTCGACCCGCCGTACGGCATCACGATCACCTTCGCGTCCTTTCCCTTTTTGGCAAGCGCGGCATCATAGGCTTGTTGCACCGTCGCATACGGTGTCATAAAGAGCGAACGCACAAAATCATCCTCCATGTCGCTCACAAGAAAGATCTCCGCCTTCTTCAGCACCATTGCGATGGCGGCCGCCTTGTGTCCGCCGAGTTTAAAATCCGTCATCACGCGCCCGATCAGCTCGTCCGGTGTACTGGCCTGCGTCAGCCACTCTTCAAAGGTCTTTTCTCCGAGACCCTCTCTGCAGCTGCCGACGAGCACGATCACGCCGCCGTCCGCGATGGCATGCTTGGCGTTGTCGAGAGCCTTCTGTGTCTGATAGAGATTGAGGTCCTTGGGGGCGCCGCCCTGCGAAACGACAACGATATCCGCGCGCTCCGGGATCTCCACCAGATACATCGTATCGAGAAACTTACAACCCTCCCTGTGCGCCTGTCCGATATCGCCCGCAAACGATCTGACGATATGCTTGTGTTCGTCCAGCACGACATTGATGATGAAATCGACCTTGAGATGCTTTTGTACTTCCTCGAGATCATCACGCACAGGATTGCGGACGAGATTGCCGGCGCAGGCCGCATCCTCCACCATCATCGAATGATTTGCCTGGATCGCATGCCTTGTCGAACATCCGGGAAAAACCGCCTTGATGCCGCCCGAGTATCCCGCAAAATAATGATACTCGATGTTGCCCAGGCAGATCCTGCGATCCGCCTGCGCGACCGGCCGGAAGATATCGATCGGCGTCCCGTGTGCCGTGTCTCCGAGATGCACGACGTCGTCGGGATCCGAATCGATGCAGGTGATCTCCGCATAGGCGCGCTCACCCGCAAGCTTCTTTTTTTCTTCCTCCGTCTGTGCGCGGTGCGAACCCAGCGCAAAAACCAGCGTGATGTCTTCTTTTTTGCAGCCCGCCGCATAGAGTTCGTCGAGGAGCGGTCCCATCACGTCGCGGGTCGGCATCGGCCGGGAAACGTCGCTTGTGATGATGGCGATCTTTTCTCCCGGATGCACGATCTCACGCAGGCGGGGACTTCCGATCGGTTCCTCAAGGGAACGCCGTACCTCCTTTTCCGCGTCCGGTTCATGGCTGACTTCATTGGCGCGCAACACCTGCAGCAGATTGTCGTCTGCGATCTGCAGCGGTTGTGTGCCCTGTCCGATGCCGATATCAATGGTCATATGGTCGCCCCGTGCCGTAAGGCCTTTACGACCGGCAGCTCCTCGCCCGTCAGGAACCGGATGAGCGCGCCGCCGCCGGTACAGATGTAAGAGATGTCGTCGGTCTTCCCGTATTTGGTCGTGGCCGTGATCGAATCACCGCCGCCGACCACCGTATAGGCCGGTGTGTCACCGAGCGCCTCCCACACCGCTTTCGTTCCAAACTCCGTCTCCTCCTCCTCAAAGATGCCCATCGGTCCGTTCACAAAGACCGTGGCGGAGGAGCGGATGATTTCCTGATACTGCGCCGCGCTCTTTTTGCCGATGTCCGTCGCGGCTACCGCCGCGGGTACCGCGCCGATGTCCGCTTCCTTTCTTTTACCGTCTTCGGTATAGGCGATATCGACAGGCAGCACAAAGCGGTCTTGGTATTCCGCATAGATCTTCTTTGCCTTTTCGATATACTCCCCGTAATTCGATTTCACGATAAAATCATAAGAGCCCTGGCCGATCTCTTTTCCCGCGGCGATGAGCAGGATATTCGCCACGAGACCGCCGGTGAGAATGCGGTCCGCCGTACCTTTGCCGAGTACCGTTTCCATCATCAAAAAAGCGTCGGAGATCTTGGCACCGCCCAGCACAAAGGTGCAGGGACGTGCGGGAGATTCCATCAGCTCCGAGATGACGACGTATTCTTTTTCAAAGAGTCTTCCCATCGCGCTCGGAAGTACCTGCTCAAATCCGCAGAGCGTAGGCTGGTCGCGGTGCGCAGCGGCAAACGCGTCGCAGACATACAGATCCGCAAGCGGTGCGAGTTTCCGTACGACAAGCGTCTTTGCCTGCTCCTCATGTGACAGCTGCAGCTTCTGTTCAAAGAGCGTCTGCTCCTCCGACATAAAGCGCACGTTGTCGAGCAAAAGGATATCTCCCGCAGACAGGGACCGGATCTTTTCGATCGCGGCCGGGCCGCAGACGTCCTCGATAAACTGCACGGGACGTCCGACAAAGCCCTCGAGTACCTCGCGGTGCGGTGCGGTCGTGTAAAAGTTTTTGTATTCGATGTCCGAGCCCTGATGTGCAAGCACGACGACCTTGGCGCCTTTCTCGGCAAGCTCTCTGACCGTCGGCGCACAGGCCTTGATCCTGGCCGTGGACTTGAGCTTTCCCGTCGCCATGTCCACGGGCTGGTTCATGTCCACGCGGATCAGGACGGTCCTGCCGTCGAGCTCGAATTCATCGATTGTTTTGATACCGAATTTCATGTCCTTCCTCTCTCAGAGTCCCATCGCCTTGAACTTGCCGATGCCCAGATATTCGTTGGTCTTTGCGGTGCCTTCCTCGCCTTTTTCCTGCATCTTCATCGCGGCACGGATGCCGTCGATCGTCTCGGGGATCGTCACCGATTCCTGCGGGATGTTGATCGCGTACATGATATCATTGCCGCTCTCGACGATGGATTCTTCCCACAGACCGATCTCGTACATGTCGCCTCTGGTATGGCCGAGGTCCCTCGCGTATTTGAAGAGCGACGCGTTGCCCTGGAATCCGTCCGCAAGCCGCACGACGCGGATGCGCGGATGCTTCTGAAAGGTTTCGAGCGCCATCTCTTTGGTGATCTTTTGTTTTCCCGTCGCGAGCACCGTGATGATATGTCCGTGCGTCACCGGCGTATGCACGAGGATGCCGGTCGCGTTGACGTGCGGCATGATCGTCATCAGATCGACCGCCTGGTGTGAAGGTGCCTTGTCGACCTGCAGCGCATTGGTGAGTCCCCTGTGATAATCGCCCGGATCCGCCACCCTGCGGATGATCGTGATCGCGACCTTCTCGATGCCAAAGGCACGGTCGAGACAGTCCACCGAACGGATGAGACCCGTCGTGTTGCAGCTCGTGAGCTTGAGATAATCCTTGCCGACACCCTTTTCATAATTGGCATAGCCGTGGAAAAAGACATCCGCGACGTCATTTTTCTCTCCGCCCTGGAAGATGGCCTTGACGCCGGCCTTCTGATAGAGTTCTTTATTCTTGGCGCCGATGCCGCCGGGTGCGGAATCGAGCATGATGTCGACCTTGCCGATCAGGTCATTCATGCTGCCCCTGGTCGGAATCCCGAGTGCGTCAAACGCACCCTTGTCCGCACCGTCCACCAGATACAGATCATACGGCATTCCCTTTTCGTACAGCGCCCTGACCGCAAGCGTCGGTGCCATATCGGCAACGCCGACCAGCTCCATATCCTCCTGCAGCGCGACACCGTCCGCGAGACGCTGTCCGATCGTACCGTATCCTGCTACACCTACCTTGATTTTGCTCATATCTGCTCCTTTCTGTCCCGGTTTTTTTATTCCGCTCCGTTCATGCCCGCGTACATATTCTGATCGATCCATTCATATCTGGGATCCACCACGCGGTCCGTCCACGGGTTGTCCGGCAAATGCCGGATCATCCAGCAATAATACATGTCAAAGGCCGGCGCCGCCGACTGCGAATGCAACCGTCCCGGCTTGATATGTGCCACGGAACCGTCCCTGATGAGAAAGATCTCTTCTCCCTCCTCGTCGCCCGGCACGTTGCTCTTTTCTCCCTTTGTCTGGAAGCAGGCGCCAAAGCCCTCGGGCCTCTCGAACCGGTAATAATAAACCTCGGGCTGCGGATGCCAGTGCGGCGTATATGAGGACCAGGAACCCTGATGGTTGATGACCTCGCCGTTCACCATGTGCGAATACGGGGCGTTGGTATAGTCAAAAATCGTACGCACCGTCCGCTGCATCCTGTCCTCCCAGACGCCGATGCCCAGCACCTTTTCATTGACATCCTCCGGCCGGTAAAAAACGGCATCGAAGGTCACGTCATTTTCGGTACGCTGCACGAGCACCTCGCTCTCCGCATTGGCCGTCACCTTGATCCTGGTGCCGCGGCATACATGCAGACACCAGGGCGACTCACTGATAAAGCTGTCCCTGTGCGCCGTTTCGCTCCTGCCCTCCCACTCGTAGGTGATATCTCCGAGGACGAGCATCACTGCCGTCTCCTGTGCCGCGTCCGAAAAGGTGCGCGTATCACTGGCCTTCATGCGGTAGACATCGATGTCCATCATCATGTCATTGTCCGCATCTCCCGCACGGGAGAGTACCTTGACCCCGTCGTCAAACGACGGATATAAAAACATGCTCATATGGTTTCCCCTCTTTTCTCAGCCGATCTCGGAGATCTTGACCGGACGGTGCTCCTCCAGGGACTTTTTGGCGGCAAGGCCCATCAGCACGGGCTTTAAACCGTCCTCGACGCCGAGCGGCGTGTCCGTATTCTTCTCGATCGCTTCGCAAAACTGTATCACTTCCTTGGCATAGGCTTCCGTATAGCGCTCTAAGAAAAAGTGCAGCGGCACCTCGCTCGTGACGCCGTCCTCGTTGGAGAGGATCGCGGTCGATTTGGAATCATTGACACTCTGCACCATGCCCTTTGATCCAAAGACCTCGGCGCGCTGGTCATAACCGTAGACCGCCTTTCTCGAGTTGTCGATCACCGCGATCGCACCGTTCTCCATCCGGAGCGTGACCACCGCCGTATCGATGTCGCCGGCCTCGCCGATCGCCTTGTCAACGAGCACCGCGCCCTCCGCATAGACCTCCGTCGCGTCGCATCCGGCAAGAAAACGCACCATGTCAAAATCATGGATCATCATGTCGAGGAAGAGACCGCCCGATACCTTGACATAATCGATGCCCGGCGGCTCCGGATCGCGGCTCGTGATCAGGATCAGATGCGGATCCCCGATCTTGCCCGCGCGCACCGCCTGCTCGACAGCCTCGTAGTTGTGGTCAAAACGGCGGTTAAAGCCGACCTGATATTTGACCGGATGCTTCTTGAGCGCTTCCATGACGTCCTTGATCTTGGCGACATCATGGTCGATCGGCTTTTCGCAAAAGACATGCTTGCCCGCTTCGATTGCCTCGATCGAAATCGGGGAATGTGTATCCGTCGAAGAACAGATCAGCACCGCGTCGATTTCCTTGTCCGCGATGATTTCCTTGTAATCCTTTGTGGTGTGCTCAATCCCGAGCGACTTTGCCCAGTTTTCCGTTTCCGCATTCATAAAGGGGTCCGCAATGGTCTTGATCTTTGCCCCCGGCACATGATATGCGATCGTACCCGCGTGTACTTTTCCGATGCGTCCCGCACCGATGATTCCGACAGTAATCATATGGGATCGTCTCCTTTTTAATAATATGATCAGCAGTTACAGTCCTGTTTTTTCGGCGATAAATTTTCTCGCACGGATGGCATACTCAAGCGGATTGGCCTTGGCGGGATCCTGCTCGGCCTCAACGACCATGTAGCCCTCGTAGCCGTTATCCTCGAGCAGCTTGAAGATGGGATCAAACTGCACGCAGCCGTCGCCCGGGATCGTAAAGGCGCCCGCGCGCACACCGTCGAGGAAGCTCATCCGCTCTTCCTTTACCCTCTTGACGACATCCGGACGGATGTCCTTGAGATGGACGTGTTTGACGCGCGCGATATGCTTGGTGAGCTCCCTGACCGGGTCCTCCCCGCAATAGGCAAAGTGACCGGAATCAAAGAGCAGACTGAAATACTCCGGATCGGTGCCTTCCATCATGCGGTCGGTCTCCTCCGCCGTCTGGACGACGGTGCCCATGTGATGATGCAGCGTCAACGCGATGCCGTACTCTTCTTTGGAGATCCTGCCGAGGCGGTTTAAGCCGTCGCACAGCCTCTTCCATTCTTCGTCGTTCATCACGTACTTGTCTTCAAAGACCGGCTGCTTCTGGTCGCCCTGCGTGGAATAGCTCTGCTCCGAGATCCCCACGACCTTTGCGCCCATCGCTTTCAAAAAGGCGACATGCTCGCGGAAGGGCTTTTCCGTTTCTTCAAAGGGTTTGCTGATGAGAAACGCGCTGAACCACGCATTGCAGATCTCGATGCCCCTGAGTGCGAGTGCCTTCTTTAAGACCTCCGGATCCTTCGGATACTTGTTGCCGACCTCGCTCCCCGTAAAGCCCGCGAGTGCCATCTCCGAGACGCACTGCTCAAAGGTGTTTTCCCCGCCGAGGTCCGGCAGATCGTCATTGGTCCACGCGATCGGCGCGATGCCGAGTTTGACTTTTGATTTGTCCAGCATAAGCTTTGCTCCTTTGTATGAGTGGTTTTAGTATCTTCTAGCGGCATCTCTTGCTTTTTTGAGACGCGCATACGCTTCCTTCTGTGCTTTTTTCGATGTCACCTCCGCAAGACCCACGTTCCACCACGAACGATAGCCGTCGGTCATGGTCTTGGGCAGCGCCTTGATATCGATCAGCGTCGACACCTTCTGCTTTTTGGCATCGGCAAGCGCCTTTTTCAGTTCCTCCAGCGTCTTTACCGTATACGTCCTGCAGCCGTAGCCCGCGGCGACCTGCGCATAATCGACCGGAATCATCGCGCCCTCGAGTTTTCCCTTTTTGTCGCGATAGCGGAACTCCGTCGCGAGATTGCCGATGCCGTTCGACATCTGCAGGTTGTTGATGCAGCCAAAGCCGCAGTTGTCAAAGAGTAAGACGTTGATCTTCATCCCCTCCTGCAGCGAGGTGATCAGCTCCGAATGCAGCATCAGGAACGACCCGTCGCCGACCATCGCATAGACCTCGCGCTTTGGCTCCGCCATCTTTGCGCCGAGTGCGGCCGCAATCTCATATCCCATGCAGGAATAGCCGTATTCCATGTGATAGGCGTCCTTTGCGTCCGTCGTCCACATGCGCTGGAGATCTCCCGGCAGAGACCCGGAGGCGCCGACCACGATCGCGTCCTTTGCGATCTCTTTGCGGATGAGGCAAAGGGCCGATGTCTGTGTAACCGTGCCGCCCGTAAGCGCAACGAACTCATCGATGCTGCCCTCATGCTGCGCGGCAACAAGCGTCTTGAAATTCTTTTTGTAGCGGTAGTCGCCGAGGCGCTTCATCTCCCTGTCCCAGGCATCCTTTGCCGCCCTGATCTCTCCCTTGTATCCGCTTTGGTACTTTGCTTTTTTGAGTGCCGCAGCCAGGTCCTCGATCGCGGCCTTCGCGTCCGCGACTACCGGATAGGCATCGAGCTTGTACGCATGGAATTTGCTGAGATTGATCGCCGCATATCTGACCTTCGGATTCTTATACTGGCTCTTTGAGCCGGTCGTAAAGTCGGACAGACGCGAGCCGACGGCCAGCACCAGATCCGCCTTTTCCGCGATCATATTGGCGCTTAAGTTGCCGGTCACGCCGACACCGCCGAGGTTCATCGGATCGGAGGATTTGCAGGCGCTTTTTCCCGACTGGGTCTCCGCAAACGGGATATGGAACGTTTTGCAGAAGGCCGCAAGCGCCTCTCCCGCCTCGGAATATCTCACGCCTCCGCCGCAGATGACGAGCGGTTTTTTCGCACTCCTGAAGAGGGAGACCAGTGTCTCCAGATCCTCTTTGACCGGACGCGGGCGCGTGATGCGATGGACGCGCTTTTTGAAAAATTCCTCCGGATAGTCATAGGCTTCTCCCTCGACATCCTGCGAGAGCGCGATACATACGGCGCCGGTATCCGCGGGATCCGTCAGCACGCGCATCGCGTTGATCATGGCGCTCATGAGCTGTTCCGGGCGGATGATGCGGTCCCAGTATTTGCATACGGGCTTGTACGCGTCATTGGTGGTCACGGCGAGCGAATCCGGCTGCTCTACCTGCTGTAAGACGGGGTCCGGCTGTCTCGTCGCATAGGTGTCCCCCGGGAACAGAAGGAGCGGCACGTTATTGACGGTCGCGTCTGCTGCCGCCGTGATCATGTTGGCGGCGCCGGGTCCGATGGAGGACGCACAGGCGATGATCTTCCTGCGGTTATTCTGCTTGGCAAAACCTGCCGCCACATGCGCCATGCCCTGCTCATTGCGTCCCTGATAGACTCTTAAGCCGCGCGGATTCTCATCGAGTGCCTGGCCCAGGCCCACGACAATGCCGTGACCGAAGATGGTAAAAATCCCGTCCACAAACTTTGTCTGCTTCCCGTCGAATTCCACGTACTGGTTGTCCAGAAAGCGAACGATTGCCTGACCCACGGTCATCTTTTCATATTTCATCATTGCCCACCTTTCTTTTGTATGCAGACAAGAAACGACATTACTTGATGGCTGCCGCGGCTTTTCTGAGCGCATTGGCCGCCATCCGGCCGCGGATGACATCTAAGAGCACCGCGCCGATAATGACAAGACCGAGCACCAGGTTCTGCCAGGAACTGTCCACGGACAAAAGCGTAAATCCGTTACGCAGAACGGAGATGATCAGTGCGCCGAGCATCGTGCCGATCATGGTACCCTTGCCGCCGCGGAACGAGGCGCCGCCGATGATACAGGCAGCGATCGCGTCCGTGTCGTAGGGCTGGATGGCATTGGCGCCGTTACAGATACCGCTCCTGCCGATGGTGACCAGTCCCGCCAGCGCCGCCATAAAACCGGAGACCGCAAAGCAGAAGGTCAGCACATTGGCCGAGTTGATACCGGAGAGTCTTGTGGCTTCGGGATTGCCGCCCACACAGTAGATGGAGCGCCCGAGCGAGGTTCTCGTCAGAAGAATATGCATGATGATGTAGATGATGATGACGACGACAAAGCTCACGGGGAAGCCTGCAATGGTTGCGGACCCCAGTGTCAGAACGCCGTCCACGCCCCTGTTGGAAAACGCGATCATCTGCGAGTTGGTGACGATGAGCGAAGCGCCCCATAGCACGTTTTTCATACCCAGCGTCGATACGAAGGGGTGCGGCAGATGCAGCCTCGTAAGCAAAAGACCGTTGATCGTGCCGATCGCCGTGCCCGTCAGGAGCATCACCAGAATCAGTATGAGCGCGTTGTTGACGCCTCTGCTCAGGAGAAATCCCGCAACGCAGCCCGCAAAGGTGGCCACCGCACCGACCGAAAGGTCGATACCGGCCGTAATCAGAGCCAGCAACATACCCGTTGCCACGAGCGCGTTAAAGGACGTCTGCTTCAGAATGTTCATCAGATTGTTGACTCTCAGGAACTTGTCGCTTGCGATCGTCATGATGATACAGAGAATCAGCAGTGCGCCGAACGTGCCCGCGTAATCCATTAATCCGGAACTGCGTTTTTTCATGATTGTACCTCCCAGGCTGCTTTCATAATTGATTCTTCGTTAAAGGTATCTTCTCCCCGTTTCATCTCGCCGGTGATATGACCGTCGCGCATCACGATGATGCGGTCCGACATACCGAGGATCTCCGGCAGCTCCGACGAGACCATAATGACGCATTTTCCTTCCTGCACCAGGCGGTTCATGACCTCATACACCTCCACCTTGGCGCCGACGTCGATGCCTCTCGTCGATTCGTCAAAAATATAGATCTCCGCGTCCGTGTTGACCCATTTGCCGATGACGACCTTCTGCTGGTTTCCGCCGGAGAGCTGCTGCACGGCTTCGTCAAGGCCGGTCGCCTTGATCTTGAGGTCGTCGATGTTCTTTTGTCCCGCCTCGTTGATCTTCTTCTGGTCCAGCAAAAAGCCGCTGGTAAAGCGTTTGAAATTGGCAAGGATCATATTGAGACCGATGGATTCCGGGAGCACGAGTCCCTGTCCCTTGCGGTCCTCCGTCAAAAAGGCGATGCCCGCATTGATGGCGTCGCGCGGGGATTTGATATGCGCCTCTTTCCCCTTGATGTAGATTTTGCCGCTGTCGATCTTGTCCGCACCGAAGATCGCGCGCATCGTCTCCGTGCGGCCGGCACCAACCAGTCCGGAAAACCCGAGGATCTCCCCTCCGTAGGCCTCAAAGGAAATATCCCGTAACACGCCCAGCTCGTTGAGATTCTCGATCTTTAAGAACGGCTCCTCGCTCCGCGTGCCGTATTTTTTCGGGAACTGGTTCTCGAGCGTCCGTCCGATCATGGCGCTGATCAGATCATCGTTATTCCACTCTCCGATCGGCTTGGTGGCGATGTATTCCCCGTCACGCACCACCGTGACGCGGTCGCACAGCTCAAACAGTTCCTCCAGCTTGTGCGAGACAAACAGAATGCCGACACCTTCTTCCTTCAGCTTCCGGCAGGTCTTGAAGAGCTGCTCGATCTCATTGTCGGAAAGAGAGGACGTCGGCTCGTCCATAATGATCATTTTGGCATTGGCAATCACCGCCTTCGCGATCTCTACCATCTGCTGGATACCCATACCGAAAGACCCCGCGGGCTTTGTCACGTCGATATCCTGCCCGAGAGACAGCATGGTCTCCTTGGCGATGCGGTGCATCTGCCTGTAATCAAGAAGCGCGCCGCTTCCCTTAATCCACTTGTTGATAAAGATATTGTCCGTGATGCTCAGGAGCGCCTCCATATTGAGCTCCTGATAGACACATGCGATACCCGCCCGGATGGCCTCCTGCGGGTCCTTGAAATGCTGTACTTCCCCGTTGACTAAGACCTCTCCCTCGTCCGCCTCGTGCACGCCGGTCAGTACCTTGATCAGCGTGGACTTGCCGGCGCCGTTTTCGCCGATCAGTCCGTGGATCTCGCCGGGCTTGACGTTTAACTGCATATGGCTCAGCGCTCTTACGCCGGGAAACGTCTTGGTGATATCCTTTAATTCAACCACATATTCGCTCATCGCATTCACTCCTGCTCTTTATTTAGAAGGAGAGGCTTCTTAAGCCAAAGCATAAGAAGCCTCCCTTTAGCTGACGGTATAGCTGATGGTTATTCAGGATAGTAGACGTTGAGCTGATCCAGTCTGGACTGCGCATTGGAGCTGTCCACCACCGAGCATCCGGAATCGATGAAGGGATCCAGCGTCTCGCCGTTCAGTGCGGCAACCGCCGCTTCCACTGCCTTGTAGCCCATGTCAAAGGCTTCCTGCGCGACAGACATCGTCTCGTCGCCGGCGATGATCGCCCTGCAGGCGGTCTTGGTGCCGTCAAAGCCGCAGAAGATGGTGTTGGCAAACGCTTCGTTGCCGGAATCCCTCACTGCCTTTGCCGCCGCGATCGCACTGTCGTCGTTGTGGCATACGATGATCGCAACGCCTTCCGGATGGTTCTGCATGATGGCTTCCATTGCGGCAACCGCCTTCTCCGGATTGGATTCGCCCCACTGGGTCTCATTTGCAAGGAACGTGCCGCCGGCTTCCTCGACGCCCTTCTGATAGCCGTCTAAGCGTGCCTGCGCCGTGGAATCACCCTGGGTACCCGCGATGCAGATGGCCGTCACTTCTTCCCAGCCCGCTTCCTTTGCGGCAGCAACAGCCGCAAGGCCGCCTTCTTTTGCCGCGTCTTCATTGGCCGTGCCGACAAAGGAAAGGACTTCCGGTGCCACGATGTTGGTGTCGACCGCAAGGATCGGTGCCGTCTGTCCGGCGATCAGGGTCGCTACCTGCTCGCCCTGGAGCGGCGCAATGACAAATGCATCGTACGCGCCGGACGCCAGGTCCGTCTCGATCATGTTCTGCTGTTCGTCATAGGACTGCTCGGAAGCCGGGCCCTTGACGTCGACCGTGATATTGGGATGCTCTTCCGCATAGGCATCGCAGCCCGCCTTCACATAGCTCCAGTACTCGCTCGCCAGCGTCTTTAAGATGACGTCGACCGAGTAGGACGCATCGCCCGCATCACCGGCACCGCCGGCATCTTCGCTCGAAGCCGCGCCTGCTGCCTCGGAAGAGGCGGCCGGTGCTGCCGAACTCGCTGCGCCGCCCGCATTGCCGCCGCCGGAGCAGCCCGCAAGCAGTGCAACCATCATGGCAGACATGATGACAGATAAAACCTTTCTTTTCATAATACTTCCTCCTTCGTTGAAAAATTATGAAAAATAAGTGAATAACTCCCCGCGGGTTTTGACCCGCATTTGGAAATTATATCATAAACGCAGTTTATAAACAAGAAAAAAACGCCGATTTTTTTGTCTGTTTTGGACAAGAAAAACCGGCGTTAGACTTGACAAATTGTGCAAAATTTCTATTAGGGGTATAAGCGGCTGTTATAGTACCTTTTATAAACGCGCAACCCCGGAATCCCTCGCCGCCTGTGCGGCCGCTTTGGCTACCGCGTCCTTGACGCGGGGGTCAAACGGCTTGGGAAGGATATACTCCGCGTTCAGTTCGCTCTCGCTCACGAGATCCGCCAGCGCCCTCGCCGATGCGATCTTCATCTCGTCATTGATGTCGGATGCGCGCACGTCGAGCGCACCGCGGAAGATCCCCGGGAAGCACAGGACGTTATTGACCTGGTTGGGAAAATCGCTGCGGCCGGTCGAGATCACGGCTGCGCCGGCGGCCTTTGCCTCGTCCGGGAAGATCTCGGGCGTCGGATTGGCACAGGCAAAGATCACGGGATCCTTTGCCATCGAGCGTACCATGTCCTGCGTAAGGGTCCCCGGTCCCGATACGCCGATGAAGAGGTCCGCGCCCTTTATGACATCGGCAAGCGTTCCCTTTTCGCCGTTAAAATTGGTGATCGCCGCCATCTCCTCCTTGATCGGATTGAGACCGTCCCTTCCTTTGTAGATCGCGCCCTGACGGTCGGTCATGATGACATTTTTGAGTCCCATCGCCATGAGCAGCTTGATGATGGCAACGCCCGCGGCACCCGCACCGCTCGTGACGATCTTGACGTCCTCCAGTTTTTTTCCGACGACCTTGAGTGCGTTGATGACGCCGGCAAGCGTGATGACGGCCGTGCCGTGCTGGTCGTCATGGAAGATCGGAATGTCACAGCTCTCCTTCAGCTTCTTTTCGATTTCAAAGCAACGGGGGGCGGAGATGTCCTCGAGATTGACGCCGCCAAAGGAACCTGCCAGAAGACGCACGGTTTCGACGATCGTATCGACGTCCTTCGAGCGCACGCAAAGAGGAATCGCGTCCACGTCGCCAAAGGCCTTGAACAGCGCGCACTTGCCTTCCATGACCGGCATCCCGGCCTCCGGACCGATGTCCCCGAGCCCCAGGACCGCCGTGCCGTCCGTCACGACCGCAACCGTGTTCCATCGTCTCGTCAGTTCATAGCTCTTGTTGACATCCTTCTGGATCTCGAGACAGGGTGTCGCGACCCCCGGCGTATACGCGAGGGACAATGCCTCCGCGCTGTCCACCGCGGCACGTACGTTGATCTCGATCTTGCCTCTCCACTCCGCGTGCTTTTCCAGAGAAACCTTTCCGTAGTCCATATCTGTCCTTTCCGACGCGTCGACGTCTCATGTATTTGATTAGAGTAGCCACTATTATAGCACAAAAACGTCGTATGGGAACGGTTCTTTTTATGCGCTTTTATGCTACAATAGAAATCCATGGCCACACATACCTCAAGACAACTCAATCTCATCGACGGTCCGATCTTAAAGACCCTCGCACGGCTTGCGGCGCCGATCATGGCGACCGCGTTTTTGTCGACCGCCTACAATCTCACGGATGCCTTCTGGGTCGGACAACTCGGGGCGGACGCCGTTGCGGGCGTAGGTACCGGCGGCATGTATCTGTGGCTCTCCGGCGGGCTCACCGTGCTTGCGCGCACCGGCGGACAGGTCTATACCGCGCAGGCAATCGGTGCGGGCGACCGTCATCTTGCGCGCGGCTATTCCCTTGCGTCGATCCGGCTTGCGCTGCTGCTCGGTCTCCTCTACGGTGCGCTCTGTGCGCTTTTGCCCGCGCAGCTCCTTTCCTTTTTCCGCCTCAATGACGCGCTGACCTTCCGGTATGCAAAAGAGTATCTGCGCATCACGGGCGGCTGCATTGTCTTTTCCTTTCTGACGCAGGTGATGACGGGTCTCTTCACCGCACGCGGCGACAGCAAAACGCCCTTTATCTGCAATGTGGCGGGGCTCGTCGTCAATATGATTCTTGACCCGCTCCTGATCCTGGGCTTCGGTCCCTTTCCCAGGCTCGAAGCCGTGGGTGCCGCCGTCGCCACCGTCACCGCCCAGCTTCTGGTACTGGTACTCATGCTGTTGCATCGGAGACAAATCCTCAGGGACGGGACAAACGAAGCCGCCCGCTCCGGGACTCCTTACACGCGCAATATCTTACGTCTGAGCCTTCCGCATGCGGTCCAGGCGACGCTCTACTGCGGCTTTTCCATGATCCTGGCCCGCATGATCGCTTCCTTCGGGGATGACGCCGTCGCGGTACAGCGTATCGGCGGACAGATCGAAGCGATTTCCTGGAACGTCTCGGACGGCTTTGCCGCGTCACTCAATGCCTTTACCGCGCAGAACCTCGGCGCAGGCAAAAAGGACCGCTACCGCAGGGGCTATTACTATTCCTCCGCACTCCTCTTTGCCTGGGGGCTGCTCATCGCGCTGCTCTTCTTCTTCGGTGCGGGACAGATTGCGGGGCTCTTTTTCCACGAGTCCGGCGCGTGCGCCATCATGGTCTCCTACCTTACCATCATCAGCATCTGCGAGCCGTTCATGTGTATCGAGATCCTCACGGTCGGCGCTCTCTCCGCACTCGAAAAGACAAGACTCTCGAGCATCATCTCGATCACGCTCACCGGCACCCGCATCCCGCTTGCACTGTTCCTTACGGGAAGCGGTTTCGGGATTCCCTCCTTCTGGTGGGCGCTGACACTCAGCTCCGTGGCCAAGGGCATCGTCTTCTTTACGGCCTATACCCTTCTTACACGCACAAAAAAAGCGGACCGCCCGTGAGCCGTCCGCCTTTTTTTGATCTTTGATAAAAAAAAATCTTTACGCTGCCTGCACCGGCTGGATCAGTTGCTGCTGCTGGCGCTGCATCATCTCGTCGCGCATCCTGTCGATCGACATATTGGCCGCGCGTCCTTCCTCGAGCGCCTGCTGGGCAGGATTGACCTCCGCCTGCTTTTCGCCCCTTGCGGGCGCAAGCTCAGGTGCCTCCTCCTTTTTCTCCTCGCGCTTTGCGGCCACCTCCTCGATCGCTTCGCGCGATGTCGCGGGCTGCTTGGCCGGATTGGCGCTCAGGTCCGCCGCCTCGACCTTTGCCTCCTTGCGCTTTTCGGCGACCTCCTCGATCGCCTCTCTGGAAGTCGCGGGCTGCACGGCCGGGTTTGCTTCTTCTTCGGCAGCCTCCGCCTTCCTGTCATCCCGCTTGTCGGCAACCTCCTCGATCGCCTCCCTCGAAGTCTTCGGCTGTGCCGCAGGCTCCTTTGCTTCCACGGGTTCCTTCTGCTCCACGGGTTCCTTCCGTTCCACGGGCTCCTTCTTCTCTGCGGGTGTCTCCACCTTACGCACAACGCCGTCTTCTTCCCGGGCGGCATTGCTCAGGTTCATCACCACGCCTTCCCTCGGATCGGGCGCGGGATTCTCCCGCAAAAAAGACTGACCCGCCTTTGCCGTCTGCTCCGTCCTTTCCGCCTGATCCGCACGCGCGGTATGTCCCGCCTGCTGCTCCTCCCGGAGCTTTTGCGAAACCGGCTGCGCGTATCGCGCCGCAAGGTCTTCTGGTGTCAGTCTGTTTACTTGCATATTCATTTTTTTTCCCTCGTGCCGGCGGAAAAGCTCACGCCGAAAATCATATTTAAGGGTTCCTTTGCAAAAATAATATCATTTTATGATAATATTGTCAAGCACCTCCGCCGAAAAATATTTACTATATTTTATTATGTTCCACGGGCTTTCCGTCCAGAACCGCCTCCAGCAGCTCTCCGCCCTCGCGGTACGTGAGCTTCAGGGAGAAATGCGGCGCATCCTCCGCAATCAGCCGGAAGAAGATCTTGTCCCCCTTCCAGAGATTGAGATTCATAACATCCGATATTGACACCCATTCGAGGACCCCCTCCTCGCAGTCCGGAAGCGGCGGTTCCGGCTCCGCATCCGATCCCTTACGTGAGAAAGACGCCCCCTGCACATCCGAAAGATCTGCCGTATAGAGATACATATATTCCGTGAGCAGCAGGCGGTCCGGCTCTTCGGCGCTTTTCAAAACAAATGTTACGATTCCGTGAAAGCGCCATTTCTTCAGTATCCAGCCGGTTTCTTCCCGGACCTCACGCAAAAGGCACTCCTCCGGAGATTCTCCCTCCTCGAAGTGCCCGCCGATGCCGATCCACTTGTCGCGGTTGACATCGTGATCTTTTGATATTCTATGAAGCATTAAGTAATTATCGTTATTACGTATATAGCACAGGGTGCTGGCATTCAGCTTTTCCATTCGATTTTGACATCTCCGATGTTGCTGGTGATTTCCACACGGGCCTTGCCCGCTTCCTCCTCCGTACGGTAGCGCTTGCCCTGCTTTTCACCCGCAAGCCGTACATCTCCGTGTGTGCTCGTCAGATGATAGGTATAGGCATCCCGGTTTCCCGGCAATGTCACTTTAATATTTCCGACGGAGCTTGTCAACCGGTAGTTCTCTGCCTGCACATCGTCCACGCGGACATTCCCGGCCGAGGTATAGGACTCGAGCTGTCCTGCCTCTCCATGCTCGAGGCGGATGTTGCCGGCGCCGCTGTCGAGCTTGGTCTGCGTTGCACGGACTCCGCGGAGCCTGATATTGCCGGCCGTACTCGTACAGGTCAGCTGTTTGGTTGAGCAATCGTCCATCTTGATGTTGCCGGCGCCGCACCTTGCTTCAAATGTATCCGTATGCAGACGGCCTGCCCGGAGGTTGCCGGCACTCGCCCTGACATCCCACTTTGTCGCCGCAACGCCTTCGATCGCCACATTGCCGAGGTTGACATTCATCGTGCATTGTGTCAGTTGCTGTGAAGCGGGCAGCGTGATCCTGATCTTTCCCGCCTTGCCAAAGCCGAAGAAGACACTGCCGACACCGCCCCTGCTGAACCACGCACGTTCCGTGTTTTCTCTGACATGCAGCGTGCCGTCCGTATCCTGTATCAGCTCCGGTTCGAGATTTTCCGTGAGATAGAGCCGGAACGCCTCTCCCTCTTCGACCGTGACATCCGCGATCTTTGCATGAATGTCGAGTGCCGAAAAAGCCGCAAGATCCCGCACTTCCTTCCACTGACGGCTGACAGGCTCTTCCTCCCGCAAAGGCACCTCCTGCCGCACTGTCCCGTCGTTGACGTCGACGTCGACGACCACGGTCGCATCCGGCGAAGTACGGCTGCCTTCTCCCATATGCTCCGCCGCCACGTCCCTGACGCGTCCGAGCACATCGCGCACCGCCGTGCCGATCCCTTCGGCAAAGCCCGCCATCTCCGTGCCGAGGTCCGCGCCAAAGGTCGTCATGTCCTCATACAGGCGCTCGCCGAAGCGGTTCATGTCGTCCTGAAACTGTCTCGCGCCGTTATCGGCATGCTCTCTGACCGGCTCGACCCCGAGTGCCTGGGTGATCTCTTTCATGTCTCCGAATTCGGAGATCACGGCACCGAGCGCCTCATGCTCGCCCTTGCCTTCCGCGATCATCTCGTTGTATTTGTCCTCCATCATCGCCTCGAGCTCTTCCCTGGCCTTCAGGACCTTCGGCTCCCTGGGCAGATTCATAAACATATTGTCCAGATATACTTTAATGGTCTCCATCCTGTTCCCCTTTCTTAAGCCCTGTTCTCTTCCGGTGCCTTCACCGCCTCTGCCTTTACCGGTGTTATATCCTTCCCGTCCGTTTGGATAAAGTGGCGGATCACATCCTGCGTCAGCTGCCACTCCTCGCATTTTTCACGGTAGTACGCACGCCCCTCCTCCGTGATGCGGTAGTACGTGCGCTTCTTTCCGCCGGTTCCTTCCCCGTCGCCGGAAAAGGACGTGATATAGCCGTTTTTTTCCATGCGCGTGAAGGCAGAGTACAGCGTCGTCTCCTTGATGATGTACTTTTCCCCGGTAATCGTCCGGATCCTTTTGGATATCTCGTATCCGTAGGACGGTTCCCCGAGCAAAAGATTCAGGATGATCGTGTCGTTGTATCCCCTGATGATGTCCGAACTGATCATGGTTTTGCCCTTTCTCTTAAATACGCCTGTCGTGGTACGATTATCGTGCTACGATTATCGTGGTACGATTGTCGTAATAAAAAATACCACACCGCGGCGGTATTGTCAACAGCAAATGTAAAAAACTTTCGCAGGCTCCGTTTACCGGAACATCATGAAGATCGCGATCACCATCACGCACAATAGCAGCACGTTGAGCAGCATCGCGTTTACGCTGATCGCGAATACCGATCCGAGCACGGCACCGATGACTCCGCCGCATACGGCCGAGCACGCTATCTTTGCCGCATACTGGCGGTTACGCAAAAAGGCAATCCCGCCGCCCATCGGGCCGATGCTGCCCATCACCAGAATCAACGTCAGCGTCGCAAGCGGCGTCATCCCGAGCAACAGAAACATCGCGCTCCCCGCGGGCTTCATCGGCACGCCGATCATATTGACGGCGCCCCAGAAAAAGGAAAAAACCACCGCAAAGGCGAGCTTTGGCGCAGAGAGCGCAATGAGCTCTCCCGGTGCTCCGTGCGAGACGACCATCCGGACAATGAGCGCAAAAAAAGAGCCGATCAGCGCAAATCCCATCACCTTTTTGATCCTTGCTCCGTCCATGCCCTGCACGAGCCGGACACCGCTCACGCTCCCGAGCAGCATCGACAAAAGGCAGGGAAGCAGGGTCCGCGGTTCCACCGTCTGCTCCGCCCGCAGAAGAAACGACGCAATCACCGCACTCGGTACGAGTCCCGTGACGACGAGCGTCCCGGGCAGTTTTTTATCGTCCGTCAGATCAAAGCGTTTGATCAACAGCGTGTTCATCAGATAATCGGAGATCCCGAGCGTCGCAAGGAAATACAGCACCACCTCCGTGACACACAAAAAGGGAAAGCGCCCCGGCTCCTTGCGGAGCGCCTCCCTGTCCCGGTACGCCTGTACAAGAATCGTTGCGGCGATGCATGCACCCGCCGCCAGCAACGCGATGCCCAGAATCCGCGCCGTCATCTCAGAAGGTATTTTCCGCAAGCCACTTCACGGCCTTTTCTACCGTTTCCGTGATGTCTTCGCCGTTTGCGGTCACGACCCGCTGTGCGGGAAGTCCTTTGACAAAGTCGGCCTTTGCCTCTTCCGCAAACGCGTTTTTCACGTAATTATTGTCATCGGAAAAACCGGGATCCGGCTGGATCTGACAGATGCTGTAGGCCTGCAGGATGGCCGTCACCGGCACGCCGTGATACATGAGTCCCCGGTATGTATCAATCACGGACTGCCTGATCGGCGCGCTCTCGCGGTAGAGGCGCATCGCCTCCGCAAGCGCTTTCTTTTCCTCCCCGGTCAGGGGCTTTGCCTCATCGCTGGTTTGGATATTGTCCTTCATCTGCGCGATCGTGCTCATCCCGGAGAGCACGGCAATCACATCCTCGCGCTCGAAAGAAAAACGAAGCGCCCACGAGGCCATGCTCCAGTCGGGATGCACGTCTTTAAGCACCTTTTCCGCTTCCGCGGGCAGCTTTGCAAGCCCTCCGCCCTTGACGGCTTCCATGATGACGACCTTTCTGCCGTGCTTGCGGATCACGTCATAGCAGGGCCCCGCCTGCACGAGTTCGCTGTCATAATCGATCGGATTAAATGAAATCTGCACAAACTCGATCTCCGGATGCTCCGTAAGCACGCGGTCGAGGAGCTTTGCGGACGAGTGAAAGGAGATGCCCAGATGCCGGATCTTCCCGTCCTCTTTCCATTTTTTTGCATGATCAAACAGATGCGTCTCCTGTACGATACCGCCCGTCCCGTCATAGCCGTCATAGTAGACGGTCTGGATGTTGTGGATCAGATAGTAGTCGATGTAATCGACGCCGAGATTGTCCAGCTGGCTTTTGAATACACCCTCGATCTGATCCTCCAGCACGAGATTGAAGGTCGGAAATTTCGTAGCAACCGTAAAGCTCCCGCGCGGATGTCTCTCCACCAGCGCCTTTCTCGTCGCCTCCTCGCTCTTGCCGTTGTGGTAGACGTAGCTCGTGTCAAAGTACGTATAGCCCGCCTTCAAAAACGTGTCGACCATCTCGTTGAGCTGCGGATAGTCAAAGTCCGTCGGATCACCGCCGTTCACCGGAAGCCGCATCATACCGAATCCCAGATTTTTCACAGATACCCCTCCTTTTTGCGTATAAAAAAAGAACCTGTATCATTATATCACAAATGACAGGCGTCGAGGTCGGACGCCGTCACGCCCGCATCGTCATGGCGACATTGATCAGATGGTCCGCCACGCGCTCCGCATCCGATGACAGTTCCAGATACTGCGCACCGGCATTGGGCGTGCAGCTCCCGTCCGTGAGCCTGCGCAGATGGTTCTCCGCCATCCGCTCCGTGAAGAGGTCGATCTGGTCCTCGATCTCCTCCGCCTGCCTGAGGGCCTCCTTCCTGCCGTCACGATATGCCTGCATGGTATATGTAAACAGCTCCTCGATCATGGATTTCAAGGAGCCCACCTCGCCGATCGCTTCCTCGGGCAGCGTATCCCCGCCCTTTTTGAGATTGTCCGCATACTCCACGATGTTTTCCGAATAGTCGCCGATGCGCTCGAGATCGGCCACGGAGCGCAGCGTCGAGTTGAGATATTTGCGGTCGTCGGCATTCAGCGTGCGCCCCGTGAGCCGTACGATGAACCCGACCAGCGCGGTATTTAAAAAATTGAGTTCCTCCTCCTGTTTGCGAAACTCTTCCAGTCCCGTATAGTCGAGCGTCGTGATAATCCGCAACGAGCAAAAGAAATTCCGCATCGCGATCTCCGCCATGTGCTCGATTTCTCTTTTGAGCTGGCCGATCGCAACGACCGGCGTACGCAGCATGTTTTCGTCGATGTAGAAGAGCCTGGGCGCGTCGGCAGATGCCTTTTCCTTTTCCGGAAGGATCTTCTCAACGAGCTTCACCAGCGCATCCGTCAGCGGCAGCATCAGAATCACCGTCAGCACGTTAAAAACCGTATGGAACATCGCAAGCTGCAGCTGCGGTGCCGCGGGAAACAGGCGCTCAAAGAAAGACCCCAGGGACAGCCCGCCTCCGCTGAATGCATGCACCGCTCCCGCGATGCCGAGGAATACCGCAACCCCCGCCGTGTTAAAGATCAGATGGATGGCCGCCGTACGTTTGGCATTGGTGGAGCCGGAGAGTCCCGCAATCATCGCGACCACACAGGAGCCGATGTTGGAACCCATCGTGAGAAAGATGCCCTGGTTGATCGTGATGAGTCCCGCGACCACCATCGTGATCGCAACGGACGTCATGACGGACGAAGACTGCACGATCGCGGTCATCACCGCGCCTAAGATCACGAGCAGAACCGCATGGTTGACGGAGGAGAGAAAGCCGATCACGGCCTCCTCTTTTGCAAAGGATTCCATGGAGGAGCTCATGATGTTTAGGCCGATAAAGAGCATGCCGAAGCCGGCGAGAATCCCCCCGAGTGTTTTAAACTTCTGCTGTTTGGCAAAGACGGTGCAAAAAGCACCGACGCCCGCCAGTGCGGAAAACAGCACGGTCGAAGAAACGGAGCCGGAGCCTGACATCCCCCATGCCACGATCTGTCCCGTGATCGTCGTACCGATATTGGCACCGAAGATGATACAGGCGGCCTGCGTGAGACTTAAGATCCCGACATTGACAAAGCCGATGACCATGACGGTAATCGCACCGGAGCTCTGGATTGCCGCGGTTCCTGCGGCGCCGATGCCGACGCCGAGCAGACGGCTGCCCGCCGTCTTTTCAAACAGGGCCTTCAGTCTGGCACTGCCGGCAGCTTCCAGGTTGGAGCTCATCATGGAACATGCGACCAGAAAAACGCCGATACCGGCGAGCAGCGTCAAAACCGCCGCAAAGACTTCACCTGTCTGCATCCCTTATCGCAACTCTCCCGTCAAAGGTATGACACGCCGCACGGAAAATCCCCAGAGACTACCCTGGATATCCATCATGTCTTCCATCACGTGTGAGACCTCTCCGCGCATATGATCCGCACTCGAAGAGGCGCTCTCTTCGGCAGGCTCGATACGCGGGACCGTCTCTTTTTGCTGCTCGATCTGCGCGATCCCCGCAACGTCTTGCACATTGTCAAAATCGCCGTCAAAATCGACGGCATCCGCCATTTCCGCGGCGTCTTGCGCGCTCATGTTGCCGGCCGTACGATCGGCAACCATCTCATACGGATTGTATGCGCTGACACCACCGATTGCGCCCACGGACATCGACATGTGTTTCCTCCTTGCGTGCAGCCCTTACGTTTCCGGATAATGAAAGAGACTTTAACCACGACAAACACTGTCGTGATTAAAGTCTCGCTGTCGGCTTCCTTACCTCAGGCCGGCTCCGGATGCCTTCGCATCGTGCTGACGTTGCCGGCCGCCACTGTCAAAAAGTGACCTGCTACTCCCTTTCTTCACTTAATGATATTATAGCAATCTGTTATGGGGTGTGTCAAGCACGGCGTCCCTTCATCAGCTGCTTGACATAACCGCCGGAATACACCATCCGGTCTTTGATGTCCTCATTTGAATTTGCGATTTCGGTAATCCGCCATACGGATTCCTCTACGAAAGGAAAAACTCAAACACTGTCTGCGGTCGAAGACTTCACGTCATCAAACTCCCTGAGGATCTCTTCGTCCGGCGCCTTTGTCGCAAGCGAGGCGAGGATATTGGCCGCAAGGGCCAGAAAGAATCCCGGCACCAGCGAATAGAGACCGGTCGCCGTTGCGGGGGTGACGCCCGCGACACAGGGAATATAATCCCAGAGGATGACGACGACAGCGCCGGTCGCGATCCCCGCGGCACAGCCTGCGCGATTGGCTCTTCTCCAGTAGAGCGACAGCAAAACGGCAGGACCGAACGCGCTGCCGAGTCCCGCCCATGCATCGGAGACCAGCTTCATGATCGACGATTCGGGATCCAGCGCGATGAGATACGCGATGACGGCCACGCCCAGAACGACGATGCGCGAAACCCATACGGCCTTTTTCCCGTCCAGCTCTTTTTCCATAAATCCGCGGTACAGATCCTCCGTGACACTCGAGGCCGTAACGAGCAGCTGGGAATCCGCGGTCGACATGATCGCCGCGAGGATGCCGCACAAAAAGATCCCGCCTATCACGGGCAGGGCGTAGCGCGACGTAAAGATCTCGATGATCATATACATAAATACTTTTTCGCTGTCCCCGCTTGCGGTCAGGTCGTTTGCGAGAAATGCGCGCCCGACGACGCCGATCAGACAGGCAAAGGAAAGCGAGAACGCGACCCAGATGATGCCGATTGCCTTGGCCTTGTCCAGCTCTTTGTCATTTTTGACAGCCATGAAGCGCACGAGGATGTGCGGCATACCGCAATATCCCAGGCCCCATGCGAGCTGGGAGATGATGCTGACTGTGCCGATCGGCGCTCCGCCGTCGTAGAAGACATTCAAAAAGTTCTCGCTGACATTGGCGGTATCCGCAAGGCTCCCGCCGATGAAGCGCATCGCCATCAGCGGCACGATGATGAGTCCGATCAGCATGACCGTGCCCTGCACGAAATCCGTGTCGCAGACCGCGGAAAAACCTCCGAGCAGCGTGTAGGTCAGTATGATCACCGCGCCGATGGAGAGCGCCACATGATAATCCATGCCGAACACGGTGGCAAAGAGCTTGCCTCCCGCCGCAAAGGCACTCGCCGTGTAGACCAGAAAGAAAATAAGGATGGCGAGTGAACTGAACAACAGCAACAGTCTCTTGTCGTCATGAAAACGGTTTTGAAAATACTGCGGCAGCGTCACCGCGTTATTGGCGCGGATCGTATAGCGCCGGAGTTTCGTTGCGATAAAGAGCCAGTTCAATACCGTTCCGATAAAGAGACCGACCGCAATCCAGATCTGCCCCGTGCCGAGCGCGTAGATCGAACCCGGCAGTCCCATGAGGAGCCATCCGCTCATGTCGGACGCCTGGGCGGAGAGCGCCGCCACAAAGGCCCCGAGACTCCTGCCGCCGAGGAAATAATCCTCCGAGCTGGTATTGGATTTCATGTTGAACAGACCGATGGCGATCATAACCGCAAAGTATAAAACAAAGGCAAACAGCATCCATCCGCTTGTTATTGACATATTTTTCCTCCCCTTTACCGTGTGGTCCCCATGATGCGCTCGAGGACGGACGCATCACGATAGCCCTTCTCATACAGCGCTTCGAGCGCCTGATGATCCTGTGACAGCGTCTTTAGTCCGCCGATCGAATCCGGTGCGACGATGATCACGCGTCCCTTCTTTTCGAGACGCAGCGCGATGTCGAGATAATGATTGTATACCGCGGCACGGCGCGCCATCGCACGCGCCATCTGCGGATATTTCTTTTTAAGGGCTGCCGCAAACGGACGGTCCTTTCCTCCCTTTCTGTGATAGTTTTTGGGTCTCGTGAGGACGAGCACCACCCTGTCGCACCCCGACTCAAACGCACGCCGCAATGGAATCGGGTCGCTCGCTCCGCCGTCAAAAAAGAGTCCCCTTCCGACGGGATAGGGCCGGTTGACCACCGGCACGCAGCAGGATGCCTTCAGAAACTCATAGTGGTTTTTGCGGATGTCCTTTTTCTGGAAGTACACCGGCTTTCCCGTCAGCGCATTGGTCGCCACGATCTCGAGATTGGCCGGATGTGCCATAAACGCCTCGTAATTGACCGGATTTTCCCCGTGCTCGTCGCTCAGGGTCGAATAGATATAATCGAGATCGATATAGGAGCGCGTCTTGAGGTAGTTATGCAGACTCATGTATTCCTTGCGGAAGGCATATTCATTATAAAACTGAAAATTGCGTCTGCGCTGCCCCGCCATGTAGGACACGAGATTGGCGCTGCCCGCGGAAACCCCGATGCAGTGGTCAAAGACGATGTCGTTGTCCATGCAGTAATCAAAAAATCCCGCACCGTAAATGCCGCGTGTGCCCCCGCCGACATCAATGACGGCGGTCTTTATCCTCTTTTTTTCCTGTAACGAAGCCATGTGTCTATTTTACCCTCATCATGTCATCACGTCAAAACATGCCAAAGGGGACGGTTCTCAGTGGCTTGTTTTCGGTCAGTGGGGACGGTTCTCTTGTCTCTGCCGCCGGGCGCGGCGGCTTTCACGTTGTGAAACTCAGTTCCTCTCGCCGTTTTGGGTACCGGGGGATGCTTGTCTTGTGCCCATCAGCCGCCCTCCCGCAAAAATCGTCACGAGTGCAACGGCGAGGTACACCGCCTGCACGGCAAAGCCGATCTCAGCCTCCGCGGAGTCCCCCGCGAGCTCGCTTAAGACGAGCACCGTGCCGTTATTGATGAAGTGGATCAGCATCGCGGGGAAGATGCTGCCCGACTGATGTCTTGCCCACGTGCACAAGAGCCCTATGAAAAAGACCGGAAGGAAGCGGATCATGCTCCAGTGAAAGAGCGCAAACAAAAAGGTCGTCAGCAGCACCGCGCTCAGCGCCTTCATCTTTCCCGCAAAGGCCGTATAAAAGTAGCCGCGGAAAACCAGCTCCTCGCAGATTGCGGGGATGACCGCAACCGCGAGAAAGACCTGTATAAAAGGCACGCCCGAAAGGATTTGGTCAAACTGGTCGCCCACCGCCTCCATGCTCGAGGGCAAAAGTCTGGACAGCCAGTATCCCATGAACTGCGCCAAGGCAAACGCGCCGATGCCGAGCAGGACGCCTCCCGCAAACATCCTTCCCCTGTGCGGTGCGCGCAGCGCGTATACCGCCCGCATATCCGCGCGGATATACCACAGCGCAAAAAGTGTCAGCGCCACGTAGACAAACTGCATGATGATCGTACCCGTAAAGGCCGATCTGAGCGACAGCACCGTCCCCAGATAAAACATCAGGATGATCATAAAGAGAAAGACGATAAACGCTTCCGGCGGTGTCGGCATCGTTCCTTTTTTGATATTTTTCCTGCTCTCAAAAAACTGCACGCCGCTTCCTCCCTCGCCAAAGAGGATCCGCTCCGAGCGGTAGATCTTTGACAGGAAATAAACGGCAATGCCGGCATACAGGAGATTGCTCAAAAAGACAAGCGCGATCAGCACGGGATGAAACTTAAATACCAGTACATCCTTGATCAAAAGACAGATATTTGCGATCGGTACAATCGACATCGTGCCCGTCAGCGTGATATCCGGGATGTAAGCGATATAGCCCGTAAACATCACGACAAGCATAAAGGGCGTGATGTAGTTGTTGGCCTCCTTGTAGCTTTTCGCAAAGGCGGCGATGCACATGCTGATCGCGCTGATCAGCAGTGCAAACGCAAAGACGCAGATGATGAGGACGAAGACCACCGGCACATACGCGGCAAGGTTGAGCCCGGGCGCGGTGTCCGCCCCCATCAGCGCAAGGCTCCCGATGTAGGCAACAAGCATGGCGATCGCGATGACATTGAGCAGGGTCGACGCGACGGCGATCGTCGCGACCGCAAGATACTTGGCGGTGACGAGTTCTAAGTTACTCACCGGCATTGTCAAAAGAAACTCCATCGTGCCGCGCTCTCTTTCTCCCGAGGTCGTGTCGATCGCGGGGTAAAAAGCGGCCAGCATGACAAAGGTCATGAGAAGGATCGGCATGGCCGTCCCCATGACGGAGCCCACCATCGACTCCGTGCTCGACAGGTCCGTTGCCTCCGTCTGCAGGGGATAAAGCACCGCGTCCACATTGAGACCTGCCTGTCGTATCTCCTCCTCGGACAGCGTCCTGCCGTAGTCACTTGCCGCCTGAAGCACCTCGTCCGCCGCATGGTCGGAGTCACTGTCCTCGGAAAGATAATGCACGTTGAGGCGCGTCTGTGCGCCCTCCTCCTCCACGGTCACATACGCGTCGATCTGCTGCTCCTTCAGGGCTTTCTCCGGATCGTCAAAGGGAAGAAAGACGATGCGGTTCTCCGACGCCTCCTCGAGACCTTCGATCATCGCCCCGGGCATCTCACCTTCATACGATATGAAGTACTGCGCAACGGCATCCGTGCGTGCGATAAAGCTTGAGATCAGCATGATCGCGACATACATCACCGGATAGAGGATCATCGGCAGAAGCAGCATGACGAGCACGGTCTTTTTGTCCCGGAAGACATCGAGCATTTCTTTTTTGTATAAGATTCTGACTGTTTTCGGACTCATACCGCTTCCTCCCCGATCATCGAAAAGAAGGCGTCGCGCAGATTGGTCTTTCCGGCCCTTTCGACCAGAGACGCGGGCGTGTCATCCGCGATGATCCTTCCTTTTTGTATCACGACCACGCGGTCGCAGAGCGTCTCGGCTTCTTCCATGTAGTGTGTGGAATACAGCACGCCCTTTCCCCTTTCCTTTTCCTGTTTCATAAAGTCGACGATGGCCTGTGCGCTGATGACGTCGAGCCCGAGCGTCGGTTCGTCCAGGATGTAGATGTCCGGATCCGCGATCAGACATCTCGCGATCGAGGTGCGCTGCTTTTGTCCGGTGGAAAGCCGCTCGACGCGGTTATCGATAAATTCCTCCATGCGCAGGACGCGCACGATCTCCTCTGTTTTTTCCCCGATTTCTTTTCTGCCGTGTCCGTAGAGCTCACCGACCAGCTTTAAGACCTCCCGCACCGTAAAGCGCGGATAGAGTTTGGTATTTTCCGAAAGATAGCTGATGCGGCGCTTGCATTTTACCGGGTCCGTGATCCTTGTGCCATCCGGCATGGTCATGCAGACCTCGCCCTGCGCAGGCTCCATCAAAAGGCCCATCATGCGCAAAAGCGTGGTCTTTCCGGCGCCGTTGGGACCGAGCACGCCGAGAATCTGCCCCTGTTCCAAAAAAAGAGAGACGTCATCCACCGCGGCAAAGGACTCCTTCACCGTTTTTTGTTTTTTGATTTTTTTCTTACCGGCGGCATCTTTGTCCGCCACCTGCCTGACGAAGACCTTCGTCAGATGTCTTGCTTCGAGCATCTTTACTCCTCCTGTTACTCTGTTTCTCTTGCAGGAAATAACAAATGATTCAGACCCGTCTGTAACGGGTGCAGTTTTCTTTCGTCTGTCAGTTGTTTGATATATTGTCTGCTGCAATGCATTTTTTTTGCCATCCCCGCCGTATCCAGCACACGGTACCTCGTATATTGCAAAAAATCTTCCGACGTAAGCGGCAGTTTTTCTCCTGCCCGGTACAGATCCTGCGCCGTAATATAGCGCACATCATCCCACTCGATGCCGTTTCCCAAAGGGCTCACATGCACCCGCATAAACAGCGCCTCGTCAGACGCAATCTTTAAAAATCTCTTATCCTTTTGTATCATGTCCGAAAGGTCAATCAAGCGGCACGTGCCGTTCCGAAAACACACAATCACCCTGCTTCCCTTAAGAGGAATGACATCCAGTACTTTTTCCTGCAGCCTGCGCCAAACCGCCGCAGGCAGTGTCTCCTGACCGACCGGCACGATAAAGCAGTCATCCTGCGCACATCTTCCGTCGGCAAGCACCAGCAGCCGGTAAGGATCATACGACTTCAATCCGTTTTCTTTCAGAATCATCCCGAGGTTTTGTCTGTCCCGCGGAATGATTCTTTGTTCAATCCATCCCGCCGCCTTGTCGGAAAAAACACTGTATATCCCGCGTTTCGCATAGGAATCCAGCGGCGGAGGAAGCATCCAGGGATCCTCATCCTCAGGAAGCTCGATAAAAAAACGTGCACTCTTCGGATCGTACATGAGCCAGAAAAGATCTCTTTTTTTATCTTCCTTTTCATCACGAACGGCGTATAGTTTCAATGACGTTCCACCTCTTTTCGATCATTTTCCATATCGTGTCCCTGTATTTTTTGGAAAGTACGCCTTCCAGGCCGTCAAATAACCTCTTGCGGTCTTCCTTTTGCACGGACGGCAGTTTTTTCAGTATGTGCAAGGGTACCATCTGCAGATTGTCCCTTGCGGACGACGTACCGACAAAGGATTGTACCTTTTTATCCTGCATCACATCCACACCCTTTAACATCTCCTCTGTCTGGCATCTGCATACAAAGCTCAGTCCGTGATCAAAGAGTGGTGCCGGCCGTACCGTTTTCTTTCTGCGGTCGATCAGAATCTCCATGTTGGCTCCGTGCCGGTCGCGATTGAGAATCAGATAATCAACGACCAGCATCTCACAGATGTACCGTTCCCAGCCCATGCGAGCGCAAAACTCCATCGGGCTTTCTCCCTGATTCCGTTCCGCCTGGTAATAGTCTTCGAGTGATATCTTGCGCTCATTCACATCGCGAAAACTGTCCGACGCACACATCCATGTCTCATATTCCTTTTCTCCGATACGCACCAGCGCATGGATGAGCGTATACTCCACATGGTCGATTTGCAGAAGGTCGAGCAACCGGTCCGCGATGATCTCATTTGCGCATTCATGACCTGTGATGCCACGCACACTGTCAAATTCCGACAGCTTGTAATAGATGCGTTTTCCGTCCGTGTCCTCGTACGCCTTCAGGAAAGATCCGGCACTACCCGAGGAATGCCTTGTCTTTGACCACTCCAGATGCCGCATGTCCTGCAGTTTTTCGATGACGGTCCCCATTACGATATCTCCGCTCCTGCCTTGTCCGTTATTTTTACTTGACGTTTGTCAAGTAAATTATATGTATTTACTTGGCGCACGTCAAGTGATTATATGCGCCCTGAGGCGCTTTGTCACGTTTCCTCCTCCCAAAAGAGTTCATCGAGCGATTTGTCCAGCGCCTTGCAGATCGCGACACACAGATGGATCGTCGGGTTGTACTCGCCCTTTTCGATCGCGTTGATCGTCTGTCTCGACACCTGACAGATCTCCGCGAGGTCCTGCTGCGTATAATCCTTTAAGGCGCGCGCCGCCTTCATTTTCAGATTCTTCGCCATGCGTTACGCCTCGTCCCCTGTCTCGTCGGCATCGTCGGCTTCTTCTTTTTTATCCATGCGCGTCCGCACCACCATCGCGATGATGGTCGGCACAAAAAAGATACAGATGCCGAGGACTTCAAAGTGCCGCACGGTGAGTCCCGCGATCTGCAGCTCTTTTCCCGCCGAATGCAGGAACGCACCGAGACCGTACACCGCGAAATGTGCCAGTACCGACCAGACCGGCTGGCCCTTCCCCTTATATCCCATGTAGGCGCCGCGGAACATGGAGTCTGCCGTAAAGGTGCCGATACCGGCAGCAAAAATCAGATAGGGCGCCACACCTTTAGACATCGTCAGAAACACTTCCGTCGTCTCCGTTAACAGCAGCACCGCGCTAAAGATCATCATCGCAATGCACGTATCCCGCCACGCCTTGCCGCGCTGCACCCGCTGCCGTTCGTCAAGGATGCCTTCCCCGCTTTCTTTTTCCGCAAGATATGCGGCCGCAATCACCGGTCCCGCGCCGATCAAAACGCCTGCCATGATGATGATCATTGCGATATTTTCATTCATCCCTTCTTCCTCCTGACCTGACAGGGACAAAAGAACTGTCCTCTTGTACCCAAGTCAACTACCCCGTCGCAGAGCAACGGGGTAGTTGCCCCGCGGCATTCGCCGGATGCGTATGCAAGCATCCGCGCCCGGCTCATTGCTTCGCGTGAATAAAAAGCTCCCCTCAGAAATGTCTGAAGGGAGCATAACATGCCCGAAACTTTTTGTCAACTATATTTTACATTTTGTTTTCACGTTTTCGTCACCTCCCGCCTGACGGCTCGATCGCCTCGGGCGGCGCATCGCCGTTCATTGCGCCGATGTAATGTCCGTACCGAAATACTTTTCCGAGATCGCCTTCAGCTCTCCCGATGCGGCCATATCGGCCAGCGCCTCATTGATTGCCGTAAGGAGTGACGCCGTTGCTTCCTCCTTGCGCACGGGGATCGCGACCGACGTCGTATCGGGGTCGATCACCGCAATTTTGATTGCGGCCTCCGGATGCGCGGCGAGATAATCATAGAATGTCACCTCCGCATTGAGCGTCGCATCGATGCGTCCGGAAAGCAACAGCTCCATCGTCTGGTTCAGATCATCCACCCCCGTGACATTCGCGCCGTACCGCTCCGCAACCTCCGCATAGGTACTCGAAATCGTATTGGCGGTCTCCATCCCCTCAAGATCCTCCATGCTCTGTATGCGATCATCCTCCGCACGCACGATCACCGCCGTCCGGTTATAGGCATAGGGTGTTGAAAAATCATATTTTTCGCTCCGCTCCGGCGTCACGTCCACGCCGTTGACCATGATGTCATAGCGTCCCGCTTCGAGTCCCGCGAGCAGTCCGTCCCACTCGCCCTCGACAAACTCCGCCTCGACACCGAGTCTTTGTGCGATTCCCTGCGCCACCTCGACATCGAAACCGACGAGCGTATCATTTTCATCATGATACGTCCAGGGTGCCCAGGTTCCCTCCATCGCGACGACGATACTCCCCCGCGCCTGAATCTCCGCAAGGAGGTCCCCGGACGCTGCGGATGAGGCGGCCGGAGGCTGCGCCCCGCCGGCACATCCGCACAAAAGCATCACCAGCGCCGATACCGCTGCCGCATACGTTTTCATTTTCCCTGTCATCTTCATCTGCTCATTCCCCCCTTTCATCTGTTCCGATCTGCAAAAATGCCCGCGTCCTTTCCTCCCGCGGATGTGTAAAGATCTCTCCGGTCTTCCCGCTCTCGACGATCCGTCCGTCCTCCATGAAAAACACCCGGTTCGATACGGTCTTTGCAAACTGCATCTCATGCGTGACGATCAGCATCGTCCTGCCTTCCTCCGCGAGTTTTTTCATCACGGCGAGCACCTCTCCCGTCAGCTCCGGGTCGAGTGCACTCGTCGGCTCGTCAAAAAAGATGATCTGCGGATCCGTCGCCAGCGCCCTGGCGATTGCGACTCTCTGCTGCTGCCCGCCGGAGAGCTTTCCGGGAAAAAAAGACGCGTGATCCGCCATGCCCACCTTTTCAAGCATCTCCATCGCTTTTTCCCGCGCCGGCTTTTGTTCCATACCCCGCGCGACGATGAGTCCCTCCGTCACGTTGTCGAGTGCCGTCTTGTTGAGAAACAGATGGAACCCCTGAAACACAAAGGCCGTCCGCATCCGGTACGCACGGATCGCATCACTGCGCACCGTGCGCAGATCAAAGGACTGTCCCTGAAAAACAAGCGTCCCTTCCTCCGCATGCTCCAGAAAATTCAGGCATCTCAGAAGCGTCGTCTTACCCGCGCCGGAAGGCCCGAGGATCACCGCCACGTCTCCTTTTTCCACCGTCAGACCGATGTCCTCAAGCACCGTCATGTCGCCAAAGCTCTTTTTCAGATGTTCGACCGCAAGCACCCTTTACGCTTCCCTTTCCATATAGGTGTTGAGTTTCTTTTCACCCGCGCGCTGCAAAAAAGTAAATACCGTTGAAAAGATCAGATAGATCAGTCCGACCTCGACATAGAGCAGAAGCGGCTCGTAGGTCCGGGCCACGATCCGCTGTGTCACCATCAGCATCTCCGTCACCGTGATATTGGCGGCCAGCGACGTGTCCTTGACCATCGCGATCAGCGAATTGGACAAAGGCGGAAATGCCGTGCGCATCGCCTGCGGCAGGATGATCCTGCGCATCGTCTGCAGATAGGTCATGCCGACACAGTACCCTGCCTCGAGCTGTCCCTGCGGTACCGCCTCGATGGCGGCGCGTACGGTCTCCGCACAATATGCCCCCTCGTTCAGCGAAAAAACAAGCACCGCAGCGGGAAACGGATCGATCAAAAGTCCCGCGTGCGGCAGTCCGTAAAAGACCACAAAGAGCTGTACGAGAAGGGGCGTTCCGCGAAAGATCCAGATATAGATCTGCATCAGCTGTGACAGCACCGGAATGCGCGCAAACCGGATCATCGCCACAAAGATCGCGATCACCATCGCAAGGGCAAAGGAAATCGCCGTCAGCGGGATCGTAACCAGCAGTCCGGGCACCAGTATTTTGGGAAAGGATTCCAGAAATAACGCAAGCATATCATTCGCCGGAAAGCGGCAGCACGTCGTCCCCGAAGCGGATCTTCAGATAGGACTTGATCTGTTCCACACACATGTCAAAGCCGAGCCTTGACGAGTCCAGACACAGATCATAGTCCTGCGCGCGCTCCCACTTGTGGCCGGTATAATACTCATAATACTCGGCACGGTTTTTATTGGTTTTTTCGACGTACTCGCGCAGCTCCATTCCGCGACGCGACTGCTTGAGCGCCGCCTGTTCGAGGAGATACGGCATCGGCGCATGCACAAAAACACTGACGACGTTTTCGTAATCGCGCAACACAAAATTGCCGCAGCGACCGATCACCACGCAGCTCTTTGTTTCCGCCAGATTCTTCAAGACCTTCGCCTGATAATTGAAAAGATTCTCCGGCGATACATAATCGCTGTGTCCCGGTTTTAAGAGCTCACCCTTGTACTTTCCCTTGCCCAGACGAAAGAGCTTGGCTTTTTTGAGGCTCTCGTCCGCATCCACAAACAGATCCTCCGAGATACCGCTCTCTTCGGCACAGAGTTTGACCAGCTCCTTGTCATAATAATGAATTCCCTGATCCTCAGCGAGCATCTCTCCGACGGTACGCCCGCCGCTGCCGTAGAGTCTTTCGACCGTGATCACGATGTTTTTTTTCATACCCTATTCTCCCAGATACGCCTTTTTGATCTGCTCGTTATCCATCAGTTCTTTTGCGCCGCCTTCGAGCACAATCGAACCGGTCTCGAGCACATAGGCGCGGTTGGCAATCGAAAGCGCCTTCTTTGCGTTCTGCTCGACCAAAAGCACCGTCACGCCGTCCTCATTAAGCCTGCCGATGATATCAAAGATCTCATTGACAAAAATCGGTGACAGCCCCATCGACGGTTCATCCATCAGGATGAGTCTCGGTCTGCTCATCAGGGCTCTGCCCATGGCAAGCATCTGCTGCTCGCCGCCGGACAGCGTCCCCGCGATCTGCATCGCGCGTTCCTCCAGTCTCGGAAACCTGCGATACACCTCTTTGAGAGAACTCTCCGCCTCCGCCTTGTCCTTTCTGCTGAACGCACCGAGCCTCAGGTTCTGCAACACGGTCATGTCGGGAAAGACGCGCCGTCCCTCCGGCACATGCGCCATGCCCATGCCTGCGAGCCTGTGTCCGGGAATCCTTGTGATATCCGTATCGTGAAAGATCACCTCGCCGCCCGTTGCGGGGAGGAGACCGGAGATCGTCTGCAGCGTTGTCGTCTTGCCGGCGCCGTTGGCACCGATGAGCGCAACGATCTCTCCCTCCTCCACATGAAAGGAGATCTCCTTGAGCGCCTGTATGACACCGTAATGCACGCTTAAGTTTTTGATTTCCAGGATGCGCATCTTTTGCTTCAGTCTCCGAGATAAGCTTTGATGACCTCCGGGTCATTCAGTACCTGTCTGGTCTCGCCGTGTGCCAGAATCTGCCCGAAGTTGAGCACCGTCAGACGCTCGCAGATCCCGGACACCAGCTTCATGTCATGCTCGATCAGAAGAATCGTCAGATCAAAACGGTCCCTGATCGAGCGGATCGTGTCCATCAGCTCGCCGGTCTCTCCGGGATTCATGCCGGCTGCCGGCTCATCGAGCAGGAGGAGCTTGGGATCCGTTGCCATCGCGCGCGCGATCTCGAGCTTTCGCTGCGCACCGTAGGGCAGGTTGGAGGACAACACGTCTCTCTTGTCGCCCAGATCAAAGACCTCCAGGATCTCCATCGCCTTGTCGTCGATTTCTTTTTCCATCCTGCGATACGACGGCAGACGCAGCACGCCGGCCAGTGTTCCGTACGGGAATCGTGCGTGCAGTCCGACCTTGACGTTGTCGATCACGGACAGCGCTTTGAAGAGACGGATATTCTGAAAGGTCCTCGCGACACCCTCACCGGAGATCTGTGCCGGCGCGTGTCCCGTGATATCCGTGCCGTCGAGACGTATGATGCCTTCGTCCGGCCGGTACACACCGGTCAGCAGATTAAAGACCGTGGTCTTGCCCGCACCGTTTGGACCGATCAGTCCGTGCAGTTCGCCCTTTTCCAGTTCCATCTCAAAATTATAGACCGCACTGAGTCCGCCGAAGGAGATGCTCAGATGGTCGATCGAAAGCAATGCCATCTTACGCCTCCTTGCCGACTGCGGGACGCCTGTCCCGGATACGCTGCCAGAGCTTTTTCCTCAGGGCAACGAGTGCGGGCGCCCAGTTAAAGAGCATCATCAGGATCAGTACGATCGCATAGATCAGCATCCGGTAGCGGTTGAGTCCGCGCATCATCTCCGGAAGCAGATACAGGATCATCGCCGCGACAACGCTGCCCCTGATATTGCCGATGCCGCCGAGCACCACATACACGAGCAGCATGATCGACGCGTTATATCCGAAGTAATTGGAGATATTGGTCATCGTCGTGACGTTGTGGGAAAAGAGGACGCCCGCTGCCCCGGCAATCGCTGCGGAGATCGTAAAGGCGAGCATCTTGTAATGCGTGACATGGATTCCCGTCGCCTCGGCGGCGATCCGGTTGTCCCTGATCGACATGATCGCACGGCCGTCTCTCGAATCGATCAGATTCTGTACGATGATGAGGGAAAGCAAAAGCACGATCACCGCAACCGTAAAGGAAGAATCGCGCGGCGTACCGGAAACGCCCTGCGCCCCCTTGATCAGTGTGATCCCGTCCGGCGAAAGACGGAAGTCGGTCATGTTGAGCGCGATGTGCACGCCGTCCGCGTCCACGCCCAGGTACACCGCCTGCAGGATATTCTTGATGATTTCACCAAAGGCGAGCGTGACGATCGCCAGATAATCCCCTTTGAGTCTGAGCACCGGGATCCCGATCAGAAAACCGAACAGCGCGGCAAACAGAATCCCGACCACGAAGGCGAGGAAAAACCGCACGCCGCCGGGCAGTATCTGCCTGGTCAGCAGCGAAAAAATCGCGCTCGAAAACGCGCCGATACACATAAATCCCGCATGCCCGATCGAGAGCTCGCCGAGTATGCCGACGCACAGATTGAGCGCGACCGCGGCGATCGCATAATACGTCATCGGCACAAGAAGCGAGGAAAAGTGGCTCGTCAGCATCCCCGCACGCGAAAGCAGGGTGAGCACCAGCCAGAACAAAAAGATGACGAAAAGAAAACCGTATTTTTCCGGAAGCTTTTTCTTCATGACTTATACTTTTTCCATAACACGTTTGCCGAGCAGCCCCGTCGGTTTCACCAACAGCACGACAATCAGGATCCCGAAAACGATCGCGTCCGCCAGCTGCGAAGAGATGTAGGTGCGGCTTAAGATCTCCACGATCCCGAGCACGAGTCCTCCGATCATCGCACCGGGAATCGATCCGATCCCGCCAAAGACCGCCGCGACAAAGGCCTTGATGCCGGGCATGGCGCCGATATAGGGCGTGATCGTCGGATATGCGCTGCACAACAGAACGCCCGCGACCGCGGCAAGCGATGAACCGATCGCAAAGGTGAGCGCAATCGTTTTGTTGACATCGATGCCCATCAGGGTCGCCGCTCCTTTATCCTGTGCGACCGCAAGCATCGCCTGTCCGTTTTTGGTGTAGTTGATAAAGAGCTCCAGACCGACCAGAATCAGGAGACTCGCACCGATCGTGACGATCGTCGTTCCGCGGATCATGAGCGCGCCGTCAAAGAGGCTGATCCCCTTCCATCCGATCAGTGTGGTAAACGCCTTGGGCTCCGCACCGAAGGTAAGCAGTGCGATGTTTTGCAGCAGATAACTGACGCCGATCGCGGTGATCAGCACCGCAAGCGATGAAGACGCGCCGCGCAGCGGCCTGTATGCCACGCGCTCCGTGACGACACCGAGCAGAAGGCATCCCGCAACCGCACACAAAACAGACACCGCCGGATGGAGTCCCGCCATCGACATACAGGTGTAGACGATGTAGGAGCCGATCATGATGATGTCGCCGTGCGCAAAATTGAGCATCTTGGCTATACCATAGACCATGGTATAGCCAAGTGCAATAATCGCATATACGCTGCCGAGTGACAGCCCGTTAATCAGATAATTGAGAAAACTCACTGTACGACGTATTTCCCACCCTCGATGGCAAAGATACGCGGCTCCTTGTTGGGCTCACCCGAAGCATCCCAGGAGAGCGACGAGCTCGTCAGACCCGTGATCGTGATCTCCGGAAACGCCTCCATCAGTGCCGTGCAGATGTCGGAGGCGCTCATGTCGGGGGTGAGACCCTTGGCCTCGATCGCCGCCTTGAGCGCATAGACACCGTCATAGGCATCCGCCGCAAACTGGTTGGGCACCTCGCCAAACTGCTCCTGATACTTCTGCACAAAACTGACCGTCATCTCATCCTCGGAATCCGCGGAGAACGGCGTCATCAGGATCAGTCCTTCCGTCAGCGACGTGTCAAAATTTTCCACCGTCAGAATTCCGTCCATACCGTCGCATCCAAAGAAGGTCGGATGATAATCCATATCGGCGGCCTGCTGCAGGATCAGGGCAGCCTGGTTGTAGTAGATCGGAAGAAAGACGAGATCCGCACCGCCCTCTTTTGCCTTCTGCAGCTGCACGGAAAAGTCCTTGTTCGAATCCGAGGTAAAGGCTTCGGCACTCACGATCTCGAGTCCCTGCGCCTGTGCTTCCGCATTGAAGCTCTCGTAGATACCGGAGCTGTAAGGATCCGAAGAATCATAGATGACCGCGTATTTGGTGCCGATGCCCTTTTCCGACATGTACTGGGCGGCCTCCGTCCCCTGTGCGGGATCGGAAAAGCATACGCGGAACGCATTGTCATATTTGACACAGTCGAGCGCCGTGCCCGAGGGCGTCAGCAAAAACAGATTGTCCTCGTGTGCGAGATCGGATACCGCGATCGTGCAGCCGGAGGTCGTCGGACCCACCAGCATCTGCATGCCCCAGTCCTTTAACGTATTGTAGGCATTCATGGACTTTTCGTTGTTGAGCTCGTCGTCCTCGCCGCGGTGCTCCACCTGAAAACCGTTGATGCCGCCCGCCGCGTTGATCTCGTCAACCGCGAGCTTCGAGCCGTTGACAACCGCCTGTCCGTAGGCCGCGCCGTCACCAGTCAGCGGTCCGATCGCACCGATCTTAAAGATGCCTTCGCCGCCCGCGGCCGGAGCCGCACCGCCTTCCTGCGCGCTTGATGCCGCACCGCCGCTGTTTGTGGCAGGCTGCGAAGAGCCTGCGCATGCCGCAAGCGTCATGGCCATCAGGGTGCCCAGTGCCACGGCACGGATGATTCTCTTTGTCTTTTTCATAATCGTATCCTCCATATGAATAAAAAAAACAATAATGAAATATTTTACCCCCTTTTTATGGCAGGTTTCAACTGTTTTTTCATAATTATATGCACTTTTTCCCTACGATCTTTTGGCCGCGCGCATTTTGGGACCGGTATCGCCCTCCATGTAATGCCTGTAACACAGGGAAATATAGGATTCGTTGCCGCCCAGTACCACCTGTTCGCCGCTGCGCAGCACATTTCCTTCCCCGTCGATCCGGGCGTTACAGGTCGCGCCGTCGCCGCACCAGCAGACCGTTTTGATCTCCTGGATGACGTCGGCAATCGCACACATCTCGTAGGAGCCGGGAAAGGGCTCGAGCAAAAAGTCCGTGCGCAGCCCGTAGCAGATGACGGGGATCTGCAGATCGTGCACCACCGCGCGCATCTGCCTAAGTAGCACCGGGTTGCAGAACTGGACCTCGTCCACGATCACGACATCATAGCCCTGTATGCGCCGCTTGGTCTCCTCGATATCCGCGACAAATATCTCTTCAAAGAAAACGCATTCGCGCTCGATGCCGATGCGGGATCGGATGATTCTTTCGCCGTCCCTCGAATCGAGCCTTGGCTTTAAGACCAGGGGCTTCAGGCCCTTTTCTTCGTAATTGAAGGCAACCATCAGTGCATTTGCGGTTTTGGAACTCCCCATTGCGCCGTAGCGGAAATACAGTTTTGCCATGTTTTATCCTCTCCTTCTCTTTTTCCATACTGCAAAAACCAGTCCGATACATCCTGCCGTCATCACTGCGACGAGGACTGTCACCGCGCGGCTTTCGGCCTCCTGCTCCTGCCTTGGGCGTTCCTCCTGCGCAAGGAGTTCTTCCTCGCGGATCCTTGCTTCCTCCAAAAGACACTGCCCGGTCTGTGCACGCTCTTCCTGCCTTGCCCGCTCTTCTTCCTGCGCGAGACGCGCGGCTTCTTCTTCCGCCGCCCGTGCGGCCTCTTCCTCCATCCTCTCCGCCTCCGCATACGGCACGATGTGCTCCGTCAGGTCCGCGCCGGTGTCTGCGCCGACGGTCGAGCGAAAGAGTCCGAAGTGTGCACAGTTGTATTTGTCTCCGAGGCGCACGGTCGGATCATCCGTCACAAAGAGATCCGTATAGATCTGCTGTGAAGCATGGAAGGTAAATGCCTCCGTTGCCACCTCCAGTGCCGTCTTCCCGTCGAATGCGGAAAGCGGCGTGCGCAGATCCATGAAAACAACGTTCTCCGGATACAGGTGGAGATAGGTTTTGGGCACATCCCATGTCCCGTAAAGCGCGGCGGATTCCGGCTCATATGTCGCGTCCATGCTGTGCTCCGCGGCCTCCGCCGCGGCATGCGCAAGTGCGCTGTGCCGCACATGTCCGTATTCGCCGTTCAGATCATGCGTGACGAGGATCTGCGGCTCAAACCGCCTGACCGTCTCCGCGGCAAACGCCCTGACATCCTCATACAGGTCCGTCCGGTTTGGCAGGAACGGACCGGTCACGGGATAATGCCGCACCCCGATATGCCACAGGGCATCCAGCTTTTCATGCTCGCGGACGCGGTCAAACTCCGTCCAGTGGCTGACCATGAAGGCGACCTGCACATCGAGTTTTCTTTCTCCCGCATAGGTCGCAAGGACGCCTCCCATAAAGAGGATATCGTCATCCGCGTGCGTCGCAAGCACCAGCATGTCCGCGCGGTCAAGCTGAGGCTCCCAGACCTGCACCTCCTCAGGCAGCTCTCCTTCGCCATAGGCTTTGATCGCACACAGATCGGCCTCCGCGTGCAGGGTCATGGTACAGCTCTTTTGCGGCGTCGCAAGGGGGACATATTCGTGAATAAATCCGTTCGTGCCGCACGCCGTCTCTTCCCCGGCCGTCGAAAGCGTCCACGCGGGCGCGGGACTTCCCCAGATCACGTACAGCCCCGCGATCTCTTCCTCCGCGCTGATCACAATCTCCTCACCCGAAATGAGCGAAATCCGCTCCCTTGTATCATCCGTATACAGCGCATCGGCGGCGTCTCCTTTTGGCAGTTGAAACCGCAGCGCGATTTCCCGCGCCTGCCTTAGCCTGTCCTCCGGCTCCTCCGCCGCCTGCACCGTCAACCCGCACAGTAAAAACAACACCAAAAAAAGCCAAAGGGGACGGTTCTCATTGGCGTGTTTCCGGTCAAAGGGGACGGTTCTCACTGGCGTGTTTCCGGTCAAAGGGGACACATCTCCTCCGCAATGCGCATGACCTCCCGGTAGATTTCTTCCCAGTTGTCCACCCGGATCATGCCGTGTGCCTCCGCATCAAAATGACGGTTGTGCGGCGCGGTGATCAGAATCTTTTCATAGTCGCCGCCGATGTGATTGTGCGGCGCGTCATCGATCAGGATATCGCCGCGGAGCATCTGTTTTCTGGAAGTAACGATGACCTGATCCCAGGTCAGGAACGGAAAGAAGCGGAACAGCACCTGTTCCATTTTGATCGGAACCACCTGGTGCTGCGTGCTGGTGACGATCAACACCTCATGTCCGGCGTCCATTATTTTTTTCAGATAATGCGCGGCGTCCTCCAGCGGCTTCAATGTGTAGTAAAAATCATCCTCCAGAATCAGATCGTACATTTCATCATGGCTGACACCCTCAAAATGCACCGACGGATCCCAGTCGGTGATTTCCTCCGGGGCGACACTTGTACCGAAGCGCCGGTTGGCATAATCCACCCAGGCCTCCGTGAAATTTTCCAGCGTGTCGTCCATATCGACGAGAATCACTTTTTTCTTCATGGGATATAGTATAACACATCTAAGGTCAAAGCCACGATGCGTTATGCTATACTATAGAAGATGAATGATTACATGATCCGGGCAACGGCCCGCAGAAAAGAAGGACAGGAGGCGGAGCTCCGCGCCTTTGCCGTTTCCGCAAGAGGCGTTGCGGAAGAGGCAAGACGCGCACACGACACGACGCCTGTCGTGACGGCGGCACTCGGGCGAACGATGTGTGCCGCGCTGATGATGGGCGATATGCTGAAGGAGGATGACGATCTTCTGACCATCCGCATCGACAGCGACGGCCCGATGCGCGGGCTGACCGTGACCGCGGACCGGAACGGCCATGTCAAAGGCTACCCGAACCGGAGCGCGGTGCTGGTACCGAACCGTGCGGACGGTCATCTGGATGTGGGTACGGCGGTCGGCAAAGGTACGCTCACCGTGATCCGTGATCTCGGTTTAAAGGATCCGTATGTCGGAACGATCAATCTGCAAAGCGGGGAAATCGCGGAAGACCTGACCTATTATTTTGCCGTGAGCGAGCAGATTCCATCCTCGGTGGGCCTCGGGGTACTCGTCGGAGGAGACAAAAGCGTTCTGCAGGCGGGCGGCTTCCTCATCCAGCTGATGCCCTTTGCTTCGGAAGAAACGATCACGCAGCTGGAACAGAATATCCGTCAGGCGCCGGCCGTCACTGAGCTTCTGCGGGACGGGCTCTCCCCGGAGGATATGCTCGCGCGTCTTCTGGACGGTTTTTCATTGGAGATTACAGAGACACTCCCGGTTGCCTTTCACTGCAACTGTTCCAGGGAACGGGTGGAAAAGGCGCTGCTGTTGATCGGTAAGGACGCACTGGAAGAGATCGTAAAGGACGGCAAAGAAGAAAAGATCAACTGCCGTTTCTGTAACAAATCGTATGTGTTTTCCCCGGAAGAGCTGAAGCAGATTCTGTCACGGATTTGAGGCTTGTTTCGTCAGCGGCCTTTTCACACCACCACAACATCTGTCATACCCGCCGCGCGGGCGGTGTCCGCAAGGGATGATAAAAGTGCGGCGTCCGGTGTCTGATACGCACGGAAGGACTCGCGCACGCCCATGGGGCGGAAGGCGATGATCTTGTAACGGACAGGACGCTTTGACAGATGCGGCGCGATGACATGTGCCGTTTCGCGGATGGTTTTTTCGGCATCGACAAGCCCCGGCACGACGACCGTGCGGACTTCTTCCAGCTTGCCGCGTTCCGCAAGAAAGGAAAGCGTGCGCAGCACGTCCGTGTTGTCCGTATCCGTCATGCTTCTGTGGACGGAGGAATCCCAGGCCTTCACATCCAGCATCACGCCGTCGGTGACGTGAAGCAGCTCCGGATATGCCGCAAAGTCCAGTGTGCCGTTTGAGTCAAGGAGTGTCGTCAAGCCCGCATCCCTGCAGAGAGAAAAGAGCGCGGTCACATAGTCCGGATAGAGCGTGCACTCCCCGCCGGAGACGGTGACACCGCGGATATAGGGAAGCTGTTTTTCAATCTCGCGGAAGGTTTCCTCCGCCGTGAGATTGCGGATGCGCGGCGAGGCGTCATGCGTGCAGGCCTTGATGCAGGCGTCGCAGAAGATGCATTTGGTGTGATCGTAGGCGACATACTTCGTACGCGCAGACGGAGAAGAGGCGTCCGCCGATGCGGCGGATTCATGGGAATACGCTCCCAAAACAGACACGTCCGCAACATTTTTACAGGAAGCGGATGCAGAAATAAAAACGGGAGGCGTATCAGAAAAGAAGAGCGCCCCCGTCGGACACACACCGACACAGTCCCCGCAATGCACACAGAGCGCCCGGGTCTCAGGGTTGTGGCAGTAGCGGCAGTTCATGTTGCAGCCCTGCAAAAAGACGACGGTTCGGTTGCCGGGACCGTCGACCGAGGAAAATTTGAGAATACGATTGACCGGCGCCCGCCGTGCAGCTTCTGCGGACACGCCCTGCGCCGTCATCGGAGTATCCGCCACCGCAGGAGTTCCCTCCGCCATCATCGCACCTTCCGCTCCAAAATCTTTCCGTTGTGCTTGGCACCCATGCCGAGAGCGGTGGTATCATGCTTGACGTTCTGCTGCGCTTCGAGCTTGTCGATCTCCGAGCGCTTCACGAGGTAGCCCGTGATGCGGATGACATCGGAATCCGCGCTGTAGAAGGAAAGGTAGCGCAGATTCTCCTTGAAGGCGCCGCGGATGATGTCCAGCACATAGTCCGGATTGCGGTGGACGGTGAGATCGATCGGGAAGATATCGCCGGTGCCGGAGGCAAAGTATTTGTGGAAGCGGGAGAGGACATTCAGATGATCCCGCAGCTCCGCAGGCTCTTCGCCAATCGGGATGCGCGTGCCGGGAGAGACATCGATGTCCGAAGCGATGCCGACCTGCGCATGCAGCAGAAAATGCCCGCCGGAAATCTCACAGTATTTGTTTTCATGCGCGGCATTGAAATTGTTAATAATATTCATGATGCGCACACCCAGCTCGTTCGCCTCTTCGTCATGGCCGAAGCGCTTTTCCTCTTTGCCCGAAAGCGCCATCAGATGATTCACGGCCTCCGCCAGGCCGACGAGGCCGAACATCGCGCTGAAGCGGTCGCGCCGGATAAATCCTTCCTTCGCGAGGAAGTTGTTTTCAAAGAAGCCGGAATCCTCCACGATAAAGCGGATGCGTTCGTCCATGTAGCGCGCCATGATGTCACAGACCTCCGGTAATACCTTCGTACAGAAGTCCTCGATGCCCGAAGCGCGCCCCGCGATGTTGCCGAGGATCAGGCGCGAAAGCGTATAGGAACCGCCGCCGTAGGGCAGGCCGTTATAGCAGCTTGCGATCACGTAATTGCCGCAGTCTCCTCCCGCGGAAATCCCGGACGGAAACTCCGCGTCAAACATCGGATGGTTTGCAAAGGAGGGCTTTGCCGTACGGAGCGCCGCCTTTATGCCACGCAGGATAAAGTCATCCGTGGTAAGCACGGGGTCTGTCTTCATCGTCAGGTTCGGCACGGCGTCTTCGAGCTCTCCCACGACATCCAGAATGATTTCACCGGCCTTTGTCGGCACGGGGCCGATGTTCGCATGGGAAAAGCTGTCTAAGATCGTGCGGTCCATATGCGTAAAGAACAGCTTGATCAGCTTGTGCGCTGTCGCCTCGTCCACATCCCGTACAAAAGGATCCAGCAGCACATCCAGCTGTCCGACATAGACCGGAAAATTTGTCACGCTGGGGACATGCTTATAAAAGATCAGCAGGGAATGGAGCGCTTCATACAGATCGGACGGCGGGGGCAGCTCCAGAAAGGCGCTCCCCTCCTTCATAAACTTCGCATAGTCCGGCACGATATAGCGGGGACGTAAGGGCGCGTGTCCCTCGTTCAAGTCACAGATACACTGCCCGTCGGTGATGTCACGCTCCAGGAGACCGGTCAGCCCCTCCGGCAGCTCCAGCACCTCCAGCAGCGAATCGGCGAGGTTTGCCATGTTCGCAACCTTCTGCTCATGTGTCAGGGTTTTGGATTTTACGACATCGAGCATCTTTGCCCTGGTCTCTTCCACCCGCTCCATTGAAATGGCACGCATATTTTTTTCTCCGTCATAGAAATGATGATGATAAATATGGTATGATTTATTATACCACACGTCCCTCCTGTTCCGCCGTCCGTGGCGGAACGGAAGGACAGTCGGGTCGGTGGTATGGGGCATCCATGCCCGCATACCATTCACGCCCCTCCTGTTCCGCCGT
>JAFSLV010000045.1 GCA_017448245.1 Lachnospiraceae bacterium | reverse complement strand
TAAAGCTGTCTGGCGATGGAGCATTTTTCCTCGTCCAACAGATGGCGGTACTGTTCCGGGGCGCGTTCCCTGCTGTGCTTGATTTCATACAAACGGCAGGAGATTGTCGCGGGATCAAACACCACCATGTCAAATTCACCGACGGGAAATTGCAGGGTACAGACCTGCAAATGGGGAAAAGCGAGCATTGTTTCCAAAAGAATGATTTCCTCCATCATCCGGCCTTGTATTTCGCTGACAATTCTTTCACTGATACGCATTCTTTCTCCGATCGGAATGTCACGAAAGGTGTGGTCCTGCAGAAGAGAAGTGATCAACGCTTCGGACTGCGCGAAACGCAGACCCGGTTGTGCGATTACGGTACGCTTTGCGGAAGGAATGCTCCCCTCCGCAAACTCGACATTGATTTCAAAAATAAGATCCAGCAAAGCCAGGTATGAGCGAATCTCCCGCACATGGATTTCCTCCGGCAGAATCCTCTGTTCTTCCTGATTCTTAATATCCAGGAGATGCATCAGCCGTCGGGTCACTTCTTCCGTATCGATATGATCCAGCACATCGGCGGCAAAGCGGTGGTTGATGTCCTCCACCACACGGTTTATGGCACCCGTCAGTTCTCCGGCGTCATACAGCGAACGCAGGGCGCGAAAGTGTCCGCCATAACGATAGTTCTTGAGTGAATGCTGCACATTCTGCGCAATAGAGGTGTTGATATATTCGTTGACCGCCTGTTGATCGGAAAATGGTAAGCGGTCTTTATTGTAATTAATACCGCCCATGCTCATGGTGCCGCCATAACGGATATAGCGGTCGAAATCCGCAATACCGAGAACATCCGCAAATTCGCGGTATGGAATGAGTGTGGTATGCAGTAAAATGCAGCGGTCATATAACTGCTCTTCTTTTGTAAAAACAAAGCCGAGAGAATCTGTTCCGGAAAGAACGATCTTCATACCGCTTGCGACGAAAATATCGGAAAATAAAGCAGCGCCTTCGATGAAGTCATCCAGAAGCGTGACTTCATCTATGAAAACATAACGAAAGCCCTGTGATTCCAAAAGGCGCAGATCCTCATGGAGATGCGCAAGCGTGTTCTCCGGCGAGATCTGAATAAAGGCTGTGCGCTGTCGCATGGTATCTTCCATCTGCAGGATGGCCTGACGGATCATCGTGGTTTTTCCGGTGCGCCGAAGACCGTATAAGATCAATACGCGGTCAGAGACCGGTTCCCGCAGATATCGCTGCAGTTCTGAGAACATATAACGCGTATGGAAAGCGCCGACCGGTTCTGCAAAAGAGAGAAGTTCCGTTCCGGTGCGCGTCATGCAGTGAAAAGGGAGGGGGGAGGATACGTCGGCAGGCGCCGGATGTTGCAACATATCCCCGGAATGCAACAATGCCTGCAACCGTTTTCTTTCCGCGATTTGCTGCTGAAGCAGGGCCAGGGTTTCGCCCTTGACACGTTTCGTGACCTGTTTGCCGTTTTCGCGGTATTGCCAATATTCATAGGGTTTGCCGTGAATGGTTTTGACGGCAATGATCCCCTTCGGCAGAGCATCGATTTGGGCAAGGATGCGTTCTTTTTCTTTCTGATCCATGAGCGGTCTCCTTATGAGGTCATTTTAACCTTTTTAACACCAAAAGTAAAGGAGGTGTTAAAAACAAGGTTAATTTTCATCAAAAGAAAGACTAAACCGCATATGCCGCCATGGATGACGGCATGGGCAAGATCGTGGTACAATATCATATATGGTACCCGGGGAATATGAGATTCTGTGCAATGACACCGTCTGCGGGGAGGTAACAGACGGGAAATACCGTGAAATCAAGGGTGAAACGGCGCCGCTATACCTTGCGCGGGGCGGGTCTTTTGCCGCGTGGGTGGAGCACAGGGCCTTGTCCGAGAGCAGGGGCCTGACGGCCAGGAATCTGAAATCCGCCTCCGGTATTGCAACGAATGCGTCCCTGTTTGAGACGGCAATGCGTTTTCATGCCGCGATGGTGACGGATCATTACTGGGTGCGGAAAAAGGGAGAGGGTATTTCCTACGCGGAGGTTTCCTTTGACTGCTATGACGGTTTTTTTTACCGGCTGTCGCTGGGACTGGACAGCGCACATGATGCCTACCGCTCGGACCGCTCCAATCCGGAGCTGACCAACATCGGCAATTCCGACAAGGCCTGGCGGACGGAAGCGGACGAATGCAGATATCTGTATAAAAGACAGCCGCTGCATGAGTGTTTTCAGGAGGTGGCGGCATCGAAAGTCGCAAAGACTCTGGGCATCCCGACGGTGCAATATGAACTCGTGGAAGCGACCCCGCCGGATCCGGAATTCGGACGGACCGGTATCGTGCGTTCCGCCGATTTTACATGGAAGCAAAACATTAATCTGGAGCATGCGGATGCACTCCTGCAGGGGAGCGGCATCTCGGAACGTGATATCGCCGGCAATGCAAAGATCTTTGCGGCGTTTTCCCTGGAGAAATCATATCTTGATCTGATATACTTTGATTATCTGACCGGCAATCCCGACCGCCATGTATATAATTACGGCGTGCTCAGGGACTGTGAAAGCGGAATTGTAAAGACGCTTGCGCCCAATTATGACAACAATTTTGCCTTCACCGCGGAACCGGACGGGAGGCAGCTTTTCGATGCGGCAAAGGCGTATGCATGGAGACCTCCCGCGCTGACGGAAGAAGGCATGGATGAGGTCGTTCTTGCACTCCGCGCCATCGGAGATTTTTCCAACTACAAGATCGATGCGGTCAGGGAACAGGTGCTGCGGCGCGCGAAAGCATTTGAAAAACTGCTGCAGCAGGAG
>JAFSLV010000044.1 GCA_017448245.1 Lachnospiraceae bacterium | reverse complement strand
CCAGCACCTGTATGACAAGTATTCCAAAATCTTCTTTGAGGGCAGGAAGAAGAAGTTCAAGGAAGAACACAAAGAGGAATTCCAAAAGTACAACAAGGCCTATCATGCCGTAAGAAAGAAGTATCCGTCGTTTGATCAGGCGCGCAGGGCGCTGAAGGCAAGACTTGGGGATCTGGACAAAGAGGAAGCAAAGCAGGCGGCAAAACTGCAGGAGATCCGGGATGAATCGAAAGCGATGCAGGATATCAGGCGATTCCTCGGCGATATGCTTCCCAAAGATGGTACAGAAGCGGAAAAGAAACGGCCGGATGAGCTGAAGAAAGAATCCGTTCTGAAGATGCTGAACGAACCTGCTCCGGAAAAAACAAAGCCGGATCGTTCCTCCGATGACCGGCGGATCAAACCGGAGAGTGAGCGCCCTTCATTGCGTGCATCACTCAAAAAGAACAAACTGAAAGTGGATGAACGTGAGGCAAACCGTACCGATCATCCGAAAAAGAATCGCAGCTATGATATGGAACTGTAGCACGCGAATCACTTTCACACGGTAACCATTGGCCGGAGCGGCAGATCAACCCGATTTGCCGCTCTTCTATTTTCAAAGAAGGGAGTATTTATGGGAAAGAAGCGGCACACAAGACACAAGGTCATCCCCCACACAGATGACAAAAAGGGGAAATGCAGGGCGCCTGCGGAGATTGTCGACTTCCGGGCATGGAAAAAAGAGCAGACCGGGTCACCGGGCAGCACCTTGTATCACGAGGGCAAATATGCTAATGTGAATCCATCCGTCATGCGGGAAGTATACAAGCATATGCAGGATGAAAAAAAACGCATCGAAAACATGTATGCCATACCCGCAAAACCCAGTTCCGACGGTTTCTATCATATCGCCGTCAGGGACGAAACCAAAGCAAACGGAAGGAGGCACATCAAAGCAAAAAGTACGGGAGAACTCATCGACAAGCTCTATGCGCACGAAAAAGGGATCAGTGGAACCTTCAGAAAATCATTCCGCGATGTGTATGAAATCGTCAGGGAAGAGCGTCTGAAGTATATCAAGGACGCGGAGAAACGGCTGTCCGTGCAAAACACCGTCGGTCGTGACGACAACGCTTATCAGAGGTTCTTTGCAGGCACCGATTTTGAGCTGCTGGATGTGGATGCGATCACCAAACGGGACATCGAGAACATCTGTATTTTGAATCTGACGCGTTATGATCTGCGACTGAAGGCATTTAGCGGCATGAAATCGATCCTCAAGAAGGTATTCGATCTTTCCTACCGCGAATACTGGATCATTGATAACCCCTTCGCACGGATTAACTGGTCGGATATGCGGTTTGTCAACATGATTCTTCCGGAAAAGGATGTATCTGAACGCGGATATTCCGATGAGGAAATGGAGAAGATACGCCGTTATCTGCAGGAAAAGCACAGGAAGAATCCGGCCTATCTGCCGGCTTATGCGCTGGAAATGCAGATCATTATGGGATTGAGAAGAGGCGAGGTACCGGCGTTACGCTGGTCGGACATCCATGAATCCTATATCGAAATCTGCCGCGAGCAGATCACCGTCAAGCGCAACGGCGGTTCTGTCAAAGAGCACTTTCAGATTGTGAACCACACGAAAACCAACAAAAACAGGCGTTATCCCATCACAAAGGAACTCGACGCCTTCCTGGAGCGGTTGCGTGCGGTTCATCGGGAACAGGGTATCACCGGAGATTACCTTTTTCCGGCAGAATCGCAGACCGGCGTCATCACCAACAACGCGGTCTACAACTTTTACCGGAGGATGTGCAGGAAGCTCGAAATCCCCATTTCAAGGGATTTAACGAGAGGACCTCACGGATTCCGCAGAAACGCCATCACGGACGTTGTAGAGCGCTCAGGGGGCAATATCATCATGGCGGCACAGCTGTTCGGAAACTCCCCCGAGGTTGCCAAAAAGAACTACTACACCGGTCTCAATATGGCCAATGCGCTTGCCGTGTTAGATGCCTGATCCGTGGTAAACAACCGGTAAACAAAAGTAAACAAAAATCGCGATTTTTTCGGCAATAGAAAAACCCCGAAACCCGCATAAACAGTGGGTTTCGGGGAATCTCCCTCGAGAGCGACAGACGGGATTCGAACCCGCGGTCTCCACCTTGGCAAGGTGGCGCTTTACCAGCTAAGCTACTATCGCATGTATGTGCAGGTCTGACCTGCTAGGATATTATACACCAGGCCAAAATCCCTGTCAATATTCGTTAAAACGCCCGTTTTCAACCGGCTTTGAACCATCTTTGATCCCGTTTTAAATCCGCTTTGATCCCGTTTTTTGCACACAGTAGTTTCAATATGTGCAAACAATGCCGGCATGCGCCATCACGCTTTTGATCCGCCCGATTGCCTAACACCCTTTTTATATGGTAAAATCATGAGCGTTGGAGGTGGGCATGAAGATCAACATATATTATGGCGGACGCGGGATCATTGACGACCCGACGCTCTATGTCATCAGTCGGATGGCCAAGGTATTCCGCGAGCTCAACGTCACCGTAGAGCAGTTTAATCTCTATGAACAAAAAAACTCCATCACCTCGCTTGCGGGCACGGTGAAGGACGCGGACGGCATTCTTCTGGCTTCGACCGTAGAGTGGTACGGCGTCGGCGGTTTTATGACACAGTTTCTCGATGCGTTATGGCTCTACGGAGACAAAAAAAAGATCGCTGCCATCTATATGATGCCGGTCGTCATGTCGACCACCTACGGCGAGCGCGACGGCATGACCTATCTTTCGACCGCTTGGGAGATCCTCGGCGGTCTTCCCTGCGACGGTGTCTGCGGCTATATTGAGGAGACACAGACGCTCGAGGACAATACCGCATACAGCGATCTGATCGAAAAAAAGGCCGAAAACTTTTACCGCTCGATCAACCAGAAGCTCTCGGGCCTTCCCAATTCCAACCAGGCAGTCAAAGCGCGGATCTCGATGACGATGACGCCGGATCTGACGCCGCAGGAATCGGAGCAGTTGTCGCAATACGCATCCGACGAGAGTTTTGTGCAGACACAAAAAGAAGACATCCAGGAACTGACCAACCTCTTCCGCTCGCGTATGGGCAAGGATACTGCGTCCGGTGACGATCCGGAAGAGTATCTTGCAAAATTCCGTGCCGCCTATACGCCTTCGGACAAGGTCAGGGCTTTATACCGTATCTCCGTTACGGACCGTCCCGCCCTCAAGGTGCTGCAGTTGCAGGTAGCGGGCGGCTCTTGCACCTGTACGGCCGGCGCGTCGGAAGATGCGGCGGATGTTGTGATCAGCCTGGAAAAAGAGATTCTCGACAACATCGTCGGCGCGCGCATGACATTCCAGCGCGCCTTTATGTCGGGCAGCATGAAGATGAAGGGCGAATTCAAACTGCTGCGCCTTCTGGACCAGCTGTTTCCCTTCATGGAAAAGGAATAAATGTACTACGCATTTGACCGCCGGTGGCTCCGCTCCACGGTTACCGTTGCGCTTGTAGCCATGAACGTCGTTCTCTATCTGGCCGTCGCGCTGACCAAAGACACACTCTATGCCCTGGGCGTTCTCGATGTCGACAAGGTGCTGGTATCGCATGAATACAACCGTCTTGTCAGCGCGATGTTTTTGCATGAGAGTCTCTCCCATCTTTTTGGCAATATGATTCTGCTGTTTTATATCGGCGCCGTGGTCGAGCGCAATCTCGGACACATCCTCTATACCATCCTGTACCTGGGGAGTGGTATCGTCGGCAACGTGATGACCGTCTTTTATGAAGTCACACATCGTGAGCACTGGGTATCCCTTGGTGCCTCCGGTGCCGTTTTCGGCGTGATGGGCGCGATGCTGGTTTTATTACTGCTTACCCCCAAAGAAAAACGGTTCGGCTCTTCTCTTCTTCCTCGCATCGTTTTTATGGTTGCTTATTCTTTATATACGGGGCTGCGGTCAACAGCCGTCAATAACATCGCACATATCGCAGGCCTTCTTTGCGGAGCGATCCTGGGTTTCTTGTTTATCGCCCCGCGGAAAAACATCGATCTTGACGCTCTGTTGTGACAAAAAAGGAGAAAAACACATGAAAGACCCGGCATGCATCTTTTGTAAAATCGCAAACGGAGACATCCCTTCCAAAAAGATCTATGAGGATGAGGAATTTGTCGCGATACTGGACCTTGCTCCGGCTACCAAAGGGCATACGCTCGTGATTCCCAAAGAGCATTACCCTGACCTGTTTGCCATGGATGAACAGACGGCCTCTGCAGCCATGCTGCGTGCCCGCAGGGTTGCCGGCCTGTTAAAGGAAAAGCTCTCTCCCGACGGCATGAACATGACACAAAACAACGGAGAGGTTGCCGGACAAACGGTATTACACTATCACATCCACCTGATTCCCCGCTATCTTTCCGATCCGGAACATATCAACTGGAAACCGGCCCCCGCGGAGCCCGAAGTACTGCAATCCGTTTTTTCGGAAATCACCGGAGGCTGACCCATGCGCATTCCCGCACTGATACTTTTTATCCTGATGTATGTACTGATTATCACGATGCCCAAACGCCGCGTATGGATCGCGGGTATCACTGCGGTGGTATTTCTCATCCTTGGCATCCTTCCGTTGACGGAGATTTTTTCGACCATCAACTGGAACGTTCTGATGATGATCGCCGGCACGATGATCATTGTCGATTATTTTATTGACTCCCGGATGCCCGCAAAGATCGCGGAATTTCTCCTCGATCATTCCAAAAACGTGATGATGGTGACGATCTGCATGTCGCTCTTTTCCGGAATCATCTCCGCCTTTATCGACAATGTCGCAACCGTCCTGATGGTTGCGCCGGTCGGACTTGCGATCTGCAAAAAGCTGGGCATCTCGCCGATTCCGATGATCCTCTCGATTGCCGTATCCTCCAATCTGCAGGGCGCTGCGACTCTCGTCGGCGATACGACCTCGATCCTTCTGGGTGATTATGCCGGCATGGACTTTACCTCCTTTTTCTGGATGAAGGGACGTCCCGGCATGTTCTTCGCAACGGAGCTGGGTGCGATCGTCACGGTACCGATCATGATGATTCTCTTCCGCAGGGAAAAGGACCCCGTGACCAATGAAGAGCATACGGATGTCCGCAGCTTTCTGCCGACCGTGATGCTTCTCCTCATGGTGGCGCTTCTGATCAGTGCTTCCTTTATCGACGACAAGCCGGCTGTCACCAATGGTCTCATCTGTCTGACGCTTGCTCTCATCACCGTTCTCATCGATTATCTGCAAAAGCGCGACACCTCACATATCGTTCACGCCTTCAAAAGCATCGACTTTGAAACACTGCTCCTTTTGACCTCGCTCTTTATCGTCATCGGTGGTGTGACCGAAGTCGGGATCATCGATGAATTTGCGATGCTCATCGTCTCCGCGGGCGGCAGCAACGTATTTCTTTTATATACCATCATCGTCTGGGGATCGGTGGCAATCTCCGCGTTTGTGGACAATATTCCCTATGTGGCAACCATGCTGCCGGTTTTGAGCGTCGTCACCTCGCAGCTCGGTATCGAGCCGTATCTGCTCTATTTCGGTCTGTTGTGCGGTGCAACGCTCGGCGGCAATTTGACACCGATCGGCGCAAGCGCCAATATCACGGCAATGGGCATGCTGCGAAAAGAAGGGTACGATGCCGGCTTTAAAGACTTTTTCCGCATCGGCATCCCTTTTACGCTGACCGCCGTTGCGGCAGGATATCTCTTTATCTGGATTTTCTGGCGATAAAAAAGGAATACCGCACCCGCTCAACACAAAGAGCAGACACGGTACCCGGCGTGCGCCCCCAGGGTCTCGAACCCTGGACAACCTGATTAAGAGTCAGGTGCTCTACCAACTGAGCTAGGGGCGCTCCTTTTGAAACACTGAAAACGATTATAGAACACCGTCCTGTATAAGTCAAGCAAAAAAGCGGGTTTTTGTTATGATTGACACACACGCACATTATGATGACAACGCATTTGAAGGGGACAGATCCGCGGTTCTGGAGACGGCCAAAAAGGCCGGTGTGACGCATATCATCAATGCCGCATCGGATGCGGTGTCACTGGACAGGATTGAAGAGCTCCTTTTGCGGTATGATTTCCTCTATGCCGCAGCGGGACTGCATCCGGAGAATGCGGCGGATCTGACGGAGGATGCGCTGAAAGAGCATCTTGCACGCATCCGCTCGTTTGCGGAAGGTCGAAAAGTCGTTGCAATCGGAGAGATCGGCCTCGATTATCACTATGACACGCCCGCGCCGGACGCACCGCCCGATGTGAAAGAAAGGGCGCTGCACTGGGATCACGGAGAGGATGCCGTCAACTGGCCGCCCCGCAGCGTACAAAAGGACGTCTTCCTGAAACAGATTGCAATGGCAAAGGAGCTTGGACTTCCGGTTGTGGTTCACTCCCGCGATGCGGCGGAGGATACGCTTGCCGTCATCAGGGAAACCGGCGCGGGAGAAAACGGCTGTGACATGCACTGCTTTGGCTATTCCAAAGAAATGGCCGGGAAATTTCTGAGCGCCGGCTGCTATCTGGGCATCGGCGGCGTTGCAACCTTTAAAAACGGAAAAAAACTGAAAGAAGTGATTGCGTATGCGCCGCTGGACCGGCTCCTTCTCGAAACGGATGCCCCCTACCTTGCCCCGGAACCCTTCCGCGGCAAACGCAACGAGAGCGCATATCTGACGCGGGTCGTCCGGGCGATTGCGGACATCAAAGGTCTTCCCGGGGAGACCGTCATCACAAAAACCACCGAAAACGCAAGGAGACTCTTCTCACGTCTGGAAGACTGCCCTCCTCATTCCGCAAGACCATGACACAAACGGTACATGCCAAAAAACGCTTCGGTCAGAACTTTTTGCAGGACGAAGCCATACTGGAACAGATCGCCGATGCCGCACAGCTGACGAAAGACGATGCCGTCCTCGAAATCGGTCCGGGTACCGGGGCGCTGACCATGCGTCTTGCCGCCCGGGCCGGAAGCGTCGTTGCCGTGGAAATCGACGAAAGCCTGCGTGATGTTCTTGTTCCCGCGCTTTCTTCCGCGCAGGCCGCAAACGTGACGGTTCTTTTTGGCGATATTTTAAAGACGGATCTTGGTGCGCTGCGCAAAAAATACAACAACGGAAAGCATTTCAAGGTCGTTGCCAATCTTCCTTACTATATTTCGACCCCCGTCATCATGAAGCTGCTCAGGGACGAGGTGCCGCCTGCCTCCTGCACGGTCATGCTCCAAAAGGAAATGGCGGAGCGCATGAGCGCCTCCCCCGGCGGGAAGGAATACGGCGCACTCTCCGTCGCGGTGCAGTATTACGCATCACCCGGACTGATCTGCGAAGTGCCGCCGGAAGCCTTCCGCCCGAGACCCAAAGTGACCAGCCGTGTCATCCGTCTCTTGCCGCTCGATGTACCGCCCGTCACCGTGAAAAACGAAGAATTCTTTTTCCGTGTGGTCGAGGCCTCTTTTGCGCACCGGCGCAAGACACTCGTCAATTCCCTCGGTGCCGATCCGGTTCTTCGTCTTTCCAAAGAACAGATTGCGGACGCGTTGCGAAAGATTCCTGCCGCAACAAAAAGCGAAGACCGTGACGGACGCACGGACTTTCTTCCCGTCGACATCCGTGCGGAGCGTCTTACCATCGGACAGTTTGCCCTGTTGAGTGACTTTCTGTATAATTAATATTTCATTAATTGCTAATTTATAAACTCGCTGCTGAAAAATGCTATACTGATGGAAATGGAGCATCCGACCGGCTGTTTTGGGGGAGTACACGTTTGCGGCTGAGAACAAAACTGATCTGGACCGGCATCGTTATGGTGGCATTGCCGCTGATCCTGATGATCGCGGCATACGGCGGTATCGCGCGCCTCTTGTTCGAGGGCCGGCCGACCTATACGCCCGAAGACATCCCCTCCCTCCTTGCTTCCATGTTTATCGCACTTGCGCTCATCCTGATCATCACCGCGTTTTTGCTGATTATCTGGGTGCGCGAGGGTTTTTTCAAGCCTATCGAGGCACTTTCTGCGGCAATGCAGCACATCAAGGACGGCGAACTGGACTACTCCATCACGCCGGCGCAGAAGGAAGAAAACGAGGTGACGGAACTCTACCAGACCTATGAGGACATGCGCCTGAGGCTCAAGGAATCCGCGGACGAAAAGCTCCATCACGAACTACAGAACAAAGAACTCATCAGCAATATCTCGCACGACCTGAAGACACCGATCACCGCGATCAAGGGATATGCGGAGGGACTCCTGGAAGGCGTTGCCGATACACCCGAAAAGCAGATGCGCTATGTGCGCACAATATACAACAAGGCCAGCGACATGGATACGCTGATCAACGAGCTGACTCTGTATGCGACGATCGAGTCGGACCGCATTCCGTACAATTTCCACGTCATCAACGTCGGCTCCTATTTCGGGGACTGTGTCGAGGACGTCGGTACGGAGATGGAGAGCAGAAGCATCCGCATCAATTATTCCAATCTCACCTCTCCCGATACGGAGATTATTGCGGATGCGGAGCAGTTAAAGCGCGTAATCAACAACATCATCGGCAACAGTGTCAAGTATCTGGACCGCGATGACGGTACGGGTGTCATCGATATCCGGATTCTGGACGAGGTCGATGCCATCCGGGTCGAGATCGAAGACAACGGCAAGGGCATTGCGCAAAAGGACATCCCTCATATCTTTGACCGCTTTTACCGTACGGACGCCGCCCGGGGCACCAAAACCGGCGGTTCGGGAATCGGTCTCTCGATCGTCAAAAAGATCATCGAAGACCACGGGGGATATATCTGGGCCACCAGCCACGAGGGCGAAGGCACGTGCATGCACATCGTTTTGAGAAAGTATCTCCCGTCCCGGACGGAGCAGGAACCGGGCGAGGTTATGGTGCAGGATAGGGAAAAGGAGAAAGAAAAAAAGAAACGCAGACAGAAATAAGCATCGTCACAACCAGTATGAAGGAGGAACAGTCACATGAGCAAGATTCTGATCATCGAAGACGAAGAAGCGATCGCCGATCTGGAGAAGGACTATCTCGAGCTCTCCGACTTTTCGGTCACGATCGAGCATGACGGCGCCAAGGGTCTCAAATGCGCGCTCAAGGACGAATACGACCTGATCATCCTCGATCTGATGCTGCCCGGCATGGACGGCTTTGAGGTCTGCAAAAAAATCCGCGAAAAAAAGGATGTGCCGATCCTGATGGTCTCCGCCAAAAAGGATGATATCGACAAGATCAGGGGCTTGGGGCTCGGAGCGGACGACTACATCACCAAGCCGTTTTCCCCTTCGGAGCTGGTCGCACGTGTCAAGGCGCATATGTCGCGTTACTCGAGACTCGTCGGTGCCTCTCCCCAGCACAACGACATCGTCGAGATCCGCGGCTTAAAGATCGACAAAACCGCGCGCCGCGTCTATATCGACGGCGCCGAAAAAAACTTTACAACCAAGGAATTTGACCTTCTGACCTTCCTTGCGGAAAACCCCAACCATGTCTACTCCAAGGAGGAGCTCTTCCGTAAGATCTGGAATATGGAGTCGGTCGGCGACATCGCGACGGTCACGGTGCACATCAAAAAGATCCGCGAAAAGATCGAGTATGATACCTCCAATCCGCAGTATATCGAGACGATCTGGGGGGTCGGATACCGGTTTAAGATCTAAGGGATTATCGCATTACCTCTTTGACGACTTTCTGATATACAACATCTTGTCAGCGTCCGCGATCAGGGCGCTGACGGATGTGAGGGGTGTTGCGCACCGGCTGCATCCCGCGCTGACAGACAGCGGGTATTCCAGTGCGTTTTTCTCAGAGATTCTTTTCAGCTGTATGTCGACCTGTTCATAAAAGGCATCCGGCAGACTTCTCCCCGTGGCCTCCACGACAGCCACAAATTCATCGCCGCCGTACCGCGACACAAATCCCTTGAAGGTGTCCGCCGTTGCGCGCAGGGCATCGGCAATCAGACGCAGGGCGCGGTCTCCCTCCACGTGACCTTTGCTGTCATTGATTTCTTTAAACCGGTCCGCATCGATGACAAAGAGATAAAACGCCGCGTGCTCCGACGCGTTTTCGATCATGCCGCTGACATAGTTTTCCATGCTCTTGCGGTTGTTTAATCCCGTCAGTGCGTCCACGTTGATCTGGTCACTCTGGATATTTACAAAGATAAAGATAAAGCCGATGCTGATCGAGGGAGGCACAAACGGATAACCACCAATGACGAGCTGGAGGGTTGCGCCGATCATGGGGGCAACGATGAATAACCCCAAAAGGCGGAGCCTCCGCCTGCGGACCAGGGATTTTTCCGTACGCAGTTTCACAAAGGCGTGCACCGTGGTGGCGAAAAAATAGATATACGCAAAGGCGTTCATCAGCGGAAACAGCGGTCCCCTGACAAAATGTCCCGCATCATCAAAGGTATAATACCATCCGTACCGGATACTGCCAAAGGACAGAACAAACATGACGATCAACGGCACCACAACCACCGCCAGTACCATTCTCTTTGACATCTGTGTATCACTGATCTGCATCTCCGCAAAAATGAGCCACAGCACGGATAAGGTGCCCAGCAAAAACTGATAGGAGGAATAGGCAAAGGCCACCCAGAATAACGGAGCGCGGATGACATCATTGTACTGCAGCTGTGTAAAGCCGTCCGCAACCATCATGACGATATACACGCGCATCATCATCTTAAAGAAACGCACCTCGAAATTGGTACCCAGGTCATCGGTGGTACTACGCAATATGATCAGTGCATAGACAGCGCACAGCACCAATATTTCCACGTAAACAATCGCGTATTCCATTACGTTTTCTCTTTTTTCTTTGCGTAGAGCATCTGATCCGCGGCAGACAGAATCTTTCCGGTATGCATCGACGGACTCGCAATACGTGTATAACCGATACTGACCGTCAGCGGATATTCGATTTTGTGTTTTTCGCAGATACTCTTCAGGTTATCCGACATTGCCTTTACAAAATCCTCCGGATCCTTCAAATAGGAATTTTCTGTGACTGCGACAAATTCATCGCCGCCAAACCGCGCAATAAAACCGTAAAACGCGTCCCCTGTCATGCGCAACGCGTCCGCAATTCTTCGGAGCGCCCTGTCTCCCTCGATATGCCCCAGCCTGTCATTGACTTTTTTAAACTCGTCCGCATCCACGATAAACAGATAGTACGATTTCAGCTCCGAAGCATGCGGCCGGATCTCCTCCAGATAACGGTCCAGGCTCTTGCGGTTATTTAAACCCGTCAGCGCATCCAGATGGATCATATCATTCTGCAGGGAAACAAAGACAAACATGATACCGATACACAGGCACGGCCCGACCATCGGGTAACCCCCGATGAGCCATTGTAACAGTGCGCCGATGAGCGGCGCAAGCATAAAGGAGGCAAGCATGCGCATTCTGCGCTTTCTCGAAGGTGCCGTGGTACGCATCGACGCGTACAATGACCGGATTGTCGCAATGATGACACCGGTATAAGAAAGCGCATTACATATGACAAAGAAAGGCCCCCTTTGAAAAACGCCGTCCGCGTCAAAAGAAAACATCCAGCCGGTGACAAGCGTTCCGTAACAGGGGATTGCGAAGAGAACCGCCAATGCCGCACAAAAGGCAATAAAACGCGGATCCTGTATCACGCGTTCATTGATCTGCATCTCCGCAAAGGCCAGCCACATGAGGGACATCAGTCCGATCAGAAACATGTACGTGGCATACACCAGACTGATGGCCGTCAGGGAAGGCTGAATCAGGCGCGCATGGTGGATCTGGGTGATGCTGTCAAGTACCATCATCACCAAAAAGATGCGCAGCATCCATTTAAACGCGCGCACCTCATTCTTCGTACCCAGATCACGACTGACTTTCGACAGCATGACCGATACGAAAATAAAGCATACCATTAACAATTCGACATATACTACCGTGTATTTTGTCGAAAACACCAGGAAACCCCCTATTCCAAAAAGATACAGGCTTATTTTATCATATTTCGTCCGGTTCCCGCAAAAATTAGAGAAGTCCGGTGAAAATATTTATTTTTTAATACTTTAGATTTTTTCTTTTTTTGTTGCAATCAGACTTGTTTTATGATAAAATTATGCCAAAGGCAATGGTGAAAGGACGCACATGGATCTGAGAATTCAAGGAGGATATGCCCAGGGGTTCGGCGCAATCGGCGGGATCGGACAGGCGCAGGAGTCAAAGCCTGTCGTCAATCCCGGCGCTTCGACCGTTGTACAGCCCGGTAAAAAATCCTCCCCCGCACAATGCGAGACCTGCGCGAACAGAATGTACCAGGACGGCTCCGATGAAGGAGACGTTTCTTTCAAGGCGCCCGGACATATCGATCCCGGAGCCAGTGCCGCCACGGTACGCGGACATGAGCAGGAGCATGTCGCCAACGCCTATGAAAAAGCCGCCAAGGAAGGCGGCAAGGTCATGCAGGCTTCTGTCCGTCTGATGACGGCCGTATGCCCCGAGTGCGGCCGCAGCTACGTATCCGGCGGTCTCACCACGACCCGCATCTCCTATCCCAACGAAAACCAGCCCTATATGCAGGGCAGAAAATCCTTTGACGCCGCCAACGGTGCCGTCGGAGGCAAGCTGGATCTTGCCGTTTAACAAACTCCCCTATATCACAACCTGAATATTGTGTACCGGTGTAAAATCAATCACCGGATGTTTCATGATGTATTGTGCAAGGATCTCCACCATGCTCGTGAGATACTCCTTCACGGTCTCCGACTCCGCAATCATCTCGTAATCTCCTCCGCCGGCCGCCCTGTAATTGTTGACAACCAGCGTAAAGACATCCTCGTCCCGAACCTCTTTGCCGTTTCTTTTGAGATCTTCGATTCTTTTCCCTTCCGGATTGGATACGCGGATCGTATAGGAAACGCCGTCGGCCATATCATAATTAAAATGGCCCGGTGTCGGGAAATCATACCGCGGATCGATCCCGATCGTACCGTCCTGACCGACTGCCCAGAATGCTGCCGTCTTTTCCAGATATGCACGTAATGTCTTTCCCGTCACGCGCTTGACGGTCAGCGTATTGGGAAAGAGATACGTGCTCACGATATCCCGCATTGTAATCACTTCGCCAAATCCGGTTGCTCCCAAAAACAGCGCGCAGGCCGAGATCTGTGCGCCCGTCATTTCCATCTGTACCCGGTTAAAAAAGGTAATCAGCTGTGTCTTATGCAGCCTGGCATCGTCCTCATTGCGGATTTTGAGATCGATCTTACAGGTGCCAAGCGTTTGGTCGAGCCATTTCTGGCAGGCCGCCTCCGCCGCAGCCGTTGCCGCCGTCACCGACTCATCCGCCTTTGTATCGACGGGCAGTAAAGACGGCGTGATCGCGCCCGTTTCCGTGTCTATGTCTACCATGGCCAGAAACCTTCCGTTTGCCGCAGGCTGTGTATAGGCGCATCCCTCATGCACCGCACAATACTCCCTGTGCTGGTGTCCGGTCAAAAAAACATCGATCCCCGGAATCTGCGTCATGATCCGGTATCCCTCATTTTCTCCCGTATCCTTTTCTGTCGGGACACCGCTTACCGGATCACACTCAAAGCCGCCGTGATAAATGCATACGATATAGTCCGGCCGTTTTCCTTCGGGCAGCGCCTTCAGTGCGGCAACCGTCTCCTTTGCGGTCTCATAAGCATCCGTAAATGCGATGTCCTTCAGATGCGCCTCGGACTCCCAGTGCGGAATATACTGGGTGGTCAGTCCGAACAGGGCGATTCTTTTTCCGGCGATTTCCCGGATGTCATAGGGCGCACCGACCGGCTTCCCGCGGTAGAGGAAGTTGTGCGTGATGCAGGGGGCGCCGAGTGTCTTCAGGTGTGTAAAGAGCGCCTCGCGTCCCTCGTTAAAATCATGGTTGCCGACATTGACATAATCATATCCGATCATGGCAAGCGCCTGCGTTACCGGGCATACACCGTCATGATCATTCATATAATGATAAAAGGTCAGCGGGGATCCCTCGATCGTATCCCCGTTTTCGATGACGATGGTGTTCTCGTCCCGGAGCGAATCGATCAGTGTTTTCAGCTTTGCAATGCCCTGATTTTTTTCCTGCATGTCCGCATACGAATACGGGTAGACCGCGCCGTGAATATCGGAGGTGCATAACAGACGGATTCTGTTTTCCATCACTCTTCTCCTGCCTCCACGACTTCCACGTCGGTAAAATGCTCGACGGCATTATCGCCGTATAAGGCCCACATGTGGTCCGTCGCCTCCCGGATCGCATCCGTCACTTCCCGCACCCTGTCCGCATCCCAGGTCTCCTTTTCCCCGCGAAGAAACGAGGTTTTGTCCACGCGGTTATCAAAGACGCCGACCGGTACATGCCAGGTGCGCCCGTCTCTTTTGACCGTGACGGTGCCCGTGCGCTCCGCATGTTCCAACAGATACTGCATATCGTCACAGCCGTATTCGCCAAGCATCACCTCCATCGGCACGCCGTGGAAGAGGTTGGAACCCGGATCCTCCGGACGGGCACGCTCATTGTTTTTGCGCCTCGATTCTTCCGGTGTCACCCGGATAAACATAATCGCCGCCTCATCTAACAGTGCGGAAGAAAGAAGGGGCAGGGAATACTGATATCCGAAGGCGCCCTTCAGCGGCATTTTGGCTCCGTCCGGTCCTCCGCGCGCACATTCGATGATGATTGTCTTTCCTTCAACGGTATCCGTATACTGCGCTTCTTTTTCCGTGCGCAGTTTTTTGGCCTCTTCCTCAAGCGCCGTGGCTACGGCCTCCCTGACGCACGTACGGCACAGGGAGATCCTTGCGGGGAGGCCGGCGGCAACGGACGCACGGTCGATTCTTTCCATCAGATAGGCCGCATCGGATGCGGGGCTGACGCATACGCCGTTCTTTAAATCCGCAAAATCCTCATTGAGAAGCATGATCAGGGTGCCCCAGTCGCGCTCATCCCGAAAGGGTCTTCCCGCCGCCTTATAGAAAATCCTCTCCTCCCCGATGCGTTCGAGCTCTTCGTCGATTCTGCGCATCATGTGCACATAAGGATAATCATCCAGCTGGAGATTGGGACCGATATGAAAATCCTCCTTTCGTTGTCCGGCATCCATCTGTGTCATCAGGTTGCGCACCTCGGATTTGCCGCTGGCCGGCAGGGCCAGTAATAACACCGTTCGAAATATCTGTTCCATATCATCCTCCTTTTTCTTTTCCGCCGGACGGCATCTGTGCTATAATATAATACTTCCCGTAAAAACCAGCCGGAGGCCGTTATATGTATACACAACAAGAGCTTGACTCACACTTCCGCAAACACATCAACTTTCGCGATCTCGGCGGATATCCCGCCGCGGGCGGCCTGCATATCCGTCCGGGACTCCTCTACCGCAGCGCGGGCCTCAGTTTTATGAACGAGGAAGAGCTTTCCTTTTTCCGGACCCTCGGCGTGCGCTATGTCATGGACCTGCGTACAAAAACCGAAACGGAGCTGTATCCGGATCCCGTGCTCGAAGACGTATGCTTCCTGCAGCACTCCGGTCTCGAATTTGCCAATGCCAAAGAGATCGACTTTTCTCCCGCCGGCATGTCACAGATCGGCGGCGCGGGACTGGCCCAGATCGAAAAACTCCGCCTGTATTATAATCTCATTCCCTTTGACAACGAGGCCTTCCGCATCCTCTTTGAGGAGATCCGTGCGCAGCATGCGCCGCTCCTGTTTCACTGTGCGACGGGCAAGGACCGCACCGGGGTTTTTGCCATGGTCCTGTTGCTTGCGCTGGGTGTTCCCAGGCAGACGGTGCTGGAAGACTATCTGCTCAGCCGCACCTACTTTCATGACACTCTGCAACAGGCGCTTGATGAGCAGTCTAAAGACATTGCCCTGCATCCGGAACTGGAGGAGCTTCTCACACTGCGGCTTTCGGTAACACAGGCCGTCGGGGAAGGCGTGCTGGACGCACTCTTTTCCAAATATCCTGTCATCGAAGACTACTTCCTTGCGGAATACGGGCTCGATGATGAGGCGCTTACGGCACTTCGTCTCTTCTACTGCGCATAAGCATCGTACGGTATCCGCCTTAGTTGCCTGTGCCTTTTTCTATGATCTGCCGTGTGCGAGCCTTGCGCGGATCTGTGTGGAGATCCATTCAATGATGACCACCAGCAGTACCAGCGCCCAGAGGAATGCCGCCACTCTCTGATATTTGAAGCTCGAAATCGACTGCATCAGGGGAGAGCCGATACCGCCGGCACCGACGATGCCCAAGACCGTCGCGTCCTTTAAATTGATGTCAAAACGGTAGATGGCGGTCGATATAAAGGACGCCGACAGCTGCGGGATGATCCCGACGCGGATCTTTTCAAAGGTGTTGCACCCGCAGGCATCAAGCGACTCAAGAATACCGGTATCGAGGTTTTCGATCGCCATGATATACATCTTGGAAATCATGCCGATCGAGCAGATCGACTGTGTCGTCACACCGCAAAAGGCACCGGGGCCCGTGACCCGGATCCAGATCAGTGCCCACATGAGCGAGGGAATGGTCCGGATAAAGAGCACAATCGCGCGGAAGAGATAGGCAATCCCCTTCGGGACGATATTGGTCGCAGACAAAAAGCTGATCGGAATCGCAAGTATCGCGCCGAAGACCGTGCCGAGCACCGCAATACCGATCGTTTCGAGCACCAGAAACGGCACTCCGTCCCTGGTCAGATTAAAGAGCAGTTCCCGGTCCGGATTGAGGAGGTTTTTGAATACGTTGACGGCAATGCCACTGCCTCTGTCCGTAATCCCGTTATAGGTGATGGCAGAGGATCCCCAATAGACAATAACGGCAATGATGCCAAAGATCAACAGCCGCATCCACAGCATCTTCGGTTCGCTCATCAGTTTTTCGAGTACGCGCACGCGCGATTCGAGACGGGAGAGTATATCCCCTGCCACGTCGCCGTTTGCCGTTCGTTCCGTCTTTTTCATTTCCTCATGTTCGTTCATGACAGCTTCCATTCGCATATACTCCGCTGTGTGTTTACTGGCGCTTCTTTAACTTTTCGCGCAGATAATCATTGATCAGATCGATCACAAATACCACCACAAAGAGCGTCACGACAATCGCACCGACATCGTGATATTTTCTTAAGCCCGTCCGGTCGGAGATCAGGACGCCGACACCGCCCGCACCGACGTAGCCGAGGATCGCGGAGGCGCGGACATTGAGTTCAAAACAGTACAGGCAGGTATCCAGATACACCGGCAGGATCTGCGGCCAGCAGGCGGCCCAGAAGGACTGCAGGGTATTGGCACCAAAGGACTGCATCGCCTCATACGGACCCATATCGATGGTTTCGATCGATTCGTAGAGCATCTTGGCGGCGATACCGAGCGTAAAAAACATGATGGCCACCGTACCCGCAAAGGCGCCCAGCGCAAAGATCAGTGCGAGGATCGACGCATAGACCAGCGTGGGGATGGAGCGGATGATCGAAAGGATCAGACGGAAAAAGAGCAGGGTCGGACGGTTTCGGTTGATATTGGCACTCGACAGGATCGAGAGCGGAAGCGCAATCAGGCAGCCGGCCACCGTACCGACGATTGACATCTGGATCGTCTCTAAAAGCGGCGGCATGACCCGCGCTCCGATAAAGGACCAGTTGGGCGTCAGGATCTGTCCGAATATCACGGGCAGCTGGTCCGCGCGCTTGATGATCGTGGAGATACTGAATCCGGTCGCATAGATCGACACGGCAACAACCGCTACGAGGCATAAAAGGATCAGCGGCGTTCTGCTGCGGGGACGGTCAACGCTGTGGCCGTTGGGAAGCGTGATATGCTGCGGTTTGATGATCCGGTCAAAGAGCGGCATCTTTTTTTCTTTTGCCTTTTTTGCGGCCATTTTATCCCACCATTTCCTTGAGTTCCTCATTTTCGACGTCCGTGGTCTTGGGAATTGCCTTGCCGTTGTAGACCATGTCGAGCACCTCCTGCGTGACTTCCGAAGTCGGACCGTCATAGACGATTTCCCCCGCACGGATTCCGATGACGCGAGTCGCGTATTTGAGTGCGAGGTCGACATGGTGGATATTCAAAAGAATCGTAATATTCATATCGCGGTTGATCCTTGCAAAATCGCTCATGACGACGTCCGCAATGATCGGGTCGAGCGAAGCCACCGGTTCGTCCGCGAGGATAATCGAGGGGTTTTGATTTAAGGTACGTGCGAGCGCTACACGCTGCATCTGTCCGCCGGAGAGCTCGTCACAGCGATGGTAGGCCTTGTCCAGGATATTGACCTTGTCGAGCGCTTCGAGCGCCCGGATCTTCTGATCCGTGGAATAGGCGCCGAAAAAGGTCTTCCAGAACGGCATGTCGGGAACGTTGCTCGTCAGCACGTTGCGGATTACGGTCGCACGGCTCACCAGGTTAAAGGACTGGAAGATCATGCCGACCTTGCGGCGGTATCTGCGCATCTGCCTGCCCTTTAAACTCATCACGTCGACATCGTCGACAATGAGCCGTCCCTCCGTGATGTCAATCATGCGATTGATCGTGCGGATCAGTGTCGATTTACCGGCGCCGGACAAACCGATGATTGCAAGGAATTCTCCCTGTTCGATTTTCAGATTGATCTGGTTTAAGCCTCTGGTACCGTTTGGATAGACTTTGGAGACGTTTTTAAATTCGATCATTTCCCTGTTCCCTGTGGCAGATAAGATCTGCTTCGTTTTTGAAATATGGGTGGCTTTCTTTCTGTAAGGAAAGCCACCCATGCGTAATTACACCGTTGCGGGAGCGGTGATGCCAAAGATGGCCGGATGCTTACTCCATCGCTTCAAGCGCATTGCGGGATGCATCATAGTCGCTGTCATTGCCGGGCACATAGCCGGTGTGCGAGTAGATGCCGATGATGGTCTGTCCCTCTTCCGTGTCACCGAGGTGGATAAAGAAGTCGGACAACGCCGCCTGGAACTCGGGGCTCGTCAGCACATCCGCATTGTCGCCGGACTTGGCAAGGCAGACGGAGTCATTATAGATATTGGGCGTAACACCGATCACGTTGAGTTCGTTCCAGATCGTATCGTCACGGCCGAAATCCCCTTCCCAGTCATCGCCGTAGTCCATACGGCCGTCCGCGTAGCAGACAATGATATCGATCTGCTCGGCCGCCGCCTGCAGGAACATGTCGGGCTGCTTCATGTCGGCGGTCTTATTGGGCAGATCCTGGATCGTCATGTCGAACTGCTCCTTGAGCCACAGATTGGGATAGATATAGGACGCGTTGGAGGTGTTGGAGCCGAGCCCCCATTTGGCCGCGGACACTTCTTCCCAGGTGAGCGCTTCGCCGTTATTGACCTTTTCCGCAAGAGCACGTCCCGTTGCCGAAGGTCCCGCATAGATGAGACCCTTATAGTAGGTAACCGGCACGCCCGGATCTCTGTCGGTCGCGTTTTCGTCGCCGTTCCAGTCCGCGGGATCCGTGGAATCGTTGGTCAGATTGTCGCGGGTTGCTGTAAGAAGCAGCTGGACATCATCACTGTAGAGCGCATAGGTGCCGCCCGGGATATAGCCGATGTCCGCAGTACCGGCCGCGAGCGCCTCGCCGGCCGCGTTGTAGTTATCACTGACCGCGATCTCGACATCGCCGATGATATAGCCTTTTTCGGCCATGGCCGCGATCATCACGTCTTTCAGGCCGCTGGTCGCGGTGATGATTTCCTCCGCCGGTCTCGAAGGCACATAAACCACAGTGAGTTTTGCGATCTCAACGGGTTGTGCAGCCGTTTCGCTCTCTCCGCCCGTTTCCTGGCTTGCCGCCTCACTCGACGCCGCCGGTGCCGCACTCGATGCCGCGCCGCCGCCTGCATTTCCGCCGGAAGAGCATCCTGCGAGAAGCGCTGCAAGAAGCGCTACAGCCGCAAATCTTTTCAGTTTCATAATAACCTCCCTTTCTGCCAAACAAAGCTTTTTCAAGCATCCTCTGAGACAAACAGTATTATATTATATCCGTGTTTTTTTAGCAATGCAAATCAAAAAAGCACCCCGTGTTATTGTTAAAAATGCACAAATTCGGAGCGTGTCCGTGCGGCGGTTCTTTTGGCGCATTTTCGCGCAAATATGATATAATAATACATTATTGTGCAGCAGGGAGGACTTGAGACGTGCAAAACAGAACACATACCTGCGGGGAACTGCGTCTTGCGGACGCCGGTAAGCAGGTACAGGTATGCGGCTTTATGGAAAACTTCCGGGAGGTAGGCGCAAGCCTGGGCTTCGTCGTCCTGCGCGACTATTACGGAACGACGCAGATCGTCGCCGAAACGGAGGAAGCCGTACGGCTCTTTAAGTCGCTCAATAAGGAGACCACGCTGATGGTCCGCGGAACGGTCCGCGAGCGTTCTTCCAAAAATGACAGACTCCCGACGGGAGAAATCGAGATCGTGCCGGATGAGGGCGGCGTGACGGTTCTTGGCAAATGTACGCACAACGAACTGCCCTTTGAAATCAACCGTTCCCTTGATGCGGACGAAACGACACGCCTCAAATACCGGTATCTGGATCTGCGCAATCCCCTGATGCGGGACAAAATTGTGTTGCGCAGCCGCATCGTATCCGCCATCCGTAAAGCCATGACGGAGCAGGACTTTCTGGAGATCACCACACCGATTCTTACGGTATCTTCGCCGGAGGGCGCAAGAGACTATCTTGTGCCCGCAAGAAAGCATCCGGGCAGATTCTACGCACTGCCGCAGGCACCGCAGCAGTTTAAGCAGCTGCTCATGGCCTCCGGCTTTGACCGCTATTTCCAGATCGCACCGTGCTTCCGCGATGAGGACGCAAGGGGTGACCGCTCGCCCGGTGAGTTTTACCAGCTCGATCTGGAGATGGCCTTTGCGGGACAGGAGGATGTCTTTGCGGTCTGTGAGACGGTCCTGCCGCCCGTGTTTTCCGAATACGGTCTGTATGAACGCGCGTCAAAGCCACCGTTTGTGCGGATTCCTTATGCGCAGGCGATGGAGACCTACGGCACGGATAAGCCCGATCTTCGGATTGATCTGACGATCCAAAACGCAACGGACACGCTTTGCGGATGCGGCTTTGAACCCTTTGACGGACAGGATATCCGTGCGGTCGTGGTTTCGGATTTTAAAGAAAGCCGCAAATTTATCGACAGGCACATCGCGGACATTGAGGTCGTGGCCGGTGCCAAATGCTACTGGTTTCGTCTTGACGAAAACGGGGATATCGTCGGCGGCATCGCCAAATTCCTGCAGGACAGCAAGGATGCCGTGCTTGCGGCACTTTCCCTCAAGGCCGGAGACTTTGTCGCCATCGGTGCGGGCACAAAGGCGCAGGCGCTGAAAACGGCGGGCGTCGCCGTCAAATCCTTCGGGGCCGATGTCCCGGGCCATATGGACAGGGAACAGTACGCCTTTTGCTGGATCGTCGATTTTCCGATGTATGAGATCGGCGAAGAGTCGGGCCTTTTGGAATTTTGCCACAACCCCTTCTCCATGCCGCGCGGAGGTCTCGAGACACTGATGAAAGCCGGACGGGGTGAGATCGATCCACTCGGGATCCTTGCGGACCAGTATGATCTTGTCTGTAACGGCGTAGAGCTCTCCTCCGGTGCCGTGCGTAATCATGACCCGGAGATCATGATCAGGGCCTTCGAGATGGTGCGCCTCACCGAAGCGGATGTCAAAGCAAAGTTTCCCGCCATGTATAACGCCTTTACCTACGGTGCGCCGCCCCATGCGGGGATCGCCCCGGGGATCGACCGGATGGTCATGCTGATGGAGGGAGAAGAATCGATCCGGGAGGTGATTCCCTTCCCGATGAATAAAAACGCCCAGGACGTCATGATGGATGCGCCCGGCGCGGTAACCAAAGAACAACTCGACGAGCTGCACCTGATCATTGCGGATGAGGCGTGCAATCAAAAGGAGTCACTATGAGTCTGAGACTGGGATTTATCGGATGCGGCAATATGGCAAGCGCCATCATCTCGGGCATTGTACGTGCGGGATATGCACAGGCGGACGAGATCATTGCCTCGGAACCGACGGCGGAGGCAAGGGACAGGGCCAAGACCACGCTGGAGGTACATGTAACGGATTCCAATGCCTACGTTCTTGCACAGGCGCGTACCATTTTTATCTGTGTCAAACCGCAGGTGCTCGATACCGTACTCGACGAGATCAAGGATGCCGCCCAGGATCACCAGCTGTTTGTTTCAATCGTGGCCGGTGTGCCGATCTCCTACTATGAACAGCGCTTCGGCATCAGCAAGCATATCAAGATCGCGCGTCTGATGCCCAATACGCCGGCGCTGATCGGCGACGGGATGACGGCGGTATGCACCAACAGCCTGGTCACCCAGGGGGATCTGCAGGAAGTATTGTCGATCGTGCGCTCCTTCGGGGAAGCGGAGGTCGTACCGGAGCATCTCTTTGACACGGTGACGGCGGTCTCCGGTTCCTCCCCCGCATATATCTTTATGCTAATCGAGGCCATGGCGGATGCGGCGGTGGCAGGCGGGATGCCGCGTGCACAGGCCTACCGTTTTGCGGCACAGACCGTCAGGGGATCCGCACAGCTTGTTCTTTCGAGCGGCAGACACCCCGCGGATCTCAAGGATATGGTCTGCTCCCCGGCGGGCACGACCATTGCGGCCGTCAGGGTACTCGAAGAAAAAGGCTTCCGCAGCGCCGTGATGGACGCCATGGAAGCCTGCAGAATCCGTTCGGAAGAATTGCATTAAAACGGATTATTTTTTCTTTCTTCCCTTTTCCTTTTCCGACTCGATCGAAGCGGCCGCTTCGTCCACCGGAACGCCCAGCACCTTGAAGAGCAGTTCCGATTCGACGGTCGGCGCATAGTAGAATCCCTGCCGGTATCCGCAGCCGAACGCGTCCAGCTGGTCGACCTGATGGTCGGTCTCGACACCTTCCGCAATGATCTTTAAGCCGAGTCTCGTTGCGATGTGGATGAGACCCTCGATCAGGTCCGCCGCACGGGGATTGGTCTCGAGCTGCCAGACAAACATGCGCTCGAGCTTTAACACGTCAACCGGCAGTTCAAGGATAGAGCTGACACCCGAATATCCCGAGCCGAAGTCGTTCAGGATCAGTTCCACCCCCATGGCGGACAGCTCCTGCATGGCGACATTGACATAGAAATAAGCGGCTGTCAGCATGCTCTCGTGAATCTCCAGTCCGAGCTTTCCGTCGGGAATATTGTACTCGTCCATCATGTTCTTGACGGTATCGACAAAATCTTCCTGTAAGAAGAGCACCGAGGAAATCGGGAGCGCAATGGACTCGAATTCCACGCCCTCGTCAATCAGACGCCGTATCATGGAGCAGACCTGTCTGAGGGCAAAATACTCGATTTCGCGGATCTGGCCGCTGTCTTCCGCAATCGGGATAAATTCTTCATAGCCGACGGTGCCGATCCCCTCCACAAAGATGCGCATATAAAACTCCGCGCGTGTGAAGCGGCTCTTTTCCTGGCAAAATGTCGGACGGTAACGGATGTTGACACGCTCTTCCCTGACCGCGTCGGCAAGCGCAAGCGCAATCGTCTTGTTGCGTACAAAGCGCTCATTCAGCTGGGTATCATAGATTGCCAGCTGTCCCGGCCCCTGCACGATGGCCTCCGACACCGCGCGGTCGAGGAACAGGTTGAGTTCCTCCGGTGTGCGCGCCAGCCCCGGATAACCGCACATGCCGATCTGGACCTGGCAAAGGCACTCCGTATCGCCGATCTTCCACATATGGGAAAAACGGGACAGAATCTCATCCACGATGTTTTCGGATTTGGCCTGTCCGAGCCCGTCCAAAACAGAAACAAATTCGACACCGACAAAGCGGTACACGGTTCTCCCCGTGACCTCCGCGAGATACTCCGCGATGTCCTCGAGCATCTGTTCACCGTTGTCATAACCGAAGGTGTCATTGAAATACTTAAAATTCTCGAGATAAACCTTGATGACCGTTCCCTTTTCGCCTGACGAAAGAATCTCGTCAAAGCGCTTCATACAGGCCTTGCGCCCGCTCTCCAGATAATCTGACATACGCTTGTTTCTCCGTTGGGTTATCACCCGTTCACTCAGGTTACCTACCTATTTTACCCATTTTTTTATACATAGTCAAACACCACGTCTCCGAAGCACAGTTCGTCTCCCACATGAATTGCCACGGTTTCGTTGGGTTTTAGCCGGATACCGTTCAGATAGGTCCCGTTGGTAGAATTGAGATCCTTGACGAGAACCTCGTGTTCCCCCTTCATGATGTGTGCATGAAGCCTGGATACGCTCTCGTCACGCAAGATATAGTCCGCACATCCGGAGAGCTTGCCGAGCGTAAAGGGAAGACGGTCGAGCGGTATATGGCAGTTGAGGTGTGCGCTTCTGCTGTAGAGCTTGGCGGTGCGTCCGCGCGGTCTGTCTTCACACAACACCGTGGTATACGCTTCTTCCTCCGGATCATCCGCCTCTGCCGCATCCTCCTGCCGGGGAACCTGCGCCCCCGCATCCCCCTGCCACGGATATACCACCCCGGACGCGGATTCCCATGTCACTTGTTCCCGGGGCGTCCCGGACCGGACACGCGTTATACGCCGGGACTTTTTCCTTGTTGCGGCGCGGGTGCGCGCGTGCTTTCCGGTGCCCTTTTTTCTTTTCTTTTTTGTGCTCCTCATTTCCTCCATCCGCAAAAACAGCGAACCCGCGGTTCCCAGTATGCTCAGTACGATCACCCCGACGGACAGAATATTTCCCGCCGGAGTCAGGATATATTCCTTTCGGATGTAGATACCCGCCAACAGTACCGCCATAAATAATACAGTCGCTATCCCCGGGCGGATGCCGTTGCCGTCCGGTGCGGGTTCCTTTGTGTTTCCTTCCTCATCCTCATCCGCTTCTCCCGCACCGGACGTCTCCCCGGGATCGTCTTCCGGAAAGACTGCTTCCTCCGGAAAAGTCTCCGCTTTCCCGACGGTTTCCCCTCCTTTTGCCGCCGCACAGGATGGCGGAGCCTCGTATTTTGCCCGCATCACAAGATCCCTGATTCTCGTCCCCGGCGTCTGTGCCCGGATACAGATCTCAAAAGCCTCTTCGATCGCTGCTTCTTCCGCGTCATCCACGTACTGTGTCAGCTCCTCGGTAAATGCGACCAGCGTATGTTCCTCCTGCGGAAACGGGCAGCATACAAAATGCCATGTGCCGCGCATGCTGTCCCAGAAAACGGTTTCTCCGCTCAGCAGGAGCATGGCCGGATCCAGCAGATACTCGCACATCTGCGTTTCCGCCTCCGCCATCGCCCCCGTCAACGCATGGAGTTCCCTGCCGTTGAGTTTCTTTGCCAGTGCGCGGTTGGAAAGAGAGATCAGATTGTCCGTCTCATAATAGAGGCTCTCGTATCCGTCAATGGTGCGCGGCTGCATCCGCAAAAGACAGGGGATGTCGCCCGACGCCATCATTCTCAACGCAAATACGTCGGTTCTTTCTTCCTGCGGACAGATCACCAGATAATTGTGTTCCAGATCTCTTGTATAACTCAGATTCATATCATTTCCTTTCATCGGATGTGGGCCCTGATGAGATCGGCCACACGTGCTACCCGGCGGATATGTGCCGGCATATCATAGCGGATCGTCTCGGCCACTGCCCTTACCTGCCAGATTTCGGGAAGCGCAAGATCATATGCGCTCCGGTGCGTGACGGTGTACGCATCGGCCGTTATCTTCTTCTGATGATCCGACGCCTCCACGACCGGCACATCGTTGCCGAAATAACGGGACCCGAACTGCATGGATGCCATATTCTCGATCAGCTGCGAAGCGTCTTTGTCCTCCTCTTCGAGACTTGCGCGAAACGCAAGGAGATAGGTATCCTGTATGAGAATCGTGCGTGCGTGCATGTAAAACGTCAGATGGATGATCAGGGCAAAGAGAAAAAACGCCACCGCCACCAGCACACATGCCTCAATCGTAAAGTACCCGTTCGTCTTCCTTTTAATGAATCGCAATCGTCATCACCCCCATCGCGGATGCCAGAAACGGCACAAACGGAATCCTGGTTTTTCTTCCCGCCTTCCCGGATATAAGTAAAACAGCCGACACGATCGCGCTGAGAAAAAACGCCGTCATCAGTCCGGTCAGCGCTAACCTCCAGCCGAAAACGGGACCCGTTGCGGCGAGCAAAAGGCCGTCGCCCGCTCCTACCGACTGTCTGCTCAGGACAGACAACAGAACCAGTCCCGCCCCGGGGAGCATGGCAGCAAGGATTCCCCGTATCGTGCCGGTACGATCCGTCAGCGCCACCGCCGCACTGACAACGGACAAAAAAGCAGTACATGCTATCCAGACCATCGATATCTTTTTTGTACGGATATCCGCCACGGCCGCAATAATCAAAAACATAAGACATAACAGTTTCATTACAGATTCCTCTCCTTCTTTTTTAGTGTGATTGCCCGCATTTGCTGCAGGGACGTCTTCCCGCCGCTTCGCTCAGCGGCACTGCCTCAATGGTGCGCATGAGTCGCGAGCAGGAGGCGCTTGCGTGATATCTGTCTCCGTACGGTGTCAGGTACACCGTCCCGTCTCCCCCGCCGCAGTATTCGCAGGGATAATAGATCGCACCGCTTTCGTTTCTCAGTGCAGAAAGCGCATCGGAAGATGTGCTGTGCACGGCAGGCCTTAAGTAGGTGCACTCTGCCGAGGTATGATATACCGCCCCGCCCGGTGTCATATACACCGTTTCTTCCGTATCTTTCGTCCGGTCCGGTTCCCCCGCCTGCCCGATCCCGTAGCCTGTCCAGGCATGCGCATAATAGCGCGCCTCCACCGGAAACGCGTCAAATCCCATGATGCTGATAAACGGCCTTATCCTGCAGCTGACCGCAAGATCGATGATATCCGAATCCGAGGTAAAACCCGATCTCAGAAAACTGAGCGCATCCGCTCCGCCCTCCACGCAACGCGTGTTGGGGGCAAGCACGTCCAGAAAATCCCGGATTCTTGTCTGCGCGTACGCCGCCGAGAGGACATTCGACCCCACGTCAACGGCAAACGGCAGATCGTTCACGCCCCCCGCGCCGGCCAGCTCGGATGCCGTATCCGCCGCATACATGAGGTCAAACGCATACGCGCCGATTTCTCTTCCCGTCTGATGCAGCGCGGCCTCAAGGGCCGTCTGGATCCGCAGCGCATCGAATAACGTCAGCAGATTCATCATAAAGTACAGGAAAAACGGCATGACCAATGCGGCTTCGAGCGATACGGAACCGTGCCATCTTCTTTTATGCATTCTCCTCCTCCTTTTTTGCGGTATATCCTCTCGTACGGATAAACGTCCCCTCAAATCCGCTCCCGCCTTCGATCGTCACGTGCGCCGTGATCGTATCGAGGCACCCGTCGATCCGGAAATGGATATTGCCCTGCGTCTCGCGGATATCCATCTCCATGAGGTCCATCAGACGCCAGGTTTTGTCGTTTAAATCCGTCATTAACAGCATGATTCTCAGATATTCCTCATAAGACAGACCCTCGCCCGAAGAGCCTCCCGAACGCATCAGCATGGCGCCTGCAAAAGATAACCGCCAGGTGTCTTTCGATTTAACCAACGGCACCTTCCCCCCGTCAAAGAGTGTACGCACATCGCTGACCGATTCGGCAAAACTCCATGCAAACAGAATCGCGAGCTTGAGCGGATCCTGGATTTCAGGCGTCATCACCAGTATCGAAGCGATCACCGCGATGGTCTCCGCAAAGGCTTTTTTGTCCTCGTCCGTCATGATGTAGGTAAAATTGGAAGCCTCGCGCCAGAACAGAAGCGTCGTTGCGATACTTTCCAGATTGGCTCTGTCCCCGGGCTTTCCGGCGATCAGATATTCCACCTGGTACTTCAGTCGGGAGCCTTCTTTTTCCGAGGTATACGTGCCGCATTTTTCCATCATGTACTGGTCCAGAAGCAAAAGTTCGACCGCGGAGAGACTCTCTTTCGGCAGTTCTCCGTTTCCCCTGCTTGCGCCGCGCAAAGACACGTAACTTGCGGGCGTCACGGATGCGTCGGAAACCGCCGAAGGGTCCGGATGCGTCAGCGTCAGAATCCCGAGGCTTCGTTTTGCATGCATGTGGCGTACGGTTTCGTCGATTTCATCCTCCGAAACGCCTTCCGCGTTCAGTGCCTGTTGGAGATTTGCGTAGTTTTCATCCATCTCCTTTTCCACGTCGCGCGTATCATATCCTTCGGCACGCAGAATCTGCAGATGTTCCGCCGCCTCCTGCATGGCTGCCTCAACGGGTTCCGCCGTCATATAATCGAGAATCTGTCGTCGCAGAACCGCGCCGTTCCCGTCGGTCGCCCTGGTATAAACGGGGATCTTTACCTGCCGGCAGGCAAGATGCGTGAAATCCGCCGTATCCGTAACCGACGACCAGGCCGTGCCGGAGAGGTTTCTGTGCACATAACCGCGCAGGTGTTCCTCCGTGTTGCAGATGTCCGCCACGGCGCCCCCGTACGAGGTGTCAATCATCAAAAGCCCGTACTGGGAAAAGAGTTCCCGGTGGTATTCCGCCAGTACCGAATCGATGGCAATCTCCGTCACGCACTCCGCCCGCATTTTGACTGCCCCCAGCCTGGCGCTCTCAAAGAGCGCCAGGATAAAGGCAAGAAACAGCGCCATCGTCAGTGAAAGCAGTACCGTCATATAACCGTCAGTTATAGATTGTCTGCGCATCGGATTTGATGTGGCTCACCACATCCTGTACAAGGCCGCCGATTTCCTTCTTGAAGACCATCACGAGTCCGATCAGTACGACGATGATCAGGATCACCTCGATCGTTCCCATACCCGATTCATCCCGGACAAACCGGTTTGCTCCCTCGCATAAACGGTTCCATGCTTGTTTCATTTGTTTTCCTCCTTTTGATTGATTGTTGGTTTGTTGGTTTTTGGTTACTGCCTGTAACCGATATCTGTAACTGTCCGGACAGTTGACATTCAAAACGAAAGATAGGCGGGGACCATGACCAGTACCATCACGACCATAAGCATCAGCATCATCGGTATCATCAGGCGGCTTCCCGCCTGCTCGCCGAGCACGCGCGCCCTGTCCATCTGCTCCCTCACGGACATCTGTGCCTCCTGCCGCAGCAGAAGCAAAAGATGTGCGGAACCCTTTTTCAGATTCTGTGCCAGCAAAGAACAGAGTCTGGTGTATTCCGTCAGACCGCACCTTGCGGCAAAGCGCTCATAAACCACTGTTTCCGAAACGCCGTTCGACAGATGAGCGGATGCACGACGGATCTCCTCCGAAAGCGCATCTTTTTTCGTTCCCTCTTTTCTTTTTTTTGCATAGTCGTCGGCCGCTTTTAAGAAAACACCGCGCACCGTCATGCCCGCGCTCAGATACAGCGTGAGACGCGAAACAAATTGCGGATAGGCGTTTTTTAACGATTCCTCCCTCTGCTTCATTTTCTTTTGCAGTTCCTTGTCCTTGGCAAAGTAGAGGCATCCGGCCGCAACGAGGACCAGCAAAAACAATACCGGTGCGGCACGTGAGCGTTCCCTTGACCATACGATTTTTTTACCGTGAAAGATCTCCGGCAAAGGCATGATCTCCTCGTGGAGCGTTTCTTCCTGCACCTTCCTTATGGCACCCTCCATCTCTTCCCGTACCCTCGCCTCCATGCTTTTTTCCTGCGGAACAACACGCACACGGATTGGCTGTTCAAAGGTCCCGGAGGCACAGGTATATGTCGCCGTCAGCGTCACGGTCTCTCCCTCCGCGGGAAGGTCCGCGGTCTGCGGCACGCCGTCCGTCTTCAGGCGCGCATAGTGTGATGTGGCATAGGAAATTTTGAAAGGATATCCTTCCATCGAGGACGGCAGCACAAGGGGTTTCGACACCTGATCCAGTGACGGGTTTTCGCCGAGGATCCTGCCGGGAAGCATCGTACTCGCCTCCTCAAACAACGCTCTTGCTTCCTCTTCCGTATACTGCCTTGCCGCAAGATCGATTTCGTAAGCGCCGAGCGTCTCTCCTTCCTCCGTGCTGGCATTCAGGCGCTCCGTGGTGCTGCCCTTTCCGTATGCGGCTCTGGTAAGAGCCGCCCGGGGTCCCAGCTGCGCATCTTTCATATCCGACACGTGTACAAACAGCACCAGAAGACTGCCTGCGCCGAGCACCGCAAGGGTGCGCGCGATTTTAGCCGTATAATATTTTTCTTCCGTGGGATGTGCCGCATCCGACAGATGCGCCAGCGCCGTTTGCACGGACCTGCTGCGTAAGCCGGGATACCTCCGGAACAATACCCGGTAGATTCGGTTGGCGATCCGGTATATGGTTTTCATGTATTTCCTCCGTGGTTATACCTCAATGGCGATGATCTTTTCCGTCATCAGATAGGCGCAAAGATATACCGCAAGTGCCGCGCTCATAAACAGAACGCCGAACAGACTGTGATAGAGCGGTGCAAAAAACCCCTGATTGGTCGCACCCACATAGAGGATGATGAAGAGCGGCACCACCTCCATGATCTGTGCTTCGAGCCGCTTGGCCGCAATGATGACATGGATCTGTCGTTCGGTTTCGATTTTGTCCGCGATCACATCCGCGGTGTCCGCGATGATACCGGTCATATTGCCGCCGTTTCGTTTGGCCACGCGGAAGATCTCCGCAAATTCCGTGATGTCCGCGTGGTCCGCGCGCCTTGCAAACGCATCGAGCATCTCCTCGAGTGTCAGGTTGTTTCGCAGCCCCTGCGTGATCCGCTTCAGTTCTTTGACGATGTCCGCATCCTTGCCGTGCAGCATTTCCATGTCATGTACCGCTTCCCCGAACGCGTTTTCCGCGGAATACCCGGCGCGTTGTGTAGCCGCAATGCTCAGGATCGCATCCTTGAACTGGATGCCGAGTTTTCGCTTTTTATCCTTGCGGATGCGTATCTGTTCACGTCTGATGTATAAGAATCCGAGCGGACTGAGTGCGATAATCCCGATCCAGGAGTCATAAAAGAGTTTTCCGAGCAGACAGACAATAATGATTGCCCTGAGAACGGACGGCAGATCCTCCTTAGAGATCCGGAAGGACAAGACCCGCCGCTTCCAGTTTTTGCGTGTTTTGCAGTGCATGTACCTTTTCCCACCTCCCCGTAATTCTGTGGTCGCTCCCCGTGCCCGTCTCACGGAATCTGAACAGGGGCTTTGTTTCAATCTCTCCGCTTGCGGCATCCACGTATCCCGTGACCTCGCTGATCTCAAGAAGCTTCCTCGTGCGGTCCCGAAGCCGCCCGAGATGTACGATGATATCGATTCCTGCCGCCAGCTGCCGCCGGACCGCGCTAAGTGGCAGATCCATTCCCATCAGAATCATTGTCTCCAGTCTTGCGAGCATGTCGACGGTGGAATTGGCGTGTCCCGTGGACATGGAGCCGTCGTGTCCCGTATTCATTGCCTGCACCATATCGATGGCCTCATCTCCCCTGACCTCGCCCACGACGATCCGGTCGGGTCGCATGCGGAGCGAGGATTTGATCAGATCCCTTATGGTGATTTCCCTGCACCCCTCCACATTGGCGTTTCGTGCCTCCATCCGGACCAGATTGGGGATATGTGTGATCTGCAGCTCCGCATTATCCTCAACCGTAATCACGCGCGCATCCTCCGGTATGTGATCCGACAACGCATTCAGAAATGTCGTCTTTCCGCTGCCGGTGCCGCCGGCGATAAAAATGTTGTATCCCGCACGCACCAGAATCCGCAGATACGCACACAGTTCCTTTGTGACCGAACCGAAGCGTATGAGATGCTCCATCGTGATCCGCTCCTTCGGAAACCGCCTGATCGTGATCACGGGGCCGTTCAGCGCGATGGTGCGCAGTACAATATTGACCCTGGATCCGTCCGCGAGACGGGCATCCACGATCGGTGAGGATTCGTTGACCACGCGGTTGCATCCCGCAACGATCTGCTGGATCACATCCTCGAGCTTTTGCGCCGATGAAAAGGCGGCTTCATGCTTCATAAGCCTCCCCTCCCTTTCCACAAAGATATGCTCCGGTCCGTTGACCATGATTTCCGTTACCTCCGGATCGTCGAGGAGCGGTTGCAGTACATCCAGTTCCCTGATGGAAGCAAAGACATCCCTCCGGATCATGCGTCTTTGTGCAACACTCATCTGCCTCACGTACGTATTCTGCGCCATGGAGCGGTCGATCAGCGCATACATCTCCTCATCCGACGTATCTCTGCCCGGATCGAGAACATGAAAAACCTCGTCCCTTATTTTTTTTCTGCAGGCTTCCGGCTGATGCATCATTCTTTTCCTCCCGCGGGAATCATGTCGTTTTGCCACAGATACGTTGCCAGCATCCCGCCGGGCAGTGCCCTCCTGCTCTGTGGCAGGGGACACCCCTTCGGCAGCCTGACAAATCTCGTTTTTTCCAACAGCTCTTCCTCCCCGTGCATCGCAAGCCACCTTCTGTATGCTTCGATCTTTTCCTTATCACGCATATCGTGTCCCGTGATTGTATAGACCTCATCGCACACGGACAGCACATCAAAGAGTCCCGTCACCGTCTCCGTAAGATCCAGTAAAAGATATTTCACGTCCGTTTCTTCGCTGATCGCCCGGATGAGTCCGATATAATCCCTCGCCTGCATTCCTTCCGTCTGCAGATAGGAGGACGCCGGCGGGATATATTCGAGTCTTCCGACGCGCTGTTTGATGCGCTCGATCCATATCGGAAGCTGCTCCCTCGCACAGTCATAGTAATACATCAGATCCGACAGATCCCCGTCTTTTCCCGCAAGATCCTCCCCCGCAAACGGGGAAAAGGAAAGATACATGGTGCGCGCGTTTTCCGCAAGAATCTGTCCCGTACACAGGGCACTGGATGTCTGCATGCACCGCTTGATCGGAGAATAGTATCCGATGACCTTTGTATGCCTGTTGCCCGCCTGTTCCATCCTTATCGAAAGAGACGTATCCTCGGCAAGAAATTCCAAAATGCGGCTGACGATCTCCCCCGCCGGACGGTATCTGGAACGGTAGCAGATCCGCACTCCGCTCTCCGTGACCTCGCGGTCCTCTCCCTCGTCCGTCAGCACCAGTATGTTCTCACATCCTTGCGGCTTCTCAAGAGCGGCTTCTCCGCTCAGAATCAGCAGGGACAGTGCGTCCGCCTCCGCGCGGAGCATCACTTGGGTATGGTCCGAGTATTCCTCGATCGTCACCGGCAACCGGATATGTGCATGCAGATATCCGTGCAGACGGCCGCGATAGATATGGTCCGGATCACAGATGGCGATACGAGCCTTTTTCATGCCGCACCTCCCGCCTGCATCAGCAACAGCGCACACAATACCGGCACCGCAAAATGAACGGTTCCGCTCAGCCTGCGCGTCACGACCAGACGTAGAATCCCGTAGGCCGCACACAACACAAAGGCAACCCCGACGAGCACCAGCCCCTGCCTGAATCCGGTAAAGGTCGACAGTGCGCTGAGCAGTTTGACATCACCGGCACGGAGTCCCTTGAGCAGATACACCGGGAGCAGCACGGCAAGAATCCCTGCCATTCCGAGAATCCCCCCGAGCAGGGCCGGCCCTCCTCCGCCAAAAAGACGTATGAAAAGTGCGCCCGCTATTCCGGGCAACAGATATACGTTATAGATTTTGTTGTTTTTTACGTCCGTCAGGGCCGCCCCGGCGGCAAAGACGTACATGGCCAATGCCGTCATACATGCATCCTCTCTTTCGGTATGTCTGTTTTGAATGTTTCTGTCCCGTTCCCTGTTTTTGTGAAATCGTGCGGAGAAGGATACCCGCACCGTTCGAAGATTTATCACAGAAAAAGCGACAAGTGCTGCGAACAAAACGTATCGTAACACTTGCCGGAAGGTTTGTAAAGGGGGTTTTTACAATTATTTTATTTTTCGTTAATTTTCGATAAATGCTGTATTTATTTTTTGTTCAACCTGCTCAAACGCACAGTCCGCGGTTTGCCTGCGGGTCCGCCACGGACTCGTTGAGTGTCCCGCGCCCGTACGTCAGTCCCGCATAGACGGTCTGCGCATTGTCAAACGCCGCGAAGGAATCGTCCGTATCCTCGATCTGTATCCAGGCTTCGCGCATACGTCCCACCACGCGCTTTGCATTCTCCATGCAGATGCCATCGTGCCTTGCTTCCGCAAGTATCAGCTGCTTTTTGGCAAAGAGATACAGCTCCCTGAGACCGAAGGACAGTTCATACTGCATGTCGAGGCTCCGGATCAGATCGTCCAGGCAGGCGCGCGCATGCTGCAGCGCGGACCGCAGCTTTGCGTCATCTTTTTCCCGCAGCGCCTCCTTTGCTTCGTCCGTATAGTCCAGCATCATGTCGTAGACGATTGTGATGAGCTGTGTTCTTGTGGCGGAACTGATTCTTCTCGTATAGGCCTGTTTCTTCTCGTCGGTCATGCTTCCTCCTTCGCCGGAAGCGCGTCTCGTCATCATCGACGCATTCTTACGGACTCAGCGGCAAGTGCTTCGTCCTGTTTGTACCTCATGCATTACTGTAATAACTGTAAGGCCAGGCTTGCGCGTTCGTTCGCCTGCGACAGCACGGAAATGCCCGCCTGTGCAAGTACCTCCTGCGTCGAGTACGTCGTCATCTCCTCCGCCATATCGACGTCCATGATCTGTGAGTAGGAGGCCGTCATGTTTTCGCTCGTGGAATCGAGATTGGCGTCCGTGTGCTCGAGCCGGTTCTGGTAGGCGCCGAGCGACGCGCGCAGCGTGGACACATAGGCAAGCGCATTCTTGACGGAATCGAGCGCCTTGCGGGAGGCCTCGCTCTCCACCAGCTTTGAACCGTCATAATTATTGAGGCTGCTCTTCAGACTGGTCCCGAAGATCCCGAGCGCCGTCTGGTTGATCGCCGGGATGCGCACATCGAGCAGCTGTCCCTCGTTGGCGCCGATCTGGATCGACATCGGACCGATGTCCGTCAGATCCAGCTCGATATTCCCGTTGTATGTGCTGCGCACACTGACGGACAGCTCTCTACCTTCATCATCCTCGAGCTTGATCAGATCGCCGTCCACCTGTTTTACAATCATGTTGAGCGTTGCGCTGTTGGCAACATCGAGCACCGACACGGCAGATCCCGTTCCCAGTCCGAACAGCTGCTTTTCCGTAGCATCATACTGCACATTCAGATTCTGTATCTGATACTGCTTTCCTGCCATGTTGTCGGAATAGGTGGCGACGCGGATATCCGGATTGGTTGTGCCGCCCGTGATCTTTCCGGATGTCACATTGCCGCCCGTCGTCGCATATCCCCTGTAATCAAAGGTCCCGTCCAGGATCGTCTGTCCGTTAAAGTCCGTGGTTTTTGCGATGCGTTCGATTTCGTCCTTGAGCGCCTGGAATTCCTCTTCGATATAGTCGCGGTCCGTTTTGGTGATGGTATCGGTCGACCCCTTCACCGCCAGCTCGTTCATGCGCTGTAAGATATCATGGATCTCTCCGAGCACGCCGTCCGCTGTCTTGATGATATTGATGCCGTCCTTTGCGGAATCCCCCGCGACGCCCATCGAAGCGATCTGTGCGTTCATGCGTCTGGCCATGGCCAGTCCCGAAGGATTGTCCTTGGCATTTTTGATCTTCAAACCGGTGGACAGTCTGCCGATGGACTCCGACAGCTTCTTATCATTGACCTGCAGCTTGTTGTTTGCGATGATTGCCTGTGCGTTGTAATTGACTTTCATGAGTTGTTCCTTTCTTCCCCGTGTCTGTTACCGTCCTTCATACGGCCTTTGCAAAGGCCGTTGCAAGCGTGATCAGTGTTTTTGCCCGTGTGCGTTCCGTATGTCCCCCGGGTGCGCCGGAAAAAGGCGTTACATGATAGAGGAGCGATTGCGATCCTTCCTCCGTCTGCAGCGCGGGAAGCACGCGCCTCACCTCCGCGCAGAAGCGCGCGCGCACCTCCCCGAGATAGCGTTTCACCTGCGGCGTCTCGCCGTAATCCGTGGAAATCATGCTGCTCAGCGCTCCGTCCGCTACGCCGATCTGCGCCCCGATCGTTCCCATGCTTTCCGTTTCAATGGTCACTATGGCGCGCCCCGAAGCATCCGCGGATGATTGCAGCGTCACATGCATGGAGATCGTGCGACCGTCCTTTTCCACCGGAATCTCAAAGCTGCCCCGTTCCGCCATATGTCCCGCCACGGACAGTGCGCGGTGCATCAACGACATGGCGCGATGGTCCACATAGCCGGTCTCGTTTAATAACATCTGTTCTTTTATGGTCCGGGACAACGTCTCCGTCTGTGCGCGGTACGCCATCTCCGGTTCCCCGTCGGAGGCCGGAAGATCCGCCAGCGTCCGTGTTGCCTCCTCTGTGATATCGCTTGTTTTTTTATCTCCGGTCAGTTCCTTTATTTCCTCCCACAGCGTGCGCGGTGTCTTCCTGCTGCCCGCCGCACGCAATGCCTGCATGGCTTCCATGTTGGTAGCGGTAACCGGCAGGTCACCGGATCGCAGGTGTTCCACAATATCGAAACCGCTTGTTATATTATTTTCCGCCTGTGCCATGGTCTCCCGCAGGGCCTGCAGCTGCTCCGCATCATAGGCCGCAGCGGCGGCCGTATCCTCCGGCAGGGTTTCCATCTGCTCCGCAAATTCCGGTAGAAGTGTTCCCTCCGGATTGGATATCATTTGTAATTTTTCCGGTGCCAGATGTTCGAAGGCCGTTTCTGCCTTGGCGCTGTAGTACCGGAAGGCGGCCCCGATCTGTGTGTCAATCGATTCGGTGCCGCGTGTTATTTTATATCCGTCCGCCCCGTCATCGGCTGTCAGCGATATCCCTTTCCCATCCTGTGTACGAAGCGTCCTTGTAGCCGTAAGCAGGTTTTTGATCGTCATCTCGGCTCCGGTCTCAAGGAGTGTTCCGATCGCCGCGTGATCGGTGCGCTGCAACGTCTCAAACATCCGGTAGATGCCGATATAGGAGGTACGCTCCGCCTCGCTGATCGACTGCTGCCGTTCGAGCTGGTAGAGGAATCTGCTGTACTTGGACGATGCGCCTTCCTGTGATCCTTCCCTTTCCCTCAGCTCGGCGGCAAGCTCTTCGAGCGTCATAGACAACGGGTTTTTGCCGCTTCTGATCAGATCCAGCACCGCCGCCGGCTTTAAGGCGTCGAGCACCTCGTTGAGGCGGGCATCGTATGCGCTCACCTTTTCGACATTTGTGGCCGTCACTTCCATCCGGTTATAGGCAAGAATCCGTACCGCACGCAGACGGTCGGCACTCGGTTGCATACCGATCTCTTCGAGCAGCGCATCCGCATTACGAAAAGCCTTTTTGATGCTGTCCCCCAGATCCCTGCGCACTTCCGTCTGCATGGATTCGTACGCCTTGTCCGCCGTCTTCCACGTCTGTGCCCTCGAAAAGATGTCATCGAGTGTATCCGTGCGGAATTCGTCCTTCAGTGCGCCGATCACGCCGACAGGCATCTGTGTACGCAGATAAGAGACCTTGACATTGGTCTCCTGATAGAGACGGTATTTTCCCGCAGGATCCGTTATTTCCACGGACGCGGACATCGCGAATTCCGCACGCATCTGCGTCGCGGATGATTCAACTCCCTCAAACAAAGCCCGTGCCTGTTCCCCGATCGCCTCCTGCAGACGCGTGATCAGCTCTTGCATCGGCGCCGTATCGATCGTAAAGCCCGAACGTAACAGCGTGAGATTGGCGCTTACGCTCATCGAAAAACGCACTTCCTCCAGCTGCATCCTTGCCTGCATAAACCGCGGATCGCTTTCGGACACCGCAGTCCGGGACGCGTCTTTTGCAAGTGCCTCCCCTTCCTGCACCTTCCTTTGCTCCGCCGCACGGAATATCTCCCCGAGGCTCAGCGCTTCTTTCGTATCCGTATCCTTGAACGCAACCGCCGTCTTGAGATCCTCGTCGGTAAGCGCTTTTGTCCGGGTGTCGATTTCATGGGCCTTATGGAGGATACTGACCGGATCCGACAAATCGGCCTTTGTCGCTTCCTTTCCTTCCGCCAGCGCACAAGCCGCCGCCGTAATGACGTCTCCGCTTTCCGCAGGCAGGCGCAGCGCATACAGATCATGTGCCGCCTTCAGATGATCCGTGGTCAGGGCAATCCCTGCCGCGACCAGTTCCTTTGCCTCCTTCTGCACCGTCTTGTCCGCGGGATCGAATCCGGCCTTTTCGATCACCTGGCCGATCTGCGAAGCAAGCGCCTCCATATCCTGTCCCTGTGCGGATTGCGCAAGATACCCCTTATCCTGCGCAAAAAACCCTTCGCCTTTGTCCGCGCGTCCCCTGGCGGAATGCGACGCCAGATACAGATTGTCGATCGTGGGCCGAAGGCCGTTCTCAACCATGTACAGCATCGTTTCGCTTCCGACGGGCGTAAGCTCTCCCGCTCTTTGTAACGCCTCCTGCACGGACAGGACATTTTCCCGTGTCAGGGGCAGATCATTTTCGTAAAATGCCGTCTGCAGCTGCCTTGCGTACGCCTCGCTTCCCGTAATGGCACGCAACTGCTCTGTGCTCAGATCATCCGTTACGCCGCTGATCTGTTGCCCGGACTGTAAAAGGGAAGCCTTGATATGGTCGACAATGGTCACGGTTTCTTTGGCATCTATTTCCGCGGGGTCATATCCCTCTTCCTTGGCCTTACGGTAATCCGCGGGAGAAAGCATGTGCGAAAGCACCACGTCCATATCGCGCATGGCGGACAACGACTTGTCTCCGGCCGCCATTCCTTCAGTCCACGCGGTCTTTTTGGATGCGTAAGCGCTTTCCTGAAGCGCGTGTCCGGTCTTTAAGCCGCCCGCAAATACATCCGGACGCTGCACGCCGCCTGTCGGCGCATGCGCCTCCTTTGTTCCCTGCAGATCGCGGTATTTGGTCTGTTGTGTGGACAATTCCTGTGCCTGAGGCTCCACCGTACCGACTCTGTTCATAGTTTCCTCGTACAGTCTTTGCGGTTTCTCAAGCTTCATCCGTGAAGGATCAGAAAACCTGTTCGAAAAAATAAGGGTAACCGGCATTCCTTTCCGGTCACCCTTTATTTCGGCTTCTTTGACAAAATATTTAGTCTGCCCCTTTTTTCCTCCTGAGAACCTTCCGGCCTTCCGGTGCTTTTTTACTCTCCCCGGGAATCCGGAAAATGAGTGCCCCGTAGGGCGGCAGATCAAATCCGATCGAATATTCCCTGTAATCACACAGCCCCTTTTCACTCGTCAGCTGGCGGGGTACGCGTCCCGTGGCCCGGTCCGCATAGACTTCCTCCGAAGAATCCAGAAGCTTCACATAGGAGCCTTCCCTGGGAACCCCGACGCGGAAACCCTCCCTGAAAAGCGGCGTCAGATTGATGACAAAGAGCAGATCGTTTTGGCCCGTACCGTCCTTGCGGATAAAGCTGTAGATACTGCGGTCGGCGTCATCGGCATTGATCCACTCAAAGCCCCTCCAGTCCCCGTCAAAACGGTGCATGGCGGGATACTTGCGATAGATTTTGAGCAATTCCCCTACAAAGGTCTTCATGCCGCGGTTGAGCGCCTCATCCAGCAAAAACCAGTCGAGTTCCCGGCGTTCCGACCATTCCCTCTCCTGGCCAAAGTCCTGGCCCATAAAGAGCAGTTTTTTCCCGGCATGACCGAACATAAAGGCGTAGCCCGCACGCAGGCACGCATACTTGTCGACCTTATATCCCGGCATCTTCTCCACCATCGCGCATTTGAGATGCACGACCTCATCGTGGGACAACGGCAGAATATAATGCTCCGCCTCGTTGTAGCTCATCGCAAAGGTCATCATGTGATGCGCGCCCCTGCGGAAAAACGGGTCGAGCTTCATATAGTCGCAAAAATCATGCATCCATCCCATGTTCCATTTGTAGGTAAAAAACAGACCGTTGTCGTCAAGCGGCGCCGTAATCCCCGGCCACGCCGTCGACTCCTCGGCAATCATGAGAATATTGGGATAGGTGCCGCGGACGACACTGTTGAGATGACGAAAAAACGCAATCGCGTCCAGGTTTTCTTTGCCGCCGTAACGGTTTGCGACCCACTGGCCGTCCTGCTTTCCGTAATCGAGATAGAGCATCGATGCCACCGCATCCACACGAAGCCCGTCGATATGAAACTCTTTGATCCAGTATAGCGCATTGGCGATGAGGAAATTACTGACTTCATTTTTGGCCAGATTAAAGATCCGCGTGCCCCAGTCGGGATGCTCACCCTTTCTCGGATCGGGATCCTCATAGATACAGGTCCCGTCAAAGCGCGCCAGACCGTGCGCGTCGGGACAAAAATGGGCCGGTACCCAGTCCAGAATCACGCCGATTCCGTTCCTGTGCATCAGATTGACCAGATACATAAAATCGGCAGGCTCCCCGTAGCGGGAGGTCGGCGCATAATACCCCGTGACCTGATAGCCCCAGGAGCCGTCAAAGGGATGCTCCGCGATTCCCATCAGTTCGATGTGGGTATACTGCATGTCTTTTAAGTATTCGACCAGGCGGTCCGCAAACTGACGGTAGGTATAGAAGCCGTCCTCCGTTCCGTCCGGATGCTTCATCCAGCTGCCGATGTGGCATTCATAGATCGCCACCGGCTGTTCATAGATGTCCTTTTTCGTGATTTCGTCGTAGTATTTTTTGTCGCTCCAGCGGAATCTGGAGAGATCGAAGGTGCGTGAAGCGGTACCGGGTCTCAGCTCCGCATAGCACGCGTAGGGATCCGCCTTGTAGATCTTCTCCCCCTCCGGGGTCGTGATGAGATATTTGTAGAGCGTGCCTTCCCTGATGCCGGGAATAAAGCCCTGCCAGATGCCGCAGGACTCCATCTTTTTGAGCGGATGTGACTGTGTGTTCCAGTCATTAAAGGAGCCGACCACGTGCACGGTTTGTGCGTTCGGCGCCCAGACGGCGAAAAAATAACCTTTTTTTCCTTTTTCTGTCGACGGATGTGCACCGAGCTTTTTGTAGATATCGTAATGCGTTCCCTTTCCGAACAGGTACGCATCGTCTTCGGAAATAAAGACCTTTTTATCCGCCATGATTACCCCTTGTCAATGCCGAAATCCTTCTCGCGCAATATAATCATATCCTCTTCATCATAGCGTTTATGTGTCAGAACGTCAACGAAATGCGAGAAATTACGCCTGGAGGCATGCTTGATCGCCTCATCCACGATTTCCTTTACTTCCTCTCTGCTCACCTTGTGGTCATAGGTCTGCAATGCCTCGATTCTGGTGTGTAACGCAAGGATGCCGAGATTGTCAATGGAGTATTCCTGCTCCCTTGCGTACTCTCTTCCGTAGGCGACCAGCGTGTCGTCCGTCACATTTTCGACATCCACCTGTGCCGTAAAGAGCGCGGCAAGCTCCGGTGTGTCATTCAGGAGATTGCGCATGTTTTTGTCCGTGTCCGACAGTACCACCATCGTCACGCGCGCATTGTCGTTCATTGCCTTACCAAGCGCCTGCCTCGACTCCTTGTCCATCTTGGCAGCGCCGGTGATGATGAGCGCACCGTGCCTGAGTTGGGAAAAATACTCCGGCGTCTTTTCCGCACTCAGTGATTCTCCCTTGATCTTTGCCACCTTTCCGGAAAAGGAGTTATAACTTTTGGTCGCGCTGCGAATCAGCCCCTTGGCAATATTTAACGTCTCATCGTTATCCTTCCCGGTGATATAGGCGCCTTCCTTTTTGCGCTGCGCCAGCAAATCGGTGGCGCTCACGATCTGTCTGCAGACCACGCGGTTATGCAGCACGTGGCCGTAGAGATTCTTTTCGGCATCCGTCAGGGCGACGATCCGCTCCGCGACCTGCTCGTCGGTCAGCGGTCCCTCCGGTTTCTTTTCTTCTTCCGGCTTCTTCCCTTCTTCCGGTTTCTTTTCCTCTTCCGGCTTCTTTTCTTCTTCCGGCTCTTTCTCTTCTTCCGGCTCTTTCTCTTCTTCCGGCTCTTTTTCTTCTTTCGGCTCTTTTTCTTCTTCTTCCGGCTTCTTTTCCTCTTCCGGCTCTTTCTCTTCTTCTTCCGGCTTCTTCTCCTCTTCCGGCTTCTTCTCTTCTTCCGGCTTCTTCTCTTCTTCCGGCTTCTTCTCTTCTTCTTCCTGCTTTTCTTCCTCCGGCCGGGCTCTCAGATAGGCCGGCACCTTTTGTGCGTCCGGAAGTCCCGTGGCCTTTACCGCAAGCCCCGCAACGGGTTCCGCCGCTTTTTTCTCTTCCTCCGCCTTCTTTTGTTCCTCGCGGTGTCTGCGCATCATCAGTGCTTCAAGCGCATTGGTTGCCGCGGGAAATTCTACGGTGTCGCCGCCCTTGGCAACGGACACGTCTTTGTCCGTCTCTTCTTCCGCGTCCTTCTCCGCGGACGCCTCATCCAAAGGCTCCGCCTCCCTGGTTTCCAGAATATGTTTGTCCGGCTTGACGACGCCCGCCACGGCGGGTCTCGGCGTTACGACACGGACGCGCGCACCGTCCTCTTGTTCCTCTTTGTCTTTCCCTGCCTGCTTTTTGCGTTCCTCCGCTTCCCTGTCGATGCCCAGCATGGCATCGATCTCGACCTGAGGTCCCTCCTTGGCGCTGCGCTCAAAGGAGTTGAACATGCCTTCCGTCCGCCCCTGCACGATCTGCTTGACGCGGACCTCCTGCGCCTCCTGCTGCTCCGTCCGGATCCGGTTCATGATATCCTCGATGGAAATCTGTCCCGTGATCTGTGTCTCTACCTCGGGAGGCTCCGGCAGAACCAGTGAAATCTGCCCGTCGTTCTCCTGGGACAATACCTTGTCAAAACGTCCGTCCTCTTCCGTTTCACGCTCATACGCGCGTCCCTGCGGACGGCGGATGGCGCTCTCTCCTTCCTCTTCCGCCTCTGTGGGAATCACGTCCTGTACGCCCTTTGCGATCTCCTCCTGCAGCCCCATATTCATCGTGTCGTAGCCGACCGGCGCAAAAACGGCGGTCGGGGCCGCTTCTTCCGGCACCGTATAGGTGGCGCCGGACACCGGCTCATAGACCATGGTCTGTTCTCCGGCACGGGCCTCCGTATCCGGAAGCGCCGTCACGGGCCTTTGTGCCCTTGTGTGTCTTGCGCTCCTTTGGGCGTCTTCTCTTCTTCTTGTCTTTTTACGGGATCTTTGTTGTGAAGGATCTTCTCCCGCCGTCCGCACGACGGCTTCTTTTTCCGGAGCACTGGCGCGTTCCGTCGCCGTCACCGCGCGCAGGTAGGCTTCCTGCTCGCCCGTCAGCGGCGTACCCTGCATCTTGAGCTTCAGCGCCTTGATGCAGTAACGATGGGAAGCCTGATCATAGCGTGCCCCCAGCACGTCAAAGAGCTCGTCGCAGGTCGCGGCGCAGTGCAGCTCATCTCCCATTTCACGGTAAAGCGTTGCCAGCTCATAGACCCAGCGCGGCTTGTATTCCTGCGTTTTCAGCTCTTCCAGCAGCTCTGCGCGTTCCTGGGCGCTGACCCCCTGTTCCTCATAGATCTTGTATTGCAGAACGTACCGTCCCGCATTACCGGGCGCAAGGCGTATGTATTCCTTGAGATACTCGATGGCACCTATAAAATCCCCCAGCTTGATGGCCAGTTCGCAGAGCGAATAGACGATCCCGGGATTCATCGGATCCCTGTCATAGGCCAAAAGCATTGCGTTTCTGCTCTTCTGGAAGCGGCCCGTGATCTTGTAGACATCCCCCACGGTGCAGAGCATCTGTACGCTCTTGACCCGTTTCCAGTCGATCGAATCCGCTACCTCACAAGCCTCCGGAAAGCGCCTGTCCCTCACAAGCGCCTTGATTTCTCCCGTCCGGAGTTTATATTCCTCTCTGTCCAAACCGGCTCCCCCTTATCGTTTGTTGGACTTTCTCCAGATATGCATCTGCTCCGCTTCCCGTATCAGCTCGTCGCGGAAATCCGGATGCGCAATCCCGATCAGATCCTCCGCGCGCTGCCAGGTCGTGCGCCCCTTCATATTGGCGATGCCGTACTCCGTGACGATATACATCGCATTGGCTCTCGAATCGGTGACAATCGATCCCGCGGACAACGTCGGACGGATGCGGCTTTGCATTTTCCCCGCTTTCTTGTCCATAAAGGTCGAGGAGATGCACATAAAGCTCTTTCCGCCCCTGGACAGATAGGCCCCCAGCACAAAATCCAGCTGTCCGCCCGCGCCCGAGATATGTGTGTATCCGGAAGATTCGGCGCTGATCTGTCCGTACAGATCGACATCGATGGCGTTGTTGATCGAGATAAAGTTGTCGATCTGTGCGATCGTGCGCGCGTCGTTGACATAGCCGACCGAAGCCGCCATGCATTCCGGATTATGATCCAGAAATTCATACAGTGCGGGGGTTCCCGCCGCAAACGCGTAGGTCTGCATCCCTCGGTCGATGGTTTTGTATTTGCCGGTGATTTTGCCGGCTTTTGACAGCTCCACCATGGCATCGACATACATTTCCGTATGGATGCCCAGATCCTTCAGGTCGCTCTCCGCAATCTGCTTGCCGATCGCATTGGGCATGCCGCCGATGCCCAGCTGCAGACAGCAGCCGTCCGTCAGTTCCCGGACCACCAGATCCGCCACCTTTTTGTCCACCTCCGTCGCTTCTCCCGCGGGAGGAAACGCATCGAGCGGTTCGTCGAACCCCTCCACCACGAAGTCGACCTCATCGATATGGACATAGTTATCTGCCGTTCCGAGACACACGGGCATGGACGGATTGACCTCGACGACGACCTTTTTGGCCGTTTCGACGACGGCACGCAGATGGGAACAGGACGGTCCGAAGTTGAAATATCCGTGGGCATCCATCGGGGAAACCATCAAAAACGCCACATCCAGGGGATCCGTGCTGTCATAATAATACCTGGGTGCTTCGGAATAGCGGAAGCCCGCATAAAACGCATAGCCTTTGGCTGCGGCCTTTCTTTCGATGCCGCCGAAATGCCAGCTGTTCCATGTCAGATGCTCCTCGGGATGCTCGATTTTGAAGATCTCGGGCTCATGCATCAGGATACCGCCGCGCAGCTTGATGTCCTTCAGGGAAGGCATACGCTGTGCAAGCGCACGGTCACATGCCTTGGGCGTGGTAGCGGTCCAGCAATAATCGATCCAGTCGCCGTCCCTGACCAGCTCCGCCGCCTTTTCGGCGCTGACAAGCTTTTCCCGGTACTTTGTCTGAAAATCCATGAAACACCTCCTCCTGCGATTCGTTTTAAGGAATGAATATTGTTTAGTATACATAAAAAAAAGACTTTGTTCAATCTACGTTTTATAGTAAAATCATGTTGGAAATACAGTAAGAAAAGAGGTGTTCGCATGGCTTTTTCGTTAAAAAAATACACGCCGCCCGATTTTACCCTCCCCCCGCTGAAAAACGCGCGCGAAGCATCCGTTGAAGCAGCGCCGTTGAACGGCGTGGCACCGGAAGGCTATCATGCGATGAGCATCTTTCCGGAGTATTTTCACATCAACGGGCAGTGGATGCTGGCTGAGGAAAGCCGCATGGACTGTGTACCCGTTGTAAGGGGCTCGCATATCGATGTGATGGAATTCCGCCACCTGAAGAAGGGCGATCCGGTGATTGTAGGCCGTTCGGAGGACGGGTCCGACGGGATTTATGTACATGCCGCGGGCTTTGACGAACCCGCGCGCACGGGCGAGACCTTTGCCTTCCGGCAGGGGAGATCGCGCGAAACCGCTTTTTCCAAGGATTATGACGATATTTATGAGCTTTTGCGCCACGAAAAAGACCACGGCAACATTGTCTGGGTCCTGGGCCCCGCATTTGCCTTTGACGCGGACGCAAGAAGCGCCTTTTCCGCAATCATCGAGGGCGGCTACGCACATGCGCTTTTGGCCGGCAATGCGCTGGCCACGCACGATCTCGAGGGCGCCTACCTCCAAACCGCGCTCGGACAGGATATCTATACGCAGGAAAATGTCCGAAACGGTCACTATCATCATCTCGACACCATCAACCGGGTGCGTTTCCACGGTTCCGTCAGCCGCTTTATCGAAGAAGAAAAGATCGATAACGGCATCCTGTATTCCTGCACAAAGATGCGGATTCCCTATGTCCTTGGCGGTTCCATCCGCGACGACGGCCCGCTGCCGGGGGTCTTCGGGGATGTCTGCCTTGCCCAGGATAAGATGCGTGCCCTCATAAGGCGCGCCACTACCGTGATCTGCATGGCGACCACCCTTCATACGATTGCCACCGGCAATATGACCCCCTCCTTCAGGGTACTCGAAGACGGCACGGTGCGACAGGTGTATTTCTACTGCGTGGATATTTCGGAATTTACCGTCAACAAGCTCTCCGACCGCGGGTCGTTATCCTCGCACGGTATCGTGACCAATGTACAGGACTTTATCGTGAATGTCGCCAAGGGGCTGCGCTTGATGTGAGTACGGCAGATACCGGAAAAAAGAAGAAACGCCCGGCCAAAAAGATCTTTTTGCGTATTTTTCTGACGGTTTTTGTGTTCCTTTTGATGTTTGTCGCATTTGCCGGCATCATGGGAAGCCTCAATATGCCGCGCAGCACCAGGCTTTCACTCTTTTTCAACAATGACGGTTCCCTGATGCTGACCTGGAACCGTGTGCCTTCCGCGGGCGGCTACCACGTGCGCCTGCAAAAAGACACCTCACAGGATTTGCCCTCTCCGGATGCCGTTCTGTTTGAAGCGGATGTCCGGGAGCCTGTCGTGCTGCTGCCTCCGGAGATTCTTGACGCGGGCATCGTACGTCTGCGTATCAATACCTACCGGGACATCGACCTGTTCGGTCTTTCCCTGCACCGGACCGGATCCTATCCGCTCAATGTCACCTTTGAAGCCAAAGAGCCCGCCGTTTCCGACATCGAACCCCGTTTTGACGACCGGGAAAAGACCATGCGTGTCACCTTTGACGCACCGGAAACGGACGGCTGCTCGATCTATCTGATGCGGGAAGACGGTAATAACCTTTTGGTCAAGGAAATCGTCCCCGGGGAAAACAGGGAGGACACGATCACGTTCGGGGAATCGGGGGATCTGCCGCTGCCGGATGCCGCAACTCCCTATACGTTTACCTTCCGCGCGACGAGAACCGTCGACCGGATTCTGACCCTGTACGGAAAAAGCACGCACACGCTGACGGTAACGTCGGACGATCTCAAAAGCCGCGCCCTGGCGCTCTCGGCGGAACAGACCGCAACCAACCGTTATACGCTTTCCTGGGAGGAGGCCGCGGGAGAGGGGGTGGAGCTGCGCCTCATCACGGGTCCCGATGCCTATGAGACGCTCGGCACCTTTGACATGCCCGGCAAGATGTTCTGCGATACCGGGATTCTGCCTGCGGGCAGGACACTCACCTTTGAGCTCGTCTCCGTCGGCGGAACGCCCATCCCCGGCAGGGACTATGCGGCAGAGCCCGCACGCATCGATCTTACGACGGAGATTTCCGTGATCGGCGCGACCGTCTGGCCTGCCAAGGACCTGCCCTTATATACGCGTCTGACGGGGACGCAAACGCGCGGCACCGTGGCGCAGCTGACGCCGTTATGCGTTCTGGAGGAAGAGGACGGCTATTTCAAGGTGCGGACGGAAGAGGGAAACGGCTACATCGATGCCTCTTCCTGCCTGATCAATCTGCCCGACATGCTCGGCGATCACTGTGAGTATGACATCACCAGCAGCTACTGCTGTATCTGCCGCATCCAGGGATATGCGATTCCCGGCCTCACGGGAGAGGTCGTCGAGGGCTACGAAAACGTCATGCTTGCTGACGGTACCTTCCTCGTTCCCTATCTCTATCCGCTGGTCGATAACTTTCTGGGGGCGGTCGAAGCCGCTGCTAAAGCCGGCTACCGGATCAAGTTTTACGACTCCTTCCGTCCGCTGAAAGGCCAGATGCATATGTACAATACGACCCGTTCCATTCTCGATCTGGAGATTCCCGAAGCGACCTATGAACGTCTCACACCCGCGCAGTTTCTTGCGGAGGGGCCAAAGCTCCCCGCGGAGGAGGAACTGCCGCCCCGGACGGAGGGGGAGGGCGAGCTTTTTACGGAAGACGGGGCAGATACGGAAGAGGTGCCGGAAACGGACGAAGGAGAGGAGGAAGAGACGCCGTATACCACCTACCATCAAAAGATCACGGAAGGCGGCTGGCACATCGGATGGTTTCTCGCAAACGGTGCCAATCAGCATAATTACGGCTCCGCCATGGATATCACCCTGGTCGGAATCGAAAGCGGCGAAGAGGCCCTGATGCAGTCGCCCGTGCACGAGCTCTCCGTACTCGCGGTGCTCAATAACAACACGGAGGCCGCCGATCTCATGCAGCAGATCATGAAGGACATCGGCTACTCCAATCTGCGCAGCGAATGGTGGCATTTTCAGGACGACAACGCGCACGTGCGCTACGGAATTCCCGCCATTGTGGAGGGGGTCAGTATCGAGGGATTCAAATATAACGGACTCGGATGGCGCTACCGCACGGCGGACGGCACATACCTGAAGGATACGACCGTCACGATCGGGGGAAACGCCTATACCTTTGACAAAGAAGGATATACGGACTTTTAAGCTCTTTACCGGCTCTGCAGATAGCCGACGATGCGGGCGGCAAGAATCCTGCCGAGTATCTCGTATCCCGCATCATTCAGATGACATCCGTCATAAAAAAACGACTGCCGCACCATGGCATCGTACGGATTCAGGCAGTTCATGTCAAACAGATCCACCACCTCCAGCCCGTAATACGCCGCACGGTTGAGCAGTTCCTGCCGGAATGCCTCCTGTGAAAGAAGCCCGGGGTTCTTTTCCTTGAGCGAGTCAAATTCGGTCGCGGGCGAAGGAATCACGACAAAGATTTTGGCTGCGGGATAATTTTCGATAAGCCGCAAAAAAAGATGATCGACATCCCCGCAAAAGGTATCCCTGATACCGGGTGCGCCAAAACCCGCTTCTTCGCAGACAAAGCTGTCGTTGATCCCTCCGAAGACGATGATGATGTCGGAGCTTTCCGGGATTTCCGGATAACGGTAGACCATCGGTGTTGCGACACCCGTAAATCCGGCAATCGGAGATCCCCCGAGACCGAGATTATAGAGCTCAAAGGGCGCGAGCTCCCGCCAGATCGTATCGGGATAACCGCTTTGTGCGCCGACGCCCTTCGTCAAAGAATCGCCAAAACAGGTGATGGTGATCTGCGACGTGTCCGCGTGTTTATTTGCGAGAATCGTCCGCGCCTCTTCGTCCATTGCCATCGTGACCGCATAGGAGGCACCTTCTTCCTGCGCCGTTGCGATATCGCCGCGCACCTGTGCGGGCTCATACGAAGGATAGGCCGGCGCTGCGGGGATTTCCTCTCCGGGCACCGCTTCGTCCGTCAGGATCTCCTCGGGGATTTCCACCGTTTCCTGCGGCGTGCTCTGTGCACTGTCCGTCGATGCGTAAGAATCCCCGGGCTGATGCGCAGGCAGCGGCAATACAAAGGAGGAGGCCGTTTCCGCGGACGCTACCCCGATCTCGTCCTTTTCCTTGCCGAGCGACTGTGTGCGCAGCATCACGCCCGCCACCGCAATCACCACCAGGGTACACAGGATAAACAGCTCCGCCACGATGATTTTTTTCTTTGTCGAATTTCTCATACCGTACCAGTATACCATATTGAGCGCTTCTTTTAAAATTTGACTTCCGCGCGCCCGCTCCCTTACAATAATAGCGTTCCATTCATTGGCAGATGGCGGTATGATTCCGCCGCATCGCAAATATCTTGCGGTGTACAACTAACAAAGGAGGATGATCCCAATGAACAGACGCTTTTCTTTTGTTGCCTTTCTTTTGCTCTTATCCCTTGTCGCGGGATGTGCCTCACAGGCGTCGGCGCCGGATGCGGGCGCCAGCGTCTCCTCTTCCGCCCCCGCGGCGGACTCTTCCGAAGAGACGCCGGATGAAACAACACAGGAAGAACCCGCGCCGTCGGATGCCGTGCGCGGCGTCACCGGTCTCTACGGGGAAGAGCTCCTCGTCCCGGCCACAGTCGATACGATTATTTCGCTTGCCCCCTCGACCACGGAGCTTTTGACCGATCTGGGGCTCTCCGAAAAAATCGTCGCCGTGGACACCTACTCCGCGGCGGATTACGCGGACATCCTGCCCGCGGGCATTCCCGCCTTTGACATGATGAATCCCGACAATGAGCAGATCGTCGCCCTGAATGCCGATATCGTCTTTACGACCGGCATGAGCTATGCGTGGGGCGAGGATGTCTTTGCCTCTGCCAGGGAAGCGGGGGTCTTTATCATCGATATCGAAAGTCCCTCCTCTCTGCAGGAAATCATTGATTCGATCGTCTTTATCGGCGACTGCGCGGGAGAAAGAGCTACTGCCGAAGAGATCGCGCAGGAGATGGAAGCATTTCTCTCCGCGGTGCATACCGTTATGGACACAACGGATTTCGAACACCGCCGCACGATCCTGTTCGAACTCTCCTCTCCTACCCCTGACTATCCGATGATCTATTCGGTGGGCCCCGGCAGTTATATCGATGAGATTCTTTCTCTCACCGGCGGGGATAACATCGCCTCCGGTGCGGACTCCCCCTGGCCGGCGCTGGACGAGGAGTGGGCCGTTGCTCAAGACCCGGAAGTGATCCTGACAACGGAGGATTATATTCCGGATATCGTCGATGTACTGCTTTCGCTCCCCGGATGGGAAGGGGTGACGGCCATACAAAACGGCGATGTCTATCTGATCGACGGCAACCGGATCAACCGGCCCAATCACCGCGTATGCGGCGCTATTTTGGAGATCGGTCTCATCCTCTATCCCGGGCTCTTTGAAGATATCGCCGATCCGTTTGCGGATGAGGCTCTTCCAAACGCAGCCTGATGGAATCACGTTCCGATAAAAAGAATCTGCTGTTTGTGCCGGCGCTTCTTTTGGCTCTGTCTGCCCTGCTCCTCAGCGTCGGCACCGGCAGTGTATGGATTCCCCCCGGAGACATCGTTGCGATTCTCGGGGCAAAGCTTTTTTCCGCACCGCTCCCCGCGCATATCGCACCGACCATACAAAGCGTGCTGATCGATATCCGCATTCCCAGGGCGCTTTGCGCCTTTGCGGTCGGCGGGATGTTGTCCGTCACGGGTGCGGTGATGCAGTCCGTTCTGCAAAATCCGCTGGCCTCGTCCTTTACGCTCGGGGTGTCGAGCGGCGCCTCTCTCGGCGCAAGCATCGTTGTTGCGCTCCGCCTCACTTCTCCCGTACTCGGCGCCTTCCTTTTGCCGTTTGCGGGCTTTGGCTTTGCTTTTTTGACGATGTTCTTTGTGCTCACGCTTGCCGCGCGTCTGGACCGCAACGTATCGGGCGTCACGGTGATTCTGCTGGGCATGGTCGTCTCCCTGTTTATGAGCGCGATGGTCACGCTCGTCTCCACGCTCAATCCCGAGCATTTGAGCCGCATTTTGATGTGGCAGATGGGCTCCTTTGCGGGACGAAGGTGGTACCACGCGGGGGTTTTGTTTGCGGTTTCCTTCGTTGGCCTTATCCTTCTGATACTCAGACACCGGGAACTGGATCTCCTCTCCTTCGGGGATACGTCCGCCCGCGCGGTCGGTGTCGACGTGCGGCGCAACAAGCTCTTTTTGCTGGCAGTATCTTCGCTGATTACGGGTTGTGCGGTATGCTTTACCGGTACGATCGGCTTTGTCGATCTGATCGTACCGCATGCGGTGCGGCGCCTTGCGGGACCAAAGATGAACCGTCTTCTGCTCCTTTCCTTTTTGTGCGGCGGGGCCTTCCTTTCCCTTACCGATACGGTGTCGCGCACGGTCTTAAGTCCGAGAGAGATTCCGGTCGGTGCGGTATGCGCACTGATGGGAACGCCGTTTTTTATGTATCTCTATTTCGGGAGGAAAAGGAGATGAGACTCGTCCTCGATCATGTATCCGCCTCGTATGATACGGCTTCTTACGCCTGCGATGTCCTGAAGGATATCTCCTTTTGTGTCGAAGCGGGGATGCGCGTGGCGGTTCTTGGCGCAAACGGCAGCGGAAAGACCTCTCTTTTGCGTGCGGTCACGGGATCCCTTCCCTACCGGGGCAGCATCACCTTTGACGGACTTGAGGTCCGGGAAATGAAGGCCGCCCGCGTTGCCTCATGCTGTGCCTTTCTGGAACAGACCAACCATGCCTACTTTCCCTATACCGTGGAAGAGACCGTCTCGCAGGGCAGATATCTGCACGCAAAAAAGGGGCTCCTTTTTGGGGAAATGACCCCGAAAGACCGTGAAATGACGGATGAAATGCTCCGCTTCACGGGCCTTACGGACGTATCGGAGCGTCCGATCGATACCCTCTCCGGAGGACAGCTCCAGCGGGTCTTCCTCGCGCGTACCCTTGTGCAGGAGGCGCCCTTCATCCTGCTGGACGAACCGGCCAGCCATCTGGATCTCAAATACCGGGCGGAGCTCATCGACTTTCTCAAATCATGGAGCCTGAAGGAAACCGTTCTTCCGGACGGCAGTGCGCATCAAAACACGCTGCTCGGCGTCTTCCATGACCTGACGGACGCCAGGCGTCTTGCCACGCATGTGCTGCTCTTAAAAGAAGGGCGTCTTGCCGCATACGGAGAAAAAGAAGACCTCCTCGCGGACAGAACGCTGCTGGAGGAGGTCTTTGATTTTGATGTGCTTGGCTATCTTTTCCGGTAAACGGAAGTCTATACCTCGCTGTAGAGTCCCCGCTTCACATAGGTCGTATGCAGAAGATGATGTGCTTTTTCGCCGCCGATCTCCCCGAGATACTCGTCGTAGAGTTTTTTGAGCGACTCGTTCTGGTGGGACTTGCGCACATGGGCCGCGGAATCGATCGTATAGAGCGCCTTGGCCCTCTTTTCCCTGTAATCGGTAAAGTTACGCACCTCCGCGGGAACCTGGGGCTGTCCGCCTCCGTTGATGCAGCCGCCGGGACATCCCATGATCTCGATAAAGTCATACTGTGCCTTACCGGATTTGACGTCATTTAAGAGCTTTCTCGCATTGCTTAAGCCCGAGGCGACCGCAACGCGCACCGTCACATCGCCGACTGTATAGGTCGCATCCTTGATTCCCTGCATGCCCCGGACATCGTTAAAGTCGACGGGCGTATTGGTATCGTCGTTGGTGATCCAGTAGACCGCTGTCCTGAGCGCCGCCTCCATGACGCCGCCGGAGACGCCGAAGATCACGCCGCCGCCGGAATACTCTCCCATCGGATCGTCAAAGGCTTCATCCGGAAGTTCCCGGAACTGGATGCCGGCACGCCTGATCATCCGTGCGAGTTCCCTCGTCGTAATCACGTGATCCACGTCCGGATATCCGGTACCCGCCTCATCGTCCCTTTGTCTCTCAAATTTTTTGGCGGTACAGGGCATGACGGAAACCGTTACAATGTCCTTAGCGTCGATCCCTTTCTTTTCCGCAAGATACGATTTCATCAGGGCTCCCTGCATCTGGTGCGGGGATTTGCAGCTCGACAGATTCTCCGTCAGATCCGGGAAATAGTGCTCGCAGAACTTGACCCAGCCGGGAGAACACGACGTGATCAGGGGAAGCTTTCCTCCGTTTTTGAAACGGTCCAGAAACTCATGCGCTTCCTCCAGGATCGTTAAGTCCGCACCGAAATTGGTATCGTAAACACCGTCAAAACCGAGTCTGCGTAAGGCGGCCACCATCTTGCCCTCGGTGTCCGTCCCCACGGGATAATCAAAGGCTTCGCCGAGCGCGGCTCTCACGGCCGGTGCCGTCTGCACAAAGACCGTCTTTTCCGGATCGGCAAGCGCCTCAAAGACCGCCTCGGTGTCGTCCTTTTCATACAAGGCGCCGACCGGGCATACCGCGATGCACTGTCCGCAGTCAACACAGGCGGTCGACCCGAGCGGCAGATCGTAGGCACAGCCGATGCGCGTCGCAAAGCCGCGGTTATTGGGACCGATCACGCCGACCGACTGGAACTGTTCGCAGGCGGCCACGCACCGGCGGCAGAGGATGCACTTGTTGTTGTCGCGCACCATATGCGGTGCGGAGCAGTCGGGCTCAAAGACATTCATGTCGCCCTCATACTCATGCGCATTGTCGACATTGTATTCCTGACACAGGCGCTGCAGCTCGCAGCTGCCGCTTCTGACGCAGGAGAGGCACTCCTTGTCATGGTCGGAAAGAATCAGCTTGAGGGTGTCCCTGCGTGCGTTCAGCACACGCGGCGTGTTGGTAAAGATCTCCATTCCCTCCGATACCGGATAGACACAGGCGGTGACAAGAGTTCTCGCTCCCTTGACCTCCACCACGCAGATACGGCAGGCGCCGATTTCGTTGATCTCCTTTAAGTAACACAACGTCGGGATGTGGATGTTGGCCTGCCTTGCCGCCGCAAGGATCGTCATCCCCTCCTCGACAGCAAAGGAGATCCCGTTGATCTTGATGTTCACCATCTTTTTTTCTTTTGTTTTTTCGGACATCTCAGGTCTCCTTCCTGTTATTCTTTTACAATCGCGTCAAACGGGCAGTTGGCCATGCAGGCGCCGCACTTGATGCACTGTTCCTGGTCGATCGTATGAACTTCCTTGACGGTGCCGGAAATACAGCGGACCGGACAGTTGCGGGCGCACTTCGTACAGCCTCTGCACTTTTCGGGAATGATCGTATAGGTCAAAAGACCCCTGCAGACCTTGGCGGGACATTTCTTGTCCACCACGTGCGCGACATACTCGTCATGGAAATACTGGAGCGTCGAAAGGATCGGATTCGGCGCCGTCTGGCCGAGACCGCACAAGGCATTGTCCTTGATATGCGCCGCAAGCTCCTGCAGGCGGTCAAGATCCTTCAGCGTTCCCTGTCCCTTGGTGATGCGGTCTAAGATCTCATACATGCGTTTCGTGCCGATGCGGCAGGGCACGCACTTGCCGCAGCTCTCGTCGACCGTGAATTCAAGGAAGAACTTGGCGATATCCACCATGCAGTTGTCCTCGTCCATGACGATGAGGCCGCCCGAACCCATCATGGAGCCGATGGCCGTCAGATTGTCATAATCGATCGGCACATCAAAATGCTCTGCCGGGATGCAGCCGCCGGAGGGGCCGCCCGTCTGTGCCGCCTTGAATTTCTTGCCGTTCGGGACACCGCCGCCGATATCTTCGACAACCTCCCTGAGCGTCGTCCCCATCGGGATTTCGACAAGACCCGTGTTGTTGATCTTGCCGCCCAGGGCAAAGACCTTGGTGCCCTTGGACTTTTCCGTTCCCATCGAGGCAAACCAGTCCGCGCCGTTTAAGATGATCTGCGGGATATTGGCCCAGGTCTCGACGTTGTTCAGGATCGTCGGACGCTGGTAAAGGCCGGAAACCGCGGGGAACGGCGGGCGGGGCCTTGGCTCGCCGCGCTTGCCCTCGATCGAGGTCATCAGTGCCGTCTCCTCGCCGCAGACAAAGGCGCCCGCGCCGAGTCGTAAGTCAATGTCAAAGGAAAAACCGCTTTCAAAGATGTTTTCACCCAGAAGCCCGTATTCCTTGGCCTGCCCGATCGCGATCTTTAAGCGCTCGACGGCGATCGGATATTCCGCACGCACGTAGATGTACCCCTGCGAAGCGCCGATCGCATAGCCTGCGATCGCCATGGCCTCCAGAACCACGTGCGGATCCCCCTCCAGCACACTGCGGTCCATGAAGGCGCCCGGGTCTCCCTCGTCGGCGTTGCAGCAGACATACTTTTGTCCGCCGTCCTGCACCAGTTCCCTTGCGAGCTTCCATTTCTGTCCGGTCGGGAAGCCGGCGCCGCCCCTGCCCCTTAGGCCGCTCTTTAAAATCGTGTCAATGACATCTTCCGGCTGCATTTCGGTCAGCACCTTGCCGAGCGCTTCATAGCCGCGCATGCCGATGTATTCGTCGATATTCTCCGGATTGATGACACCGCAGTTTCTCAGGGCCACTCGCGTCTGCTTTTTGTAAAAGTCCGTATCGTTGAGAGATTTGACGTTTTCCCCCGCATCGCTCTCTTCCTTGTAGACGAGATGCGATACGACACGCCCCTTTAGGAGATGCTCTTCGACGATCTCGCTGACATTTTCTTCCTTCACCATGGCGTAGAACGTCGCATCCGGATAGACAACCACGATCGGACCCATCGCACACAGTCCGTGACAGCCGGTCTGAACAACGGCCACCTCATCCTTCAATCCCTGTTTTTCGATCTCTTCCTTGAAGAGGTCGATGAGTTTTGCGGAACCGGAGGATACGCATCCGGTTCCTCCGCAGACAAGCACATGTGCTCGAAACATAATATCCTCCTTATTTGTCGGCCCGTTTTTCTGGCAACGGTTGTCCTTCGGGGTTCCTTATTTTGCGGAAACCGGTTGCATCTTTTCCGGAATCAGATATTCCTCCACCACCTTGCCGTGTAAGAGATGCTCGTTGAAGACGCGCTCCGCTTTTTCCGGATCCATGTGGATGTAGGTCACCTGAGGTTCACCGGGCACAAACACGTCGACGATGGGTTCGTACCTGCACATCCCCGCACAGCCCGTCTGTGTGACGATGATGTCCGTTAGGTTTTTTTCCTGCACCAGATCCGAGAATTTGTTTAACACGGGTCTTGCGCCGGCCGCGATACCACAGGTCGCCATGCCGATGACGACGCGCGTGTCCGTGCCGGATTCGTCGCGCAGATTCATCTGTCCCTGTACCCTCTCTCGGATGGCCTTGAGTTCTTCGAGTGATTTCATATCGTGTCCTTTCCGGTGTGTTGTAACACGTCCTTTATATGCTCTGTCAGGTACTCCCTGATATACGCGGATACCTCCGGCGTATGAAAGGGGACCTCCTCAAGCAGTGTACGCATCTCTTCCGTACGCATCTCAAAAACATATTTCCCGCCGGCGTCGTCACGCACCGTCAGAAGAAAAGAAAAATCCGTCTCCTCATGCGTGGTGATCAGGATATGCATCGTCGATGCCACATCCCCGAGCGGCATCCGGTCGATACTCGAAAGCACAAACGTGGCGGTGACTTTTGTGCCGCTTCCCTTGTCTGAGAGAATCGACAGTTGTCCGCCGGAAAGCTCTGCCGCCTGTTTGAAAAACGGTACGCCGAGTCCTATTTTGCGTGTCGTTCTCGTCGTATAAAAGGGATCTGCAACCTGATGCAGCGTCTCTTCGTCCATACCGCATCCGTCATCTGTGATCACAATGGTGAGGAGATCCTCCGCGATATCCGCAAGGATATCGATCCCGACGCTTGACGCGCCCGCGCGCAGTGCGTTTTCCGCGATATCGAGGATATGCAGCGACAGTTCCGGCAGCATCTTTATGCGTGCGGCTGTTGTTTATATTTTTCCAGGATTCCGTCGACCTGATCCACCGTCAGCCTGCCATAGACATCGTCCCCGATCGTCATGACGGGGGCCAGGCCGCAGGCGCCGACGCAGCGGCAGGCGTCGAGGGAGAACTCCCTGTCCGGCGTGCACTCGCCGCTGTCGATCTCGAGACGTTCCTTTAACTTGTCCAGCACAAGGCCGCTTCCCTTGACATAGCAGGCGGTACCGAGGCAGACCGAGATCTGATGCTTTCCCTTGGGGGTCAGCGAAAACTGGGAATAAAACGTGGAAACACCATAGACTTTTTCCAGAGGCACATCCATTTCCTCTGCGATGATCTTTTGCACTTCAACGGGAAGATAGCCGTAGATCTCCTGCGCACCCTGCAAAATCGGCATCAGCGCGCCTTTGTCGTCGCGCTTTTCCTCAATCAGTGCACGAAGCTGTTGTTCCTGTTCGGCAGTTCCCTGGAACGGAAGCTGTGCCGGAGCGGGTATTGCTGCACTCATATAGAATCCTCCTGAAAAGCAATTCCGAAACAAGTTATAATTAATCGTACTAAATTTAGAAACGGTTTGCAACTTAGACACATCTAACTTTCCGTTGTTTAAAATGCGCTCTTATGCTATGATGAACAGTGGAAAAAATAAGGGTTCACGGGAGGGTTTTATGACCATCAGGGATGTACAGAAAGCACTGGACGCAAGAATGCTGTGCGGCGAGGATCATCTGGACAAGGAGGTGCACAGTGCCTGCGGCTCGGACATGATGAGTGATGTGCTGGCCTTTGTCAAGGACCAGGCCGTACTGCTCACGGGTCTATGCAATCCACAGGTCATCCGCACGGCCATGATGATGGATATCATCTGTGTGGTCTTTGTCCGCTCCAAGCATGCAACGCTCGACATGATCGAGCTTGCGGATGAGGCGGGCATCGTTTTGCTCGAAACCGGACATCGCATGTTTTCTTCCTGCGGGATTCTTTATAAGGCGGGCCTCGACAGCGGACTGGATTATGAACGCCTCGGATAACCGGATGCTTCCGGATGCCATCGACTTTCGTCTGGCGCTTTGCTATGACGTGCGTCCCAACGACTTTCGGCGTGCCGGTGAGGCCAGCACGGATTTAAAAATGCGTCTGCAGGGTCTGCATCTTGCCCCGGATATCGTACGCAGGGCGGCAATTGCGATGTACGAGGGAGAGATCAACATGGTGATTCACGCCGAGGGCGGTGTCATCACCGTGACGGTGACGGACGGTGAGATCCGTATGGTTTTTGAGGACAAGGGACCCGGGATCCCCGATATCGACAAGGCCATGCAGGCCGGCTACTCCACCGCCTCCGAAATGGTGCGCAACATGGGCTTTGGTGCCGGCATGGGACTGCCCAATATGAAACAGTACAGTGATGACATACAGATCGAATCAAAAGAGGGCATCGGCACGACGGTGACGATGCGTATTTTTTTGCCGGAAGAAGGGACTCCCTCATGAATGTTGCACAGCTCATCGAAACGGGGTATTTTGACGTCCAGCACCGGGCATCGGATCTGTCCGGCGAGATTACGGACGTGTTTTGCTGCGATCTGCTGAGCATCGCAATGGCAAAAGGCATTCCCGGCGCCGCCTTCGTTACGGTTATGGGCAATGTCAACGCGCTTGCGGTCCTTCGCCTGACCGATATGCGGCTTCTTGTGCTTGCGGAGGGGATCGGCCCCGACGAGGCGACGCTGAAAAAAGCAAAGGACGAGGATATCACGATCCTCTCCTCACGGGAAGGGATCTTTCCCTGTGCGCAATTCATCCATGAACGCTTATGACACACGCGCTCTCTTATGATCTGCATATCCATTCCTGTCTTTCGCCCTGTGCGGACGATGACATGACCCCCTGCGATATCGCCGGCATGGCACACGTGAAGGGGCTGGATATCATTGCGCTCACGGATCACAATACCTGCCGCAACGCCCGTGCCGTCATGGAGGCCGCACTTCCCTTCGGCATCACGGTGCTGCCGGGTATGGAGCTGACGACCTCGGAGGAGGTCCATGTGTTGTTTTTGTTTGCGTATCTTGCGGATGCGATGCGCTTTGACTCTTATGTATATGAGCGGCTCATCAAGGTCGTAAACAATCCCGCCTATTTCGGCAGACAACTCCTCATGAACGAAAAGGACGTCGTCACCGGAGAAGAGGAAATGCTCTTAAGCAACGCCACGACGATTTCCTTTGACGACTGTACGCGTCTTGCGAAGGAATTTGGCGGGATTGCCGTTCCCGCCCATCTGGAAAAAGAGACCACCTCCCTTTTGTCCAATCTCGGAACCATCCCTCCGGACGCGGATTTTGTCTGTGCGGAGATCAATCATCCGGACAGGATCGATGCGTTAAAAAAAGCGCATCCCTATCTGGAAAAAGTCCGGATTCTGACGGACTCCGATGCGCATATGCTCGGAAATATCGCGGAGCCGGATCATACGCTTGTCTTTCCAAACGAACATCCGGCCCCGGAAGAGATCCTTATGCTGTTACAATCCCCTTTATGATTCGATCTTCAGTTCCGAAATACAGTGCGGACACTTCGTGGCTTCCTTGTCCACCTCGGACTTGCAATACGGACAGATCTTCGTACTCTTCGGCGCCTCTTCTTTTTTGTGCATCCTGTTGATTGCCTTGACGACGAGGAAGATGACCAGCGCCATCAGGACAAAATTAATGATGGCGGTGATCAGCGCACCGTAGCCCAGTACCGCCGCACCCGCTTCCTTTGCTGCGGAGTAGGATTCATACACGGTGCCGTCATTTTTTAAGAGGACATACATGTTGCTGAAATCGATCCCTCCCGTCAACGCACCGATGCACGGCATGATGACATCATCGACGAGCGATTTGATGATCGCCTGAAACGCTCCGCCGATGATCACGCCGACCGCCATGTCCATGACGTTTCCGCGCATGATAAATTCCTTAAACTCCGCTACCATACCTTTCTTTTCTTCCACTTGCTTTTCCCTCCTTACTGTGACTCTCTATGCGATACGCGCCTGCGTGTCGCGGCTTATTCAGATCGCGGCGATGCGGATCTCGCCCTCGTCGATCTTGAAGCGGCTGAATTTGACGGCGGTCTTGATTTCTCTCGTCAGATCGCCGATGCCGATGGTCGTGCCGGGGAAGGCCGTTTCGTTGACGATGACCTCCGCGTTTTTTCCCTCCTGCATCTGTACCTGCGCCGCCTCGATGGCCGCCGTGTTCTTTTCGATCAGGGTATCGAGGATCTTGTTTTGCATATTCAGCTGCTGCATATATTTGAGCTGGTCGGGCTTTAAGGTGCCGCCGCTTTTTAAGATGCGCACAAAATTGGCAAGCGGCATGACGATCGCTTCTTTTTTCTTTTCGGCATCATCGACCTGTGCCTTCATCTTCTTGACATTTTCCTTGAGCGAAGGATCCGCGCCCACCTCGATCAGGGTATTGGCGCCCATCTCGCTGCCCAGTGTCTTTGCGGTGATGCGCTCCCTTGCCGCGACATGACCGCCCGCAATAAAGCCCTTTCTTCCGTCGACAAAGATCTCCGTTCCCGCCTGCACCTTGGAGCGCATAATGGATTCCGCGGAAACGCTGCCGCCCGCCTTGACAAAGGCCGCTTCGATAAATTTGGCGACGACATTGCCGCCCGCGTGGATTTCTCCCTTGGTCATGCCGTTGATACCTCTGGTCAGAACAACATTGCCCTTGGCGCGCAGCACCGCACCGCCTACCGCACCCTTGACCTCGATATCGCCGATGGCTTTGACCATAAAGCCGCTCTCCACGTTGCCGTTGACGACAACGGAGCCGTCATAATCGATATTGCCGGTCGAGACATCGACATTTTCCACCTGATAAACATTGGATACACAGACCTCGTAGCCGTTTAAGGCAACATGCCCCGAAACGCCCGCGGAAAGGGTCAGCTTGTCCTCCGAAATCACACAGTTTTTATTGCCCTTGAGATCCAGATGTTTGACCTTCTGGGGCTGTACGGGCTTGTCATAGACGGTCCATCCGTCCTCCCCCGGATCCTCCGGCGTCAGACGCGCCAGCTCGTCTCCCTGCTGGCAGTGGCTGATCAGATCGAGATTGAAAAAGTCGACCGTCCCGTCGTCGCGCATCTGCGGCTTGGCGCGGCGGTCGGTGTTGAAGAGATACTCGACCTGCGCATCGCTCCCCTCCCGCACGGGCTTGCCGAGCGCCAGCGTGATCTCCGTGCAATACCTGCGTTCCTTGAAATAGGCCTCGATCTCCGCATCCTGCACCCCGTAGGTGATCTTCTGGAAGGTCAGATCGTTTTTGACCTCCTGCGCGGTCATGTATTCCCCCTTTACGCCGTCGGAAGGCGGATAAAAAAATCCCGTTGCCTTCATGCCGTCATCGGACACGTCGAGCCGGTAGGATTCGCGCTCCGCCATGGCGGGTGTGTTGTTAAAAATCGCAACCTCCCCGTCGGCGGCATTGACTGCCCTGTCCAGCACCACCAGATCATAGGTGATACCCCGTTTGTCCAGGTATTCCCTGACATCCGTCGTAAGGACGCTGCGTCCGCCGTCCGTCGCCGCAAACACCCTGACGCCGGTGCCCGCATCCGTAATCATCAGCTGGAAATATCCGTTCATGGGAGCCTCCCTGCGCGTTTTTTGCACGCTGTATCCGACATGATAAACGTTTCCGCAAAACTTCATTTTTATTTTATCATAATTCTTTTTCTATTGCATTAAAAATCCGTGTGGTATAATGGAGATATGGCAAGCTATGAAGACGTGCTGGCATACTGGCACCAATTGGATATCCGCTCGGAAGCGGCACTGGCAAAAGCGCTCGGTTTGCAGAGTGTTTCGTTTGCCTACCACTCCGGCAAGATCGAAAATCCGCAGATCACCTTCAAGGATACGCGCGACATCTTTGATCATGACGGCGTGACCTCCTATACGGGCGATCTCAGGACGCTTTTGGAGATCCGCAATGCCAGGGATGCACACGCGCTGTTTCTCTTCGGCTTCGGCAAAAAGAAAGCGCTCGACGAGGAGCTGATTCTGCGCTTTCACAAACGCCTGACCAAGCACACATATGACGCCAGGCGCTACCAGCTGGGCGAACGTCCCGGCGCATACAAGCTCCACGACTATGTGACGGGCCGGCGCGATATCGGTGCCGCACCGGAGGACGTGGCGGAGGAGATGGCGGAGGTTTTGTCGGAGATTCATGAAGCGCCTCCGGAAAAGGCGCTGACGGTTGCCGCGTATTTTCACGCCAAATTCGAAAACATCCACCCCTTTGCGGACGGGAGCGGACGCTGCGGGCGCATCACGATGAATTATTATCTCGTCACCAGCAATCATCCGCCGGTCACCATCCACGAGGAGGACCGCCGCGGTTATTTTGAAGCGCTCGAAGCATGGGATAAGGATAAGAGTCTCGATCCCTTAAAGAATTATCTCCGGGAACAGACCGTCAAGACCTGGGAAGCCTCCCTGTAGAAAACGCAAATCCCGCGTCTGCTTTTTTTCTGTTTTCTTTTTCCTCTTTTCTTTTTTGCCTGCCGGAATCCGCGGATGCCTTTGCTGCCTTTACAGCCTTTTCGGCCTTCGGTTCTTTGGCGGATTTTTCTGCCTTTGATTCTTTGACGGCCTTTTTCTTTTTCGGCAGCTCGTATTTGCCCCGGTATTCCTCGACCAGCTTCTTGTATTCGGGATCGTTCCTGGAGCGTACCTTGGCCAGATAACCGTGGGTATCAAAGCCCTCTTTCCCGGTCTGCAACACACAGACCGCGATATTGGAGGCATGATCCGTCACACGCTCCAGGTTCATGCACAGGTCCGCGATGTCAAAACCGATGTCGATTTCGCCCTTTCCGCGGCGCAGCCTCCCGATATGGCGCTCCTTGATATCCGCGTTTAAGCTGTCAACCACTTCCTCCAGCGGCTCGACGCGGTGTGCGAGCGCCCGGTTGCCGGTCCTGAACGATTCGGTCGCCATGCGGATCGCCTCCGTGGCCGCATCCGAGAGCACGCGCACCTCCCCCGCGGCCCGTTCAGTAAAGACGGTTTTTTTTGCGTGCATCTCTTCATAGATCTGGCAGATGTTGAGCGCATGGTCGGAGACCCGTTCAAAATCATTGATGCAATGCTGCATGATCGATACTTCCCTTGCGTATTCCGGTGCCAGATGATGCGCATTGAGCTTGACCAGATAGGACCCGATCTGGTCCTCATAATGATCGATCTGTTTTTCGAGATGACGTACGTCCTCCGCCTCCTTTTCTTCATATTTTTCAAGAAGAGACAGCGCCTTTTGCAGACAGTCCTTGGCCATGCCTGCCATATCGAGCGTTGCGAGCTTCGTCTGCTGTACGGCAAAAGCCGCGTTGGTAAGGAAACGGTCATCGAGTGCGCGGATCGATTTGGTCTGTTCTTCTTCTCTCTGCTCTTCCTGTGTTACGGGCAGCACGAGATAGGCGATCTTCACAAGGAGCGCGGAAAACGGCACCATAACGGGTGTCGCCACCAGATTGACCAGCGTGTGGACGAGCGCAATCCCGACCATGCCGGCCTGCGCGTCGAGAAAAGAAAAGTGTACGATGGCGTGCAGGATATAAAAACCGGTCATAAAGACCGCCGCCTTGAGAATGTTATAGGACAGATGCATTGCGGCCGCCCGCTTGGCATTCATGGAGGCGCCGATCGAAGAGAGGATTGCCGTGATACAGGTGCCGACCTCCGCACCGATGACAACGGGAATCGCCGCACCGTAGCTGATGGCAATCGATAACGACAGGGCCTGTGCAACGCCGATCGTACCGGCGGACGACTGGATCACCATCGTAAAAAGCAGACCGACCGCAAATCCCAAAAGCGGATTGGAAAACCTCGGCAGAAGCGAGGTAAACGCCTCCACGTCCTTTAAGGGCGCAACCGCCTGCGACATCATGTTCATGCCAAACATCAGGACGGAAAAGCCGAGCAGTGTCTGCCCGATGTTTTTCTTTTTTTCGGACCGGAAAAACATGTAGAGTACGACGCCCGCAATCGCGAGAAACGGTGTAAACGACGTCGGCTTTAACAGGTTGATCAGGAAGTTGTCGGAAGAAATCGCATTGAGTGACAATAACCACGCGGTAAAGGTCGTCCCGAGATTGGCGCCGAGGATCAGATTGACCGCCTGTGCGAGGGTCATGAGAGAGGCATTGACCATGCCCACGACCATCACGACCGATGCCGAGGATGACTGCACCAGCGCCGTGATTACAATGCCGAAAAGGTACGCGATCCAGCGGTTTCCCGTGATCTGTGCCAGCATCTGCTCGAGTCTGCCGCCGGCCATTTTGGTCAGCGCGGCGCTCATTACGTTCATGCCGTACAGAAAGAGCGCCAGCCCCCCGATCAGACCCGTCAGTAGCGAAAATGAACTGAATGATTCCATAATACCCTTTAGTTGAACGCACCCGCCTTTTCGTAACGCTCCTTGGCGTCATAGGCACATTCCATGTCGACCACGGCGACAAGACCGTGTCTGCGGATGCATTCGAGTGCTTCCTCCCTGACGGCAGCCGTGGCCTTGACATAATAAACATCGTGGTCCGCCCGTCCCTTTTCCCCGTAGTTACGCGGATCGAGCTTGGCGCCGCAACCGCAGGTCGGGAGCGTATCACCGTCAAAATGTCCCGTGCTGATGCCTTTTTTGATGCCGTCTTCTTTTAATGCCTTTTTGATCTGCAGCCAGGTTTCCTTATCCTTCTGGCGGTAGATGTATTCTTTCTTTTCAAACATGACGCGCCTCCCGCATGTCCGTATACCCGATCATAACGGCCAAACATTAGAATCCTGTTAATATTATACCACAGAATAAAAAAACGTTTCTCCGCTCAGTTTTTGGATGGTGTAAGCTCACTGTCAGTTGGATAAAACGAGAATTCTCCCTTGAGAATGGCTTTGAACTGTTGCCGCATTCATCTTATCCAGTTTTTCTGTTCCCGTCAAATATTGCCGATCTGCTCCCGGATGGCCAGTGTTTT
>JAFSLV010000043.1 GCA_017448245.1 Lachnospiraceae bacterium | reverse complement strand
TTTCCGAATCGGTGGAGAACGGCGCGCGTGTCGCAAGAGAAGTCAAGGCATCGACGGACGAGGGCGCCGAGCACATGGCGCACGTGATCGACGCCATGGCCAAGATCACGGAGGCATCCGGACAGATTGCCAACATCTCCGATACGATCGCGGATATCGCATCGCAGACGAATCTCCTGTCCCTGAACGCATCGATCGAGGCGGCAAGAGCGGGTCAGTCCGGCAAGGGCTTTGCGGTTGTCGCGGATGAGATCCGCAAGCTCGCGAGCCAGTCCGCGGAAGCGGCCGCACAGACCAAGGAGCTGATCGACAAGACGATCGAAAATGTCAACGAAGGCAATACGGTCGTCGAGGAGACGAATACCGCGCTGCAGAAGGTCTCCGAGGGCATCAACGAGATCCAGGAGATCATGAGCCAGAACTCGGAAGTCGCCCGGCAGCAGTCGTCCGCCATGGACGAGATCGACAAGGGCATCGAGCAGATCAGCCAGGTCGTGCAGTCCAATGCCGCGTCGGCCGAGGAGTCGAGCGCGATCTCGCAGGAACTCTCCGAACAGTCCGTATCGCTCAACGACCTCGTCGCGCAGTTCCGCATCGCGGAGAACAACGAAGAATAAGACATGTCATGTCTGTTGGAACAACGTCATATGGGTGATGAGACAGTCGCCGCCGTTACGGGGGCGGCTGTCTTCTTGCCTCTGACTGAGATTCCGGATACATGGGAAGGGCTTCCCGTGCGCATCCTCGGCGCACGCGCCTTTGCGGGGGATACGACACTGAAGGAAATCGTGATCCCCGACAGTGTGAGGGTCTTTGAGAATTTTGTCTTCCACAACTGCAAACAGCTGCGCAGGATGACGCTTACGGACACGGTCACGGAGTACGGTGACGGCGTCATCCGCGCCTGCACGGCGCTCCGGGACATCGATCTGACGATGCAAAACGAAAACTATACTCTGATCGCAAGGATGCTGTCCGACAGCGATTATACGATGACATTTCATCTGCGTCTGCCGGAGGCGGAGGCAGTGCTGACCTTCCCGGGCTTTGTCTATGACTTTACCGAAAATACCATGGCGCGGACGATCCAGTTCAATATCGAGGGCAGCGGCATGGCCTTCCGTGAATGCGTATCGCGCACGGGGATCGATTTCGATGCCTATGACAGAATGTTTGAACGTGCAAAACTTGACGATATACCGATAATCACCGCGATCCTCACGGGCCGCCTCATGTATCCCTGCGGTTTGTCCATGCAGGCCGCGTCCCGCTATGAAGCGTATCTGCGGGCGCATGAAGAGAGGATTCTTTCACATCTGATCGAAATAAAAGACCGCGCGGCCATCCGGTTTCTCACCGGGCGCAGACTTCTTTCACGGGAAGCTCTCGCGCACACCGCACCGTTTGCCGCAAGCAGCGGCGACGCGCAGATCGCGGCACTCCTTTCCTCGTATGCGGCTTCCCTGCGTACGGAGCAGGAAGACGCGAAAGGCGGCGCATCCAAAGGGTCACTGACCATTTAATTCCCGTATGTTACAATAGAATAATGGAAAAAAGAGGACAGGCGAAACGACTCGAAACGCTCGGCATGCGCATATTAAATGCCTCACGCACGGAACTGACCCTTGCGATGCGTTATCTCGCATCGCCCTTACACGCGCTTGGCTATGTCATGGATCTGACGACGCCTTCGGTCGGGACGGACGCTTCTTTTATCCGATTCAATCCCCATTATCTGCGCCTCCTCTACATCGAACAGCCGGCGACCCTCAACCGTACGTATCTGCATATGCTGCTGCATTGTCTCTACGGGCACATGTTTGCGGCGCCGCGGTTTGAGGATGCCGCGTTGTGGGATCTGTGTGCGGACATTGCGGTCGAGGCCGTGATCGATTCGATGGATGCCGCGCCCGTTCTGCGTGTCACGAGCGACTACCGCACATCGGTCTATGAGACGCTCGGACGCGAGGTGCGGGTGCTCACGGCGGAGCGTCTCTACCGGCATCTTGCGGGGAGGGAACGTGATTATGAAGAGGAAGAACGCCGGATGCGTGAATTCCACGCGGACGATCATGTCTTCTGGTCGAGACTTGCGGATGATAACGATCAGCCGCGGGATGAAAAAGAGCAGACGCCTTTGCCGCAGCACATGCTTCACGGACAGATGCGTCTGTTAAAGGACGCCTGGGAAAAAGAGGCGGCACGCGTCAAATCGGAAACGGATCTTTTGTCAAAGGAAGCTTCCAAAGAAACGGGGCATCTCGCCTGGACACTGCGTGTGACAGGGGAGCGGCGCACGGATTTCCGCACGTATCTGAGGCGTTTTGCGGTGGTCAGGGAGGATGCGCATCCCGACCCCGATCAGTTTGACATGGGGCTCTACAATTACGGTCTTTCGCTCTACGGCAATCTGCCTCTGATCGAGGAGCTCGAGGTGCGCGAGGCCAAAAAGACGGACGAGCTCGTGATTGCGATCGACACCTCCGCTTCCTGCGCAAGGGAGCTCGTGCAGACCTTTCTCAATGAGACGGCACGGATCCTTGGGCAGCAGGAGAGCTTTTTTCACCGTGTGGACGTGCGCATCATCGAATGCGACGACCGCGTGCAGGAGGAGATCGCGATCCGGGACGTCAGGGACATCCGGCACTATACGGAGCGCTTCACGATGAAGGGCGGGTTCGGTACGGATTTCCGTCCGGTCTTTTCGCATGTGCACGCACTCAGGGAAAAGGGCGAGCTTTCGCATCTGCGGGGACTGTTGTATTTTACGGACGGCTACGGCATATATCCGAAAAAGGCACCGCCCTATGACGTGGCTTTTGTATTTGACAGGGACAGGGACAACAACGAACGTGAGGTGCCCGCCTGGGCCATGAAACTGTATATATGAAGGAGCAACCATGAACATCAAAGAAGCCAAAGCACAGATTGCGGATACGGTCCGCGCCTATCTCGCGAAGGACGCGGAGGGGATGCCGCTCATCCCCGTCGAAAAGCAGCGCCCCATCCTGCTGATGGGACCGCCAGGCATCGGAAAAACCGCCATCATGGAACAGATCGCAAAGGAGATGCAGATCAATCTCGTGAGTTATACGATCACGCATCACACACGGCAGAGCGCGATCGGTTTACCGTTTATATCCAAACGTAATTACGGCGGCAAGGAAACCTCCGTGACGGAGTATACGATGAGCGAGATCATCGCGGACGTCTATGACCGGATCGAATTGTCGGGCATTGCGGAGGGGATTCTTTTTCTCGACGAGATCAACTGTGTGTCGGAGACGCTTGCGCCCACGATGCTGCAGTTTCTGCAGTACAAGACCTTCGGTTCGCACCGGGTACCGGACGGTTTTGTCATCGTGACGGCAGGCAATCCTCCGGAATACAACGCGTCCGTCCGTGATTTTGATATCGTGACGCTCGACCGCGTCCGTCTGATCGAGGTCGAAGCGGATCTTGCGGCATGGCGCGGCTATGCGCTGTCCGCGACGGTGCACGGCGCCGTCACCGCCTATCTCGAAATCCGCAAGGAGCATTTCTATGCGATCCGCATGACGCCGGAGGGCAAGCGTTTCGTGACGGCGCGCGGCTGGGAGGATCTCTCAAGGGTGATGACGGTGCACGAAGAAAAGGGACTTGCCGTGAACCGGGCGCTGATCCGGCAGTTTCTGCAGGATGAGGAGATTGCGGACGCCTTTTGTACGTATTATGAATTGTGGAATAAATACAAGAGTCTCTACGATGTGCCGGGGATTCTCGCGGGGCAGACACCGGACGATGAGACAAAGACCGCGCTGCAGCGCGCCCCCTTTGACGAGAAGCTCTCGCTCCTTTCCCTGCTTGCGGATGCGATTGCGGGGGACTGCAGGGAGTGGAGAAAACACTATGCGGAAGCCATTGCCGTGCGCGACGTGTTGCGCGTGATCCGCGAAGGGACAGAGTCTCCCGGGGAAGACTGTACGGAGGAGATCGCGCAGGCCGCGGCCCTTTTGCAGCAGACGCTTACCAAAAAAGAACAGGCGCGCCTCATCGACGACCGCGAGGCTTATGTGACGAGGGGCGTGATCGGCGCCCTGCATGAAGCCGCCGCGCAGGGCGCAAGCTTTGCTTCGGTCAGGGAGTGGTTTGCGAAAAGAGAAGAGGCGCGTGCGGAAGGTGCCGCGCAGACGGATATCCGGATGACCCACGCGTTTTCGTTTCTTTCCGGTGTCTTTGGCGAGGGGCAGGAACTCGTGCTCTTTTTGACGAGGCTCTCCGCCGGGGAGGATACGCTTTCTTTTGTGACGGAATACGGCAATGACGCCTATACGCGTTATGCAAAACTGTTGCTTGTCGACGAGACGAGAGAGCAGCTGACGAGGGAGTTGCTTGCGATCTGAGAAAAACAGGTGTCCGGAGGAAGGGGAGCGCCGGGCGGCGGTTTCTTGACAAAACGGTAAAAATACTTATGATATTATGTGCGCGGAATAATCATGAGTAAACAGACGTTCATGGAACAAAAACTGTATATTCCGCTGCTGTTGGTGGCGGCGCTGATTGCAGGATCGAGATGGCATCCCAACTCGGTGCTGCATTATTATGCCGCTTTTTATATTCTTCTGATTCTGTATGCGGCAAAGACCTTTAAGAAGCCTCTGCCAAAAGGGGCATTGTCCGTCAAACGGGGTCTTCCCTTCTGGGCGGCCTTTGCGCTGACGATTGCCGGTCTGTTTCTGGCGCGTTTTTTGGAGCGCAGGCTGCAGCAGTTTTTTATCCTGACCTATCAGGACGACGGCGTGATCGACGTGATCACGCGCACTTCCTCGGAGATGTTTTTGTATGTGAGTGTCATGATGTTTCTGATGCCGATCGGGGAGGGACTCTTTTTCCGCGGCATGATCATCTCTTTTGAAAATAAAAAGAAGATGCTCCTGACGAGTATCCTGTCACTCATCCTGATCCTTCTGGTGCGCGTGGAATGGTGGCCGGGGATTCTCGTGATACTCATCCCCGCGATTCCGCTGACCGTCTCCTACCTGGTCACGAAGAATATCTACCTCTGCATGATCGCCCATATTCTCTACAGCATCTATGACAATTACGAATTTGTCGGATACGCCATCGCGCGTGTGATCTACCAGTACAACTGAAGGAACGATCGGCGGGCAGCATCCGTGAACGCAATGAACGCGAAATCCGTTGCGACGGGATTTTGTGCCTGAAGGAGAACCCTGCCGTGATTAACGCGTGTAGGTGTTGTACAGATTGACGTGGTCCATGACGACGCGCCGCGAGCCGTGGCCGAGCGCGGTGACACAGATGTAGTGCTTGCCGGAATCGGAGATAAAATAGGACGCCGCACAGTTGAGCGCTTCGTCGGTATAACCGGTCTTGGCGCTGACGATCATGCCGGGCAGCTCCGTATGGAGGTCCGTGCGGTCGAGGAAGAGATTGAACATGTAGACGCCGTCCGGATGCTGCGGCGTTTCGGAGGCGGTATACTCGCGCATCGAAAGGACGCTCAGGACATGCGCGTCCTCGACGGCCGCCTTGAGGATCATCGCCATGTCCGTGACGGTGCAGCGGTTGTCCTCCTCATGCATGCCGGTTACATTGGAAAAGTGAGCACCCGGTGAAAGACCCATCATCGCGATCCGGTCGTTCATGAGAGCGACGAGCGCCTCTTCGCTCCCTGCCGCCGTGCGTGCAAGACCGATCGCGGCATCGGCGCCGGAGGGCAGGATCGTGCCGTACTCGAGATCGGTGACGGTCACGGTCTCGCCGACCTGCCAGAAGACGGAACTCAGGGACTCCCCAAAGGTCAGCGCGGTGATGTCTTCGGTGATCGTAAAGGTCGCGTCCCGGTCGGTGAGCTGTTCGTGTGCGACCAGGAGCGTGAGGATCTTGGTCATGGATGCCGGATAGATGAGCATGTCGGGATTGCGCGCGGCGACGATCACGCCCTCGTCGAGATCGATGAGGACGGCGGCTTCACTGTCGAGGAAGGTCTCGGCATCCGTCAGCGGGGCATCGTCCGTGTCCGCCGCGCCCTGCAGCGAACCCGCATCCGCCACCTCGTTGCCGTCTGTCACGCGGCTCTCAAAGATCACGGTGTCATCGGTCATCCGCACCTCATAGCCTTCAAAAAAATAAGGAGCGTCTTCGCTCCGCGGTGTTTCGACGGCCGGTGTATAGAGAGGGTTGTCATCCGGTACGGTGCCGGTGTCATCGGGCACGCTCCATGCGTCGGCCATGCTTGCGGGCGCAGCCTCCAGCATCACCGTGCCCGCGGGCTCCTCATCCCTTGCGGGCAGATCCGCGGTATCCTTTTTCATGAGGAACGAAAACAGACGAAGCCCGATCAGAGTCGTCAGAATCGCAATCACAAGAGCAAGCGTAAGAATCTTGCGGCGGCGCAGTTGCGCTTCCCGCCGCTCGTAGATCGAAGCCCTTCTCAATTGCCGGTCATCAAAAGAAGTAACAGTCCCAAACCCCACATGTTTCATACATCTGTATACTAACACAAAATATGGCAAAATGGAAGAGAACATGCATTCTTTTCCACAAGATATAGTGCTTTTTGGGTCACTATTCAGCGCTGGTCAAGCGCTGAATTGTAACTTTTTGGGGGACGGGCGTGCGTTGAAAAAGACAGGCATCCTGTTGTACAATGAGTTATATCGACACGGCGGCGCGGTCTTTTTTGCGTCTGCCACGAGAGGACGGCGTCCGGGAAAGGAAGGGCTTATGAATTACAGCGAGGATCCGAGCAGACAGTATCATATCCAGGTGGCAAAGGGAGAGGTCGGCAGATACGTGATACTGCCGGGAGACCCCAAGCGGTGCGAAAAAATAGCCGCGCATTTTGACGACGCGCGATTGATTGCCGATTCACGCGAGTACGTGACCTGGACCGGGACGCTCGAGGGTGAAAAGGTGAGCGTGACCAGCACCGGCATCGGCGGGCCTTCCGCTTCGATCGCCATGGAGGAGCTTGTCAAGTGCGGCGCGGATACCTTTATCCGTGTCGGTACCTGCGGCGGGATGCAGACCGATGTCATGTCCGGTGACGTCGTCATCGCCAATGCCGCCGTCCGCATGGAGGGAACGAGCAGGGAATACGCGCCGATCGAGTATCCCGCGGTCGCCGATCATGAGGTGTTGTTTGCACTGATCGGGGCGGCAAAGAAACTGCGGCTGCCGTTTCACGTCGGCGTTTCGGAATGCAAGGACTCGTTTTACGGACAGCACAATCCCGGGATCATGCCGGTCTCTTACGAACTCGAAAACAAATGGGAAGCGTGGATTCGCATGGGCGCAAAGGCGTCCGAGATGGAATCCGCCGCTCTCTTTACGGTCGCACAGTTTTTACGCGTGCGCTGCGGTTCTCTTTTCCTCGTCGTCGCCAACCAGGAGCGCGAAAAGAGGGGCATGGAAAATCCGGTCGTCCACGACACGGAACCGCCCATCCGCATCGCGGTCGAGGCCATCCGGCAGATGATTCTGAAAGAAAAACAATCCTGAGGACATCCGTGAAGGGGACGGATGACGGCGGCAACGAAGGATACGAAAAAAAGACGACCGGCGTGCTGGTCGTGGAAGACCAGGATCTGATCGCGCAGATGTTGGCGGCGAGCGAGGGTTGGGAATACGAAGACGGTACACCGGTACCGGGATATGCCGTGTATGCCCCTGACGGAGAAACAATTCCCACTGCGGACGGGCAACAAACCCGACCTGAATTCATGCTGAATCAGTATAACTCACCGTATTATCTGCTCGGCTTCAGGCCGTTTGAATAATCCGGCCGGGGTTACCAAAGGGGACGGCTCATGGCCGTCCCCATGTAATCGGAAGGATGTGATACACAGCGTTTTTACTGTACCACCGCTTCAACGCCTGCCTTATCAAGAAGCGCCCGCGCTTCTTCCTCCGTCAGACCAAAATGCCCGGTCAAATCCTGCAGGATGTCCTCGTCCGATGCGCCAAGTCTTCGGGATGAGACGACATGGAACGCGGCATCGGCACAACGTGCCTCTGCACGACCTTCTGCACGACCTTCGGCACGCCCCTCGGCAAGGGCTTCCTCTTTCACCTCGCGTTTGACGGATTCAATATAGTCCCACCACCGCATGAAACTTACTCCTACCTCTCTGCGCGCCTTGACCTCGGAAACCAATACACTCATCTCCTTTGTGTCGGCGCCGGATACGTTGTCTGCCTTGGAGTGACACATATATTTTATCACGCTTTGCAGGTTTTTGCCATCGCCAAGCCCCGCGGTGCGGATCGCATCCTCGTTAAGCGCACCGTCCGCATAGAGATAAATGCGCCGGATACCGTCGTCATATGTCAGACCGGGATGCGACACAAACTGCGACCGGCTTTCATAAAACATGTCGCCGCACCCGAAGGGATCGTAGGAGAGAATGACGATGGAAACAAAGTCAGGAAGCGCGCTGTACGAGACACCGCTTGGAAGATGTTCGACATCGTAGAGACCCGTGTAAAAACGGTGCCGGCGCGGGAGAGACATTCTGTCCGCCTTCCGGGATTCCGCCTCGACGTTGTAGATGGTGGCACGTCCGCCGTGTTCATCCGTCGGCGTTTCGATGAATGCATCCATGCGGATGCCGTGAAGCGTGGTGTCCAACCCCTGAACGACCTTTTGCGCGGTCACCTTGATTTCCGGAAAATCATAGCCGAAAACAGAGCGCAGGATGATCCTAAAGAACGGCTCCGCAACGTCTGGCAGGGAGGACAAGGTGGTAAAGAGAAAGTTATCAATTACATCAAGATTTTGCAGCGATTTGTGCTGCGGGGTGGCAGAAGTGCCGCCGGAGAGAGCCTCCGGGTGAAACAAAACGTGCGTTACAGATGACATAGAAAAACCTCCGTAGATTTGCTGTTTGACGGCCGACTGACCGCCT
>JAFSLV010000042.1 GCA_017448245.1 Lachnospiraceae bacterium | reverse complement strand
GTCCCTGCTCACGCCGAAATACTTTGCGTTCCCGGAGGGCTCCTCCGTGACGAGCCCGGCCTCCTTTAACAGCTCCAGATGATGCGTCACCGTGGAGGGCGCAAGCGAAAGCCGCTTTGCGATTTCCGTACCGCGCAGGGGACCCTCCTCGCAAAGCATCTGCATCATGCGGTACCGCGAGGCATCCGCGAGCGCCTTCAGAGGCGGCACGGCATCCGCATCCCCCGTCACATCCTTCCTTGTAAGAGAAAGGAAAAGCATCTGCCGGTTGTGCTTCGTGCCGTTGTCAAAAAACAGACGCGTGGCCTTGCCCGCAAGCATCCGCACGGGCAGGAAGTAATAACGCTCGTAGGGGCCTCTGTTGCGGAAGGTCTTGCCCATCCTTTTTTCCGCGACCGCAAGCGGTTTTTCCGTCTGCAGCTCCTTTGCGATCTGCTCATACAGCGCATTGATCTCTTTGCGGGCCGCCTTTTGCGCCTGCCTGAGACAGGGCAGGTCCAGCGCCTTTGCAAGCGAAAAGAAATCCGTCGTCAGCCGGTCGTTTTCCCTTAAAAAAGCGCGAAGCGCAAGGAAGGGAACACCGCCCTGCTCCAAGCGCGAAAGCACGGCGGCAAGCGCATCATCATCCAGCACGGCCTTTTTCAGTTGCGCCCTGCTGACGTCAAAATACCGCCACTCTCCCTGCCGGAACACCCGCTCCTCCACGGAAAGCGACATCCATCTTTTCTGCAGATGTTTCGCCGTAAGCTCCTCAGGCTCCAGATCCAAAAGCGCGTCCATCATCGGCAGAGGGGTCACGGCACGCATGCCGGAAAGAATCTCCGTCAGATAGCGGAAACGGTTCCGCAGGGCATGCAGCGTCTTTTCCTCATACACCCCGGAAAGCAGCAGCCGGCTCTCCTTTGTATCCGCGCAAAACGCGGACGCAGCAAACACCGCCTCCAGCCCCGGCGCGTACACGAAGATGCTGCTTTCATCCAGTTGTCTGATGTCCGTTTTCATCCGAACCCGTCGTCATTCCCAATAGAAATTCCAATCATGAAAGCGTTTTCTCCTATACATTCCTTCTTGTCTTTCTCACACTTTATGCCGGTGACAGGACGCGTGGCGGATTGTCAAGGACATAAAGTCCACAGGGATAGACGCGCTTTTCGTCGCAAGGGATGTTACAACCTATTCGATCAACACTTTGGCCTTCCCTTTATACGGATGCTCCTTCACATATTGAATCGCGTTCCCGTGCAGTATCGTTTTTACCCCTATAGTCTACCATAGGAGTGGCTCTCAGACCATAGTTCAATTGTCTCGATGTGTCCGTATCCGCATCCATCATAGCCTGACAGTATCCCTCCGTCACCGATCTCTTCCTTCCGTAATTCGATTTCTTCGGCAGAAGGTTGCGGTGTTGCGCTTTCTGTCCGGTTTCCACAGGCCGTCAGGAAAAACAGGCATACCATTGTAACCAGTGCTTTTTTTCATTGCTCTCTCCGTCAGAATCCAGGTTCCGAAAGCCAGGCAGGCACGGATTCTCTCACGTCATGCGGTTTGTTTGAACAACGACAGCAGTTCCGCCCCTGACTCCTTCATTCCGCGTCCGATCCATGCATTGAGCCATCCGAATATGCCGTAAGCCCAGAATTGTTTCATATAGATTTCTGCCGGCGTGGCATGTTCGGAAAGCGAGACCGTACGAAGTATCGTATCCAGCAAAACATTGGACTGTCCCGCTTTGTAAAGTATCCTGTAAAACCTGCGGTTTTTTAAACAAAAATCGAATAATGACGGAAACAGGGTTTGCGGCGATGCGTCCGGTGACTGCTCGAAAAAGCGGCCCCATGCAATTATCAGACGGTCTGATTCCGCCCGAAGGATATCTTCTTTGCTCTCATAATTGCGATAAAATGAAACTCTTCCGACGCCTGCTTTTTTTGTAATCTCGGTTACGGAAATATTCTCCAGCGGCTTTTCTTTCAACAATGTCAAAAGCGCATCCGTGATCTGCTTTTTGACGTATGTGTTTTTCTCTTCGTTATTCATGTATCCTGCTCCGATGAAACAGTTTGCTGCCGAATGTATCATTTTGATGTTACACTTGTATCATCGCAATAATGATGATACACTTGTTTCACCATAAAGTCAACAGAAACAGATTATCCAAAAACAAGACAGGAAAGGATTTTCAATGGAAATGCAGGTACCGGAAACAAACACGGATTCAAAGAATACAAAAAAGAGACACCCCATTCGTAACACGCTTCTGATCCTGCTCGCACTGGTCGTACTTGTCATCGTTGTTGCGGTAATACGGATCAGAAAGGCCGTGGAAAGCCTGGATGTACAGTATCCTGAGCTCACCGGAAACCCGGCCGTCGGCGAGTGGTACACGGTCACCCCGGCGGATGCCAAAAGCTCCGACGGAAGCCCCTGGCACGGGTTATTCCGTCTCGGGAGTGAAAACAAGGTCGTCATCTACTTTTTTGGCGGAGGTGTCAGTCTCAATGAGCAGACCTCCGAACAGACCGCAGCAAAGGGGGACTGGTTCTTTGTGCCGAACACGGCTCTGCAGGACTTTGTCGCACTCGGCGGCATTTCTGCGGCGGTGGAGGAAAACCCGTTCAGAAACTGGTCGTTTCTTGTACTGCCATACGGGACGGGTGATTTTCATACCGGAACCGGTGTCTATCAGTTTACGGATCAGAACGGCAACGACCATACCGTTTATCACAACGGATATGTAAACTACGTCGCATTTGTCGAAGAAGCAAAAAAATACATCGACGCGCCGGAAGCGATTCTTGTCACCGGTTTTTCGGCGGGCGGCTTCGCGACGGCACTTTTAACCGATGATGTCATGGATCGTTTCCCGCAAACAGAAAACGTGACAGCCTGCGTGGACAGCGCTCTCCTTTTATATGACGGCTGGCATCATGCCTCAGCTGATCTGTGGCAATCGCCGGAAGTAATCAGCAGCCGTCTTGTCACGGACAATATTGTTCTGGACAGCCTCCGTGCCCTTCATGAAAAACGCGGAGACCGCGTGAAGATACTTTTTACCTGCTCCACAAGGGACTCCGCACTGCAGGAATACCAGTCTTATATTCGCGGCGGTGCCATGATGCAAAGCAGGGAAAACAGCGCCCGCTTTCAACAGGACCTTGCTCAGATGACGCGGGATTTACAAAAATACATCCCGCAGATCGGCCTCTATATCTGGGAATACGGCATCAGCGCAGAGACTGACAGCACGCAGCACACCATCATTTCAAGTAACGTCTATGACCGATTGGAAGATGATGTGCGCGTGATTGACTGGATTTATGACGCAACCTGCGGCGAAATCTCGTCACACGGGCTGTCGCATTTGGACTGACCGCATTCTCATGCAGGCTTCCATATCCGCGTCTCCAATTCAACAAAAAGTTCCTCCTGCGTTTTTCCTTTCTTTTCGTCTTTCCAGCTCAGAGGGCTGACAACTGCCTGATGCCTCAGTTATCGCCCGTGCCGCGCAGGATATCGAGTCCGTGCAGCATCGGCTTCATGATGTATTCCAGCGATTCCCGCACCGCCTTTTCACTGCCCGGCAGATTGAGAATCAGCGTCTTACCCCGGATGCCGGATACGGCGCGTGAAAGACAGCCGTTGGGCGTGACCGTCATGGAGTAGGCCCTGATTGCTTCGGCGATGCCCGGTGCCATCCGGTCGCAGACTTCGGTCGTGGCCTCCGGCGTGACGTCCCGCACGGAAAAGCCGGTTCCACCGGTGGTCACGACCAGGCTTAACTGGCGCTGGTCCGAAAGGCGCTTGAGCTGTGCCGCAAGACGCGGCTTGCCGTCCGGAAGCAGAATCGTTTCCACGATATCAAAGCCCGCCTTGCGTAACAGTTCCGCCGCGGCAGGACCGCTTTTGTCCTCGCGCTCCTTTGCAAAGCACCGGTCGGAAAGCGTGATGACCGCGGCGCTGAAGGGTCTGTCCTCCTTTGGCTCCTTCACCGTAATCGTGTCGTCCGCTTTGATCTCTCCGCCCTTCTTCACCTCCGCAAAGATCCCCTCGCGCGGCATGATGCAGTCTCCCATGCTGTAATAGATCGCACAATGGTCATGGCACTCCTTGCCGATCTGCGTCACCTCCAGTAATACATCGCCGATCTGAAGCTGTGTTCCGACAGGAAGTCTTCGCAGATCCACGCCCTCGGTGATGATATTTTCCCCGAAGGCACCGTACTCCACTTTGGCGCCGCGTTTGCGGAATTCCTCGATCTGCTCGAGCGAAAGCAGCGATACCTGACGATGCCAGCTGCCCGCGTGTGCGTCATACTCGATCCCGTGTCCTTCGATCAGACGGACGCTGTCGCGTACGGTTTTTGCGGTTCCTCTTGTTTCACTGATGCAGACTGCGATGACCCTTGCCATATCTCTATCCTCCTATGCTGACCATGCGTTTCTGTTCCGTGATAAAACGCGTATCCTCAAAGCGGTGCGCGCGCGGTTTTGAAAGGACGGCTTCCCGCAGGGCGTCCCGCAGGGCACGGTCCGCCGCATCCCGCGGCATTGACCTCAGAATCTCCCTGACATCCACACTGTCCCCGTAACACAGACAGGGCTTGAGGGCGCCCGTTGCCGTCAGCCGGATCCGGTTGCAGGAGGAACAAAATTTTCCGTGGATGGCAGAGATAAAACCGATGCTGCCTTTGAACCCCGCAATCCGGATATAGCGTGCCGGGCCGTTGCCATGTATTGTGACGTCTTCTTCGGGATCGGGAAACACCGCACGGATTTTTTCAAATACGTCCACATTACTGACCGGCGTAAAGCCTCTTCCGCAGCCGATCGGCATCATCTCGATGAAACGCACGTCAAGCGTTCTGTCCCTGGCCAGACGCACCAGCGGTAACCAGTCTTCTTCGTTCACGCCGGCAAGCGGAACGACATTCAGCTTGACGCGCATTGCGGTCTCCAGTGCGGCATCGATCGATGTGAGCACCTCCTCCAGTGCGTCAAAGCCCGTGATCTCACGGAAACGCTCCCGGTCCGTTGTATCGAGCGAGATGTTGACGGCATCCAGTCCGGCTTGCGTCAGTGCGGGCAGGGCACGTGCGAGCAGTACGCCGTTCGTCGTCAGCGTTACCTGCTCGGTGCCCGGGATCTCCTTTAACATCCGCACCAGGTCACTGACGCCGGGTCGCGCCAGGGGCTCTCCGCCCGTCACCTTGAAGCGCGTGATCCCCGCCTGTACCGCCGCTTGCGCAATCCGCAGGATTTCCTCATAGCGCAGGATATCCCCGTGCGGCACCTGCTCAATACCGTCCGGCATACAGTAACGGCATCGCAGGTTGCAGCGGTCCGTCACGGAAATACGCATATAGTTGATGTCGCGGTCAAATCTGTCTCTCATCTCAGAACACAAAATCCCCCGAAGCGCCGCCATGCTTTTCTGACAGACGGATCTCTCCGATCACCATGCGCTTGTCGATCGCCTTGCACATATCGTAGATCGTAAGCAGCGCAACGGAAACGCCCGTCAGCGCCTCCATTTCGGCCCCCGTCTTTCCCTGCGTCTTTACCTCGCAAAAGGCCGTGATGACACGATTCTCCTCCTCCGTTTCAAATGTCAGTGCCGTATGGAGAAGCGGAATCGGATGGCACATCGGAATCAGGCGCGCGTTTTCCTTGACCGCCTGAATGCCTGCCACCTGCGCCACCGTCAGCACGTCGCCCTTTTTGACTTTCTTTCCGGCGATCGCATCGAGTACCTCGCGGCTCACGCGGATGCTGCCCTGTGCGACAGCCGTGCGCACGGTCTCCTCCTTTCCGGAAACATCGACCATATGCGCATTGCCCTGGTCATCAAAGTGAGTGAACTCAGTCATCGATCCCCTCGCTCCTCCTATTCATATAATAACAGCAAATTTACCGGCGCAATGCCGAGTGTTTCCGGAAAGGTCTGCGGACGTTTGTCCTTGGGCACGCGCCACCAGAGCGGCTCCGTATCTTCCGGCTGTCCCCCGTAGCGGTATAACAGCACCCACTCGAAGGGCTGCTCCATCTCTCCCGCAAAATGCACGGGATACCGGTTTGATTCCGTACGCGGATGCAGGTAATGTGCGCGGAAGGCCACGCCCTTTACATCATCGCGCACCTCCTTCTCCGTTGTAAAACGCACGTTCCACTCCGGAACAAAGATCTCATGCGCTCCGGTCTTTTGTGCCGTGGCGATGTTTTTACACCCCGTGACGCGTGCGGCATTAAAGCTTACCGGATCCGCGAACAGTTCCTTTGTCTTCCGGAGTGCCGACACCTTTCCCGAATCCGTGACCGCAATGCTTTCGCACAGATGATAGGCTTCCTCCCTGTTGTGCGTCACCATCACCACCTCACCGTCATATGCGTCGAGCACCAGCTTCATCTCGAGCTGCATCTGCAGCCTGAGATGCGCATCCAGCGCGGAAAAGGGTTCATCCAGCAGCAGCACCTTCGGCCGGTTCACGAGGATCCTTGCCAGTGCCGTGCGCTGTGCCTGTCCGCCGGAAATGTGTGCGGGCTTAGCGTCCGCGATCTCTTCGATGCGAAATTCATTCAGCACCTTGGCAAGCACCTCTTCCCGCTCGTGCGGATCCTTTTTTGCATGCAGCCCGCAGAGGATATTCTGCCGGACCGTCATGTGCGGATAGAGCGCGTAGTTCTGGAACAGATACCCGACACGGCGCTTCTGCGTCCTGACGTTGATCTTTTTCTCCGCGTCAAAGAGCGTCACGCCGTCCAGGACGATGCGTCCCTCATCCGGCGTCTCGATCCCCGCAATGCATTTCAAGGTCATGCTCTTGCCGCTGCCGCTCATTCCGAGGAGACCTGCCACGCCGCCGTCCGTCTCAAAATCCGCGCGCAGTGTAAAGGCATCCAGTTTCTTTACGATGTGCACGGACAGACTCATGCGCCCTGCCTCCGCTTCCTGCTGCCCTCGAGCATATTGACGATGAGCAGCACCACCGCCGAGATCGCCAGATTGATCATCACCCAAAAGAAGGCGCCCGCGTCATCATTGGTGCGCCACAGCTGGTACACGGTCGTGGAGATCGTGGCGGTACGCCCCGGCGTGTATCCCGCGATCATGCTGGTCGCGCCGTATTCGCCGAGCGCCCTTGCAAAAGCCAGCACGCAGCCCGCGATGATTCCCTGTTTGCATACCGGCATGCGGATGCGCCAGAAGATAAAGCTGCCCGACAATCCCAGCGTCCTTGCGGAATCGGCGAGTGTCTCGTCAAAGCTTTCAAACGCGCCGCGTGCCGTGCGGTACATCAAAGGGAAGATGACCACGGTTGTCGCGAAGATCGCGGACCACCAGGTCATCGTGAGTTTGATATCAAACATCTTCAGCACCCATCGCCCGATCAGGCGGTTGGGGCCGAGCACGCGCAGCAAAAGATATCCGACCACGGTCGGCGGCAAGACCAGCGGCAGCGTCAATACGACATCCAGGATGCCCTTGACGAGCCGCGGTGTCTTTGCGATATAGTACGCCGCGGCGATCCCGGCGAAGAAGATGATCGTCGTCGAGATCAGTGCAATCCGCAGCGAATTCCATAAAGGAAAGTAGTCCATGCCGCACGTAACCTCCCGTTACTCAGTTCAGTGCCGTAAAACCGACCGCTTCAAAAACGGCCTTTGCCTCCGCGCTCGTCAGATAATCAAGAAAAGCCTGCGCCTCCTCCGGATGCGCGCTCACGTTCATGACAGCCGCGGGATAAATGACCTGTCCGCACATCTCGGCCGTCGCGGTATCCACCACTTCGAGATCCGCGGAGCAGGCGTCTGTCTGGTATATAATACCACAGTCAACGGTCGCCTCGCTCACCTGTGTCGTGACTTCCTTGACGTTGGAGCCGTAGGTGACGGCACCTGCCTGTGCCAGCGCATCCTCATCCAGTTCATAGTATTCAAGAATCTTTTGCGTATACTGGCCGACCGGCACGTCGCTGTTGCCCATCGCCATAAAGATGCTGCCGTCTTTTAAGCCCTCCGCCAGCGCGTCATAGGACGTGATATTTTTCGGATTGCCTTCGGGCACGGCCAGCGCAACCTTGTTTTCCAGCAGATTGATGCGGCTGCCTTCGAGGACAAAATCCAGTCCGTCCTCATTGGCGTCCGAAGAGATATCCAGCTGGTTCATCTGCTTGGGTGCCGCGGAGATAAAGACGTCCACATCCGCGCCTTCTTCGATCTGTGTCTTCAGGGTGCCGGACGAATCAAAGTTAAAGACCAGCGAGACATTGGGAGCGACATTCTTGTAGAGTTCACCGATCTGTGTCAGCGTTTCCGTCATGGATGCCGCCGCAAAAATAATGAGCTCCACCTCCTCCGCCTCTGTTTCCTGCGTCTGTTCCTCCGTCGTTTCCTCCGGTGCGGACGCGGACGTGTCCGCCGCGGAAGAGGCGCCGGATGCCGCGCTTTGCGCAGCCCCCGCGTTTCCCGACTGCGAACCGCAGGCAGCAAGTGACAGCGCCAGTACGCCTGAGAGCATCATCGGTAACCCGTGTTTCCAAATTCTTTTCATGTGTTCCTCCTTTTTGCGTTTTTCAGCAAATCAACAGTTATTGCAAAGGGTGGATTTACACCCGGTTTGCCTTTTTTGGCGCTCCTACTTTCCAAAGCCGCAGTTCGGATAGGTGCAGATGTCACAGTTTAAGCACAGACCGCCTTCACCGTAATCGTAAAAATCCTCCGCACACATCCTTTCCCCCGCGAGGATGCGCGGCAGTACCAGATCAAAGATCGTGCGCTTTGCGTACATGACGCATCCGGGCAGCCCCATCACGGGGACTCCCTGTGTTGTGTAGGCCAGCATAAACATCGCGCCCGGCAGCACCGGTGCGCCGTAAGTGATGACATCGGGAGCGGCGTCCCGGATGGCGGCGGGTGTCCGGTCATCCGGATCCACGCTCATGCCGCCGCTGCACAGTACGATGTCCGCACCCTTATTGACAAAATCACGGATCGCTTCCGCGATGCGTTCCCTGTCATCGCCTGTTTTTTCCTGTCCGGTCACTTCCGTATCAAAGACCGACAGTTTTTTGACAAGTGCCGGTGTAAAGGTATCTTCGATTCTTCCGTTTAAGATCTCGCTTCCCGTCGTGACGATACCGATTTTTTTATGCGTAAAGGGAAGGATGTTAAAGATCGCGCCCTCTCCCGCCGCAACGGTGCGCGCCCGTTCCATTTTTTCTTTTTCGATGACGAGCGGAATCACGCGCATCCCCGCGATCTTGTCGCCCTTCTTCACTTCCGTATTGCCGTGACGCGATGCCACCATCATCTCGCCGAGGCTGTTGATCGCGTACAGTCTTTTCCGGTCGATTTTCAAAAGGCCGTCCGTTTCCGCAAAGAGTTCCACTTTTCCTTCGCTTGCATCCGTCGCCGTCAGATGCGCACCCTTGCAGAGATCCCGCAGGATAAAGGCCGCGTCGTTTTCATGCAGCATGTGCGCATCCATCTCAAAGACATAGAGATGCTCCTTGCCGATATTGAGCAGATGCGGGATATCTTCTTTGGTAACGACATGTCCTTTTTTGAAGGCGGGTCCCTTGCTCTTTCCGGCAATGATCTCCGTGATGTCGTGCGCAAGCACCAGCCCTTCCGCGTCCTGTACCCTGACTTCTTTCATCGCAATATCCTTTTCATGATTCCCGTTGTGCTCTGTGCCATACGATCCCGGCAATCCGCTCCGTTTCCGCAAACGACAGGGTCTCTTCCGCAAAATGTGCCGCGGGATCATCCGTCACGATCAGGAAACGTCCCTCCGGATTGGACACCGGTGTCCCGGATATCTCCTTCCGGATGACCTCGATTTTCGGATACGTGCTGTCCTTGCATCCTTCGATCAAAATCAGGTCCGCCTCCGGAAAGAGCGACTGCAGGTATGTCTCATCCTCCCCGCCGCCGGTTTTATGAACAAAGATTCTTTTTTCCGAAAACACGGCCACACCGTATGCGCCGGCAGCACTAAAAGCCGCGCTGTCCGTCCCCGGTACATCGCAGGTAAAATCATGGCCGTCATGCTTGATCACCGCAACGCGCACTCCCTCTGCCGTCAGATGCCGCACGATCGCTTCGATCAGCGTGGTCTTTCCGCTGTTTTTGACACCGCACACGGCGATGACGTTTTTGTTGCATGCGCCTCTCACAACAGATGCACTCTGCAGCGGGTGCCCGCTTCCACCGGTGCGGAATCTTCCGGGATTTCCATCAGGCAGTTGCAGCCGGCGAGTGTGCTTAAGACCCCGTTGCTGTTAGAGCCTGACGTCGGCGTGACACGTCCCTGTTCGTAGTGCGCACGCACAAAGCGCCGCATCCTGCCCGGCTTTGGAAATATGCCTGCCATCTCCGCATCCGCGGTGTGCATGACGAGATTTTTTCTTCGCGACATCTTTGCGACGACCCTGCGCACGAGCAGATGCATCGACACAAAGGCGCCGTAGGGATTGCCGCTGACGCACAGAAGCGGCTTTTCGTCGTACAAAGCGGCCAGCATCGGCGAGCCGGGTTTGATGTCCACCTGCCAGAACAGTTTTTTGGCGGGCAGGAGTTCGATCACTTCATGCAGGATGTCTTTTTTCCCGACGGAAACGCCGCCACTCGTCACGATCAGGTCGGCCTGTTCCGCGTGCTTGCGGATGAGCGCTGCGCACGCCGCGGCGTCGTCTCCCGTAACAAAGGAGCCTGTTACCTCCGCACCGAAGGAACGCAGCGCCGCATCGATCATATAGAGATTGGAATCATAGATTTTTCCGGGCAAAAGCGTATCTCCCGGTTTTGCCAGTTCGTCTCCCGTAGAGACGACCAGGGCACGCACCGGACGAACCACGCGCGCTTCCTCTCTTCCCGCGCTCGCAAGGATTCCGCATTCCGCGGCACCCAGATACATCCCTCCGGGTAAAAGCAGGTCACCCTTGCGAAAATCCTCTCCCTCCCGGCAATAGTTTTCAAAGGGCGCGACGGACGTACGGATCCGTACATTCTCCTCTCCGCAGTCCGTATCCTCCTGGCGGATGACGCAGTCCGCCCCCGCCGGAACGGGCGCGCCGGTCATGATGCGCACCGCCTCGCCCGGAGCGACTGTCTTTTCACTGACATGTCCCGCATCCGCCTCGTCGATGACACTAAGCGTCACGGGCGAGGAAGGCGTGGCGCCTGTCGTATCCTCTCCGCGCACGGCATAACCGTCCAGGGGCGAACGCGGAAAGGGCGGCTGGTTGTGCATGGCGCACACGTCCTCCGCAAGCACATGCCCGTATACTTTTCCGACCGGCAGCGTGCAGCTGTCCGTGATCTCTTTTGTATGCTCTTCCAGCAACGCAACCGCTTTTTCCAGTTCCATGTTTTCCCTGATCCGCCCGTTACGGGCCGTGTGCCGGTATCCGGCTCCCTGTCGGTAAAAAAAATCCGCTCCCGGTTCCGGAAGCAGACGGCTGACAAATGATGCGGCAAATACACATGTATTCGCTGTCAAACGTTTCCTTCTCAAAACGGAAAGTCGTATCGTTTCCCATACGGCTCTTTGCGCGGCTTTTTCCGCGCACGGCTTGCGGCTCATGACTCTCGTTTTAGATCCGTAAGCTCGGAAACTGCTCTGTGTGGTTATCCGGTACTTATTGTAACATACCGTAACAAAAAAATGTGTCGCGGATTTTCCTCTTTTCTGTATAGGGAAAACCTGACACATGCCAAAGGGGACGGTTCTCAGTGGCTTGTTTCCGGTCAAAAGGGACGGTTCTCAGTGGTATTACACCGCGACATCCACCGCCACGGCGGAAGGTGCCGTATTCTGTGCGGTTGCCTGGTTGTTATAGATAACCTTATATTTATCCGCGAGATCGACAAACATCCCCTCGGCGTTGATCGCACGTCCGGTCTTTTGCTCCGCATAGGCAATCGCACGGGCCAGTCCCGTCGTCTTTTCGCCTTCGATGCTGTTTAAGTGCCTGTCTAAAAAGGATTTGCCGGACGCGGTCGCCCGTGATACGGAGGGCTTTCCGATCGATTTCAGATGATCGTCGAGGAAGGTCGAGCGCGGGATCACCTTTTTGGCGGGAAGCTGCGTCTGCTGCGCGGTATCGTTTTCCGTGTCCGTGCCGGTGATCGACGATGCCGTAACCGTGGTGGAACCGGTCTTGCGGTAGGCTTCGAGTGCCGCCTTGTTGCCGACCTTTTTGACATAGGCCTTTAAGAGCTTGCCGTAGCTGCCGTTTTTGATCTGTGCGCGCTGCAAAGAAAGCGTCTGCATCGTGCTCCACGCATAAGAGTTTACGCCGTATCCCGTTGTTACGCTGCCGACTCCGGAAACTGCCACGGACCTCTCCCCTGATACATAATGCAATCTATACCTTCTTTATATATAACACAGCAGGGCGCATGTGTCAAAAGAATACAGGGGCGCCTGCTGCTTGCTTCCTTAAGGCCGCCTGCCACGTGCTTCCTTAAGGCCGCCTGCCACGTGCTTCCTTAAGGCCGCCTGCCACGTGCTTCCTTAAGGCCGCCTGCTGCGTGCTTCCTTAAGGCCGCCTGCCACGTGCTTCCTTAAGGGCCGCCTGCCTCGGTGCTGCATGCAATCCGCCTCGCTTAGTCGCGCCAGGCACTCGCGGAGCCTGTAGTCTCCGCTCCGTGGCGCGAAATGCGCTCGCAGGATTGCATGTCAGACACCGGGCTCGGCGGCGTGCAGGCACACAGCGTACATGGCCGCCGCGACCGGTGGCTGTCATACGATCTGCACAGCGCATTCTGCGCTACGGATGCAAGACCGGTCATCATGAGCACCTTTGTGCGAAATGATGACAGCTTCGGGCTTGCAGGAGTGTTCAGCGCAGCTAAGCGAAGCAGATCCGTATGCAGCACCGTGGCAGGCGGCCATACACACCACGATGCGCGAGGTTTGAAAAAAAGGTTGACATGGTTGTTGTGTTTTGATATCATAATGATATCAAGAAGATTTCAGGCGCGCCCCAGCACGGGACGCGGCAAAAAGGAGGCCCATCATGACAGAAAAAATCCTGAGCAAAAACAAGAACGGCATGACGATGCTCATCGTCTGCATCGCCGAATACCTCATCGGCATCGCAGTCTTTATCACAGGCATCATTCTTCTTGCGCGCAGCGAAGATGCCGACGTCGCGGCAAAGCAACTGTTGACGGTCCCGGGCGGAGTACTGTTGGCGATCGGTATCCTCTGGCTTGTTCTCGGTTTTATTCCTTTCCTCGGGCTCAAGGTCTTAGGACCGCAGGAGGCGCTGGTCATGACGCTCTTTGGCAGGTACACCGGCACCCTCAAGGAACACGGCTTTTACTACGTACATCCCTTCTCCGTCGCGGTCAATCCGGCAGCCGCAACGAAGCTGAGGCAGTCCGGTGATGTCGACAGCACCGAAATCGTCGAAGCCGCCGCTGCCGCCGCCAAATCCTACACCGGCAAAAAGATTTCTTTAAAGGTCATGACGCTCAATAACGCCAGACAAAAGATCAACGACGTCCTCGGCAATCCGGTCGAAATCGGCATCGCCGTCATGTGGCGCGTCGATGATACGGCCAAGGCCGTCTTCAACGTCGACAACTATAAAGAGTTTTTGTCGCTCCAGTGCGATTCCGCCCTGCGTGACATCGTCAGACTCTACCCTTATGATGTCGCACAGGGGGTTGACACGACGGGCGACGGGCTCGAGGACGACGGCAGCTTACGCGGTTCCTCCACGATCGTCGCACAGCGGATCAAAAACCAGATCCAGGAAAAGGTCGCGGAGGCGGGCCTTACCATCATCGATGCCCGCATCACGTATCTCGCCTACGCACCGGAGATCGCGGCCGCCATGCTACAGCGCCAGCAGGCAAGCGCCGTGGTGGACGCCAGAAAACTCATTGTCGACGGCGCGGTCGGCATGGTAGAGATGGCGCTTGAACGTCTTAATGAAAAACAGGTGGTGGAGCTCGACGAGGAACGCAAGGCCGCGATGGTCTCCAATCTTCTGGTTGTTCTTTGCGGCAACACCGACGCACAGCCGATCGTCAACACGGGATCGCTCTACTAGGAGTTCATCATGGCAGAAAAAAAGCAGGTGCCCCTGCGCCTGAGTGAAAAACTGTATAATGCCATCGCCGCCTGGGCGGAGGACGACTTCCGCTCCGTCAACGGACAGATCGAATACCTTTTGACAGAGTGTGTCAAACAGCGCAAGAAAGACGGCAAGTACGTCGGGCAGGACATCGATGTACCGCCCAAGCTTGACATATAAGTCAAAGGGGACGGTTCTCCTTTGTCCGCCGGAAAGGGCAGACATCTGAGATCCGTCCCTTTTGACCTAAAACAAGCCAATGAGAACCGTCCCTTTTGGCATATGCAGGAGGTGAAATCCGTGCAGGTAAGAAACATATTGAAAATCGTCGTGTCCGCGTTGTGCCTGGTCGCGGTATCCGCCCTGACGCTCTATGTCGTGCTCGGCTGGTCTTCGATCCCGGAGCAGGTGCCGATCAATTACGACGCGCGCGGGCAGATCGCCGGTACCGACGGTAAGGGCTCTCTCATCGGGCTGCTCGTCTTTATCTGGTTTATGCAGATCTTTGAAACATATATGATCTTCCGTCCGCTGTCCAAGGGCGGCGCCGTGGCCGCCACGCACTTCGGCCTCCGGGGCGGGGGGCTGCGCTTCAATCTCGGCGTAAACGCCGCGAAAAAAAATCCCGTCGCCGCCAACAATGCGATCATTGACATGATGCTCGTGCTGATGCCGGTCATCACCGTGGGATTCTCCCGGCTTGTTGTATGCGCCGTGCGCGTGCAGCCGGTCGGCATCCTTTTTCTGCCGCTTTTTATCAGCGGTGTCATCCTCCCGATCCTGATTACCGTGATCCGCCTCGTGCGGATTTCCCTGTAAAGGAGGACACCGGGTACCGCTGTAAAAGATGAATGCCGGCGTACCTCCCTAATAGCCGAAAACCTCCGCGGCCTTTGCCATATTGTCCCTGACCTCCACACCGAAGGGGCATCTCGACTCGCAGGCTGCGCACTGAATGCAGTCCGAGCCGTGCTTTTCCAGTACCTTGTAATGCTCTCTCACCGTTTCCGGGATGCCGCCCGCAGCAAGGGCGAGGTTTAAGAATTTCATCACCGAGGCGATGTCGATCTGTACGGGGCAGGGCTGACAGTGCGAGCAGTACATGCAGTGCCCCTCCCAGCTGATCTTCGGGAAGGAAGCGAGCGCAGCGGCATAGGAGCGCTCCTCATCGGAGGCCTCCTCGTAGGCGGCGCTTTGTCTCAACTGCTCCACGCTGTGCGCGCCGGAAAGCGCCACACAGACCGCAGGTCTCGTCAGACAGTAGTCGATGCACTGGTTGACCGTCAGGGCTTTCCCTGCGGGGGAGAGGGACGCGTCCAGCAGGTCGCCGCCGCCAAAGACCTTCATCACCGTGATGCCGACGCCCTTCTTTTCGCAGGTCTCATAGAGCAGCTCACGCTCCGGATCCATGTTGGTCAGCTGATGCTCGTAGGCTTCGTCCTTCCAGAGATCCTCCACGTCCTCGCTCGCGGGCTGCAAATCATAGCAGGGATTGATCGAAAACATCAGCACCTCGATTTTTCCGGTCTCCACAGCCTTTAAGGCCACCTGCGGATTGTGCGAGGACAGACCGATGTGCCGGATGCGGCCCTCCTTTTTGAGCTGCAGCGCGTAGTCCAGGATGCCGTTTTTGATGATCGTATCCCAGTCGGACAGCGCGTCGCAATAATGAATCATGCCGACCTCGATATAATCCGTCTGCAAAAGACGCATCATTTCCTCAAAGCCCGCCTTTGTTTTTTCAAGGTCCCTGGTGCGCAGATACTGGCCGTTTTCCCAGACGGAGCCGATGTGGGACTGCACGATAAACTTGTCCCTGCGCCCCTTCATCGCCTCGCCGACCGCGGCGCGCGTTTGCGGATCCGATGTATAGAGATCGAAATAATTGATTCCGAGCCTTTCCGCCTCGTCAAAGAGGCGGGCGCACATGCGATACTCCTCCTCCGCCATGCCCTCGCAGCCGAGACCGATCTCGCTGACCTTAAGCCCCGTATTACCGAGTGTTCTGTATACCATGCGCTTCCTCCGTGTAACCTGCGGAAAGCGCCGCCGCTCTCCGCTCCCCGTGTATCTCCTTCATCATACACCTCTTTGCACGGATATGGTATACTTGTTTTTCGAACAAGGAGGTGATACAAATGGAAATAAAAAGATTAAATTTAGAAGCTGATTTGAAGAAGCTTGAAGATTACTTAAGAAGTCAATATTTAGAAAATAAGAATATGACATCATGGCTTCCAGAAAGATTACATGATTTGATTTTTAGAATGGATACTCAACATACTGATGCTGGTAAACCTAAATCAAGTAATTATATCTTTTTATGGGAAGATAATAATGAAATAGTAGGATGCATCCTTCCTGATGGCGATGCCATATACATGAGTGTAAAAAAAGGATATGAGGATTTATACAAATCGATTGTTAGCTATGCCGAAGAAAATTGTAAACCATTATTTGAGAAAGAAGAAGATGGAACAATTAAATTTGTTATTATTGCAAATGATAGTTTAAAATATAGAAGAGAATATCTTGAGCAAGATGGTTATGAAAGAGAAAAGGCAGAAGACTATGATAATTATGTTTATCCACAAGAAGTAGATGTTACTGTTAATCTTCCAGAGGGATTTGAATTACTTTATGGCGATGAATATACCGATGAAGTTAATAAGTGGAGTGCATGTCATATGGGATTTCATCCTGAATTGGAAAATACTAATTTTAGAAACGATATGGGTGCATATAATTCAAGAAAAAAATCACCAATGTATAAAGACAGTTTCGAATGTGTTATTATTGATGAAAATACAGATGATATAAATGATGTTTGTTCATATTGCTTTGTTTATGTTGACAAAGAATCAAAAACAGCTTTTGTTGAGCCAGTAAGCACCAGAAAACCATATCAAGGCAAAGGATTTGGAAAAGCTATGATGCATGGAGTAATGTTAAAATGTAAAGAGTTAGGTGTTGAAAAATGCTATGTTAATTCCTATGATTGGAGAAGAAATTTTTACAATGCCTCAGGATTTACAACAGAAGATACAATAGGAATTTATCATAAAAAGATTAGATAAGATTATAAGGTTGTGATAATAATGAACATAGAATTCCTTTGAATGTCAGTGCGGATCGGAAAAATGCCGACATACAGTTACAGGCTTTGACTGAAAAATCAAAAGGTTACAAGATGAATATTACCCATATTTTGCTCAATACTTGAAAGATATAATTGATAAAGTCAGAGCCGAATCTGAGAATGATAAGTGACAGGCAATGAGAGTACAGTTCATCATTGTCTGCGGCATATCGCAGATGGATATGAAATACCTTGTCCGCAAATCCGGCTTCGGTATATCCCTTATTGAGTGAGATTCGATTTGTTTCGGAGGACATGACGGTAAAGCTGTTCTGTTCTAATATCTGCGCGATATCCTTCATATCAGCGTATGGAGGAATCTCAATCATCACATCAATGATGTTTTTGGCCCATATATCCTGAACGGCGGTGCAGATGGATGCACGGATAACAGCCCTTTCCTTTTCGGGGTTGTAGTCATATGACGGAACAGATGGATTTTTCTTTGATTGGAAATGAAACATATATAACTCCGTGAGCAGATGTGAGTGACAGGCGATCGCTGTTTTCAAATATCCTCCGTGAAAGTGTGATCTTTGTTTATTGTACCATATCTCCGGCCGGTTGTTGTTTTCCCGGCAAAAGAACCGTATCATGTGCGTTCCGGGTGGTCCATATGCTATACTGTAACGTAACATTAGGCGTAAGAAAGACGGGAAACTACGGATATGCAGTATGAAGGGACTCTTTACAGACCGCCGAGCGAGGCGAGGAGCCTGATTATCCAGGCGACCATCGGCTGTGCGCATAATACCTGCACATTCTGCAACATGTACCTGGGGAAAAGATTCCGCATCCGGAAAACGGAAGAGATCATCGCGGATATCAAAGAGGCGGCGTCTTCGCGCTATGCTTCCTATATCGACCGCGTTTTCCTTGCGGACGGGGATGCGCTGGTGATCCCAACAGAGAGTCTTTTGGAGATTCTTCATGCGGTAAAGAGGCTCCTTCCGCAGGTAAAGCGCGTCACAAGTTACGGGACGGCGCAGGATGTACTCAGAAAAACCGATGAGGAACTGAAACTGCTTTACGAAAACGGCCTTGCCATGGTCTACCTCGGGGCGGAATCGGGGGATGACGAAATACTGAAAGCGGTCAAAAAGGATATGACCGCGGATGAAATGGCCGAAGCCGGGCAGAAACTGAAGAAAAGCGGGATTCTCTGTTCCGTGACCTTTATTTCCGGCCTTGGCGGAAGGGAAATGATTGAATCCCATGCCGTGAAAAGTGCCCTTTTAACAAACCGGATGCAGCCGGCCTATGCGTCTTTTTTGACCCTGCAGATCGTGGAAGGCACCCCGATGTATGAGGATTTGCGTTCCGGCCGGTTTCAGCGTATTACGACGGAAGAGTGCGTGAAGGAGATGCAGATGTATCTCTCCCATGTGGATTCCGAGGGGACGGTGTTTCGCATGAACCACGCCTCCAACTGCTTCAGGCTTTCGGGGACGCTGAATACGGATATCCCCGCCATGCAGAAGGTGTTAAGCGAGGTGGAGAGCGGCGAGCGCTATGCCAGGAGGATGGGGGAAATTGAGGTGCTGTAGGGAAGACTTGTTTGGATGAAGCGAAAAAGAGCGAAGAACTGAACCGGATTCGCGCGATACAGATTGCAAGTGCATAAAAAAAGGGAGAAGAAAAAAATGACTGCACCGCATATTCTCATCATTGAAGACGATACCGGCATCAACAACATGATCGCGGAGGGCCTGACCAAAAACGGTTACCGCTGCACGCAGGCCTTTTCCGGGACGGAGGGACTGCGTCTGGTGGAGGATGATGCATCACGCACGGCAAGCGATCCGCAGGCGGGAGGGGATCACAAGGACAGCTTCCGTGTCATCCTCATGGATCTGATGCTGCCTGGTCTCGCGGGCGAGGCGCTTTTGCCGCAGATCAAAAAACACACCGCGGCACCCGTGATCGTCATCAGCGCCAAGGATTCTCTGGACAGCAAGATCGATCTGCTGACCGCGGGCGCGGAGGACTATCTGACCAAGCCCTTTGCGCTGGACGAGCTGATCGCGCGCGTCGGCGTGCAGGTGCGACGCACCCTGCAAAGGGAGGACGGTGCGGACGATGCAGGGGAAGACGCCGCAACCGCATCCGGAGCGCGTGGGACCTCCGTCACAAAACTCACGCACAAGGCGCTCACACTCGATGCCGTCTCCTACACCGCGGAGATCGACTCTCATGCGCTTTCCTTGACCAGGCAGGAATACAAAATCCTGGAGCTTCTGCTCTCTCACCCGAAACGCGCCTTTTCCAAACAGGAAATCTACGACTACGCCTGGGATGACATTTACATCGGCGAGGACAAGACGATCAACGTCCATGTCTCCAACATCCGCAAGAAGCTCCGGGAGTACACGGAGGAGGAATACATCGAGACGGTCTGGGGCATCGGCTTCCGTCTTTCCCGCGCCTGACACATCTTTAACATTTCTTTACCTTTGCTTTGCGATTGATAAACCCCTGCATCCTATCATGGTTTTTGTAGGACAAAGCCCTTACGAAAACAAGGATGCAAGGAGGAGTTTGTATGGATTACATTCTGGAAACCAGGGCGCTGTCAAAGCGCTACGGAAAAACGAGGGCGATTGACACGGTCAGCCTCCATGTGAAGAAGGGCGCGATCTACGGCCTGATCGGCAGAAACGGTGCCGGCAAGTCCACGCTTTTGAAGATGATCGCGGGGCTCGCGCGGCCGACGGAGGGCAGCCTGCAACTTTTCGGAAGCGAGGCCGGCGACAAAGGGCTTGCCTTTTCCCGCATCGGCGTGCTGATCGAACACCCCGGTCTCTATTACAACATGAGCGCAAGGGAAAACCTGACGGTCAAGCTGATGGCGCTCGGCATCCGCGAAAAGGACGCGGCGGACAGGCTGCTGGAAACCGTGGGCCTGCGTGACACCGGAAAAAAGAGCGTCAAAAAGTTTTCCATGGGCATGCAGCAGCGCCTGGGGATCGCGCTGGCACTGGCCGGCAATCCAGATCTGATGCTGCTCGATGAGCCGATCAACGGTCTCGACCCGCAGGGCATCGCGGAGATGCGGCAGATTTTGGAGCGGCTCAACCGCGAATACGGCATCACCATCATCATTTCCTCTCACATCCTGGAGGAGCTTGCCAAGGTCGCGACGGACTACGGGATCCTCCACGAGGGACGCCTCTTAGAGGAGCTGACGCATCAGGAGCTTTTGGAAAAAGGCGGCGAGCACATCGAGCTCAAAACCGGAGACGCGCCCGCGGCCTGTACTGTCTTAGAGGAAAACGGCATCGCGCAGTACAAGGTGATCGACAAGGATACGATCCGCATCTTTGAACGCCTGACGGACAGCGGCAATATCGCGATGGCCATGGCAAACGGGCACGTGCCCCTCCTTGGCATACAGGTGAAAAACGAGAGTCTGGAAAACTATTTTCTCAATCTGACGGGAGGTGCCGCACATGTTTAATCTGATCAAATCCGAATGTTATAAAGCCCTGCACCTGCGCTCCGTGCGCGTGATGTTTCTCATTGTTCTAATCTTCGGCCTCAGCTCCGGCTTTTTGCTGAAGACCGCCACCACCATGACGGACTCTCTTTCCGCGGAGGATGCCGCACAGCTTGCGGAGAATCTGGAAGGGATGCCCGTGGAAGTCCGCATGGGAATCTACACACCCGTGGACCAAAGCCTGGTCAGGAACGGTGCCGTTGATCTGGGGGACCTGGCCATGGCCGATTTAAGCGGTGGGATGCTCGCGCTCTTTGTCGGCATCCTGTCCGCACTCTTTGTCAGCGCGGACTTTTCCTGCCGCTATATCATCAATATCGCGGGACATGTGCAGGGAAAGGCAAAGCTCGTGATTCCCAAGCTCCTTGTGCTGACAGGCCTGATCTTCGTGATGTTCCTCCTCTTTCACGGGGCGGACTTCCTCAGCGCAAGGATTGCCTTCGGCGACATCCTGTATGTCAGTGACGGCGCAAGGCTCATGCAGTATCTCGGACTGCAGCTTTTGCTTCATACCGCCTTTGGCTTCGTGATCGCCTTTCTGTGCTTTACCGTGCGCAGCATCGCCTTTGACGTTACGGCGGGCGTGCTGCTTGCGAGCGGACTCGTGTCCATGGCCTATCGCGTCACGGACATCATCGCGAAGCACGTGTTTCATGTGGCGCAGCCGGATACCGGCGTGATCTCGCTCAGCCGCGCGATCAGTGAGGTGATGCCTGCCGCGGACGCTTCCGTCATGCAGCGGGGGCTTATCATCGGATGTGTGTATTTCGCCGCGGCGGCGGGGCTGTCGTTTGTGGTGATGCAGCGGAGGGATATTGCGTAGGAGTGATGAGTCGGTGAGTCGCCTGCCTCGGTGCACGATGATTTCCTCCTCGCTCTGTTGCGCCGGACATTCCGCCGAGCCTGTAGTCTCGGCTCCATGGCACACAAGCCGCTCCTCGGAAACCATGCGTGCACCGGGCCCGGCGACGGTACGGTTGTGACTCAGGATATGTGTACCACACGGAGGGGAAAATGGTTGTCATTATTCTTGCACTCATTGCATTTGTTGCAAGCCTGCTGCTGATAAGCTACAGACGGCAAATCAAAGACATCTGCCGGCGGGCGGCGTTTTTGCGCACGCAGGAATCGAATATGACGGTAAGCGGCGACCTCCCCTTCCCGGAGCTGAGGGAGCTGACCGCGGAGATCAACGCGCTCGCGAAGGAAAAGCGCGAGCGTCTGCGCGGCAGCGCCAGGGAGGAGCAGGCGTTGAAGGAAACGATCGCAAACCTCTCGCATGACATCCGCACGCCGCTGACCAGTCTTTCCGGCTATCTGCAGCTCTTAAAGCAGACGGAGGATCCCGCGGAGCGCGAAAAGTATCTCGGCATCATCGAGGAGCGCACAAAGAGTCTTGAGGAGCTGCTGGAAACCCTCTTCACCTACGCACGGCTGCAGGATGCGGGCTTTTCGCCCATACTCACCGACCTGGATCTGCAGACGGTCATTGCGCCCTGCGTGCTTTCCTTTTATGACGATTTTGAGGCGCGGGGGATCGCGGTGGAGACCGCTTTCACGCAGGAGCCGCTTCCCGTGCATGCCGCCGAGGAATCCGTCCGGCGGATTGTGCAAAATATCCTGAAAAATGCGCTGGACCACGGCACGTCACGCGCCCTGCTCACGCTGAAAAAAGAAAACGCGCAGGTCGTCTTTTCCTGCGCCAACGAGGTGGCTCACCCCGAAGAGATCGATATTCACAGTGTCTTTTCCCGCTTCTACCGCTCGGACGCCGCGCGCACGCATAGCTCCACGGGGCTCGGCCTTTCGATCGCGCATCAGCTCGCGGAGCAGACGGGCGGGAAGATTACGGCCACACTTGACGACATAATCTTCACCGTCACCTTCACGCTGCCCCTCACCGGGGAAGCCCGCCGCTGATTGGGAAAAATACAGCCTTGTTCATCGGGAGTATGACTGCATGCAAACACTCTTCTCCTGACGGGAATAGATGTATTACAGCTTAAGCAAGAATATCCTCCAGTGTAATTACATTGGAAAACACTGTGCTGTAGGCATTGTATTTCAGGCCTTCTGTCGTTATGAGCGTTTGATGGACGACCATTTTCGGAGGAATCATCTCCTCAAGCCTGCCCTGTCTGTCCATCAACTCCTTATAATAAGCTTTATCAACCACGAATTCCTTGTTATAAAACTTCAGTTCACACATGTTAATGATGTTGTCATCCCTTACGATCAGCAGATCCAGCTGCATCCCTTTTTTACCCCACCGTTTGATCAGCGTGGATTCGTTTGTTCTTACTGCCCTGATTCCCAGCGCTTCCTTGATCTGCGCCACGTGTTGAAAACACAGGTTCTCAAAAGCAAGCCCTCTCCAGCTTACAACGTTTTGAGAAGAAACATTCTGTTTCCAAAAATCACTCGTCAGCGAATCCTTGTTGTCTGCAAAATGCAGGTAAAACAGACAAAACGGATCCACCAGTTTATAATAAGCATCCCGCTTGCTATGGCCGAACGGAACATACTTCAGGATAAAATCACTCGCGATCAGTGCGTTCAGACTTTCCGAAAGCTTTTCGCCTTCCTTTAATCCGGTCGCCTTTGTGATTTCCGCTCTCTTATATCCGCATCTCCTGGTAAACAAAAATCTCACGATCTGTTTGACCGTTTCGGGACGCTCGAACACTGCGGCAAAGAGCCTGTTGAATTCATCCCTCAAAACAGATGACTTAGAGAAAAACATATCATCAATGCTCTGGGCAACACTGTATCCTTTCCTGAAGAAACCCAGATAATACGGTATTCCCCCGACCACCATATAGCTTTGGGCGATGTCATAGTCTGATAATCTCACTTCATTACTTTCAAAAAACGCCTTACACTCCTTCATGGTGAACGGTGCGAGTTTGATCTCGTGTGTGACCCTGCCATAAAGTCCCCCATGATTATTGATCAGGCGATCCAGTATCCATGAGCTGGCACTTCCACAGACGATCAGCATCAGGTTGCTTCTTGCACAGCCCCAGGTATTCCAGAACCCCTCAAAAGCCGTGACAAATGATGATCTCGGGGTATCAAGCCACGGCATCTCGTCTATAAAGACAATCTGTCTGCTCCCGTCATCTTTTTTATCCAACAGACGCTCCAGCAGATAAAAAGCGTCAAACCACGTTTCAGGTCTTTTCTCACCCTCCAGTCCCTGGTACTTCAGGGATGTATAAAAATGAGAGAGCTGTGCCGCCAGCGCTCCCTTTCCCTCGATCTCAATGGGTGACAGACCTGCATGGTGAAATGTAATCCTTCCTTTGAACGTTTCATTTACAAGAAATGTTTTCCCGACTCTGCGTCTTCCGTATACTGCCACAAACTCGGCTTTGCCGCTATGGAATATCTCGTTCAGTTTTTCCTCTTCTTTCTGTCTCCCTATCATTCTTTTCCCTCACCGGTTCGCCTGTCTGCCCTCTTTGATTATTATATATCTGTTTTATTCCGACGTCAATATGGTGTTTTTTGATATGGCGTCTGTTTAATAATCTTATTTTGACGCAAATTATAGCTATTTATATCTTGCCTCGGATTAAGATTGTTTTGGGGTCTTCGACTTTGATTGCGCATCAGCTCGCGCAGCAGACGGCATTGTTCCTTTCCACAGATAGTTTGTAACGACATCTTGACTCTGCGCATTTATTTCATCATACTGTTATACATATATAC